>CAJOHX010000053.1 GCA_905234475.1 uncultured Bacteroidales bacterium | reverse complement strand
GCCGAGGCCGCCGCAGGTCGGGCAGGCGCCCAGCGGCGAGTTGAAGCTGAAGAGGTACTCGTCCGGCTCGCGGAAGGTGATACCGTCCAGTTCGAAGCGGTTGCTGAAATGCTTCAGCGAGCCGTCTTCCGCCGCCACGGCCATCCGCCCGTCACCGCGGGAGAAAGCATCCGCGACCGAAGAGAGCAGACGCGTGCGGGTGTCGCCCTCCGGTGCGCCCGACAGACGCACGCGGTCCAACAGCAGCCAGGCGCCGGACAGCGTGTCCGGGCCCTGCCGGAGGGCGTCGTCGATCTTGAGCGGTGCGCCGTCAACATAGAGGCGGTTGTAGCCGTCCTCCTTCAGCTGCAAAAGCAGCTCCACGCGGTCCTCGCGCCCGTCCCAGCGCAGGTCGGAGAGAATGAGGAAGGTCCCCTTCCCCGCCCCGGCGAGCCAGGAAAGGACGTCCTGCACGGAGTCGCGCCGGACTTCCTGCCCCGACACGGGGGAATAGGTCCGCCCGATGCGGGCGAAGACGAGCCGCAGGAAATCGTAGATCTCCGTGGTCGTGGCCACGGTCGAACGCGGATTGCGGGTACTGACTTTCTGCTCGATGGCGATGGCCGGCGGGATGCCGTCGATGCCGTCCATGTCCGGCTTGCTCATCCGGCCCAGGAACTGGCGTGCGTAGGAGGAAAGGCTCTCGGAGAAACGACGCTGCCCTTCCGCATAGAGGGTGTCAAAGGCCAAAGAAGATTTCCCCGAACCGGAAATGCCCGTGACGACCACGAACTTTCCGCGGGGAATCCGCAGGGTCAAGTTCTTGAGGTTATTGACCCTGGCACCTTTGATCTCTATGAATTCGTCCACTATGACTTGGCCGGCGCTTTCTCGGCTTTCTCAACTTCCTCCTCGTCATCCTTCTTCTTGAAACTGGCGAGGGTGTCGCGGCCCCAGAGGATCCAGACGGCGGCGATCACGCCACCGAGGAAGATACTGGCAAACAGGATGGTCACCTTGGAAGGCTTGCTGCGCTTGAGGGGAACCTGCGGCGGGTTGATGATGGTGAACACCGGCGTCTCCTGCTGCACCTTGGCCTTGGCGGCCTGCAACTGCTGGGCGCAGGTGTTGTACAGCTGGTAGTTGAGGTTCATCTCGTTCTGCAGGCGCTCCTGCTCCGTCTTCACGCGCTGCAGGATCACGCCCTGGTTGCGGTCGACGTAGCCGGCATACTGCTGCTGGGACTTGAAGTAAGCATCCTTCGCCTCAGCGTACAGCGTCTCGTAGTATTGTACGTCCAGCCGGGCCTTTTCCGTGCGATAGTTGGTCACGTAGGTCTGCAGGCGGGAGATCACCTCCTCGGAGATCTCGGCGGCCACCTTCGGGTCCTGCGCCGTGACGGTCAGGGAGATGACGGACGTCTTCTTGTCCACGGCGAGCATCACGCTTCCACGGATGGCATTCGCTATCTTGTCCTGCTCCGCCAGCCCATCGCCCCGATGGAATCCGACGGCATGAGCCGCGTGTATCAGATGTAACCCCCGAAATGTTACAAAACCCCTGAACATTTGTTCAGACTTTCACCCCCGATAGCATTTTTTGTCTCGCTATGAACGCTTTCGTGGGAATTTTAGTAACTTTGCAGCCAAACAAGCACTGACGATGGAACAGAAATTCGGAAAAAATAGTATTGATATTGAGGCGCTGCGCGAGTTTTGCGAGCGCGAGGGCAAGGAGGTGACTGACCGCAAGGGCGATCAACTGGAGCGTGAGGGCGACCCCGCACGGTGGTTCGGCTTCGTCACCGAAGGGTGCTTCAAGTACGTAACGTATGGCATCAGCGACGACAGGGAGCACATCACCTGGTTCTCGTTCGAGGGCGAGATTGTGGCCGACTATCCCAACTGCCTCGACAGTCGTCCAGCTCAGACTACAATCGAGGCAATGGTGCCCACTCAGGGTGAGCGGCGAGCAGCTGATGGACTTTTTCCGTCAAGACGCTGAAAAGATGGAGTTGCGCAGTATCATAGCTGAGCATCTACTCAGTCAGGCCCGTGCCCGCTACACCGACCTCCACCGCGCCACGCCCCTCGAACGCTATGAGTTACTGCTGAAGCGTTGTCCCGGCATTGTGGAATTTCTTGACTTGCAAGACATCGCTTCGTTCTTGAACATTCATCCAAATACTGTCAGCAAAATACGGCGTGACATTACGTTTGGCGGCAAATAATAGTCTATAACAGGTAGAAACTCTCAACCTAAGTTGAGACATTAGCCCTTGGCATTTCTTTTTCAGATTTAGCCAAGGGCCTATTTTTATGCCTTTTTGTAACTTTGTGGCTCGGAATATCAATAAAACGAAAAGATTATGAACAAGAAAACCATCATCACCATCCTGCTCGCCCTCGTCGCAATGACAGGGCAGGCGCAGACAACGCAAAAGGGCATTATCAATGGTCACTCCTTCAATGAGTTGCCAGCATCCATAAACCAAAGGGTTAGCTCTATCATCGGGCGACCCTATAAAGCCTTTGACACATCGGCTTTTTGCGTTTATAATAAATTTCATCCATCGCAATATCTTACTGATAATAATTGGGATATTCTTTGT
>CAJOHX010000052.1 GCA_905234475.1 uncultured Bacteroidales bacterium | reverse complement strand
GTGTTGTAGGGGACGTTGCCGTTGCCGCCGTTGGCGACAGCGCGGATGCCGCGGACGGAGCCGAAGTTGATGATCTTGCCGTAGCCCTGGTTGGGGTTGGCCTTGCCGTGCTCGAACGCGGACTCGGGGATCTGCTCGGCGCCCTCGATGTTGTTGGACTTCATCCAGTTGCCGAAGTGCTTGCAGGTCAGCATCAGGGAGGTGATGTTGGTCTCGAGCATCTTCTTGAAGAAGTCGGTGTCGATCTCCCAGGACCACATCTTCTTGTTGATGCCCTGAGCGTTCACGAGGATGTCGCAGCCGCCGATGCCATCGGGGCCGGTGACGACCTCAACGGCCTTCTTGACGAACTCCTCATCGCCCGCGTCGCCGGCGATGTACATGACCTTGACGCCGGGAGCGGCGACCTTCTCGATATCCTTCACGGCATCCTGGAGCTTGGCCTCGCTGCGGGAGGAGATGCACACGGAGCAGCCGTTGGCGGCATAACCCTCCGCGATCGCCTTGCCGAAGCCGCCGGCGCCGCCGAAGATCATGGCCTTCTTGCCGCTGATGTCGAACATTTTGGTGAGATCACCAGAGTATACCTTGGGCATGATAAATCATTCTCCTTTATGAAAAATTTTATAACGCCTTCCAGAGGAGGCGGGAGCCTCCTCTGGGGTGATGTATATACTTACTTCTTGGGCTCGGGACGATAGGGCTTGTAGTAACCCGGGGTATCGTTGTGCTTGAACGGGTTCTCGATCTCGCCGGCCTCGACCTTCTTGAACCACTCGGCAGCCTTGTGAGGCATCTCGACCCAGGACTCAGAGGTCTGGGGCTTCTGCATGTCGGTGGTGGCATAACGCCAGTCGTTGACGCGGGAGATGTACTTCTCGTCCTGCTGGGAGGAGTTCTCGTCGCCCAGCTCGCCGGCGGCGATGCGGAGGAGGGAACCGTACTGCTCGGAGACGGTGTGCAGCTTGAAGTCGTCCATGAGCCACTTGCGGACGGGGCGCTTCATGATGTTGGCCATGATGGTGCGGTTCTCATAGGACATCTTCTTCCACATGCGGGCGATCTCCCAGGCGCGGGCCTGAGCCTGTCCCTTGGGAACGACCTCGGACACGAAGCCGAAGTCCAGCATCTCCTTCGCCGTCATCTGACGGGTGGTGGAGAGGTAGTAGTTGCCGCGCTTGGCGCCCATGTAGAACTGGCACAGGCCGCCCATGCCGTCGCCGGGAACCAGGCCGCCCTGGCCGTGAGGAACTTCCATGACGCAGTCCTCGGTGCAGATCGTCAGATCGGCAAGGAGCGCGGAATCCCAGTGGAAGCCGGGGCCGGGGATGGCGCCGATGGTGGGAACGTCGATGTCGAAGGCCATGTTCTTGAACAGGTTCGTATCGTCAAAGTACTGGTGCTGGAAACGCTGGGTGGGCAGCTCAGAGTAGGTCTCCCAGCCGTCGGGATCGGACTCGATCATCCAGTTGTCGCCCAGCATGGTGAAGATGATGATCTCGTTCTTCATATCCATGCCGATGATGCGGGCCAGCTGGCCGACAGCGCGGTGGGCCATGCCGGAGTGATGCATGGGCATGTCCAGGGTCTTCCAGGTCACCTGGAGGATGCCGTCCTCACGATAGAGGTCAGCGAAGTCCTTAAACCATTCAGCATACTCCTCGAGCTCAGGCATTTTGGCGTAATCAGCCATAGGTTTTCCCATTTGAATATTCCTCCTAAAAAATATTATTTTCCGCAGATTATATCATAAACCGACGCCTTCCGGCGCGAGGTCTACGCGCTTTGATTGATCCCCTCCAGGTTGCGGGACACCGTTTGGAAGATCTTCTCCGCCACGATCATCTCCTCCGGCGTCAGACCGGCAAATACCCGCTCCGACTCGCCTTCCCGATCCCTGATCAGGGCCTCGTACATCCTGTGTCCCTCCTCTGTGAGGGAGATCAGGTTGCACTTTCCGTCCTCGGACGTCGACCGTACCACCAGACCGCCCTTTTCCATCCGGCGCAGCATGACGCTGATGGTGGCGGCGGAGACATGGCGGTACTCCGCCAGATCCTTCTGGCTGCAGGGTCCGCACTCGCCCAGCGCAGAGATGATGGCGCCCTGCCCGGTGTGGAGCCCCAGGGGCAGGAGCCTGCGCTCAACGTAAGCCGTGTGGACGCGGGTCATATCCGTGAACAGACTCAACAGCTCTGTGTCTTCCACGAAAGTTCTCCTCTAACTATCCGATTTAGCCGACTAAGTATAGTATAATGTCCCACGCCGCCAAAGTCAACACCAAACAGGGAAAAAACCGTTAATTTCTTCCGCAAGATGCACAATCGAAAGGTGTAAAAAAACGCCACCGTCGGCATACTGCACAACAATGGCGTTCGATTTTCAGCATTATTCCCCGGCGTCATAGAAGATGCGCTCGTCCGGCATGACCAATCCCAGCTTATCCCGGGCGATATCCTCCACGGTGTCGGGATCGTCCTGGTTTTCGATGGCGTACCGCAGGGAGGCGTTCTGCTCCTGGATGGCCTCGATCTGGGACTGGAGCTGCGCCTCGGTCTTGGCGGCCTCGGCGACTTTGGTTTTCATATTCATTAGTGTGATGCAGCCGTAGGCCATCAGGCCCGCCAGCACCAGGGCCGTCAGCCAGCCCGCGCTCCGAAATTTCATCGCTGCCGCCTCCTTTCCGCGTGCGATGCGCTTCCCTTGCTTTTGTTCCTATTATTGTAAACCATTTTTTCGTTTTTGAAAAGAGGTTTTTGCCCCGGACCGCCAAAAAACGCAGGAATTTTCCCGCAGGACGGAGCAAAAACGCCATCCCGCGGAAAAGCCCCCGCCACAGCCCCTTCCACAGCGGCCGCGTCACCGGAGAGATCCCCCAGGCCCAGAGCCCCCAGCCCAGGACCGCGCACAGGGTCAGAAGTATCACCGCCGCAACGGTTCTAGATCCGAATAGTTTCTTCTTCATTGATAGCTTCCTCTTAGAATTAGGCTCTTACTTGATTCCGGAATATGCCATGGTGTTCATAACGTTTTTCTGAAGGATACAGAACAGAACAAGGTTCGGAACGAACATGATCAGCGACGCGGCAGCCGCGACTCCCTGTCCCGCAACCGTATTCGAGGTGGCGCCCGCGAGTGTATTCATATAGAATACAAGGCTCTTTAAGGATTCGTTGTTAATGTAGTAATTCGAGGTCTCGAGGTTCGTCCATACCTGCTGGAAAACAAGGAT
>CAJOHX010000051.1 GCA_905234475.1 uncultured Bacteroidales bacterium | reverse complement strand
AAAGCATTTGCGGAGCTTACGGTAGGCGAAAAATGCCAAAGGATTAAAAGTATGGCATTCAAAAGGTCAGGAGTTCGATTCTCCTATGCTCCACAAAAAGGGTCCAGCCAGTCGGCTGGACCCTTTTTGTTGGAGCGGGGGGCTGGGTCTTGCGGAAATGGGCGCAAGGGCTTATCTTTGTAGTTGATAAGTACTGAATACCCATGAAGCTAGATTGCCGCAAGAGCGTGTTGACGCTCGTCGCCACAGTGCTGGTAGCCCTGCCCGCACCGGCCCAGGAGAACTTACAGCAGGGAGCCATTGCCTCCGAACTCCGGAAGACATTCACCACGGTCAGGGAGCTCCCGATCACCAGCGTGAAGAATCAGTATCGCAGCGGCACCTGCTGGGATTTCGGCACCCTCGGGTACTTCGAAAGCGAGATCCTGCGCAAGATGGGGAAGACGTATGACCTGTGCGAGATGTTCGTGGTGAACAAGGACTATATGGACAACGCCACCCATTACGTGCGGATGCACGGCTACAGCCAGATCTCGGAGGGCGGCTCGTGCGACGACGTGCTGGAGGTGATCCGCAACCACGGGATCTGCCCGGAAGACGCCATGCCCGCCCCCGGGTCGCTGACGGGCGACTCGCTGGCCAATTTCAAGGTATTCTTCCCCGAACTGGAGCGCATGGTCAAAGGCATCGTCCGGGAGGATGCCAAGGAGCCTCTCCCCCACTGGCGCGACAGCGTCCAGGCAATCATCGACCGCTATGTGGGCCGGTGCCCGGAAACGTTTGTCTACGAAGGAAAGACCTACACGCCCCAGTCCTTTGCCCAAAGCCTGGGCCTCGACCTGGACAAATACGTGAGCCTGACGAGCTACACACACCATCCGTTCCGGCAGTGGTTCGTCATCGAGGCACCCTACAAATGGCGGCTGAAGCCCAGCTACAACATCCCTATCGAAGAGTTGATGGAGGTGCTGGACCGGGCGTTGGACGCCGGATACACGGTGGCCTGGGGCGGAAATGTGTCGGGAGCGTTCACCCGGACGGGACTGGCCCAGCTGCCGGAAGGCATCCGGCCCACCCAGGAGCTGCGCCAGGAGCAGTGGGACGACTGGGAGTTCACCTACGACCACGTGATGCTCATCTACGGCAAGGCCGTTGACGAGGAAGGCAAGCCCTATTATATGGTGAAGAACACCTGGGGAGAGACGGGTGACTATCAGGGAATCTGGTATATGTCCCGCGACTATATGACCCTCAACACCACCTATCTCTTCCTCAACCGCGACGCCCTGCCGAAAAAACTGCGCAAAGCGCTCTAGACCTCCTTTAACTCCGCCTCGATCAGGGGCAGCAGGCCCTCGTCGGCCGGGAGCCAGCGGACGTCGTGCAGGGACGCGGTGTCCAGCCAGCGGGCGGATTCGTGTTCGTTGAGATGCAGGGCTTCCTGCGCCAGGGTGCACATATAGCAATGCATGGTGAGGTGGAATTTCGGGTAGTCCCATTCCACCGTGTGCAGCAGCTTGCCGATGTTGATTTCCGCATCAAGCTCCTCCCGGATTTCACGTGCCAGCGCTTCCTGCGGCGTCTCGCCGGGCTCCATTTTCCCGCCCGGGAATTCCCACCAGTCCTTCCATTCGCCGTAGCCGCGCTGGGTAGCGAAAATCCGGTCGCCCCGGCGGATGACGGCGGCCACGACCTCGATCCGGCGCAGCTGGTACGCGAGCCGTTCGTCACCGGACAGCAGGTAGATGATGCCGCAGTAGCGGAAACCGTACTTGAGGATGTTGTGCTGCATGATGGCGTTGTCCCGGTGCGTGTCGATGCGGATATTGGAATCGTGCGCGAAGCACCAGTCCATGACAGTGCGGAACACGCCGTGCACCTCCGGATAGCTCCCGATGCGGTGGACCACATGGTAAGGCCGCTCGTCGTCCACCCAGGCGCCCTCATAGATCGTCGCATAGGTCGGCTCCGGCGAAGGGATGAAGGCGAAATAGCCAACGACTCGCCCGCCCGCCAGGACCACCTGACCATACCCCTGCCGGATGTCCGCCAGGATCACTTCCCGGGAAGGGTAGCCGTCCACCCACTGGCGGGTGTTGCCGGAGGCGCGCATGATCCCGACGGCCGCGTCCAGCACGGCCATAATCGCTCCGAGATCGGTCTCCAGCGCACTTCTGACAGTCATCCTAAAAATGCTTTGCACAAATATCAAAATTATTCCGCACATCCCAAAAAAGAATCCTATCTTTGTCTTATGGATACGAAAGAAATCTATCTGGCAGCCGGCTGCTTCTGGGGCGCAGAGCATTACCTCAAGCGCATCCGCGGCGTCGTGAGCACCGAGACGGGCTATGCCAACGGCAACATCTCCCACCCCACCTACCGGGAGGTCTACACGGACTCGACCGGCTACGCCGAGACGGTCCGGGTCGTCTATGACCCCGAGGTGCTCGGGCTGGAGCGCCTGATCCAGATCTATTTCAAGGCCATCGATCCCACCAGCCTCAACCGGCAGGGCGAAGACGAAGGCACCCGCTACCGCACGGGCATCTACTATTCCGATCCGGCCGACCTCCCCGCTATCCGCAAGGTCTGCCAGCGCGTCGAGGGCGAGGTCAAGGAGCCGCTCGCCGTCGAGGTCAAGCCCCTGAAGAATTTCTACCGCGCCGAGGATGAGCACCAGGACTACCTGGACAAGCATCCCCAAGGCTACTGCCATATCTCCCCCGCCCTGATGGAGTTTGCCCGCCAGGCCAACGAACCCGACAACGACACCGACTAGACCCGCCCGGCAGATGACGGCAGCCCGGACATACATTCAGGTTCTCCTGCCGGTCAAGCTCCGGTGGATCCCCACGTACGGCTCCCCCGCACCGCTGGAGCCGGGACGCCGCGTGTGCGTGGAGCTGGGCGGGCGGCGCTACGACGGCGTGGTCTGGCGCGCGCTCGAACAGCCCGACCTCCCGCCGGACCGCATCCAGGACATCGTGGCCGTCCAGGACGGGCTGCCGGCCGTCACGCCGGAGGAGCTCCGCTTCTGGGCTTTCTTGTCCGAATATTACCTCTGCACCCTCGGAGAAGTGTACAAGGCGGCTTACCCGCTGCTCAAACTCCGCAGCGAACAGACGGCCGCCGATATTCTCACGCGGCTGCAGAAGCGGCTCGAGCGGAAGGAGCAGCAGCTCGCCGGGCGGCATTCCGAACGCGTGCGGGAGCGGCTGGAGGCCGAGCGCAACGCGCTGCGGGCGGTAATTGCGGGTTACTGTCATTCTGAGCGAAGCGAAGAAT
Organism: uncultured Bacteroidales bacterium; assembly: GCA_905234475.1. GTDB lineage: Bacteria > Bacteroidota > Bacteroidia > Bacteroidales > UBA932 > Cryptobacteroides. The sequence continues at coordinate 6,039 of CAJOHX010000051.1, read as the reverse complement.
CCGGCTCCTTCGGCAAGCCCCAGGATGACAAAGATGAGGCGCGGGATGGCAGCAAGCCGCAAGTCCTGGCTGCCGCCTCGCGGCGCGAGAACTACCTTCCCGCCTTGCGGGAGGCGCTCGCCGCGGGCCGGCAGGCCTTGGTGCTGACGCCCGAAATCGCCTTCTGCGACAGCCTGGAGGCGCTGCTGGCGCCGGAATTCGGCCCCCGCCTGCAGGTTTTCCATTCCGGCAAGACGCCGGTGCAGCGCCGCTCGGCAGCCGAGGCTCTGCGCAGGGGCGCACCCGCCGTTATCCTTGGCACCCGCTCGGCCCTGTTCCTGCCGTTCCGCAGGCTGGGCCTGGTCATCGTGGACGAAGAGCAGGATGCCGCCTACAAGCAGACGGAACCGGCGCCGCGCTACCACGGCCGGGACGCCGCCGTGGCCCTCGCGGGCATCCACGGCGCCCGGGTGCTGCTCGCCGCCGCCGTGCCTTCGCTGGAGACGCTGCTCAATGTCCGCCTGGGCAAATACCAGCTCGCCGATCCGCTTCCTCCGTCTGCAGAAGGAGTTTCGCCGGTCAAGCCGGCGAATGACGATTTAGGGACATCCGCCGAGGTCATCGACCTGCCGGCAGAGCGGCGCAAGAACGGCCTTGTCGGAACCTTCTCCCGCAAGCTGATCGAGGCCATCCAGGCCACGGAGGGCCCCGTGGTGCTGATCCGCGGCTGGGAGAAGCCCGAGCCGCTGGAAGAAGAGATCCGGGGGCTGTTCCCCGGAAGGGAAATTTTGGTCAAGACCTGGAACGCCCTGGGACGTGAAGGTGCAGCAGACGCCGCGCTGCTCGGTGTCCTGCAGGCCGATGCACTGGTCTCGCGCGACGATTTCCGCGCCGACGAGCGCGCCGCGCAGCTAGTCGGCACGCTGTGCCAGTTCGCCCCGCGCGTCATCATCCAGACGGCCGTGCCCGCACGCTTCAACGCCTCGCGCAGCGCCGACGAGCTGCTCGCCGAGCGGCAGCAGTTTGGCTTCCCGCCCTACACGCGGCTCGTCGAGATCCGCCGCCAGGGCAGCGGCGAGGTGCTCTCGCGGCACTTCCTGCCGCGCGACCGCACCCTCGCCGCCCGCAAGGCGGCCCTGCTGGACGGGATCCCGAACGGCGCCTATCCCGACGTCAAAAAAGCTCGCAACCTGCGAGCTTTTAGTAGTGGGTAGGAGAATCGAACTCCTATTGCGAGATTGAGAATCTCGAGTACTAACCGTTATACGAACCCACCGTTTGGGACTGCAAAGATACGCATATTTTTGAATTCCCCAAATTTTTCCTGCACACGGCGAAAATTATTTCATCCTGTAGGGCGCGTCGTCGTAGAGGAGGTAGCGCTTGGCCTTGCGGATCCACTTCTGCTCCTCCATCTTGACATGCTCCTGGACCACGTCGAAGGTAAGCGTGCCGCGCAGGTACTCCTCGATCACGGGATCCGCCACCTTGACGAACAGCGAGTCGAACAGCTCGAACTGCGAGTAGCGCTCCGATAGGAAATGCATCAGCTGGAGCGTGTGCAGCAGCGAATGGTAGCGCGCGCCCGGCTGCAGCATGATCTGGTAGCCGTAGCATTTCTCGCCCTGGTAGCGGCCGGCGGCCGGGGTGAAGGAGCACGGACGCATCATCACGCCGGGAGGCGTCGGGAGGAAGCGGACGTCGCCGCTCTTGATGAACGGCGCGCCGAAATACTCGTACGGCCGCGCGGTGCCGATGGCCGGGGTGATGGACGTATTGTTCCACAGGCCGCCGCCGGGATACATCTCGCAGGTAAACATGCCCGGGATATCGGACGCCGGCGCGATGGTCCACGGCAGCAGGTCCTTGCCCACGTCGGAGACGAACGCAGAGATGATGTGCAGGGGGAACTTCGCCCCGATCTCATCGCAATACAGGTGGCACAGCTCGCCCAGCGTCAGGCCGTGGCGGTGGGCTACCTTCGGCGTCCAGATGTCGGACTCTACGGCGGGCATCGTGCCTTCGACCACGCGCCCGGCGGGGTTGATGTGGTCCACGATATACACCGACGGGCTCTCTGCGCTGCGGGCGCACATCGTCAGCAGGCGCATCACGTCGCGCGTATAGTTGAAATAGCGGGTGCCCACGTCCTGGATCTCCACGATCACGGCATCCAGGCCCTCCAGCTCATCCGCGCTGAAATCGATGTGGTTGGTGTCCGGAGTAAGCTCGGTGTCGCGCGGGGAGAAGATGCGCACGAGATTGCCGCGTTCGCGGAAAAGGTCGTACAGGTAGCTCCCGCGGGAAGGGTCCCAGCAGTTCTGTGTGCAGAAGCACGCCACCCTGCCTTCCTGCAGGCTCCTGTCGAGCTGTTCGCCGATCGGCGTGGTGCGGAACGAGAACATATCCTTAGGCGCCGATGATTCCGCGGGCGAGCGCAATCACCTCCTCGCCCAGACGCTGGGCCTCCTCCTCGGTCTTCGCCTCGGAATAAATGCGGATGATGGGCTCGGTGTTGGACTTGCGCAGGTGCACCCAGGTCTTGCTGGCCTCGAAGTCGATCTTGACCCCGTCGATGGTGTTGACCTTTTCGTTCTTAAAATGCTCCTTCATCGCGTCCAGGATGCGGTCGATCATCGCCTTGTCGCTCAGGTCGATGCGGTTCTTCGCGATGAAGTACGGCGGAAGCGTAGCCTTGTAGGCGCTGACGCTCAGGCCCTTGTGGGCGAGGTGGCTCAGGAACAGCGCCACGCCCACCATGGCGTCGCGGCCGCAGTGGCTGGCGGGATAGATCACGCCGCCGTTGCCCTCGCCGCCGATCAGGGCGCCGACCTCATGCATCTTGGTGGTCACGTTGACCTCGCCCACGGCTGCGGCGTAATAGGTGCCGCCGTGAGCCTCCGTCACGTCGCGCAGGGCACGGCTGGAGGAGAGGTTGGAGACGGTGTTTCGCGGCATTACGCCGGCCTTCTCGGCCCGCTCCAGCAGGTAGTCGGCCACGGCCACGAGGGTGTATTCTTCGACGAAGGGCTCGCCGGTCTCGCAGATGAAGGCCAGACGGTCCACGTCGGGATCGACGCTGATGCCCAGGTCGGCCTTCTCGCGCACGACCGTCGCGCTGAGCTCCTCCAGGTTCTTCGGCAGCGGCTCCGGATTGTGGGCGAAATCGCCCGTGGGCTCGCCGTTGAGCGTGATGCACTCCACGCCCAGCCGCTCCAGCAGGCGCGGCATGATGATGCCGCCCACGGAGTTGATGGCGTCGAGCACCACCTTGAAGCCGGCCCGGCGGACCGCTTCCGCGTCCACGGCCTCCAGGGCCAGGACGGCGTCGATGTGCTCGTCGGTGAAGTCGTGCTCCACGATGGAGCCCAGCTCATCCACCGGGGCGAAATCGAACTGTCCGCCTTCGGCAAGGTCCAGGATGGCCTGGCCTTCGGCGGCGGTCAGGAACTCGCCCCGCTCGTTGAGGAGCTTGAGGGCGTTCCACTGGCGGGGGTTGTGGCTGGCAGTCAGGATGATGCCGCCGTCGGCGCCGGCGAACACGACGGCCAGTTCCGTGGTCGGTGTAGAGGCGAAGCCGCACTTGACGACGTCCACGCCGCAGGCGACCAGGGTCCCGCAGACGAGCTGCTCGACCATCGCGCCGCTGATGCGGGCGTCGCGTCCGACGACCACTTTATAGCGTTTACCGCTGTTCGGAACGGGCTTGCGCTGCTTCAGGCAGGCGCAGTAGGCATAGGTGAATTTGACGATATCGACGGGCGTGAGCGCCTCGCCGGGGGCTCCGCCGATCGTACCGCGGATGCCGGAGATGGATTTTATCAATGTCATAGCTTGCAAAATTACGAAAATAATTCTTATCTTTGCGCCTCGATTCCATCCCGAAACCTACCGTCTTGTAGCTTTCAAGGATATGTCAAACGAGGACGTGTTCATCACCCGCTCCTGCGCCACCAGCAAGGAGAACATCACCATCGACGGTGTCGAGTACCCCCTCGTGAAGCTTGAGATCTCCAACACATCTCACCCTTTCTACACCGGCAAGATGAAGATCGTCGATACCGCCGGCCGTGTTGATATGTTCTATCAGAGGTACAAGAACCGCAAGAAGTAATTCTTCGCGAATCCATAGGTTAAATAAACCCGGTTGCAAGGCAGCCGGGTTTATTTTTTCTCACGGGCTTTCGCCGCGGCAGCGCGGCAGCCGGCCAGGAACTCCTCCGGGGTGAAGACCGGCAGGGGGGAATGGCCCCGGAAGTCCTCGGCATTGTTGGTGATGATGCAGTCGCAGTTGCCATAGTCCGCACAGGAAATCTGCAGGGCTTCCTCGAAGTCCGGGCAGTCGGAGCGCAGCGCCTCATAGACGTTCATGTCGTTCACCGGCAGGACGAAATGGTCCTTGAATAAGCGGGAAATGACATTTGACGCATGAGCCTTCCCTTCATGCTTGCGCAAAAAGTAGGCAGCATTGGCAACGGTCAGGGAAGACATGTAGATACGGGTCTCAGCGGGGTTCTCCATCGAGAGAACCGCCTCCGACATTTGTCTGCCGGGACGGGCAGGCAGACAGGTGTCCAACACCACGTTGGTATCAACAAAGATCTTCATTTCGAATAAATATAAGCCAGACGGTCATCGGCATCCAATTCTTCCTGTGTGACAGGCCGGGCATGCTCCGACAGTTTCTTTACCCACTCCGGGATCTCCGTGGGGGGCTCGATGGCGGGGAATTCGAATTCGCCTACATAGTTCCCGATGGCCTTCTCGACCAGCCTGTTCAGGGAAATCCCCTGCTGACGGGCCTTGCGGCGGGCACGCATCAGCAGGTTATCATCCAGGCGGAAGGCGGTCTGTGTCTTTCTGCTTTGGGTCGGCATAGCTTTGTCTTTTTTGCAAAGCTACGCAAAAATATAACAAATCCAAACAGTGTTATACAAATTATTCTGCCGTCAGGCAGAAGGGGACCAGCGGAAGGCCGGCGATGCTATGGAGATTGCCGGGCGCGAAGTCGCCCCAGCCATAGCGCACCGTATGGGGATCCGGCACCGATTCGCTGCGCACGACCAGCATGCCGTCCTCCATCCGGGCTTCGCGAACCGGATAGAACACACCGTCCGCCCCCGCGACCTCCAGCCCTTCGATCTGCCGCCAGCGGTCCAGCCCGTCGGGACACTCGGACAGGCGGACACGGACCGTTCCGCCCTGCCGCACAGCCGCCACCGCCTCCGGCGAATAGCAGGCCACGCGCTCCAGGCCATAGTCCCGGTGCAGGGCCAGGTAGGCCAGCCGCTCCCCCACCTGGCGCTTTTGCGCCGGATGGATCTGGTCCGTCTCGTACGGGTAGACCAGGTCGTTGGTCACGACGATGGCGGCGTTGGGGATGCGCTTCGCAGCGTCGTGCTGCGACTGCCGGAGCAGCGCGCCGGCGTTGCTCTGGCTCCCGCCATAAGCATAAGGCGCAATCTCCACTTCGTAGAAAGGCAGGCGGGCGTGGGGATCGTTCCAGTCCGCGCGCCAGACGGACACCATCTTCTCCAGGCGGCCGGCATATGTGTCGTGCTTGCCGACATTCGAGCATCCCTGGTACCAGATGAAGCCCTTGACCGTGTAGCCCTTGACCGGGCAGATCATCGCATTGTACATCATGTACGGGCTGAGGTAGTCCTGCTCGAGGGCCTCGATGGAAGCGCGGTCCGAGCGGATGTCCGGGTAGGTCTTCACGATCTCCTCCGGCAGCCAGCTCTCCACCATGGAGCCGCCGTAGGCGCTGAAAAGGATACCGACCGGGACGTCGAGCGTCTCGTTGAGCTTGCGGGCAAAGAAGAAAGCCGTGGCGCTCATCTCCGCGACCGTCGCCGCGTCGGCACGCCACCATTCCCCCTCCACTTCCGCCACCGGCTCGTAACTGCGCGTACGCGGCACCTTGAACATTCGCACGCGGTCGCGCAGCGGCGCGGCCGTGAGCACGTCCGCCGCGCCCTCCACCGGACAGGCATAGAAGCCCCGGATGGGCATCTCCATGTTGCTCTGGCCGGAGGCGAGCCACACTTCACCGACCAG
>CAJOHX010000050.1 GCA_905234475.1 uncultured Bacteroidales bacterium | reverse complement strand
CGGGTGATCGTGCGGGTTCATCACGACACCACGGTTGTGCGGGCGCTTGCCCAGCCAGCGACGACGGCCGGCCTTGCCGTGGCTCTCCAGGTTGTGGTCACCGTTGGAAACTTCACCGACGGTGGCGCGGCAGGTCACGAGCACCATGCGGGTCTCGCCCGAAGGGAGACGGAGCACGGCGTGGGTGCCTTCGCGGGCAGCGAGCTGCGCGAACGTGCCGGCGGAACGGGCCATGGCGGCTCCCTGACCGGGGCGGAGCTCGATGTTGTGTACCAGGGTACCAACAGGAATTTCACTCAGCGGCAGGCAATTGCCGACCTCCGGAGCGACGCCGCTGCCGGAAGCGATCACCTGACCGACCTTGAGTCCTTTCGGAGCGATGATGTATCTCTTCTCTCCGTCTTCGTACTGCACGAGAGCGATGCGGGCGCTGCGGTTCGGATCATACTCGATGGTCTGAACGGTCGCGGTGCACTCGTCCTTGGCGCGGCGGAAGTCGATGATACGGTACATCCGCTTGTGGCCGCCGCCGAGGTAACGCACGGTCATCTGGCCGGTGTTGTTGCGTCCGCCGGAGCTCTTGAGGGGCTCGCACAATGATTTCTGGGGTTTCTTCGCGGTGATCTCGTCGAACGTGCTGATCACTTTGTTGCGCTGACCGGGAGTAACCGGTTTAAACTTTCTGACTGCCATTGTCTGTCCCTCCTTTAGATATTAGCGTAGAAATCAATCTTGTCATCACCGGCGAGGGTGATGTACGCCTTCTTGAAGTGATTCATCCGGCCGCGGAGCAGACCCGCCTTGGTGTAGCGGCTCTTGCGCTTGCCGTGATAGTTCACCGTATTGACATCGGCCACGGAGACATTGTACATCTTCTCCACGGCGTCCTTGATCTGAAGTTTGTTGGCCTGTAACGGTTCAACTTTTCGCCCTGATCCGTCAACTTCTCTGTAACGATTGGCTTAATGATAATTCCCATCTTCGTGTACTTTTAGCGCATGTTCCGCTCGGCAAGGATGTCCTGCACACCGTCCACAAGCACCAGGGTGTTGGCGTTCATGATGGCGTAGGTGTTGATCTCGTCAACGGAGATCACATTGACCTGCGGCAGATTGCGGGATGAAAGGAAAATGTTGGTTGAATTCTCAGGAAGCACGTAGAGAACCTTGCGGTCGCCGGCCTTGATGGCGGAGGTAATCGCGATGAGTTCCTTGGTCTTGGGTGCTTCCATCGTGAACGGCTCGAGAACGATGATGGCATTCTCCTGGGCCTTGTAGGTCAGCGCGGACTTGCGGGCAAGGGCCTTGACCTTCTTGTTCAACTTGGTGTGATAGAAACGCGGGGTGGGACCGAAGACGCGGCCACCGCCGACGAAGATGTTGGCCTTGAGGGAGCCGTGGCGTGCGCCGCCGCCGCCCTTCTGGCGACCGAGTTTCTTGGTGCTGTGCGCGATCTCGCTGCGGTCCTTGGTCTTGGCGTTGCCGTGACGCTGGTTGGCGAGATACTGGACGACGTCGAGGTAGACGGCGTGGTCGTTGGGTTCGATGCCGAAGACGTTCTCTTCGAGGGTAACCTTCTTGCCGGACGGAGTTCCGTCAATTTTCAAAACTTCTAATTCCATAGCGCTAAGCCTCCACAATTACATAAGAACCCTTGGCTCCGGGGACGGAACCCTTGACAACGAGAAGATTGTTCTCAGGGAGCACCTTGAGCACTTCGAGGTTCTCGACCTTCACGCGCTCGCTGCCCATGTGGCCCGCCATGCGCATTCCGGGAAGGACGCGGGACGGCCAGGAGGATGCACCCATGGAACCGGGGTGACGAAGGCGGTTGTGCTGACCGTGAGTCTGTCCGCCGACACCGGCGAAATGATGACGGTGAACAACGCCCTGGAACCCCTTACCCTTGGAGGTACCGGTCACATCCACGTACTTGACATCCTCGGTGAAGATGTCGGCCACCGTGAACGTGGTGCCGAGCTTCAGCTCTCCCTCGAAGTCGGCCTTGAACTCGACCAACTTGCGCTTGGGAGTGGTTCCTGCCTTTTTGAAGTGCCCCATCAGGGGCGCGCTGGTGTGCTTTTCGGTGGTTTCGCCATAGGCAAGCTGTACAGCGGCATAACCATCTTTTTCAACTGTACGAACCTGCGTGGATAACGGTGCACGGTATGTTCTTACCGTCGGCACCGAAAACGGAAGTCATTCCGATTTTCTTTCCAATTAATCCAGGCATTGGTTTGTTAATTAATTGTTTACTAATACTTTATAAGTTTTCCCGCATTTTTGCGGGCTGCAAATATACAACTAATTTCTCAATTTACAAACACTTGATTTCCAATATTTTCATTCCTATCTTTGTATTGTAAATTCGAAGACGATGCTGGAGTTCCTTCACTTCTCCTGGGTGGATATCCTGGACATCCTGATGGTGGCGCTGATCATCTATCTGGCTTTCAGATGGATACGCGGCTCCACGGCCATCAATATCTTCGTGGCCATCATCCTCGTCCTGGTGATCCGCGTGATCGCCGAGGCCGTGGGCATGAAGATGATTTCCTCCCTGCTCGGCACCCTCATCGACATGGGTGCCGTCGCCCTCGTCATCATCTTCCAGCCGGAGGTGCGCCGCTTCCTCGGCACGCTGGGCCGCAAAGCCGGCGGCAGCCTGGAGAAGACGGCCTTCCTGCAGAAGATGTTCCCCAGCTGGCGGCGCCGCCGCGTGGACGCCCGCGCCCTGCAGGAGATCACCGAGGCCTGCCGGGAGATGTCCGCACAGAAGCAGGGCGCCCTCATCGTCATCCAGCAGAAGAACTCCCTGGAGGACATCATCGCCACCGGCGACGTGGTGGACGCCGAGATCGGCCGGCGCCTGATCATGAACATCTTCTTCAAGAATTCCCCCCTCCACGACGGTGCCATGATCATCTCCGACAACCGCATCGTCGCCGCCCGCTGCACCCTCCCGATCACGGAGCGCACCGACCTCCCGGCCCGTTTCGGCATGCGCCACAAGGCCGCCATCGGCATCTCGGAGCAGAGCGACGCCGACGTGATCGTGGTCAGCGAGGAGACCGGCGGTATCTCCTTCGTCCGCAGCGGACAGCTCACCCCCATCGATACGATCAACACCCTGAACCTGCTGCTCGGCAAGACTTCTGAATGACAAACGCACGACTGGAGAGCAAACTCGGCTTCGACAAGATTCGCAAGATGATTGCCGACCGGTGCCTGACGGACTACGCCGCCGCCCGGGTGGCGGAGGAGGCGTTCTCCACCGACGCCGACATCATCCGGCAGCGCCTCGCCCTGACGGACGAGATGCGCCTGATCCTGATGTTCGAGGAGGGCTTCCCGACCACGGGCTTCATCGACGCCATTCCCTTCCTGAAGGGCCTGGAGCGGGCCGGTTCGAGCATCGACGTCCTGTCGCTGGGCAAGCTCAAGACGGTCACGGACACGCTCCGGCGCATCCTGCATTTCTTCGGCAGCATCAAGCGCGGGATCTACCCGCAGCTGGAGCGGCTCGCCGCGCCCGTCCACACCTTCCCGGAGGTGCAGCGGCGCATTGAACTCATCCTCGACAAATACGGCGACATCAAGGACTCCGCCTCCGACCGCCTCTTTGAGATCCGCCGCGACCTGCGCAGCAAGGAGGCCGCCATCTCCAAGCGGGCCGGCGCCATCCTCCGGCAGGCCCAGGAGGCCGGAATCGTGGACGCCGACGCGGACGTGACCATCCGCGACGGCAAATACCTCATCCCCGTGGGGACCTCCGCCAAGCGCAAGATCCAGGGTTTCGTCCACGACGTCTCCGCTTCCGGCAAGACGGCCTTCGTCGAGCCCGCGGAGATCATCGAGCTGGAGAACGACATCAGTGAGCTCCACTTCGAGGAGGCCCGGGAGATTGCCCGCATCCTGTTGGAATTCACGGAGTTCCTCCGTCCGTACCTGCCCGACCTGCAGGCCGGTGCCGCCTTCCTCGGAGAGGTGGACTTCCTCATGTCCAAGGCCCAGACGGCGCTCGACCTCGTGGCCGGCATGCCCGTTATCTCGGACGACGGCAGCCTGTCGCTGCGCAAGGCGCGCCACCCCCTGCTGGAGAAGGCGCTCGCGCGCGAAAACCGCAGCATCGTCCCGCTGACCGTGACCCTCACCCAAGGCAAGCGGATCCTGCTCATCTCCGGCCCCAACGCCGGCGGCAAGTCCGTCTGTCTCAAGACGGTCGGCCTGCTGCAGTACATGTTCCAGTGGGGCATGCTGATCCCCACCTCCGAGAGCTCCGAGCTCCCCGTCTTCGACCGTCTGGTCGTGAGCATTGGCGACGACCAGAATCTGGAGAACGACCTCAGTACCTACAGCTCCTTCCTCGCCGACATGCGCGGCCTGCTCGCCGACGCCGACGAGCGCACGCTGGTGCTCATCGACGAGTTCGGCTCGGGCACGGAGCCGGCCGCGGGCGGCGCCATCGCCGAGGCCATCCTCGCCGAAATCGACCGGCGCGGTGTCTGGGGCGTGATCACCACGCACTACACCAACCTCAAGCTCTACGCCTCCGGCGCCGACACGCATGTGGTCAACGGCGCCATGCTCTACGACTCCGCCCGCATCGCCCCGCTGTTCCAGCTGGAAATCGGCCTGCCGGGCAATTCCTTCGCCTTCGAGCTGGCGCGCAAGATGCGCCTGCCGGAAAATATCGTCAAGGATGCGGAGACGCGCGCCGGCGAGGAGTTCGTGGGCATCGAGCGGAACCTGCGCAAGATCGCCCGCAACCGCCGGGCACTGGACGAGAAGCTCCAGAAGATCAAGCACACGGACAAGGCCCTCGAGGGCCTGACGGAGCGCTACCAGCACGAGCTCGAGGACATCCAGCAGCAGCGCAAGGCCATCCTCGACGAGGCCCGCAAGGAGGCGGAACAGATCGTCAAAGGGGCGGGCCGCCAGGTGGAGAAAACCATCCGCGACATCCGCGAGGCGCAGGCCGAAAAGGAGCAGACCAAGGCCGCCCGCGAGGAGCTGCAGGGCTTCCTGGGCGCCCTGGAGCAGCACAAGACCAAGCAGAACAGAGCCCGCGAGGAATACCTCGAGCGCAAGCTTGCCCAGGTCAAGAAGCGCAAGCCGGCGGCCGCCGGACAGCCGGAGCCCGAGCCGGTCCGGAGCGCCCCGCTCAAGGTCGGCGAGAAGGTCCGCATCAAGGAAAACGGCCTCGTCGGCGAGGTCGCCAAGATCAGCAGCAAGTCGGTGACCGTGATCGTGGGCAACATCACCAGCACCATGGCGCCCTCGCGCGTGGAGCGCATTTCCTCGAACGAATTCCGCGAAGCGTCGCGCAAGCTTTTCGCGCCCCCGCAGCAGCGCGTGGACAGCGCCATCACCGAGCGCAAGCTCGCCTTCAAGCCCGAACTGGACATCCGCGGCGAGCGGCTCGCCGACGCCCTGGACATCGTCACGCACTTCATCGACGACGCCATCATGCTGGGCGTCGGGTCCGTGCGCATCATCCACGGCAAGGGCACGGGCGTGCTGCGCGAAGAGATCCAGAAATACCTCAGAACCATCCCGGGGCTGACCGTCAGCGACGAGGACGTCCGCATCGGCGGCACCGGCGTAACCATCGTCAAACTATGAAAACCCACAGACCCACCGTCGGCCGCAAGGGCGAACAGGAAGCCAGCGAATACCTGGCGCGCCTGGGCCACCGCATCCTTGCCCGCAACTGGCGGAGCGGGCATCTCGAGCTCGACCTCGTGACCCTCTCGGGCAACGAACTCCACATCGTGGAAGTCAAGAGCCGCACGGCCCCCGTGATGGCCGAGCCCCAGCGCAATGTGGGCCGCGAGAAGCAGCGGCGCCTGGTCGCCGCCGCGCAGGCCTTCCTGCACTCCGACGAGCGCGGCGAACTGCCCGCCGACCTCGACGTTTATTTCGACGTCCTGTCCGTCGTCTTCTACGGGACGGGCGCGGACTTTGCAGTAGATTACTTTCCTAAAGCCTTCATACCACTCTATGCCTAATAACCACGCCTATTGCATCATCATGGCCGGCGGCATCGGCTCCCGATTCTGGCCCATCAGCCGCGCAGGCCTGCCAAAACAGTTTCTCGATTTCAGCATACAGGGCCGGTCCTTCCTGCGCCGCACTTACGACCGCATGAAGGCCGTCATCCCGGAGGAGAACATCCTCGTCGTCACCCTGGAGCGCTATCGCGAACAGGTGGTCTCACAGCTGCCGGAACTCCCGGAGGAGAACCTGCTGCTGGAGCCGTACAACCGAAACACGGCCCCCTGCATCGCTTTCGCCACCTATGCCATCCTGCAGCGCGATCCGGCGGCCGTCACCGTGGTGACGCCCTCGGATCACGCCATCGCCCGGCACGAGGTGTTCAACAGGACCCTGCTGGACGCCATCGCCTACGCAGAGGGCTCCGACGCCCTCATCACCCTGGGCGTCGTGCCTACGCGGCCCGATTCCAATTTCGGTTATATCCAGATGGCCGGCCATCCCGAACCCGGCAGTCCCGTCAAGGTCAAGACCTTCACGGAGAAACCCGACGCGGAGCTCGCCCGCGTTTTCATCGAGACCAAGGAATTCCTCTGGAACTCCGGTATTTTCGTCTGGCGGGCGGAGGCCATCCGTCGCGCGCTGGAGAAATACGCCCCGGAGATCACACGCCTGTGGGACGGCTGGCGGGACGTGCTCGGCAGCGAGAACGAGAAGCCTTTTCTGGAGCGGATCTACACCGACATGCCCCGCATCTCCATCGACTACGCCGTCATGGAGAAGACGGACAACGCCTGGGTCTACCCGGCGGAGTTCCGCTGGGCGGATATCGGAAACTGGGAGTCGCTCTATGAGTACCTCGCGTACCACGACGAGCAGGGCAACGCCCTCAACCGCACCAGCCGCCGCCTGCTCAAGGATTGCTCCGACAACATCGTCTATTCCACGCGCGACGACAAGCTCCTGGCGCTGCGCGGCATGGAAGACTTCATCGTCATCGATACCGACGACGTCCTGATGATCTGCCCCCGCGACGAGGAGAAACTCAAGGACTTCCTCTCGCAGCTCGCCATGCCCGAATATGAAGAATACCGCTAGACTCCTCCTCCTGCTCGGCATCCTGGCCGCCGGCTGCGCGAAGAAGGCCCCCGATCCCGTCGAGGAGGCCCTGTCCGCATATATCCTGCGCGGGCAGCAGGGGACCTTCCTGGTCTATACCCTCGAGAAGATCGACTCCACGACCTTCCGCACGGAGTTCGAGCATCGGCAGAATGTCTTCGAGCTCAAGCTCCAGCAGGAGAACAAGCTGTTTGAGGACTATTATTTCCAGAACAAAAAGAAGAACGCCGAGCGCCACTGGCAGGCATTGGAGCGCACCCGGGAGGTCATGAAGGGCCTGGACAGCCTGCGCACCGTCATGGAGGGTCGTATGGACGATATCGCCTACTACGATTACGTCTTTTCCGGCCGCGCCAACACCGCCGATGCCATTACGGAATTCCGGGATACCTACGTCTGCATGACCCCGGAGCTCGAGATCATCGCCATGACCACCGAGCGCAAGGACCTCCACAAAGCCGGCGGCCGGGCGATCCCCGGCTACCTGCAGATGCTCGGGGAGACCCCCGAAGAAGAGTAGTCCCCTCGCTTATTTGCGGGTATAGACGGTGCCGTAGCTGCTGATGTTCTTTTTTACCGGATCGTAGAAGTAGTCCGGCTGCTCGTCGGCTCCGGCTTCCTCGACGTCCTGATAAATGCAGTAGCCGCCGATGACATAGTTGTACTCCAGGAAGCTGTCCTGTCCGATAACGCTCCAGCGAATGGTGCCGTCCTTCGTCAGGACGATGCGCTCGTCTTCGCTCTCATACGTGCCGGCCACCTCGTCGTTGGAGACATACGGGGCCGGGGCGGAGCTCAGGTTGGCATAGAGCACCCAGCCCACCAGGTCGGGATTCTCGTCCGAGACCACCTTGAGCATGATGGGTTCCTCGTCCCAGAAAGTCCTGTCCTGCGTGATGTCCAGCGGATGCACTTCCGTCCCGACCTTCAGGCGTCCGAGGACTTTGGCGTTCTCATCCGGCTCACCGTAGACCGGCACGGTATTCTTCTTGTCCGGATCGATAATGCGCATGCAGACGGCATTTGAGGACACCCAGGAATACTCCTCCAGGTCAATCTCGTCGGCGCCGCAGTCCACGCTGTCGGCCAGCACGTCCCACCAGCCGTCAACGGGGTTCGCCAGCCAGAAGCGGTAGGTCTCGCCCTTCTTCAGGGTGGCGGTCTTCACTCCATTGCCGGGAGCGGAAAGCAAGGTCAGATCCTTGTCGGGTTTGGCGTAGGCGTACATCCACGGGAAGTCGTAGCCGTCGCCCGATTCGATGTCCTCGGGGACTGTGTCGGAAACCGCGATCCAGCCCGTCATCTTCCCCTCCTCGTAGTTGACCTTCACCCATTCGCCGTCGGCGGACAACTCCTGCGGCCGGAGAATGCCGATGAATTCCGGGATCATGCCGACTTTGGGTGCATCCGCACGCGGCTCGGTCCGCAGGAAACGGTGGTGGGCGTCAAAGCTGTAGGTGGCCACCGCAAGCACGGAGCGGTGGACCCATGCCTGGGACTTGGGATCCTTCATCAACGAGCCGAAGACCTCGGCGGGATTCTTGATCTGCCACCAGCCGCCCGACGGCCCGGTCACGGTCATGGTAAAACCGCCCAGGCTATTGACCTGAAGAAGCACCTTCCCGCCCGGTGTCGCCCGGATATTGGTCAGCCCGGACGGATCGGGATCGTTGATGAAACACTCAAGCTCATGCTGCTGCGCCCGCAGCGTCAGGGCGCTCGCCATCAGGCAGATAACCGCGGCCACCGCCGCAAGGATGCTGGACTTTTTCATACCTAATCGATTGTTTAGCGTGTAAAGATAGCAATTTAAAGAAAAAGTCTTACCTTTGTGGTGAAGAGTAACACAAAACGGCTGTCGAATCAGCCGATGGTTATGTACATATAGAGCATTGTTTCCCGGGAGGGCAACGGTGCTCTTTTATGTTTCTCAGGCGGACGATGTAGCCATTTGACAGAAGGCTGTTCTGACTTCTCCACAAAAATGGCCCAAAACGTGGACGAAACGCGAAAATTTCCGACTCCGTCCACAAAATGTCATTTCCGGATTTAGGTTGACTCCGGCTGGAGTCTATCCCTGATAGAAGTTGACTCTGGTTTAACTTATAACTGATGTAGGTTGACTTGTAGTCGTTATC
>CAJOHX010000049.1 GCA_905234475.1 uncultured Bacteroidales bacterium | reverse complement strand
TAGGGCAAAACTGGTAATTGGGGCTAAGTCGTAACAAGGTAGCCGTACCGGAAGGTGTGGCTGGAACACCTCCTTTTTGGAGTTCACTCCTTGACACTCAGGCTCGCGGTTCGTGCCACAAGGCAGGATCTTGGGAAAGCTTGTACGCTTCCTTTATTTATACAGGCTCGTAGCTCAGTTGGTTAGAGCGCCACACTGATAATGTGGAGGTCCGCGGTTCAACTCCGCGCGGGCCTACAAAATGCGAAACAACTCCGCAACGCAGTTGTTTCGCATTTTACTTTTCTATCGGGGGTATAGCTCAGTTGGTAGAGCACAACATTTGCAATGTTGGGGTCGCCGGTTCGAATCCGACTATCTCCACAAAAATAGTCCGGCCAAACGCCGGACTATTTTCGTGGAGATCAACCTCAACCCCCTCGGCCTTCGGCCGGTCCCCCAGGGGACATGCGGCCTTCACTTCGTTCCGGCCGGCGGCTCCGCTGCTTCGATGCTTCGCATCTCGCTGACGCTCCACCGCGCGCCTGACGGCGCGTCGCTGCGCTCCGAATCCATTCAGTTGGTTTGGCCGATTCCGTTCGTCATTCCGGGCTTGACCCGGAATCTCCTGTCATTTCGAGCGAAATCGAGAAATCTGGTTAAGAATTGCGATTTTGGTTATTTTTTGCGATATTTGAGGAACGCTAAACCTCAATCTCCATGGATTACCCGAAAATCAATGTGATGGATACCATCAAGGATGGTTTCCAGCTCGCCATCAAGAATGTCCTGGCCCTTCTTCTGCTCGTCATCCTCTATGTAATCACGGTGTGGATCCCGTACCTGAACGTCGGCACGACGGTCGGCCTGTACAAGGCCGTCATCGCGATGAGCCGCGGCGAGGTGGTGGATCCCATGTCCATCTTTGACAAGGAGAATTTCAAGTTCTTCGGCAATTTCTTTCTGCTGATGGGCCTGTTCAGCATGGGCATCACGGCAGCGACCGCCTTCATGTTCGTTCCTGGCATCATCCTTTCAATCGCCTGGAGCCTCGCCTTCTACCTGCTGATTGACAAGAAGGTCTCCCCGCTCAAGAGCCTGACCACGAGCTACGACGTCACCCTCGGCGAGAAGTGGCGCATCTTCTTCATCAACCTGCTGGTCGGCTTGCTCATCGGCGTCGTCTGCGGCCTGTTTACGCTGATCCCGAAGGTCGGCTTCGTGTTCGTTGCCCTGACCGTCATCATTGGCATGGCCTATGCCGTGGCCGTCGAGGCCCTGATGTACCGTCACTTCGCCGACAAGTACGAGGCGATGAAGGAGGCGGGCGAGCTTTAGTGGCCCCGCAAGCGACTCTCTGGCAACTGTTCTGCGTATTCGCCAAGATGGGGGCTTTCACCATCGGCGGCGGATACGCAATGCTTCCGCTGATTGAGCAGGAAATGCTCAAGCGGCACTGGATCTCCGAGGAGGACATCCAGGATATCATCGTCCTGGCACAGAGCGCCCCCGGCATTCTCGCGGTCAACATGGCCATCTACACGGGCCACAAGATCAAGGGGATCCGGGGGAGCATCGTGTCGGCGCTCGGCGCCGTGCTCCCGTCGCTGGTCATCATCCTGCTGATCGCGATGTTTTTCACCGAATTCAAGGACAACGACATCGTGCGCCGCATCTTCCAGGGCGTCCGGCCGGCGGCCGTGGCCCTGATTCTCGTGCCCGCCGTGCGGATGGCGAAGAGCGGCTGCAAGCAGTGGTGGACCTGGCTGATTGCCATCGCGTCCCTGCTGGGTGTCGCGTTCCTGAAAGTTTCGCCGATCTGGATCATCCTCGTGACCCTGTCGGTGTCCGTGAGTGTGTCCCTGATCCGCCAGAAGAAGAAAGCATGATCGGACTGCTGGGACAACTCTTCTACACGTTCTTCTTCATCGGCCTGTTCAATTTCGGGGGCGGTGGGGCGATGCTTTCCCTCATCCAGGGCCAGGTCGTGACGGCCAAGGCGTGGATCACCCAGGCGGAGTTCACGGACATCGTGGCCATCTCCCAGTCCACTCCGGGCCCGATCGGGATCAACTGCGCCACCTATGTCGGCTACGAGGTCATGCAGAACGCCGGTTACGGCGCGTTTGCCGGTGTGCTCGGCTCGACGCTCGCCACGCTGGCGGTGGTGCTGCCTTCGTTCCTGATCTTTTTCCTGATCATCCGGGCGTTCAACAAATTCCACGAGAGCCGCGCCTTCGCTGACATGATGCGCGCCATGCGCCCGGCCGTGGCCGGCCTGATCGGCGCGGCGGCGCTCGTGCTCATCTTCCGGGTCGTCTGGGACGGCCCGCACCCGGCGGTCTCCGTGCTGGCGGAGAATTTCCCGGACTGGAAGGCCTGGGCGATCTTCGCTGCAGCGTTCCTGCTCGGCATCACCAAGCGGGCTGGGCCGATCGCCGTCATTCTCGGCGCCGCCGTGGTGGGCCTGTTGATTTATTGATTATCTTTATCCCCATGAAACGTTTGCTGACCCTCCTGGCGGCCTGCCTGCTTGCCCTGTGCGCACGCGCCGGCGCGCTTGACGACATCGTTCCCCTGCCGAACAAGGCGGAGCTCCGGAAAGGGAGCCTCCGGCTGTCCGGCGCCCCGGTCAAGTGCGACCCGGCCTTCGATGCGGTGGCGCGGGAGGCCGTGGCGGCATTTGCTGCGCAGCTGGGCTATGTCAGCGGGCGCGCCTGCCCGTTTTCCGCTCCGCTCGGGCTGGGCGGCGCCGTTGCGTCCGGCAAGGTCAAGGGGCTCATTTTCGTCAAGGACGCTTCCCTGGCGCCGGAGGCCTATTCGCTGGACGTCAGCTCCCGCCGGGCCGTCGTACGCGCCAGCTCGCGCAGCGGCGTGCTCTACGCGTTGCAGACTCTCCGGCAGCTGCTGCCTGCCGCCATCTACGGCTCCAAAGCCGTCGACCGCCAGCGCTGGGTGATTCCGGCCTGCCTCATTGAGGACAGTCCCCGCTTCGCCTGGCGCGGCATGCACCTCGACTCCTCACGCCATTTCTGGGGCGTGGACGAGGTCAAGCGCTACCTCGACGTGATGGCGATGTACAAGCTCAACCGCTTCCACTGGCACCTCACGGACGACCAGGGCTGGCGCATCGAGATCAAGGCCTACCCGCTTCTGAGCCAGATCGCCTGCTGGCGGGAGGGCACGATGGTCGGCCGCGACTTCAACTCCAACGACGGCATCCGTTACGGCGGTTTCTATACCCAGGAGGAGATCCGCGAGGTGGTGGACTACGCCGCCGCGCGCGGCATCACGGTGGTGCCGGAGATCGACCTTCCGGGCCACATGCTCGCGGCCCTGTCGGCCTATCCCGAGCTGGGCTGCACCGGCGGCCCCTATGCCGCCTGGACGCGCTGGGGCGTGTCCGACCAGGTCCTGTGCGTGGGCAAGGAGAGCACCTTCACCTTTCTCGAGACCGTGCTCTCGGAGATGGCGGAGCTCTTCCCGGGCGAGTACATCCACATCGGCGGGGACGAGTGTCCCAAGGACGAATGGAAGAAATGCCCGGAGTGCCAGGCGCTGATCCGCCGGCTGGGCCTGAAGGACGACGGCCGCTTCACGGCGGAGCAGTACCTGCAGAGCTACGTGACCAAGCGCATCCAGGATTTCCTGGCCACCAAGGGCAAGAAGATCATCGGCTGGGACGAGATCCTCGAAGGGGAGCTCGCGCCGGGTGCGACCGTGATGTCCTGGCGGGGCAGGGAGGGTGCGCAGGAGGCTTCCCGCAAGGGCTTCGACGCCATCCTCAGCCCTACCTCGCACTGCTATTTCGACTACTGTCAGTCGGAGGATCCCAGCGGCGAACCGCTGGGCATCGGCGGCCTGGTCACGCTCGAGCGCATCTATTCCTTCGACCCGCTCGAAGGGATCGCCCCGGAGGCCGCCGGCCACATCCTGGGGGTGCAGGCCAACCTCTGGACGGAATACATCAGTACCCCGGAACACCTGGAATACATGCTGCTGCCGCGCATGATCGCCCTGTCCGAGGTGCAGTGGTGCCGGGAGGGCGCGCGCGACGAGGCCCGCTTCCTGCGCGTGCTGCGCGAACACGAATACCCGGTCCTGGACGCGGCCGGCTACAACTACCGCAAATAAACCTTAAGGCAATATGAAAAGAATCCTCATCGCCCTCTGCCTCCTGTCGGCTGCGCTGCAGCTGCAGGCGGCCCCTGCCGCCGACGAGGCGCGCCTGCTCCGCTTCCCCGCAGTGGGCGGCGGCAAGATCGTTTTCTGCTATGCAGGCAACCTCTACTCCGTCGACATCAATGGCGGCCGCGCCGTCAAGCTCACCTCCGACGTGGGCTATGAATGTTTCCCGAAGGTCTCCCCGGACGGCAAGACCGTCGCCTTCACCGCCCAGTACGACGGCAACACGGAGGTTTACACCATCCCGATCACGGGCGGCGTGCCTAAGCGCCTGACCTACAGCGCGCTCGTGGAGCGCGACAAGGTCGGCGAGCGCATGGGCCCCAACAACATCGTCATGGGCTGGACGCCCGACGGCAAGCAGATCGTCTACCGCAGCAAGCAGTGGTGCTTCAGCGGCCTGCGCGCCCAGCTCTGCAAGGTGGACGCCGAGGGCGGCCTGCCCGAGCTCATCCCGACCACGGAGGGCGGCTTCTGCTCCTATTCGCCGGACGGAAAGCAGCTCGCGATGAACCGGATGTTCCGCGAGTTCCGCACGTGGAAGTACTACCGCGGCGGCCAGGCAGACGACATCTGGATCAACACCGTGGGCACCACCAAGCTGGAGAAGATTACGGACAACGACGCCCAGGACATCTTCCCGATGTGGATCGGCAATGAGATCTACTACCTGTCCGACCGCGACCGGACGATGAACCTTTTCGTCTATGACACGAAGACGAAGCAGTCCCGCAAGGTCACCGACTTCACCGAATACGACTGCAAGTTCCCCGCCCACAGCACCGACGGCTTCGTGGTGTTCGAGAACGGCGGCTACATCTACAAATATGACGTCCGCAAGGGCGCGGCCGAGAAGGTCACGATCCAGCTCGCGGACGACGACGTCTGGAGCCGCACGGAGTACCGCGGCGGCAATGCCCTTGCCATCAACGGCTACAGCCTGTCCCCGGACGGCAAGCGCGTGTTGATGGTTGCCCGCGGCGACATTTTCTCCCTCCCGGCGGAGAAGGGTCCGGTGGTCCATGTCTCGCCTTCGCCCGGCTCCCATGAGCGCGAGGCGGAGTGGAGCCCGGACGGCTCCCGCATCGCGTGGATCTCCGACGCCTCCGGCGAATACCAGATCTATATTGCCCCGGCTGACAACATGACTGACGCGACCTGCCTGACTTCTTTCAAGGAAGGCTATCCGTCCAACCTCATCTGGAGCCCGGACGGCAAGAAGCTGTATTTCTCCACGCTCCACTGGGATGTGTGCGAGCTGGACGTCGCGACCAAGGCGGTCAGCCGCATCATCGTGGGCGAGAACGCCGCCATCCGCGGCTTCACCCTGTCGCCGGACGGCACCTGGGCGGCTTACACCACCTCGCAGCCCAACTTCTTCAACGCGGTGTACCTGTTCGACCTCAAGGCGCGCAAGAGCTATCCCGTGACCGACCGCTGGTACAGCGCCTCCTCGCCGCTGTTCTCCCGCGACGGCAAGTATCTGTTCTTCACCTCGTCGCGCGACTTCCGTTCGCAGTACTCCGACGTGGAGTGGAACGCCTCCTACACGGTCTCCGACTATGTGTTCATCCTCCCGCTGGCGAAGGATACCCCGAACCCGCTGGTGCTGGGCAATGATGAGTATGAAGGCAAGGCTGCGTCGGATAACGGTAAATCGGCACCTGACGGAAAAGGCAAGGCCCCGGATAATGGCAAAGCCGGGCCTGGCGGCCCCGGCGGCCCGCGTCCGGGCGGTCCGGGCGCACCGGACAGCGGATCTCCCGCAACGACGAAGGTCGATGTTGACGGGCTGTTCCAGCGCGTGACGGCACTGCCGCTGCCGGCGGGCCGCTACCGCTTAATCCTCGCCGACGGCGACAAACTCTACTACAGCTCGTTCGGCGGCATGATGCCGCCGGCAGGCGCTCCCGGTCCGGGCGGTCCCGGCGGACGTGGCGGCGCGGGGGTCAAGACCTTCGACCTGAAGACCCTGCAGACCGGTGACGGCCCGGCCGACATGCCGCTTGTCCTGACGCCCGACGCCAAAAAGGCGCTGGTGCGCAGCGAGGGCAAATACAAGGTCGTGCCCTTCGGCGGCGGTCCCGGCGGCCCCGGCGGACGCGGCGGCGCCGTGCCCGTGGAGGAGATGGACATGATGATCGACCACGAGGCGGAATGGGCCCAGATCTACGACGAGAGCTGGCGCATCACCCGCGACAATTTCTATGTGGAGAACATGCACGGTGTGGACTGGAACCACATGCGTGAGAAGTACGGCCAGCTGGTGCCCTATGTCCGGCACCGCGACGACCTGACCTATCTCATCGGCGAACTGCTCGGCGAACTCAACATCGGCCACGCCTACATCACCTCGGGCGAGAGCCCTTCGATCCCGCGCATCGCCACGGGCCTGCTGGGCGCACAGTACAGCAAGGACAAGCGCACCGGCGCGTTCAAGATTGAAAAGATCTTCCGCGGCGCTGACTGGGACGCTTCCCTGCGCAGCCCGCTCCGCGCCCCGGGCGTGGACGCCAAGGTGGGTGAGTACATCGTGGAGGTCAACGGCACGCCGGCGGCGGACCTGCCCGATCCGGGCAAGGCCCTGATCGGCAAGGCCGGCAAGACGGTCTCTCTGAAAATCGCCTCCAACGCCTCCGGCAAGGACGCGCGCACGGTCTACGTCAAGCCCGTCGCCGACGAGGCCAACCTGGCCTACTACGAGTGGGTCCAGACCAACATCGAGAAGGTGGACAAGCTCTCTGGCGGCCAGATCGGCTACATCCATATCCCCGACATGAGCACGGAAGGCCTGGACATGTTCACCAAGATGTTCTACGCCCAGCTGGACAAGAAGGCCCTGATCGTGGATGACCGCATGAACGGCGGCGGCAACGTCTCCCCGATGATCCTGGAGCGCCTCCAGCGCGAGGTCTACCGGGTCAATATGTACCGCAACGGCGGCAACCAGCCCGTCCCCAACGAGGCTTTCTACGGCCCGAAGGTCTGCCTCATCGACAAGTACTCCTCCTCCGACGGCGACCTCTTCCCGTATGGCTTCCGGCAGCTGGGCCTCGGCAAGCTGATCGGCACGCGCTCCTGGGGCGGCATCGTGGGCATCACCAGTTCGCGCCAGTTCGTGGACGGACAGGACATGCGCACCCCGTTCTTCACCTCCTATTCCACCGAAGGGGAATGGATCATCGAAGGCCACGGCGTGGATCCCGACATCGTGGTGGACATCAACCCCTTCGAGGACTGGCTCGGCAAGGATGCCCAGCTGGAGAAG
>CAJOHX010000048.1 GCA_905234475.1 uncultured Bacteroidales bacterium | reverse complement strand
CACCATCAGCGAAGCAGGTCCTCCAGGGTCACGGAACCGGCCGTCTTCTCGTCGCGGTACTTGACGATGACCGGGCAATAGAGCGCCACGCCGCTGCCCGCCGCAGGACCGCGCCGGAGCGGCTTGCTGCCGCTCACGACCACGGCGCCGCGCGGCACGACCACGCGGCCGTCCTCCGTGCGGGGCACGAATTCACCCGTGGTGGCGTCGAACAGGGCAGTGGAGGAGGTGATAATGACACCGGAGGCAATCACGGCGCCCTCCTGCACGATGGTGCCCTCGTAGATGCCGCAGTTGCCGCCCACGAAGGCGCCGTCCTCGATGATGGTCGGCAGGGCCCCCGCCGGCTCAAGCACGCCGCCGATCTGGGTGGAGGCGGAGATGTGGATGTGCTTGCCCACCTGGGCACAGGAGCCGATGGTGACATGGCTGTCCACCATGGTGCCGCTGTCCACATAGGCGCCGGCGTTGATGTAGGCCGGGGGCATCACAATGGCGCCAGGCGCCACGTAGGCGCCGCGGCGGATGCTCGTGCCGCCCGGGACGATGCGCACGCCGTCCTCGCGGGAGAATTTGCGCACCGGGAAGGTGTCTTTGTCAAAGAAGGGGAACTGCCCCTGCGACATATCCGTGATCACGCCGAGCTTGAAGCCGGCGAGGATCACTTCCTTCACCCAGGTATTGACCTGCCAGACACCGTCCACCTTTTCGGCGACGCGGAGCCGGCCGGCCTCGAGGTCGGACATCACGCCCTCGAATTGCTCTATCGTTATTTCCATAATTCAGCTAAAACTTTCTCCATCAGCGCCTTGGTCGCGTCCGACGCGGTCGCGAGCGGCAGGCGCACCGTCTCGCCAATCACGCCGAGCTGCGCGAGCGCAGCCTTGGCCGGGATCGGGTTGGACTCCACGAAGCAGGCCTTGAACAGCGGGAACAGCCGGTGGTGCAGCGCGCGGGCGTCCGCAAGGCGGCCCTGCTGCATGGCTTCGACCATCTGCGTGACCTCCTTCGGCGCCACGTTGGACGCCACGGAGATGACGCCGTGGGCGCCCGTGGCCATGAACGCCAGCGTCATGTCGTCGTCGCCGCTCAGCACCGCGAAGCCCTCGGGGGCGCGGCGGATGATCTCGCTGACCTGGTCGTAATTGCCGGAGGCTTCCTTGATGCCCCGGATGTTGGGGACTTCATTGGCCAGCCGGATCACCGTGTCGGGCAGCATGTTGGCGCCGGTGCGTCCCGGGACGTTGTAGATAATGATGGGCAGGGAGGTCTCGGCCGCTACGGCCTTGAAATATTCATACTGGCCCTGCTGGGTCGGCTTGTTGTAGTACGGCACCACCACGAGCAACGCGTCGGGGCCCAGGGGCTCCAGGAGCCGGATGTTGCCGAGGGTATCGGGAATGCTGTTCACCCCCACGCCGGGCAGCAGCGGCAGCCCCTTGGCGTGCTCCTTGACGAGCTGGAAGATCGCCGTCTTCTCGCCGGCGGACAGGGTGGGCGTCTCGCCGGTCGTCGCCAGCGGGACGAGGAAATGCACGCCGGCGGCCACCTGGCGGTCCACCATGCGGCCGTAAGTTTCGTAATCCACGGCACCGTCCGCGGTGAACGGGGTCACCAGCGCCGTGCCGCATCCTTGCAGAACAAGAGGTCTCATGCGCAACACTTTTTAACTAACATCTTCAAAGATAAGAAACTTTTCGATATCTTTGTGTGAAACGATAACCGATATGCACAAGAAAGCCATCTTCGCGGCCGCACTGGCGCTGCTCTGCAGCCTCTCCGCGCTTGCCCAGACCCCCCGTTACTGCAATCCGCTCCCCATGCCCATCGGCGCGGGCGGCAACGCCTCCGGCGACGTCACCGTCCTCGAAGAGGGCGGCAAATACTACATGTACTGCACCGGCGGCGGCGCGTGGGTGTCCGACGACCTGCTGAACTGGGAATTCCACGCCGTGCAGGGCGTCCCGGTGGCCCCGGACATCGTCAAGTACCAGGGCAAATTCTACCTCTCCGGCAACAGCGACAACCTCTTCGTTGCGGACAATCCGCTGGGGCCGTTCAAGGACCTGGGCCCGTTCAAGAATACGGGGCCCGTCGAGGAAGGCTGGAACGGCGGCTTCGACACCAAGATCTTCGTCGACGACGACGGGCAGCCGTACCTCTTCTGGCCCGGCCGCGGCATCAGCGGCATCTACGGCGTCAAGCTCGACCCGAAGGACCTGACCCGCTTTGCGGAGAAGCCCGTGCACCTGTTCGGATTCAACCCCATTCACGCCTGGGAACGCTACGGCGAGAAGAACGAATACCCCGGCGTGGCCTGGATCGAGGGCCCCTGGATCATCAAGCGCGGCGGCATCTACTATCTCGAATATTCCGCCTCCGGCACCCAGTGGAAGACCTACGCCGAAGGCTACTACACCGCCACGTCCCCGCTCGGCCCGTATACCTACGCCGCCAACAACCCCCTGCTCCGCAAGACCGAGGGGCTCGTCACGGGCACGGCTCACGGCTCCATCGTGCAGGCCCCTGACGGGGAATGGTGGCAGTTCTACACCATCGTGCTGTCCAATCCCCCGGGCGGCCGCCGCATCGGCATGGACCGCGTCCGCTTCGACGACGACGGCCTGATGTCCTGCACGGTCACGGACTCCCCGCAGCCCGCCCCGGGCTACAGCGCCAAGCCGGGCGAGAAGGCCTCCATCCCCGTGACCATCAACAAGATGGTCGCGATGAACGCCCTCTCCAAAGCCTCCTCGCAGCAGGACGGCTGGCCGGCCGCCTACGCCGTCGACGACTTCAGCGGCACGATCTGGCGCCCCGCGCCGGACGACGCGCAGCCGCAGCTCACGATTGAGCTCTCGCCCGCCACGCGCTTCGACGTAGTGCAGATCTTCCAGGTGGACGGGATGCGGATCCTGTTCGGGAGCGGCGCACGGCGCGGCTTCGGCATGCGCGGCGCCGCGCTGCCGGTCTACAAATACCGCCTGGAGGTCTCCATGGACGGGGAAAGCTACACGACGGTCCTCGACCGGACCGCCAATGACGTGGCGCGGGACACCTTCTACGAAGATTTCGCGCCCACGCGCGCCCGCTTCGTGCGCCTGACCGTCACCGACTGGCCGAAGGAGTCCCCGCTCGGCATCATCGACTTCACCGTGTTCGGCTACCCCGACGGCCACCTGCCCGCCGCCGTCGCCACCCCGACCTACAGCCAGCTCCCGCTGGACAGCGAATACTCGCGGCGCTAGTCCAGGCATGACAAAAAATAAAGACCGGCCCCGGTAGGGGTCGGTCCTTGTTTTCAGTAATTTCTTGTCGGAAATTAGGCGAGCTTCTCGGCCACTTTGTCGCAAGCGTCCTTGACGGTCGCAATCGTGCTGGTCTCCTCATCGGGAATCTTGATGCCAAACACCTTCTCGAACTCCATAAGAAGCTCCACGGTGTCAAGGGAGTCAGCACCCAGGTCATTGGTGAAATTGGCGGTCTCGGTCACCTCGGAAGGCTCCACGCCGAGCTTGTCGACGATGATCGCTTTCACTTTGTCTACGATTTCAGCGTATTCCATAACGAATTTTGTTATTAAGGTTTTATTAGTACATTCTTTTAGGCCTGCAAAGTAACTAATAAAAAATCACATTTGCAAATATCGGAGATTCGCCGGTCAAGCCGGCGAATGACGGAAAGCTCAGGATGACTGTTGGTCGAAACGGCTGAGGCCGATCCAGATGCGGAGGCCGTTGAGGGAGTTGAGCAGGTAGAAGCTGTACTTCACCACATAGATCAGGGCATAGGAGGAGTCCGGCGACTGCCGCAGGGTCAGGACCCACATAATCACGGAGGCGATGTTGACCCCGATCCAGAAGAACCACTGCTCCATGTAGGCCGTCGACAGCAGCAGCTGGCCCAGGATGTTGCACATCATCGACAGCGCGTCCATCAGCACGAGCCAGCGAATCACTCCCGCCGCCTCCGTCTTGTCCAGCGCGCAGAGGATGAAATAGGCGGCCAGCAGGCCCGCCAGGAAAATGGAACCGAACAGCAGCCACTGGCGCCCGCTGAGCCGGCGGGCGCGCACGCGCTCGCCCTCCGCGGCGCCCCGCTTGCGCCACTGGAAGAAGCCGACGAACTGCATCGGCAGGAAGTACAGCAGATGCAGGGCGGCGTTGCCGTATTTCGCGCCCAGCAGGCACATCACCCCGTAGATGGTCACGTCGATCAGCCCGAACAGGAACGTGAGGATCCGCCCGTTGGCGGACAGGACCGTGCTCAGCACGCCCATCAGCGAGCCGACGGCGGCAATGATCAGCATCGTGTGTCCGCTGTCGGCGTCGCCCAGCTTGATTGCCGTGACGATAATCGTAACAATCGCCATCCCGATGAGGATGAAGGCGTTGAAAATCTTGTTGAATATCTCTGATTTAGCCATGGTTCAACTGTTCGAGGATGCGGCGGGCGAGGGCGGGCCCCACCAGCGTGGCGAGCTCCTCCTCGGAAGCCGCGGCGATGCGCGCCACGCTGCCGAAGTGCATGAGCAGCCGCTGCTCCGTCTGCTCGCCCACGCCCTTGATTTCCCGCAGGGCGGACTGGATGGCCGCTTTGCTGCGAAGGGACCGGTGGAAGGTGATGCCGAAGCGGTGCGCCTCGTCACGGATGCGCTGCAGGACCTTGAGCGCCTGCGAATTACGGTCGATGAACAGGGGATACGGGTCCCCCACCCGGATGACTTCCTCCAGGCGTTTCGCCAGGCCGATCACGGTCAGGCGGTCCTGGATGCCCAGCTCGCAGAGCGCCTGCCAGGCGAAATCGAGCTGGCCCTTGCCGCCGTCGATCACCACCAGCTGCGGCAGGTCGTCGGGTGCCTCCTCGAGCATGCGGGCGTAGCGGCGGTTGACCACCTCCTTCATGGAGGCGTAGTCGTTGGCCCCGACCACCGTCTTGATCTTGAATTTGCGGTAGTCCTTCTTGGAGGGCTCCGCGTTGCGGAACACCACGCACGAGGCCACCGGGTTGGTGCCCTGGATGTTGGAATTGTCGAAGCACTCCATGTGGACCGGCAGCTCCTTCATCCCGAGGGCCTTGCGCAGCTCCTCGAGCACAGCGGCGCGGAATTCGTCCGGGTTGGTATGCTCCCGCTGCTTGAGAGAGTTCGCGCGGAACTCCCGGGCGTTCTTGGCGCCCAGCTCCAGCAGCGCGAGCTTGTCCCCGCGTACAGGAATCCGGAAGGTCACGCCCTCCATCTCCACGTCGGGCAGGAAGGGCACGAGGACCTCGCCCTGCAGGGCGCCGAACTTGGAGGCGATCTCGGCGAGGAACTCGCTCAGCACCGCCGCGCGGTCTTCTTCGATATTCATCCGGAAGCCGAGGTTAAGCGACTGGATGATGGCCCCGCCGCGGATGCGCATGAAGCTGCCGAAGGCCTCGGCGCCGTCGATTTCAAGGGCGAATACGTCCACGTCGCGCTCGCCTGCGGCGGTGATGATGGACTTGGAATAATGCTTCTGCAGCGCTTCGATGCGCTGCTTGTAAGCCTGGGCCGTCTCGAAGTCCAGCGCGTCGGCGGCGGCCTGCATCCGGGCCTTGTAGTCCCGGATGATGCCGTTCACCCCGCCGCTGAGCAGGCTCACGATCTCATCGGTCCAGGCGCCGTATTCCTGCTGCGACACGGCCCCGATGCAGGGGCCCGCGCAGCGCCCGATGTGGAAGTCCAGGCACGGACGGTACTTGCCGCGCAGGATCGCGTCGGAGTCGATCCGGAGGTTACAGGAGCGCAGCGGATAAGTCTCGCGGAAGAACTCCAGCAGCGTCTTGGCGTGCATGACGGAGCTGTACGGGCCGAAATAGCGGGAGCCGTTCTTCACCACCCGGCGCGTCAGGAACACCTTCGGGAATTCGTCCGCGGTCACGCAGATCCAGGGATAGGTCTTGGAATCCTTGAGGAGGATGTTGTAGCGGGGCTTGTACTGCTTGATCAGGTTGTTCTCCAGCAGCAGCGCGTCCGCCTCCGTGTCCACCACGGAATACTGAAGGTCGGCGATCTTCGACACGAGGATCCGGGTCTTGACGTTGAGCCGGTCCGGGTCCACGAAATACTGCGCCACCCGCTTGGCAAGGTCTTTGGCCTTGCCCACATAGATCACATTCCCCGCAGCGTCGTAATAGCGGTAGACGCCCGGGGAATGCGGAAGTAAGGATATTTTCTGCCTAACGTCCAAGGACTTCGGCGACAGCCTTCGCCGTCTTTTCGCCGCGCAGGTCATCCCCGCGCTTGAGGATGGTACCGTCCTTGTCGAACAGGATCATGTGCGGGATGCCGTCGATGCCGTACAGGGACGCGGGCTCCTGGTGGCCATTGTTGAGCTGGAGCCAGCGCATGTCGTACACCTTGGCGGTGTCGATGGTGTTGTGCCAGTCCATCCGGCGGCTCTCCTCCCAGACCGCGACGCTCAGCACGTCGAAGTCGTCGCCATGGTACTTCTCCCAGACGGCCTTGATGTTGGGGATCTCGGCCTTGCAGGGCGGGCACCAGGGGGACCAGAAGTCCACCAGCATGACCTTGCCCTTGCCGACGAAGTCGGACAGGCTCTTCTTCTCGTAAATCGGGTTGCCTGCCTTGTCGACCCCGGCCACGTGATCCACCGTGAAGTCCGTGAACTTCTGGCCCACGGCCGTGCCCTGGCGGGCGGCGGTGCTCTCGATCATGCGGGAGACAAACTTGTCGGCCTTGACCGTCTCGGGCATCTTGGCGAAGAGCGCGGACAGCTCGTCGTCATCCATATAATAGGCGACTTCGCCGAGCACGGCAGGAGCCACCAGCGTGTCTGCATAATATTTCGCCAGCAGCTTGCGGCCGGTGTCCTTCAGTTTGGTGATGATGTCGTCCTCCAGGGCCTCCAGCTTCTCGCTCTTCTGCGCCGCGTCCAGCGTGGCGTCCGAGCGGACCTGCTTCGCGGATTCGCTGTACTCGGCCTCCCAGGCAACGAGGTCGGCCTGGAATCCGGCCAGCACTTCTTCGCTGGTCGGCTGCTTGCAGCCGGCGAGCAAGAGGGACGCCGCCGCTGCGATCAATAAAAATTTCTTCATACGCTATGATTTCACACTACTAAAAAGCCGGTTCCGAACCCTCGGAACCGGCCGTAAATATAGCAATTTTCCTGATATAAATCAATCAATTACTTGTTGTCGCGGCGCGGCCGGCGGTCGCGGTCGCCATCCCGGCGGGGACGACGGTCGCCACCGTGACCACCACCCCGGTTCTGACCGGTGGCCTGGGCGTTGGCGGCAGCCAGGGCGGCAGGAGTGAGGTCCTGCTTGCCATAGCGCTCACCGTTGCAGATCCAGACCTTGATACCGAGGGTGCCGACCTTGGTGTGAGCCACCGCGAGGGCATAGTCGATATCGGCGCGGAACGTATGGAGCGGCGTGCGGCCTTCCTTGAACATCTCGCTGCGGGCCATTTCGGCGCCGCCGACGCGACCGGCGATCTGGACCTTGATGCCCTCGGCGCCGACGCGCATCGTGTTGGCGATGGCCATCTTGATGGCGCGACGGTAGGACACACGGCCCTCGATCTGACGGGCGATGCTGTCAGCCACGATGTTGGCATCCACCTCGGGACGCTTCACCTCGTAGATGTTGATCTGGACATCCTTCTTGGTGACCTTCTTGAGCTCTTCCTTGAGTTTGTCGACCTCGGTGCCGCCCTTGCCGATGATGAAGCCGGGACGGGCCGCGTAGATCGTGACCGTGATGAGCTTGAGGGTACGCTCGATGACGATGCGGCTGAGGCTGGCCTTGGCCAGACGGTTGCCGAGATACTTGCGGATCTCGAAGTCCTCAGCGATCTTCTCTGCATAGTTACCACCACACCAGTCCCAACCACGGGTGATACCGATTCTGTTGCTGATAGGATTAGTTTTCTGTCCCATATTACTTATTCTCCACTGGTTGTTTGACATCGAGGATGACGGTGACGTGGTTGGAACGCTTGCGGATGCGACCGGCACGGCCCTGCGGGCACGGGCGGATGCGCTTCAGCGTGCGGCCTTCGTCGACCATGATGGTCTTGACGTACACGTTGCCGTTGTCCAGTTCTTTGCTCTGCTCCGGGTTCTTGGCTTCCCAGTTCGCGATGGCGCTGCGGAGGAGCTTCTCCAGACGGACAGATGCCTCTCTCTTGGAGAACTTCAGCAGATCGAGTGCGTGGTTGACCTCGACGCCGCGGACGGTGTCGGCCACCAGGCGCATCTTGCGGGGAGAGGTGGGGACATCATTCAGCTTGGCAATTGCCGTAACCTTCTTCGCCTCCTTGAGGCGCTCGGCCATAAGTCTTTTACGCTTTCCCATAGTGATTACTTCTTATTGTTACCTGAATGACCCCTGAAGTTGCGGGTGGGGGCGAACTCGCCCAGCTTGTGGCCGACCATCTGCTCGGTGACGTAAACAGGGATGATCGTATGGCCGATAAAGTCAGGAGAGATCATGCTGGCACGGGACCAGGTCTTGACCACTTCCTTCTTCTTGCTACCATCATTCATAGCAAGAACTCTTTTCTCCAGGGCTTCCTGGATATAGGGACCTTTTCTTAAAGAACGACTCATAATCTCTTAAGTTAATTCCTGTTTATTTCTTTCTTCTCTCAATGATGAACTTGTTGGAAGCTGCCTTCGGATTACGCGTCTTGTAGCCCTTTGCAGGGAGACCCTTGCGGGAACGCGGGTGTCCACCGGAAGCACGGCCTTCACCACCACCCATCGGGTGA
>CAJOHX010000047.1 GCA_905234475.1 uncultured Bacteroidales bacterium | reverse complement strand
GCCCGGGCAATCGACATGCGCATAGTGACGATTGGCGGTCTGATACTCGACGTGAGCGGTGTTGATGGTGATACCACGCTCCTTCTCCTCAGGGGCGTTGTCAATCTGATCGAAGGTCTTGATCTCGCTCAGACCCTTGGCAGCAAGCACCTTGGTGATAGCTGCGGTCAGAGTGGTCTTGCCATGGTCAACGTGGCCGATCGTACCAATGTTGACATGCGGTTTGTCCCGCTTGAAAACTTCTTTTGCCATAATATTACGTTTAAAAGTTTGTTTACAAAATTAAACCGGCTTTTCAATGGAGCCGATGATGGGATTTGAACTCATGACCTCATCCTTACCAAGGATGCGCTCTACCCCTGAGCTACATCGGCATTCATTGAGCGGGGTAGGAGAATCGAACTCCCATTTCCAGCTTGGAAGGCTGGCATAATAGCCATTATACGAACCCCGCTTGGGAGCAGTCGTTTCTGTCCAACTTCCGCTTTTTGTGGGCAAGGATGGATTCGAACCACCGTAGGCATCGCCAGCAGATTTACAGTCTGCCCCATTTGACCGCTCTGGTACTTGCCCCTCGTGAGCCGATGGAGGGAATCGAACCCACGACCTTGAGATTACAAATCACACGCTCTAGCCAACTGAGCTACATCGGCAATGTATTATTTCAAAGCCCCCTAGTTTTTGGGACTGCAAAGATAGGAATAATTTCCTATTCTCCAAAAACTTTTTTCAAACTTTTTCGTATCCCCTCGACGTCCATTCCGCAGGCGGCATATTGCTCTTCCTGACGGGCATGGGCGATGAAGCGGTCGGGGATTCCGATCCCCTCCAGGGTGGCCCCGAAACGGCCCGGCGCGAGGAACTCGCTGACGGCGCCGTAGAGCCCGCCGGACAGGGTCCCGTCCTCGACGGTAATGATGTGGCGGCAGCGCCCGGCGACCCGGGCGAGGAGGTCTTCGTCGAGCGGCTTGAGGAAGCGCATGTCGTACACGCCCACGCGGCCGGGCCAGCCGGCGGCGGCCTCCAGCGCGCGGTTCACGACGGGACCGATGCCCAGGATGGCGACCTCGTCCCCCTCGAGCAGGGTGCAGCCGCGGCCGATGTCGAGCGGCGTGCCGGCCGCCTCGCGCCAGGGCGTGCCTTCGCCCATCCCGCGCGGGTACCTTATTATGAATGGCCCCGTGTCATGCTTCCAGGCGGTGTACATCAAGCGCTTGAGCTCCGTCTCGTCGCGGGGGGCGCTGACGATGGCGTTGGGGATGCTGCGGTAGGCGGCCAGGTCGAAGGCGCCGTTGTGCGTGGCGCCGTCTTCGCCGACGAGCCCCGCACGGTCGAAGCAGAGCACCACCGGCAGGCGCTGCAGCGCGACGTCGTGGACGATCTGGTCGTAGGCGCGCTGGGAGAAGGCGGAGTAGATGTTGCAGAAGGGCTTCATCCCGCCGGCGGCGAGCCCGGCGGAGAAGGTCACGGCGTGCTCCTCCTCGATGCCCACGTCGTAGAAACGGTCGGGATGGCTGGCGGCGAGGCGGTTCATGCCGCAGCCGCTGGCCATGGCGGGGGTGACGCCCACCACGCGCGGGTCGGCTTCGGCGAGCTCGCAGAGCACTTCGCCGAAGACGTCCTGGTAGCGGTCGCGCAGGTGCGGGGCGTGGATGCGTTCGCCCGTCTCCGGGTCGAAATGGCCCGGGGCATGCCAGACCACGGGGTCCTGTTCGGCGGGGGTGTAGCCCTTGCCCTTGACCGTGAAGCAGTGCAGCAGGCGGGGGCCGGTGATGCCGTGGAGCTTGCGGAGGGTCTTCACCACTTCCGCGATGTCGTTGCCGTCGATCGGGCCGAAGTAGCGGAACCCGAGCGACTCGAAGAGGGCGCCGCCCGGCTTGCCGACGAGCCAGGACTTGAAGCTTCGCACCCAGCGCTGCAGGAAGCCGCGGAAGGCATTGTCTCCCAAGGAGTTCCAGACGCGGTTCTTGAAGCGGTTGTAGGATTCGCTGGTGGTGAGGTTGAGCAGGTGGCGGTGCAGGGCGCCGGTGTTGCCCTCTATGGACTGGTTGTTGTCGTTGAGGATCACGAGCAGGTCGGCATGGCTCTCGCCGGCGTTGTTGAGCCCCTCGAAGGCGAGGCCGCCGGTCATGGCGCCGTCGCCGATCAGGGCCACCACCTTCTCCTGGCGGCCCTGCATGCGGGCCGCTTCCGCCAGGCCGAGGGCCGCGGAGACGGAGGTCGAGGAATGCCCGACGCCAAAGGCGTCAAACGGGCTCTCGTCGCGGCTGGGGAAGCCGCTGATGCCGCCCTGCGTGCGCATGGTGGCGAAGGCCTCGCGCCGGCCGGTCAGGATCTTGTGGGCGTAGGCCTGGTGGCCCACGTCGAAGACGAGCTTGTCCTGCGGGGTGTCGTAGACGTAATGCATGCCGACGATGAGCTCCACCGCTCCCAGGCTGGCGGCCAGGTGGCCGGGGTTGCGGGAGCAGCACTCGATGATGTACTGCCGCAGTTCTGCGCACAACTGGCGCAGCTGGTCCATCGAGAGATGCTTGATGTCGGCGGGGGAGTCGATCCGGTCCAGCAGTTCGTACATAGTGTTCTAGGCTTTGTTCGGTAGGTCAAGTTCCAGCTCGGGATGGCGGCGCGAGCTGCGGGCGAAGAGCAGCGCTACGGCCACGGCGGCGACGCACAGCCCCGTGAACATCAGCTCCACGCCGAAGGCGCCGTCGCGGGCGCCGTCCAGGATCTGCCCGGCGAGCATCTTGAAGGACAGCAGGCCGAGGTTCTGCACCCAGTAGACCAGCGCGAAGGTCGTGCCGAGTACCTTGTCGGGGACGATCTTCGGCACGGACGGCCACAGGGCGGCGGGCACCAGCGAATAGCCGAAGCCCAGCAGCACCATGGCCAGGTAGCCGAAGAAGGGGATCCCCTGCGGGGCGAAGGCCAGCAGCAGGTGCGCCAGCAGCGCCAGCAGCGAGCCGACGATCATCCAGAGCGTGCCCCGGCCGCGGCGGTCCACCAGCAGGCCGAAGAGCGGCGCGAAGACCACCGTCGCGAAGGGAAGCATCGACACCATCCACCCGGCCGTCTCCGCCGGAATGGCGAAACGCGGAATCAGGATGGCACCGGCGAATTTCTTGAAGGCGATGATGCTGCTGTAGAACAGCACGCAGAGGAGGCTGACCAGCCAGAAGTTGGAATTCTTCAGCACGCCGACCACGTCGGCAAACTTAAACTGCTCCTCGTTCTTTCCGTCATCCCGGGCTTGACCCGGGATCTCCTTCCTTTGTTTGTCAAACCGCGCGTCCATCGCCACGAAGACCGCCCAGAGGATGAGCCCGGCGGCCATCAGGCCCAGGCCGAAGACGGCCGGCCGGGCCGTCTCGGCCTGGGTGTAGACGTGGCCGCTGCTCTCCACGACGAGGCGCGGGGCGAGCACGAGGGCGCAGGCCGTGCCGAGGCGGGCGATGGCGAGCTGCAGGCCCATCGCCAGGGCCATGGGCCCGTGGCGGAACCATTTCGCGATGGATCGCGTGACGGCCGTGCCGGCGATCTCGCTGCCCAGTCCGAAGAACATGCAGCCGGCGTAGGCGATGCGCAGCGACCGTTCGGGCGGGAAGCCGGCGGTGATGGCCCAGAGGACCGTGGCCGCGCCGGCCACCATCATGCCCACGAAGACGGAGCCGGTGATCCGCACCCCCCACTTGTCCAGGAGGATGCCGCAGACCACCAGGCCGCCGAAGACGCACAGCAGGGAATAGCCGCTGGTATAGAGCCCGTACCCGGCGGCGTTCCAGCCCAGCTGGGTGCGGGCGGGATCCTCAAACAGGTACGAGATCGTCGAGAACATGTCGTCGAAGAAGTACGATGCGAACATCGGTACGACGAGGCATGCCAGGGCGATCCAGCAGGCGTATTTCCCGGCTTTGGACGGCATGGGTGCCTATTTCTTGATGTTCGGCAGCTCGAGGCCGTAGCCCTTCTTGCGGTCTTCCTTCTTCAGCAGGAAGCTGAAGATGAAGGCCAGCACGCCGAAGCTGGAGAACACGAGCATCGGCACGAAATAGCCGCCGGTGGAGCCGCGCAGCGACCCGATCAGCATCGGCACGAGGCAGAGGCCGATGTTCTGCACCCAGAAGATGAGGCAGTAGGCCGAGCCGAGGATCTTCTCGTCGATGATCTTCGGTACGGAAGGCCACAGGGCTGCGGGCACGAGCGAGAAGCTCACGCCCAGCACGACGATCAGCAGCACGGCCAGCCACTTGTACGGGGCGGCCGGCAGCAGGAAGGCGAAGCACAGGTGGCAGACAATCATGATCACGGAGCCTGCCATCAGCATCGTGGCGCCCTTGCCCTTGTGGTCCAGGAAGATGCCCAGCACCGGGGTGAGGCACATGGCCAGGATGGGGAAGACGCTGAACAGGCGGGAGGCCGTGGCGGCGTCGATCTGCAGGGTCTCCTCGAGGAAGTTCGGCGCATAGCGCTGGAACGGGAAGATGGCGCTGTAGTACAGCACGCACAGCAGGGCCACGATCCAGAACATCTTGCTCTTGAAGATGGCGCCGAGGTCCTTGACGTGGAACTCGTCCTCCGGGGACTTCTCGTCCGTGGCGAGGCCGGCGGCGACCAGCTGCTTGTCGAACTTCGTGTCCATGAAGGCGAAGATGATGAAATTGAGCAGGCCGATGCAGAGCAGCGCGCCGCAGAATCCCATCGGGGCCACGACGGAGCCGCCGAACTTGGCGCTGATCAGCGGGGAGATCCACATGACGCCGAACACACCCAGGCGGGCGATGGCCATCTCAAGGCCCATGGCGAGGGCCATTTCCTTGCCCTTGAACCACTTGGCGAGGATCTTGGAGACGTTGGTCCCCTCCATCTCGCAGCCGCAGCCAAAGATCATGAAACCGAGCGAGGCCATCTTGGCGCTGGCGGGCATCTCGACCCACCAGGAGCCGAGCCACTGGGCGAAGCCCGTGGTCTGGAACCAGTCGCTCACGCCGACGAACTTGATCGCGGCGCCGAAGACCATCAGGCCGGCGGACAGGATGCCGGAGAAGCGCACCCCGAGCTTGTCGAGGATGATGCCGGCGAGGATCAGGAAGCCGCAGACGTTGAGGATGTACTCGGAGGCGGCGTATTTGCCGAACACGGCGCTGCTCCAGCCGAGGTTGGTCTCCACGAGGGATTTGAGCGGGGACATGACGTCCACGAACATGTAGGCGAAGAACATCATCAGGGCGACCAGGGCCAACACGGTCCAACGCGCCACCGGATTGTCGTTCATCAATTTCTGAATCTTTTCAGCCATGGCGGAAAATATTAGAACGGAAGATCGTCGGTCGGGCCGTCGTCAACGGCAGGGGCGGCCGGAGCCTGCGGGGCAGGCTGCTGCGGCTGGACGGGAGCCTGGTAGGCGGGCTGCTGCGGGGGCTGCTGATAACCGCCCTGGCGGGGCTGGTAGCCGCCCTGCGGCGGGTAACCACCCTGCGGGTCGGCAGGGTAGGGAGCGCCGTCGCCGTCGCGGCGGCCGAGGAGCTGCAGCGTGTCGACGTTGATCTCCGTGGTGTATTTCTCCATGCCCTGGGCGTCCGTGTACTTGCGGGTGCGGAGGCGCCCCTCGATATAGAGCTGGGTGCCCTTGCGGACAAAGCGCTCGCAGACGTCTGCGGGCTGGCCCCATGCGACGATGTTGTGCCATTCCGTGTTCTCACGGGTCTCTCCGTTGCGGTCGCGGAAGCGCTCGGAGGTGGCGAGGGTGAACGTTGCGACTTTCCGGCCCTGGGCGCCGGGATTGTTTCCTTCGAGGTAACGTACATTGGGGTCTCTTCCAACGTTACCGATCAGCATGACTTTATTCAGTGACATAATACAAAAATTTTAGTCTCACAAGATAGGGATTTTTTGGCGAAATGCGTGTATCTTTGCCGGGTAATCTTTCGGAAAAATGACGATTTCCCTGACTGGATTCATGGGCTGCGGCAAGAGCAGCACCGGACGCGAACTGGCCGCCCGGCTGGGCGCCCGTTTCGTGGACCTGGATGCGGAAATCGTTGCGCGCGAAGGTCGCCCGATCCCGGAAATCTTCGCGGAAGGCGGCGAGGCTGCGTTCCGCGCCGTGGAGTTGGAGACGCTCCGTGCCGTGCTGGACGAGGCGGAGGCCGCGGACGCCGACACGGTCCTGGCCCTTGGCGGCGGCACGCTGACCGTTCCGGCGGCGCGGGAATTGGTGCTCGCCCGGACGCGCTGCGTCTGGCTGCGCACCCGCCTGGAGACCATCCGGGAGCGCCTGGGCGCCGCCGACGCCTCCCGCCCGCTCTTCGCCGACGCCGGGGCGCTCTTCGCCGCCCGCCAGCTCGTCTACGCCCAGGCCCCCCTGGCCGTCGACACCGACGGCCTCAGCCCCGCGGAAGTCGCCGACGCGATCGTTGCCGTCCTCAAAACAGGTCGTTTTTGAGGACAAACCCCGTTATTTTTGCGATTTGTCCACAAATACAGCCGTTTTTGTGGATGATTTACAGCCCCAGCATGGCGGCTGGGGCGATGCCGAGGGCAAGACAGAGACGGCTTGCGATGCGAAGGCTGGGCTCCGCCCGACCGGAGACATAATCATTCACACGCGAAGGGCTGACTCCAATCCTGGCGGCCAGTTCTTTCTGTGTCAACTGCTTCTCGGTCAGCGAGGCCTGGATCAATTCCGCGGGCGTCGGCTTCTCAATGGGGAAGTGCTCCTTCTCGTACTCGATGACGATGTCGGAATAGATGGACAACTCCACCGCCTTCTCCTCATTGGGGTCTTCCCCGCTGACGAGTGGCAGCAGATCCTCGATGCGCTCCAGCGCATACTGGTATTGCATTTCCGTAATCCTTCCCATATTCAGATGGTTGATGCGTCTATCTTGTCGTATTCCCTGTGCGTCCCGACAAAGCGGATAAAGAGGTATCCCATGATGAACTTCGCAACGACCACCAGCCGGTATTTATTGCCGCCGATGTTGAAGACATAGTGTTGGTTTCCGACATAGTCCGCCGAAGCGAAATCCTTCCGGATGTCCGTCAGGCCCGTCCACTGAGCCTCCTCGGCAATGGCATACCAGCGCTCCAACGGCGCCTTGGCATCTTCCCGGCCGGGCTGGCAGTAGAAGTCCTTCAGTTTCCTATGCGACACGATCCTCATTTCTCCGTCTTTGTCCCTGCAAAGATAGGAATAATATTGAATTTTATAATTCTACTATATAAAAATATGGATATCCGGTATTTCGCACCGTGGAAGTTTCTGCCGTATCAGAAATCTACCCGGTAGCTGAAGTTCGGGAGGATGGGGAGCAGGGCGAGTTGCTTCCAGGATTCCGTCCTTGTGTCGAAATAGACCAGGAAGGGGTTGAAGTGGTTCGTGACGTTGCATACCCCAAGGTTTACGGTATGCCTGACCCGGCCGGTGCGGAAACTCTTCTGCCAGCCCAGGTCCAGGCGGAAGACCGTCGGCATCCGGTAGTTGTTGACGCCCTGGTAATATTTCGCCGTCCATACGGCGCCGGGCACATGCATCGGGTAGGTCTGGGGTGCGCCGTTCTCCCAGTGGCCGCTTTGCAGGATCACCGTGGCGCTGAACCCCCGCCACTGCGCCGTGGCGTTCAGTACGTGGCGCCGGTCGAAGCGTGCGTGGAAGGGCTCCCCGTCGTTGATCTCCGCAAACCCGTACCGCATTGTCCTGGACAGCGTGTAGGCGATGCGGGCATACCAGTCCTTGCCCAGATACTCATAGAGGAACTCTGCGCCGCAGGAAGTTCCCTTGCCGATGTCCACATGGTCTTCCCACGCCGCGAGGGCGCCGCTGAACAGGCTCTGCGCGTATTTGTAGTAGACCAGATTGTCCATCGTCTTGTAGAAGCCGCCGAGCGATACGGAGTGGCCGCCGGCCTTCGCCGTCAGGCCGGCGTTGCCCTGCAGGGCCGTCTCGGGCCGGACCCGGGCGCCTGAAGGGACGATCATGTCCAGCGACCAGCCCACTGGCAGGCCCTCCAGCGTGTGGTAGTACTGCACCATCCGGTCGCCGGTGAGTTCGAGGGACAGCCAGCGGGTCAGGTCCAGCCTGGCCGACAGGCTCGCTTCGGGGTCGAAGCGTCCTTTCGCGTCTGCGGTGAGATTCCGGTAGAAATGGCCCCGGACGGCCGCCTTGAGTGCCAGCCGGTCCGGAATGGCAAACTCCGCCTGCGTCCAGGCCGTGGCCAGCAGCGTGTTCGAGCGGTTGGAGACCGCCGCCACCTGGCCGGGGGTAAATTGCGCGAAGCGCGCATCCAGCCCCTCGCTCAGCGTGAAGCGTCCGCTCAGAAAGTGCTTTGCGCTCCCGGCCAGCGCGTACTCCGTCAGCATGGAGCGAAGCGACAGGTGGTTTGCTGTTTCGCGGTACAACTTGTCCTGCGTCTGGCTGCTGCCGTAGCGGTTCGCCGAGCCAGTCAGCTCCAACTGGATCCGTTCCCCTTCGTGGTGGAACTTCAGGATGCCCACCAGGTTGTGCCAGCCCATCACCTCGTGCGAGGCGTCCGGCATGTCGAAGCCGTAGCGGTCCAGGCTTCCCAGCACCGACA
>CAJOHX010000046.1 GCA_905234475.1 uncultured Bacteroidales bacterium | reverse complement strand
TTGATAAAGATCTGGGAGATCTGCCCCTCATCGGCGTAGATCATCAGGTCCGGCTCCTCCGGCCGATAGGAGCAGGCGGCGCCGCAGGACGTGGCGAATTCGCTGTTCAGCGAGATGACGCCCTCCATCAGTTCCCGCAGGTCCAGCGCCTTGCGGACGGGCTTGGCCACGCCGGAGAGCTGCCGGTAGGTCTGCACGAAACCGATGAGGTTCTTTGAAGAATCCGAGATGGTCTCCAGCCCGGACTTGATGTCCAGCTCGCTGCGGCCGTTTTCATCCACCGACTTCGCCATGGCGTCGCTCAGGGATGCGATCGGCGACACCGTATTCATGATCTCGTGCGTGAGCACGCGGATGAGCTTGGTCCAGGAATCCTGCTCGTGCGCCTGTCGCTGCTTCTCGAAGATGGTGCGGATACGGTTCAGGGTGCGGTTGAACCGGTTCTTGTCCTGGAAACGGAAATTGAGTTCGCCGTCCTCCAGCGAATCCATCATGTAAGCCACCTTCCGGATGTCCTTCCGGCGGATGCTGACCGCGGCGATCACCGCCGCGACGACGGCGACGGCAGCGCACAGCAGTATGATTTGCCACGTAGACACTACAGGCCATATTTTTTCAGCTTCGCGTACAGCGTCGGCCGGCTCACGCCCAGCATCTTGGCGGCAGCGGAAATGTTGCCGCCCGCGCGCGCCATAGCGTCGCGGACGAGGCGTTCTTCCTCGGCTTCCCCTGTCATTTTGAGGCCCCTGGCCGAAGAATCCATCTGGATATCCTTGGCCGTAAGATTCTTCGCTTCGCTCAGAATGGCAGGAGGGTCGCTCAGGATGACCGCCTTCTCGATGCAGTTCTGCAGCTCGCGGATGTTCCCGCTCCAGCGGCACTCCGTGAGCGCCTGCGCCGCGTCGGAGGCGATCCCCGCCAGGGACCGGTGATACTTCCGCGCAAAGCGCTCCATGAACATTTGCGCCAGCGGGACGATGTCCTCCTTGCGCTCCCGCAGGGGCGGCAGCGCGATGTGGACGGTGTTGATGCGGTAGTAGAGGTCCTCGCGGAAGCGGCCCTCCCGCACCAGCGCCTCCAGGTCCATGTTGGTGGCGCAGATGAGGCGGATATTGACGGGCCGGGCTTCGGTACCGCCCACGGGGACCACGCTACGGCTCTGGATCGCCCGCAGCAGCTTCGCCTGCAGGTGCAGCGGGATGTTGCCGATCTCGTCCAGGAAGAGCGTCCCGCCGTCGGCCTGCTCGAACTTGCCCGCGTGGTCCGTATGCGCATCGGTGAATGCACCCTTGACGTGGCCGAAGAGTTCGCTCTCGAACAGCGTCTCCGTGATGGCGCCGGCATCCACCGCCACCATCGGCTTCGCGCTCCGCAGGCTGCGGGCGTGAATCTCCCGCGCCAGGACGTCCTTGCCGGTGCCGTTCTCGCCGGTGA
This sequence comes from uncultured Bacteroidales bacterium, assembly GCA_905234475.1. Lineage (GTDB taxonomy): Bacteria > Bacteroidota > Bacteroidia > Bacteroidales > UBA932 > Cryptobacteroides. The sequence goes on along the minus strand of CAJOHX010000046.1, from coordinate 10,039 downwards.
TCAGCACGGTGGCGTCCGTGGGGGCGATCTTGTCCAGGGTCCTCCGGATGGCGGCCATGGGCTTGGACGTGCCCCAGAACATGGGATCCCGGGTCAAGCCCGGGATGACGGAAGAAGAGTCCGGGATGACAGGGCCTTTCGCCTTGCGGGCCTTGTCCCGGGCGGCCGTCAGCACCTCGACCAGCTTGTCGTTGTCCCACGGCTTCACGATGAAGTCGAAGGCGCCCCGCTTCATCCCCTCCACGGCCAGCTGGATGTCGGCATAGGCGGTGAACAGCACCACCTCCACCTCCGGAACCATCTGCTTGATCTCCCCGGCCCAGTAGAGGCCTTCGTTGCCAGTGTTGATGCTGGTGTTGAAATTCATGTCCAGCAGCACCACATCCGGCCGGAACTGCTCCAGGGCGCTCACCAGGGTGGCCGGCGAAGGAATCGTCTTCACCTCGGCAAAATGCAGCGGCAGCAGGATCTCCAGCGCACGGCGGATCCCCTGGTTGTCGTCCACGACAAGTATTTTCCCTGTTTTCAACGCCATACTGATTGTAAAGAAACTTTACAAATATAGCGCTTTTTCCAGACTTTCTAGAGCAGAATGCTGATGCCGATCCCAATCAGGATTACGCCGCCGATGACTTCGGCCCAGCGGCCGAAACGCTTTCCGATGGCGCTGCCGCTGCGCAGGCCCACGACGACGGTCAGGGCCGTGATGACGAAAACGGCAATCAGAAGCGGCAGGAATCCCGCCCAGTCCGTGCCCTCCATCGACTCGGCCACGCCCACGGCGAGCGCGTCGATGCTCGTCGCGAGGCCGCCGATGATCACGTTCTTCAGGCCGTCCAGGTTGCGGATTTCATCCTCACCCCGGATACCCTCCACGAGCATCGAGACGCCCACATAGAGAAGGAGGAGGAATCCGATGATGTGGGAGATCTTCTCCACGGCGCCGACGAACAGCGAGCCGAAGGCCCAGCCAGCCAGCAGCAGGCCCGCCTGAATCACGGCGAAGGCAAGTGCGACACCAAGGATACGGCCCCAGCGCACGTCGCGCAGGGAGACGCCCGAGCAAAGGGAAACGGCCAGGCAATCCGCACACAGCGATGCCGCGACCAAGATAGCTTCAATAATCTGCATAACCCAGTAAGGAGATTCCGGGTCACGCCCGGAATGACGGGGACAAAGTTACTTTTTTTTACGCATTTCTCGAAGAAAAAAGCAGATTACAAAAGTTTTTACCTATTTTTGCAGGCTGACTTCTCCGTAACGTCAGCTATCCCGTAAGTTTAACCCCCTTCCGACGATTGTGCCGGGACCAACCAGGAAGGAAGCGATGATCAAGATTTTCTACAGACGTGGCAAGGAAATCCTTGTCAGCCAGTCCGAAACGGAGTTTGCTGCTATCGGCAAAGAAAATGTCCTCTGGATAGACCTCCTGCAGCCGTCAGGAGAGCAGAAGAGGACCGTTGAGGCGTTCCTCGGCACGGAGATCCAAAGCCGGGCCGAAGCGGAGGAGATCGAGAGTTCCTCCCGTTTCTTCGAAGAGGACGGCGTCATCTTCGCGAATACCAATTTCCTCTCCCCCGCCGACGACGCGATGCTCATGGATCCCGTCTCCTTCATCCTGTCCGCCGGCATCCTCACCACGGTGCGTGAGATCCCCCTGCGTTCGCTGGACACCCTCCAGCTCAAGATCCAGGCCCTGCCGGATCAGTTCCCCGACGGGTTCACCACATTCGTAGAGATCATGGACAAGCGCGTGGACCTGGACGCCGACATCGTGGAGCTCATCTCCAAGGACGTGTCGCAGTTCAGCAAGCGCATCAACCAGCAGGAGGACATCAACGAGGAGTTCCTGCTGGATATCAATCAGTTGCAGGAGAACGCCATGACCGTCCGCGAGAACATCGTGGACAAGCAGCGCCTCATCTCCAACATCCTCAAGAGCAAGCTCTGCCCCCGGGATCCCGAGCTGCGGGGCGACCTGAACATCATCCTCCAGGACATCGCCTCCCTGATCAACCACACCAACTTCACCTTCGAGCGCCTGCAGGACACGGTCCTGGGCATCATCAACCTCGACCAGAACAACATCATGAAGATCTTCACCTTCGTGTCGTTGCTGCTGATGCCGGCCACGCTCGTAGCGAGCTTCTACGGGATGAACGTCACCCTCCCCTTCGCTGACAAGTGGTGGGCGTGGCTCGCACTGTTTCTGCTGATGGTGTGCCTTATCATCAGCATCTGGATCATCTTCAAGCACAAGAAAATGCTTTAGGGTTTGCCGTTCCCCCGTTTTTTTCATATCTTTGCGGCCCCAAAAACCGAATTGATATGAAAAAGTTGTTTTTATTTCTCCTTCTGGTCGCCTGCAGCCTGACCCTTTCCGCCCAGGAAAGCCGGATGTTCCGCAAAGGCTACCGCGGTAATCTCGAAATCGGTAATTACGCAGTTTTTGGCAAAGATAAGGTGGGCGGCCTCGCCCTTTTGACCACCACCCACGGCTACAGCTTCGGCGACGGCGCCTTTGTCGGTGTCGGCCTCGGCGTTGGCGCCGACCTGAACGGGTCGCTCTACTTCCCCATCTTCATGGATGCCAAATACAATTTCATTGACGGCCGGACCAGCCCCTTCGCCGCAATCCGTACCGGACTGCGCTATGATCCCAACGACGAATACATCAGCTGTGGCATCGCCCTCGGCGGCGGCGTGGATTTCGGCCGCTACAGCGTCAAGCTCGGCTATGAGTACTCTGTGTCGAAAGCGAACGACTACGATCACTACGGCAGCTACTCCTACATCTACGCCAAGCCCAGCATGCTGTTCTGCAGCTTCGCGTTCAACTTCTGATTGAATCGGGGTGCAAAAACGCTTGTTCTGCACCCCGGATCTGTTTTTTTCTACCTTCGGGGTGTGGATCAGGCCGATTTGCACCCCGAATCCGTTACAGCAGCGGCTTCAGCGTGAAGCTGAAGCTGCGCGGCTCCGCCTTGAGGCGGTACTGCTCCCGCGGGACGGCGCCCCAGGAGTTCTCGCAGCCCAGTCCCATCTGGACCAGGTCCACGTTGACATGCGTCAGGCCGTCTTCGCGGAGCTCCAGCGAGTGACGCTGGTCGCCGCCGCGGCCGCGGCCGCCGCCGGAGACCGACAGGTCGATGTCCCGGCGGCCGAAGGGCAGGGCGGAGGCGGAGAAGCCGCCCTCCGCGGCAATCTCGAAGCCGCAGCCGGCGGCATCCGTGATGCGCATCCAGCGCATCCCCACGTGGGTGCCGGACTCCTGCGGGCGGGCATAGCCGAAATGGTACTGGTCCGCAACGGACTGCTTCCAGATGCCCATCTGCGCGGCGCCCTGGCGGTCAATGTAGTTCTCGAACGGGCCCTTGCCATAGAAGGCCAGCGCGTCAAAGGACCCCGGCATCGCAAACTCCATCCCGAAGCGGAACAGCCCCGGCGCGCCCTCGCGCACCTCGGTCATCTTTTCCGTCACGGTGATGCTGCCGTCGCCGGAGAGCGCATACTGCATGGCCACGGTGGCGAGCCCCTCGCCGACCTCATAGACCACCTCCACGCTCTGCGCGCTGCGGTCCAGGCGCTTGACCTTGAAATCGGGATACAGCCAGGGCTTCATGCGCAGCTCCAGGCGGGCGCCCAGGTCGTTCTCCGTCACGGCCCGGCCGAAGCAGGGCATCAGCGGGGCGGCGAGCAGTTCCTTGCCCTCGAGCTTGTAGGAGCACAGCGCCCCGGTCTTCGGGTCGAAATCGGCCGTCCAGCGCCGTCCGTTCAGGTCGGCGGCGGTCATCCGGTAAGGCGCTTCGCGCAGCGGAATCTGGTCGTAGGCAACCACGGTCCCGGCAGGCAGCAGCCCGTCTGCGCGCCGCAGGATGTAGCTCACATTCAGGAACAGCTCACCCGGAATCCCCGACAGGTCGGCCTCCCGGTAGCCCAGGTCGGCCACGAGCGTCTGCTGCGGCGCGGCCTTGGGGGCGTCCAGCTGTCCGGCCAGCACGGGTACACCGTTGGCGAGGACCTCCCAGCGCATCAGGTAGCGGCCCAGGTCGATGAAGAAATTCTCGTTATGGACCTGCACCCGGCCGCCAAGCGCCTGCGCGGGTGTCGCGGAGGTCAGGATGGAACGGTAGCCATGCTGCACCTCGTAAGCGTGCGGGTGCAGGCTCCGGTCGGCGGCGATGATGCCGTTGCAGTTGAAGGAGTTGTCAGTGGGGTCATAGTCATTGAAATCGCCGCCGAAGGCGTAGATGTAGCCGGTGCGCGATTTCGCTGAAGGCCAGATGATCGCCTGGTCCACGAAATCCCAGATGCAGCCGCCCTGCAGGGCCGGATACTTGCGGTAGAGATCCATGTAGTCCTCGAAGCCGCCCATGGAGTTGCCCATCGCGTGGGCGTACTCACACTGGATCAGCGGACGCTCGGGATTGCTCTCCGCATAGCGGACGATGTGCTCATAACCCGCGTACATGGGGCAGTAGATGTCGGTGTTGCGGTCCAGCTCGGCGCGCTCGTACTGCACGGGGCGGGAAGGGTCCCAGCCCTTGAGCCAGTCGTAGGTGGCCTCGAAATTGGGGCCGTTGCCCGCTTCGTTGCCGAGGCTCCAGATGATGACGGAGGGGTGGTTGAAGTCCCGCTGCGCGAAGCGCTGCGTGCGCTCCATGTGGGCCTGGGCGTAAATGGGGTTCTTCGCGAGGGTCTCCGGGCCGTAGCCCATGCCGTGCGATTCGATATCCGCCTCGTCGATGACATACAGGCCGTAGCGGTCGCACAGGTCCAGCCAGCGCGGGTCGTTGGGGTAGTGGCTCGTGCGTACCGTATTGATATTGAGCTCTTTCATGATGCGGATGTCCTCCAGCATCTCCTCCACCGTGACCACGTACCCGCCCGTGGCGGAGAGTTCGTGGCGGTCGGCGCCCTTGATCAGGACCGGCTGGCCGTTGACCAGCAGCTGCCCGCCCGCAATCTTCACTTCCCGGAAACCGAAATCCAGCTCCGCCGTCTCCGTCACGCCCTTCTTGTCGGAGCAGACGGCCCGCAGGTGGTAGAGCGATGGCGTCTCGGCGCTCCACAGGTTCGGGCGCTCGACGCGCCCGGCGGCGGATACCTCCATTTCCGGGAATCCCGGACCGGAGAGATAGTATTTCACGCCCTTGGCTGGCTTGGTGAGCGTCGCGTCGAAGCGGAAGCTGCCGTCCATGCCGGCGCTGACGTGCAGGTCCTCGATGCGGGCCTTGGGCCGCGCGGTCAGGAAGGTCTCCCGGGCGATGCCCGAGAAACGCCAGAAATCCTGGTCCTCCAGGTAGGTGCCGTCGCACCAGCGAAAGATCTCCAGGGCGATGAGGGCGTCCTCGCCGGGCTTCACAAACTTGGTGATATCGAATCGCGCCTCCAGCTTGCTGTCCTCGCTGTAGCCCACTTCCTTGCCGTTCACCCACACGCGGACGTTGGACGTGGCGCTGCCGATGGCAAGGAACACATCCCTGCCTGCCCAGTCGGCGGGAATGGTGACGCTGCGGCGGTACTGCCCGACGTAGTTGTGCTCCGTCGGGACGATGGGCGGGTTGTTCGGGTAATGGCCGTCCCAGGGATACGCGATGTTGACGTACATGGGGTCGCCGAAGCCGTTGAGCTCCCACATGCCGGGCACGGGCATCGTGTCCCAGTTGGCGTCGTCCAGGCCGGGCTTGAAGAAATCGCGCGAGCGGAGTTCGGGAGCCTCGTACCAGCGGAACTTCCAGATGCCGTCCAGCGACAGCCGGGGGCTGTCCGTCGCGAAGGTGGTGTGCATCGGCACGCGGTTGCGCTGGTTGACAGCGGGATTCTGCCAGTCTTCAACGGTCGCGGCAGACGCCGAAATGGCCGCCAGGGCGGACAATAAAAGAAGGAATCGTCTCATTGATTATCGTTTTGCACCCTAAAGTTACAAAAAAAAGAATCGGGGTGCAAAAACGTTTTTGCACCCCGATTCTTTTAGCGAAGATCGAGTCTTAGCGGGCCTTGCCGTTGGAGCCGAGGACGTTGATGATCTTGTGGATGTACATCTTCTTCATCTCCTCGCGGGCCGGCTTGAGATACTGGCGCGGATCGAAGTGGCCGGGGTTCTCGGCAAGATGCTTGCGGATCGCGGCGGTCATGGCCAGACGGCTGTCGGAGTCGATGTTGATCTTGCAGACGGCGCTCTTGGCGGCCTTGCGGAGCTGCTCCTCGGGGATGCCGATGGCGTTGGGGAGCTTGCCGCCGAACTGGTTGCACATGTCCACATACTCCTGCGGCACGGAAGAAGATCCGTGAAGCACAATCGGGAAGCCCGGGAGCTTCTTCTCAATGGCCTTCAGCACATCGAAAGCGAGGGGCGGCGGGACGAGCTTGCCGTCCTTGTCGCGCGTGCACTGCTCCGGCGTGAACTTGTAGGCGCCGTGGGACGTGCCGATGGAGATGGCGAGGGAGTCGCACTTGGTCTTCTTGACGAAGTCGATGACCTCTTCGGGCTTGGTGTAGTGGGACACCGCGGAGGAGACCTCGTCCTCGACACCGGCGAGCACGCCGAGCTCGGCCTCGACGGTCACATCATATTTGTGGGCGTAGTTGACGACCTTGCGGGTCAGCTTGACGTTCTCCTCGTACGGGAGGGAGGAGGCGTCGATCATCACGGAAGAGAAGCCGAAGTCCACGCAGCTCTTGCAGAGCTCGTAGCTGTCGCCGTGGTCCAGGTGGAGGACGATCTGGGGCTTCTTCCAGCCAAGCTCCTTGGCATACTCCACGGCACCCTGTGCCATGTAGCGGAGGAGGGTCTGGTTGGCGTAGTTGCGGGCGCCCTTGGAGACCTGCAGGATCACCGGGGACTTCGTCTCGGCGGAAGCCTGGATGATGGCCTGGAGCTGCTCCATGTTGTTGAAATTGAAAGCGGGGATGGCATAGCCACCCTTGACGGCCTTCGCGAACATCTCACGGGTGTTCACCAGGCCAAGATCTTTGAAAGAAACCTTCATAAAGTGAATAATATGATATGATTTTGACTAACGATTCAGTAAATCATGCAAAAATAACTATTTTTGTGGAAAATACCGCATAATGTCAGGCAAAGTCATCATCTTTTCCGCCCCTTCCGGCGCCGGCAAGAGCACCGTCGTGAACCACCTGCTGGGGCTCCATCCCGAGTTCGAGTTTTCCGTGTCCGCCACCTCCCGTGAGCCGCGCGGACAGGAGCAGGACGGCGTGGAATACTATTTCATCTCCGCCCGGAAATTCCGCAGCCTGATCCGCAAGGACGCCTTCATCGAATACGAGGAGGTCTACAAGGACCGCTTCTACGGCACGCTCAAGAGCGAGGTCGACCGCATCTGGGCCAAGGGCCACGTCATCATCTTCGACGTGGACGTCAAAGGCGGGGTGAACCTCAAGAAATATTTCGGCGACGCCGCCATGTCCGTGCTCATCCTCCCCCCGAGCATGGAGGTGCTGGAGCAGCGCCTGCGCGGGCGCGGCACCGACACCGAGGAGGCCATCCGCGAGCGCCTCGCCAAGGCCGCCTCGGAGCTGGAATTCGCCGCAGGCAAGTTCGACCGCGACCTGGTCAACGACAAACTGGAGGACACCTTCGCCCAGGCGGAGGCCTTTGTAGACGCCTTCCTATGCGGATAGCGGTCTACTCCGGCTCCTTCAACCCGCTCCACATCGGCCACCAGGCCATCATGGAGCGGCTCACCCGGGAAGAGGACTTCGACTGGGTCTACCTGGTCATTTCCCCTCAGAACCCGATCAAGGACGCCTCCCTCGCCCTCTCCGCCGAGCACCGCTACCGCGCGGCGATCGATGCCGTCCGGCGGCATCCCGAGCTGCACGTCTGGGTGGACAACATCGAGCTGGAGATGCCCGCCCCCACCTACACGATCAAGACCCTGGACGCGCTCAAGAAGCGCGAGCCGGTGAACGATTTCACCCTGGTGATCGGCGCGGACAACCTGGAGAACATCCACCGCTGGCGCGACGCTCCGCGCATTCTCAGCGAGTACGGCGTGGCCGTGTATCCCCGCAAGGGGTACGACCTGGAGCGCCTGCGGGAAATGCTCCTCGAGGAGTGCCGCCACTTCCCCGTCCCCTACGTGCTGGACGCCTCGCAGGCCACGCCTCCGGGCAAGGTCAGCCTCGAGGACCTGGACCGCTTCTACAAGATCCGCATCATCGACGCCCCCATCGTGGACATCTCCTCCACGCAGATCCGCCAGATGCTCGCGGACGGCATCGACGCCTCCGCCTACATGATGTAAAGGGGGGAATTCTCAGTCCTTCCTGTCCTTCTCCAGGCCCTTGTGCCAGAAACGGAACGTAATGTCCTCGCCGTGGTAGTAGAGGCGCTGGTTGGTCGTGGGCTCGTTGAGCGGCCCCAGGGCCTCCACGTACGGGCCCACCTTGACATAATCAAAGGCCGCATAGATCTCGGGCTCCACCTCCGTGCGCCCGGAATAGACGGCGCGCTCGACCTCGGGGTGGTATTTTTTCAGGAACTCCGCAATGCCCAACAGGGCCTGCGGGTCCTTGCCCTCCCCCAGCAGCAGGAAGCAGTTGACCCCGAAGTTGTCAGTGATCAGCTTGTCCACCGCCTGCGGGGTCAGCTCCACGCCCAGGTCCTGCTTCAGGAAGGGAGAGTGGCACCCGGGACAAGAACCCCGGCAGTTGGAGATCTCCACTGCCAGGGTCACTCGGTCCGGAATCTCCTCAAGGACGATGTCTGTGAGCTCCGGGATGTACTTGATCATGCGGTCGGAACGTCCTTCGGGTTGTAGAAGCGGTGCTCCGCCTCGATCTGCCGCGGCTCCGCGAAGGAGGACACCCGCTTGAGGTAGCCGATCACGCGCGTGAGGTAGTCGAGGTTCTCGCTGCCGCACTTCGGGCACTTGGTCAGCGTGTCCTTGCTGATGTAGCCGCAGTCGTTGCAGACCGTGTTGCGGCAGTTGAAGGTGAAGTAGTTGGTACCGTAGTGGGCGGCCGTCTTCAGCAGGCTCCGGTACTGCTCCTGGGTGAGGTGCTCCGCGATGTTCATGTGCAGGGCGGAACCGCCGTCGAGGTACTTGACGAAGTCCTCGCCGTGGAGCTTGAACTTGTCGATCATCGACACCTCGGTATCCTCGGGGTTGTAGAAGTAGGAGCTGTAGAGGTTGTGCTTGTCGGAGACGAAATAGCCGTCCTTCTTGTCCCACTTGTAGTTCTTGGCGGCGAGGTTCTCGGCCGGGACGAACTCCGTGTTGAACATGGCGTCCGCGGTGCGGTCGTTGCGGTTGGCGATGTTGATCGTCTCGAGGATCGTGTTGACAAACTCGCCGTACTCCGGATTCGGGGAGACCTTCAGGCCCAGGAACTCGGCAGCCTCCGTCAGGCCGTTGACGCCCACGGTCAGGTACTGCTTCTTCATGTCGATGAAGCCGGCCTTGTAGACGTCCAGCATGTCCGCCTTGAGGAAGTCCTTGATGATCTCGTTGAAGGCGATCTGGTACTTGTGCACCCGCTCGGTCATCTCGCGGATGTCCTTGTCGATGTAGTTATTGTACAGGTCCTCCTTGTCATAGAACTGCGACACCGGGTTGAGCGGCTTGCCGGCCTCGAGGTTCACCCCGCGGCGCTCCAGGAAGTAGCGGCGCACGGCGTCCTGGATCAGGCGGTTGAGGTTGATGGTCATCACGGACTTGGAGCCCGTGGCCACGGAGGCCGTGCCCATGGAGTACTGGTGCGTGGTGTGGTTGTGGCCGTCGTCCTTCTGGATCTCGTTGCGCAGGCGGCAGCAGCTGGACAGGGAGTCCGGGCTGTTGGACAGGTAGCAGAAGAAGCTGTGGCCCTTGGCCCACATCTCGGCGGTGAAGTCGGCGTAGTCCTTGTCGGCGAAGTCGTCGCCGCCGTCGGTCAGCAGCGCCATCGTCTCGACCGGGAAGGTCAGGATGTAGTGGTTGCGCTCCTCGTTGAACCAGTTCATGAAGTGGCGCTGGAGCCAGTCGAGGGTCTCCCACTTGGGCTTGGTCCCGTCCGGGAAATAGAAATCCCCGAA
>CAJOHX010000045.1 GCA_905234475.1 uncultured Bacteroidales bacterium | reverse complement strand
TCGTGTCGATGACCGAGGTCTTCGCCTCCATCATCCACAAGGTGTACAACTACGAAGCCATCAGCCCGGACTTCGTCCATTAGTCGTCTATGTGGCAGGTCTTCCTCGTCGTGCTGGTGATCGTCGGGCTCTGCGTTCTCGGACTCGGAGTCAACATCCTCTTTTTCAAGAAGGAGTTCCCGAAATACGACGTCGGCTCCAACGAGGAGATGCGCAAGCTCGGCATCCGCTGCTACAAGGACGAGGACGCCGCCCTGCACCGCAAGGCCTGTCCCGGCCAGCAGACCGAAGCCTGCAAAGATTGTCAGTTCTATAAAACGTCATCCCCGGTTTAGTATAACGTCATCCCCGGCTTGACCGGGGACCTCCAACCGCTTAAGATATGAGTCTCGTTGCCATCGTCGGCCGGCCCAATGTCGGCAAATCCACTCTCTTCAACCGCCTTGTCGGCATGCGGCAGGCCATCGTCGACGACACCGCCGGCGTGACCCGCGACCGGCATTACGGCCGCTGCGAATGGTGCGGCCGGGAGTTCTCCGTCGTGGACACCGGCGGCTACACCACCAACTCCGACGACGTCTTCGAGTCGGCCATCCGCTCGCAGGTGCAGATCGCCATCGACGAGGCCGACCTGGTCCTGTTCATGGTCGAGGCGGCCACCGGCATCACGGACTACGACGCCGAGATCGCCGACATCCTGCGCCGCACCAAGAAGCCCGTCGTCCTCTGCGTCAACAAGGTGGACTCCGGCGAGAAGATGTTCGACGCCTACCAGTTCTATTCCCTGGGCCTGGGCGAGATCTTCAGCATTTCCGCGGCCAACGGCAGCGGCACCGGCGACCTGCTGGACGCCGTGGTGGCCGCGCTGCCCGAAGAGGAGCAGACGGAGGATCCCTACGCGGGTCTTCCGCGCATCGCCATCGTGGGCAAGCCCAACGTGGGCAAGTCCTCGCTGACCAACGCCCTGCTGGGCGTCGAGCGCAACATCGTCACCCCCGTGGCGGGCACCACCCGCGACGCCATCGAGACGCACTACAACAAATTCGGCCACGAGTTCATGCTCGTGGACACCGCCGGCATCCGCCGCAAGGCCAAGGTCCACGAGGACCTGGAATTCTACTCCGTGATGCGCTCCATCCGCGCCATCGAGCATGCCGACGTCTGCATCCTGATGATCGACGCCACCACCGGCATGGAAGCCCAGGACATGAGCATCTTCAACCTCATCGTCAAGAACCGCAAGGGCTGCGTGGTCGTGGTCAACAAGTGGGACCTCTTCATCAAGGATTCCAACACGCTGCGCGACTATACCAATGCCCTCAAGGAGCGGCTTGCCCCGTTCAACGACGTTCCCGTCGTGTTCACCTCCGTGGTGAAGATGCAGCGCATCCAGGATGTGCTGGACGCCGCCACGCAGGTGTATGCCAATTATTCCCAGAAGATCCCGACGGCCCGCCTCAACGAGGCGCTGCTGCCCGTCATCGAGGAGACTCCGCCGCCGGCTTGGAAGGGCAAGTACGTCAAGATCAAGTACGTCACCCAGCTGCCGACCGCCTTCCCGGCCTTCGCCTTTTTCTGCAACCTGCCGCAGTACGTCAAGGACCCCTACAAGCGCTTCCTGGAGAACCAGCTCCGCGCCAACTTCAACCTCACCGGCTGTCCCGTCCAGATCTACTGCCGCCAAAAATAGCATCCCATGCCCAGAGTCATCACCTTCGGAGAAATCATGCTCCGGCTCTCCACGCCGGGCTACCTGCGCTTCGGCCAGGCCCGCAGCTTTGACGCCACCTTCGGCGGCGGCGAGGCCAACGTGGCCGTGTCGCTGGCGAACTACGGCCTAGACGCCGCGTTCGTCACGCGCCTGCCCGACAACGACATCGCCCGCGCCTGCCTCAAGGACCTCCGCGCCTACGGGGTGGACACGTCCGGGATTGTGTTCGGCGGGGACCGCCTCGGCCTCTATTTCCTGGAAACCGGCGCCGTGGCGCGGCCCAGCAAGGTCGTCTACGACCGCGCCGGCTCGTCCATCGCCGCCATCCAGCCCGGCATGATCGACTGGGACAAGGTCCTGCGCGGAGCCGACTGGTTCCACTGGACCGGCATCACCCCCGCCCTCAGCCAGGGCGCGGCGGATGTCTGCCTGGAGGCCATCCGCGCCGCGCGGCGTCTCGGGCTGACGGTCAGCTGCGACCTCAACTACCGCAAGAAGCTCTGGCAGTACGGCAAGGCCGCGGGCGAGGTCATGCCCGCCCTCGTGGAGGGCTGCGACGTGATCCTCGGCAACGAGGAGGATGCGGAGAAGGTCTTCGGCATCAAGCCGGAAGGCTTCGAGGTCACCGCAACGGGCGGCGCCATCGACCAGGGCCGTTTCCGCAGCGTGGGCGAGCAGCTGATGGCGCGCTTCCCCCGCGCGAAGAAGGTCATCATCACCCTGCGCGGCTCCATCAACGCCAACCACAACACCTGGGGCGGCGTACTCTGGGACGGCTCCCGGCTGTATGAGTCGCCGCGCTACGACATCACCCACATCGTGGACCGCGTGGGCGGCGGCGACTCCTTCATGGGTGGGCTCATCTACGGCCTGCTCACCTGGCCGGAGGACGACCAGCGGGCGCTGAATTTCGCCGTGGCCGCCTCCTGCCTCAAGCACACCATTTTCGGAGATTACAACCAGGTCACCGTCGCCGAGGTCGAAGCCCTGATGAAGGGCGACGCCTCCGGCCGGGTTTCCAGATAATTTCGGACCGTCATTCCGGGCTTGACCCGGAATCTCAATACCACTTTGATATGGCAAAATTCGACAAACTCCAGGTCCTCGCGACGATACAGCAGACCGGCATGGTCCCCGTGTTCTACCACGCCGACGCCGAAGTCGCCAAACAGGTCCTCAAGGCCTGCTACGAAGGCGGCGTGCGCGCTTTCGAGTTCACCAACCGCGGCGACTTCGCCCAGCTGGTGTTCAAGGAGCTCGCGTTCTATGTCCGGGAGGCGCTCCCGGACATGATCCTCGGCGCGGGAAGCATCCCTGATCCCGCCACCGCCGCCCTCTACATCCAGCTCGGCGCCGACTTCATCGTCAGCCCCGGCTTCAACCCGGAGGTGGCCCGGGTCTGCAACCGACGCCTTATCCCCTATGTTCCCGGCTGCGGCACCGTGACCGAGGTCGGCACGGCGCAGGAGGCCGGCTGCGACCTCTGCAAGGTCTTCCCGGGCGACGTCCTGGGCCCGGCTTTCGTGAAGAGCATTCTCGCCCCCATGCCGTGGAGCCGGCTCATGGTCACCGGCGGGGTGAAGCCCGAACGGGCCAACCTCGAAGCCTGGTTCAAGGCCGGCGTGAGCTGCGTGGGCATGGGCTCCCAGCTCTTCCCCAAGGACGCCGTCGCCGCCGGCGACTGGGCACGGATCGCCCAAATCTGCGCAGACAGCCTGGACATCATCAAAGCATCCCGCAATGGCTGACACCCAGAAGAAACTGATGACCAACTGGCGTTGGTGGCTGTGTTCGCTGCTGTTCGTGGCGACCACGGTCAATTACCTGGACCGCCAGGTCCTCTCCCTGACCTACGAAGAATTCATCAAGCCGGAGTTCCACTGGACGGATGCCAACTACGGCACCATCACCGCGTTCTTCTCCATCTTCTATGCGATCGTGAGCCTGTTCGCGGGCAAATTCGTGGACTGGATGGGCACGAAGAAAGGCTACCTTATCGCCATCGGCGTGTGGTCCGCGGGCGCATGCCTCCACGCCCTCTGCGGCTGGGGGACGGCCCAGCTGACCGGCCTGGGATCGGTCGAGGCGCTCCGCGCTGTGGAAGCGGGGTCGGGCATCGCCCTGACCGTGTCCACGATGTCGGTCTACCTGTTCCTGCTCTGCCGGGGTATCCTGGCCCTGGGCGAGTCGGGCAACTTCCCCGCCGCCATCAAGGTGACAGCCGAATACTTCCCGAAGAAGGACCGCGCGTTCGCGACCTCCATCTTCAACGCAGGCGCGTCCGTGGGTGCGCTTGCGGCGCCACTCTGCATCCCGCCGCTCGCCAAGGCGCTCGGCTGGGAATGGGCGTTCGTCATCATCGGTGCCCTGGGCTTCATCTGGATGTTCTTCTGGGCCTTCATGTACGACAAGCCCGAGAAGAGCCCCCGCGTCAACGAGGCCGAGCTGGCGTACATCCGGCAGGATGACACATCTTCCGTCATTCCGGGCGAAGACCCGGAATCTCCTTCCGCTGACCAGAAGTCCATCCCCCTGCTGCAGTGCTTCCGCTACCGGCAGACCTGGGCCTTCATCACCGGCAAGTTCTTCACCGACGGCGTGTGGTGGTTCTTCCTGTTCTGGGCGCCTTCCTATTTCAGCAACCAGTTCGGCGCGCCCGCCACGTCGCCCCTCGGGCAGGCGCTCATCTTCACCCTCTACGCCATCGTCACGGTGGTGTCCATCATCGGCGGCTACCTGCCCCGCGTCTTCGTGGACAAGAAGGGCATGAACCCCTACGCCGGCCGGATGCTCGCGATGCTCATCTTCGCGTTCTTCCCCATCGCGGCGCTGTTCGCGCAGCCGCTGGGCATCGGGCTGAACTCCGCCTGGTGGCCGGCCATCCTGATCGGCCTGGCGGCCGCTGGACACCAGGCCTGGTCCGCCAACCTGTATTCGACGATCGGCGACATGTTCCCGAAGGGCGCCGTCGCCTCCATCACCGGCATCGGCACGATGGCGGGCGGCCTCGGGTCGATGATCGTCCAGAAGGTCGCCGGCAACCTGTTCACCTATGCCGAAGAGGCCGGCTCCGCCTTCACCTTCCTCGGCTTCGAGGGCAAGCCCGCCGGCTATTTCGTCATCTTCTGCTACTGTGGGATCGCCTACCTGCTCGCCTGGGTCATCATGAAGTCCCTCGTCCCGAAATATAAACCCATTGTAATATAACCGTCATTCCGGGCTTGACCCGGAATCTCCATCCGCCTATGAACGTCTGCATCCTCCAACAGGATATCCTCTGGGGCGACCCGGAATCCAACCTCCAACACCTCGACACGCTGCTGAGCCTCGCTCCGCGCGCCGAGCTGTATGTCCTCCCGGAAATGTTCACCACCGGCTTCGCCACGCTGGACGGGGCGACCGTGGAGACGGAGCCCAGCGCGGGCCTCGCCTGGATGCGGCGCAAGGCCGCCGAGCTCGGCGCCGCGCTCGCCGGCAGCATCGCGCTGGAGATCCCGGCGGACGCCGGGAAATGCGTCAATCGCTTATTCTTCGTCCGTCCGGACGGGACGTACGAGCAGTACGACAAGCGCCATCTCTTCGGCTACGGCGGCGAAGGCGAACGCTTCGTCGCGGGCGACCGCCGTGTCGTCGTCGAGTGGGGCGGCGTGCGCTTCCTGCTGGCGGTCTGCTACGACCTGCGCTTCCCCGTGTGGCTGCGCAACCGGGACGACTACGACGCCATCATCTTCGTGGCCAACTGGCCCGACGTGCGCCGTTTCGCGTGGGACACGCTCCTGCGCGCCCGCGCCATTGAGAACACCTGCTACGTGCTGGGCGCCAACCGCGTGGGATCGGACCCCGCCTGCGAGTACAGCGGCGGCACGGCCCTGATCGGGCCCTACGGCGAGACCCTCGCCGCCGCGCCTGACCGCCAGGAGGGCTGCGCCTTCGGCGAGATCGACCTGCAGCACCTCGCGGAGTACCACGCCAAGTTCCCCGTCCTCGAGGACGCCGACGGCTTCGAATTGAAATAATCTTTACTAAAACCGTATACCCATGAAAAAGATCTCCCTTCTCCTGGCGGCCTGTGCGCTCGCGCTCGCCGCTTGCACCCCCAAACCGGTCGCGCCGAATGCCTCCCAGTCCCGCCTCGTCGAAGACGGCGGCACCGGCCCTTACAAGGTGCTGATGCTCGAGGACCCTTCCCTCGAAGCCCACACCATCTTCGCTCCGCAGGACCTCTCCGCCTTCGGCAAGAAGAACCTGCTGCCCGTACTCGTGTGGGGCAACGGCGCCTGCACCAACTCTCCCTGGGAGCACTACAAGTTCCTCAATGAGATTGCTTCCCACGGCTTCCTCGTGATCGCCAGCGGCTTCATCCCGATGGAGGACAAGCCCTACCGCGGGCCGCAGTCCACGTCCGCGCAGCAGATCGAGGCCATCGACTGGGCGATCGCCCAGAACGCCGACAAGGCCAGCCCGTACTTCGGCAAGATTGACGTCAACGCCATCGCCGCGGCCGGCATGTCCTGCGGCGGCCTGCAGACGCTCGACAATTCCGCGGAGCCGCGCCTCAAGACCATCATGATCTGCAACAGCGGCCTGTTCCTGAACCCGGCCACGGCCGTGCCCGGCATGCCCATGCCCGAGAAGGAGAAGCTCCAGAACATCACCGTCCCGGTTATCTATATCCTTGGCGGCGAGACCGATATCGCCTACCAGAACGGCATGGACGACTTCCACCGCCTGACCAAGGTGCCCGCCTTCGCGGCGAACTATCCCGTCGGCCACGGCGGCACCTACAGCCAGCCGCACGGCGGCGAGTTCACCGTCCCGGCCCTCGCCTGGCTGCAGTGGCAGCTCAAGGGCGACAAGGAAGCGGCGAAGCTCTTCCAGGGCGATCCCTGCGGCCTCTCGCAGCGCGAAGGCTGGACCACCGAGAAGAATGCGCTGATCGACTAGGGCCAGCGTGATCAGGAAGACGCTGACACAGCGTATAATAAGAAAATCAGGGGTGCCGTTTTCCGGCACCCCTGATTTTCTTATCTCACTGACTTTCCGTCAGTTGCTCATCACGGATCCTAGAAGACCTCGTCGACCGTCTCCTTGAAGTCGTCGAAGGTCGGCGCGGGGGCCTCGTTGCGCGGGCCGCTGCTGTGGCGCGGGCGGTCGCCGTGACGGTTGTCACGGCCGCCTTCGCGGCGCTCACCGCGGTCTTCGCGACGGTCGCCACCGCGGCGCTCGTCACGCCCGCGGCCGCCCTCGCGGCGCTCGCCGCCCCGGCGCTCACCGCCGCGGTCATTGCCGCCGCGGTCATTGCCGCCGCGGTCGTTGCCGCCGCGCGGACGGCGCTCCGGCTCCTTGTAGCCTTCCGGCTTCTCGGTCAGGGCGCGCATGGACAGGCGCATCTTGCCGGTCTTGGCGTCGATCTCGAGGAGCTTGACATCCACCTCGTCGCCGACGGCCAGCACGTCCTCGACCTTGTCGGTCTTGGTCCAAGCGATCTCGGAGACATGCAGCAGGCCTTCCTTGCCGGGCAGGATCTCGATGAAGGCACCGAAATCGAGGATGGACACGACACGGCCGTGATAGACGGTGCCGACCTCGGGAACGGCGCAGATGCCCTTGATCCAGTCGAGCGCCTTCTGCATGTTCTCGGCGTTGTCGGAAGCGATGTCGACCACTCCCTCGGTGAGGTTGGTGCCGGGAATCGGCTCCTCGTCGATGTTGATGACGGTGCCGGTCTCCTTCTGGATCTTCTGGATGGTCTCGCCGCCCTTGCCGATGACCGCGCCGATGAACTCGGCGGCGATGCGGATCTGGACGATGCGCGGCACGAACGGCTTGTAGTCCTCGCGCGGCTCGCTGATGGTCTTCATCATTTCGCCCATGATGTGCATGCGGCCCTGGCGGGCCTGCTCGAGGGCCTTCTCCAGCACTTCGTAGGACAGGCCGTCCACCTTGATGTCCATCTGGGTGGCGGTGATGCCGTCGGCGGTGCCGGTGACCTTGAAGTCCATGTCGCCGAGGTGATCCTCGTCGCCCAGGATGTCGGTCAGGATGGCGTAGCGGTCGTTCGGGTGCACCTCGTCGGTGATCAGGCCCATGGCCACACCGGCGACCGGCTTCTTGATCTTCACGCCGGCGTCCATCAGGGCGAGGCAGCCGCCGCACACGGAGGCCATGGAAGAAGAGCCGTTGGACTCGAGGATATCAGAAACGACGCGCACGGCGTACGGATTCTCGGGAGCGAGGGGCACGACCGGCTTGAGGGCGCGCATCGCCAGGTTGCCGTGGCCGATCTCGCGGCGGCCGGGGCCGCGCTGCGGCTTGGCCTCGCCGGTGGCGAACGGCGGGAAGTTGTAGTGGAGCACGAACTGCTGGTCCTCCTGGATCAGCACCTCGTCCATCTCCTTCATA
>CAJOHX010000044.1 GCA_905234475.1 uncultured Bacteroidales bacterium | reverse complement strand
CTGGTCGTTGATGCTCAGGTCCTTCTCGATGTAGGTGTCCGTCGTGGGGATGTAGGCCTCCGGCTGGTAGTAGTCGTAGTAGGACACGAAATACTCCACGGCATTGTGCGGGAAGAAGGACTTGAATTCGCCGTAGAGCTGGGCGGCGAGGGTCTTGTTGTGGCTGAGGATCAGCGCCGGCCGCTGCAGGCGCTCGATCACCCCCGCCATCGTGAAGGTCTTGCCCGAACCCGTGACGCCCAGCAGCGTCACGTCGCCGACCCCTGCCTCCAGTGCGGAGCAGAGCCCGTCGATGGCCTCCGGCTGGTCGCCGGCAGGCTTGTATTCGGATTCGAGCTGAAATTTCATAAAACTTACAAAAGTAACGATTCCCCGTTACTTTTGCAATGCCGGATCAGGACATCCGGTCCCAGTCCTCGGTGCGGAGCCCTTCGATTCGCTCGAAGTGTTTGAGGTTGTGGGTGACTAGCGTGCAGCCTTCCGTCAGGGCTGTTGCGGCGATGAGCAGGTCGAAATCGTCGATGATTTCGCCTTTTTTCTCGAGCTGGACGCGCAGGCGGGCGTATCGCTCGAGCGCCGTCGTGATCGGGAGGATACGGAATCGCTTGCAGACAAAGCCGATCTCCTGCAGCTGCTTGGGGCGTCCGCCCTTAAAGGCGCCGACGTACAGTTCCGCCAGCGTGATCTCCGAGATGTGACAATTATGGAAGTCGGCCCGGAAAATCCGTTCCTGCACGCGTTGGTTTCCCTTGAACATGTCAATCAGGACATTCGTGTCCAGCAGGTACTGCGTCACCATGTCTCCATCTCCTCCACACGATGGCGCCCGCGGCGCAGTTCGTCTTCATATTCCACGGCGGACATCGACCCGCCCCAAAGCGCGGGATCGCCGCTGAGCTCCGCGAAGGGACCCGTGAACGGCCCCGTGAAATCATCCTCCCCGGACGCCGCCGACAGGACAATCTTGCCGTCTTCCGTGCTGATATCCAACCTGTCCGCCTCCGAGAGGGACAGCTCCCGGAGGACCTCTGCCGGGATGATCACCCCCCGGCTGTTTCCGATCCGCGTGATTCGTGTCGTCTTCTTCATCCTCGCAGTGTTTTCTGCAAAGATAAAGCGTTATAACGAAAAATGCAATTACGTTATAACATCATTCAATCACATTTTTTTACTAACTTTGTCCAAGATGGACAAAGTAGTTGAACAAGCCCGCGCCGTTGCACTGGAAGCACTTAAGGACGAGACCCGTTACGACGGGTCGCCCTTCATCACGCACCCGGACAACGTGGCCCGCATCGTCGAGGACGAAATCGGCCTCCCGGAAGCGTGCGTGGCCGCCGTGTACCTCCACGAAGCCACGCGTGCCCACAGGGACGTAGACATCAGCGCCTTCCCGCAGGATGTCCGCACGCTGGTGGACGGGCTCAACAAAATCTCGACCATCAAGCCCAAGGACACCCGCCTGGAGGCGGAGAACTACAAGCGCCTCATCGTCCAGTATTCGACCGACCCGCGGGTGACCGTGATCAAGATCGCCGACCGGCTGGAGGTGATGCGCGGCCTGCAGATGTTCCCCAAGACCTCCCGCGACCAGAAGCTTCTCGAGACGCAGATGCTCTACATGCCGCTGGCGCACCAGCTGGGCCTGTACAACATCAACAACGAGCTGGGCAACATCTGGTTCCGCTACGCCGACCCGGAGCAGTACCGCGCCATCACCAACAAGCTGAAAGCCACGCAGAAGGACCGCGAGCGCATCATGGCGGAGTTCATCGAGCCGCTGAAGCGCAAGCTCTCCGACGCCGGGATCGTCTACAAGCTGAAAATCCGCACCAAGAGCGCCTACTCCATCTACCGCAAGATGCAGGTGCAGAAAGTCCCCTTCGAGGGCGTCTACGACGTGTTCGCCATCCGCTTCATCATCGACTGCAAGGATGACCCGAAGGTGGAGAAGGACCTCTGCTGGAAGGTATTCTCCTACGTGACCGAGGAGTACGAATCGGACACGAAGCGCCTGCGCGACTGGCTCACCACGCCCCGGCCCAACGGCTACGAATCCTTGCACATCACGGTCTTCAACAAGAAAGGCAAGGCCCTCGAGGTGCAGATCCGCACCCAGCGGATGGACATCGAGGCCGAGAGCGGCAACGCCGCGCACTGGGCCTACAAGGGCATCCGCCACGAGGCGTCCATTGACCGCTGGCTGCAGTCCGTGCGCGATGCGCTGGAGCATCCCTTCGACGCCGCGCCGGAGGACATGCCCGCGCCGCCCGACAAGGAGATTTTCGTGTTCACCCCGACGGGCGAACTGCGCATCCTGCCCACAGGCGCCTCCGTGCTGGACTTTGCGTTCAACATCCATTCCGGCCTGGGCTGCCGCTGCACCGGCGGCAAGGTCAACGGCAAGGCCGTGCAGATCCGCGAGAAGCTCAAGACCGGCGATGTCGTGGAGATCCTCACCCGCAAGGACCAGCGCCCGAACCGCGACTGGCTGGGCTGGGTGGTCTCCTCCAAGGCACGCAACAAGATCAAGCAGGAGCTGGACGCCGACGAGCGCAAGGCCGCGGCGGACGGCCGCGAACTGCTGGAGCGGCGCCTGCGCAACTGGAAGCTGGAGCTGCCCGACGACTGGATGATGGAGTTCCTCAAGGGGCGCAAATACCCTTCGGTGCTGCCGTTCCTGGCGGCCCTGTCCCGCGAGGAGGTGGACGTCAACGACATCAAGGCCTTCATCCAGCAGAAGCTCGCCGCGCAGCAGGAGCGCAGCGCGCAGCCGGCGGAGGTACAGGAAGCAGCTGCCCCGAAGGGCTATTCCGGCACGGGCGCGGACGACATCCTCGTGATTAACGCGAAGAACGTCAAGGGCCTGGACTACAAGATGTCCAAGTGCTGCAACCCCGTGTTCGGCGACGACGTGTTCGGCTTCGTCACGCGCACCGAGGGCATCAAGATCCACCGCATCTCCTGCCCCAACGCCGCCCGGCTCATCGAGCGCTATCCCTACCGCATCCAGAAGGTCGTCTGGCAGGACAGCCCGTCCGCCGGCGGCTTCCAGTGCACGCTCGCCGTCACGGCCGAGCTGGACCATCCCGTGCTCAGCGCCATCATGACCGTCATCGGCCAGTTCAAGGTGGCGATGCGCGCCTTCAACGTCAAGGAAAACCTGCGCGCCGGGACCTACGAGATCACCATCCGCCTGCTGGTGCCCTCGAGCGCCGAGCTGGACAAGGTCCTCTCGCAGGTCGGCGCCCTCAAGCAGGTGATCAAAATCCGCAGAATCTGATGCTTCACCAACAGGAAGAAGATACCCGCGACCTGGACCGTTTCGAGCAGCTGCTCGAGGACGGCATGGTCAAGATCTGCAGCGGCGCGGGCCTGCTGCCCGCCGAGCTGGTCCGGAATCCGGACATCGACGGCCTCTGGGACGTCTACATCAAGGATTACATCGCCGACGCGGTGGTCAATTTCAACGACTACCCGGAGGCCGCGCTCGCCTGGGCGGGCTTCCTCGGACTGGGCGTCGCCTGGGCGTGGGACGCCGATTGGCAACAATATCGGGACCGTCCCTATCGCAAATGGTACGGCGCCCGCGGCTGGGACGACATGGACGAGCACATCCTGCGCGACATCCTCGGCCTGCCGCTGGACGGTGCCGAGGCGCGGAAGCTCTCCGACACCCTGCAGAGCTGCGCCCTGGCCGTGCTCGGCCTGCTGCAGCACGAGGGCGTGGAGACGCAGACGGCGCGGGGCTTCTACCTCCTCGCCCGCGCCTATACGGTACTCTACCGCACCGGCGCGGCCATCGAGCTGCATCGGCTGGGGTATAAGAAGATTATTGTAGGATAGAGATTCCGGGTCAAGCCCGGAATGACGAAGGGCTAGCCTTTCTTCTCGCTTTTCTGCTTCGTCACGGCGACGACCCGCTTCTTCCACTTGTCGCGGGCTAGCTGCTGCATGTCGCGGACGGTGTCGTTCTCGTCCACGATCTCGCTGCCGAGCAGGGTCTCGATCACGTCTTCGAGGGTCAGGATGCCCTGGAAGCTGCCGTATTCGTTGATGATGATGGCAATCTGCTCGTCCTTGCTGAGCATCTCGTCCCAGATCTCGTCGAGGGAGGTGTCCTCATCGAAGGTCGCCACGTCGCGGCGGATGTCCCCGAGGGTCATGTCAAACTTGTCCTCCGCCATGTACTGGAGGGCCTCCATCCGCAGGATGTAGCCGGTGATGTATTCGTCGTTGTCGGCGTAGACCGGGATGCGGCTGTGGTGGCGGTAGCGCTTGTTCTTGTAAAAAGCCTTGATCGTCATGGACTCGGGCGCGATCTCGCACACCACGCGGGGCGTCATCACGTCGAAGGCCTTGACCTCATCCATGCCGATGAGGTTCTGGATGATGGTGTTCTCGTCCTCCTCCAGGTCGCCCTCCTCCTCCGCGACGTTCGCCATCGCGCTCACCTCGTCACGGGAGACGGCCGGTTCTTCGGTGTCCTTGGGCGTGATGATGCGGGTGAGCAGCTCGATGAGCAGCACCAGCGGATACATGATGAAGATCAGGGCGCGGATCATCGCC
Source organism: uncultured Bacteroidales bacterium (assembly GCA_905234475.1). GTDB lineage: Bacteria > Bacteroidota > Bacteroidia > Bacteroidales > UBA932 > Cryptobacteroides. The sequence goes on along the minus strand of CAJOHX010000044.1, from coordinate 8,780 downwards.
GTGGCGAAGCCCATCAGGGACTTCCAGCGGGTCGCGCCGATGGTCTTGGGGATGATCTCCGAGAAGACCAGGATCAGGATCGTCATCACGGCGCTGACCAGCCCGAACCACTCCGAGCCGAAGAGCTTCGTGGCCGTGCTGCCCACGCCGGCCGCGCCAATCGTGTTCGCGATGGTGTTCAGCGACAGGATTGCAGCGATCGGGCGGGAGGTGTCCTGCTTGTATTTCTTGAAGAGGACAGCGGGTTTGTAGCCCTCCTCCTCCCGCATCGTGATGTAGGAGATCGGGGTGGACATCAGCGTTGCCTCCAGGATAGAGCAGAGGAACGAGACGGCCATCGCGCCGAGCAGGAAGAGGAGAAGCGCACCCATATAATGGATCAGGTTAGAAATGTCAGGCGCCGAACGGGAACAGCTTGGTCAGCCAGAAGTATCCGAGCACGAAACCGATGACACCGATCACGATGCCCACCTTGGTCATGTCCTTCGTCTCCACCATGCCGGTCGAAGAGGCGATGGCGTTCGGCGGCGTGGAGATCGGGAAGAGCATGGCGATGGAGGCGCAGACCGCGATGTAGGAAATCATGGCGCGGGAGCCGCTGGCGCCCAGGTTCATGCCTTCTGCCACCACGATCAGGATCGGGATCAGCAGGGCCGCGGTGGCGCTGTTGGAGATAAAGTTGGACAGGAAGTAGCACACCACGCCGGCGACGATCATCACAAGCACGACGGACATCGTGTTGAACGGGATGGCGTTGATGAGCACCTTCGCGAGGCCCGTACTCTGGAGGCAGGTGCCGAGGGCAAAGCCTCCCGCGACGAGCCAGAGGACCGTCCAGTTGATCTTCTTGATGTCGTCCTTGGTGAAGATGCCCGTGGCGGTCAGCACGCCGAGCGGGATCAGGGCAACGACGTTGGAGTTGATCTTGGTCCACTGCTCCGTGGCCCAGAGAAGGATCGTCGCGATGAAGGTGATCCACACCGTGGTGGTCTTCCAACCCTTCTCGCCCTTGTTTTCCGGAATCTCAAGCTTGATCGAGGCGCTCTTGAACGGGAAGAAGAGCTGCAGCACCACCCAAGCGATCACGATCATGATGAGCACATAGGGAATCATGCGGACAGCCCACTGCCCGAAGGTCACGTCGTAGCCCGCCTCGGAGAGGAACTTGACGGCCGTGGCATTTGGCGGGGTGCCGATCGGGGTGCCGATACCGCCGAGGTTCGCCGCCACGGGGATGGACAGCGCGAGGCCGATTTTGCCCTTGTCGTCGGCCGGCAGCTTGCCGAGCACCGGGACCAGGAAGGCCAGCATCATCGCGGCGGTGGCCGTGTTGGACATGAACATGGAGAACACGGCAATCACGAGCAGGAAGCCCAGCAGGACCATCTTCGGCTTGGTGCCGAACAGGGACAGCAGGGCGCGGGCCATGGTCACGTCGAGGCCGTATTTCTCGGCCATGATGGCGAGCACGAAGCCGCCGAGGAAGAGCATCACGACGGGATCCGCGAAGGCGGCCATCAGGCTCTTGTAGTCAACGAGGGTGCCGTACTGCGGGTCGCAGAAGAAGCCGATGCCCTTGTTGGACACGGTCAGCAGGGCGATCACGATCACCAGCACGGAGGTGGTCCAGTTCGGAATAATCTCAAAGATCCACATCAGCGCGGCAAACACGAACAGGGCGATCACGCGCTGCTGGACGACGGTCAGTTCTGCAATGCCAAAGGCGCTGACCGGAAGAGCCCAAAGAAGAATTGTGACAATCAGCACGATAGGCAGAAGCACACAATACTTGACAGAGAACTTGCTGTTGGACATATTATTAATTCTTTATCAGTCTTTTAAAAAGCGGCGCAAATTTAGACAATAAAAAGGTAAAAGCCAAAGAAGAAATGGTTATTTTTGCATGATGGAAAATCCGTTGCTGACCCCTTCTCCCCTACCCTTCGAAGCCCCGCGCTTCGATGCCATCCGGCGTGAAGACTACCTCCCGGCGTTCCGGGAGGCGATCGCCCGAGCGGAGGCCGAGGTGGACGCCATCGTGGCGAATCCCGAGCCCCCCACCTTCGGCAATACCGTCGAGGCGCTCGAATTCGCCGGGGCGGCGCTCGACGACCTCAGCGGGATCTTCTTCAACCTGCTGGAAGCCGAGAGCGACGACGCCATGCAGCAGGATGCCGAGGAGCTCTCCCCGCTGCTCACCGCACACGAGCTGTACATTTCCCACAACGAGGCGCTTTTTGCGCGCGTCAAGGCGGTCTATGACGGCAGAAGCGCGCTCAGCCTCGAACCGGACCAGAAAAAGCTCCTGGAAGAGACCTACAAGGGCTTTACGCGCAGCGGCGCACGCCTCTGCCCGGAGGACAAGAAGACCTATGGCAAGCTGGAGGAGGAGCTCTCGCTGCTCGAGCTCAAATACGCGAAGAACGTGCTCGACGCGACCAACGCCTTCACCCTGGAGCTCGACGACGAGGCGGAACTTGAAGGACTCCCGCAGTACGTCCGGGACGCCGCGGCGCAGACCGCGCGCGAAAAGGGCCGGAGCGGCTGGGTCTTCGACCTGACGCATCCCAGCTACGTCCCCTTCCTGCAGTACAGCGCCCGCGCTGACTTGCGCGAGCAGATGTGGCGCGCCTATAATTCCCGGGCCCTCGGGGGCCCGTTCGACAACCGCGCAATTTGCGCGCAAATTGCCGGCCTGCGGCGCCGCATTGCGCAGCTGCTCGGCTATGCCGACTGGGCGGCCTATGAGCTCGAAGAGCGCATGGCTAAGGTCATCGGCGCCGTCCGGCGGCTGCTGGACGCACTTATGGCCCCGTCCCTGCCCGCCGCCCGGCGCGAGGTGGCGGAGCTGCTCACCTACGCGCAGGAGCACGGCTACCGGGAGCCGCAGATGCAGCCCTGGGACTTTGCATACTGGTCCGAGCGCTACCGCGCGGAGCATTTCGCGCTCAGCGACGAGCAGCTCAAGCCCTATTTCCGCCTGGAGGACTGCATTGCGGCCGTGTTCGGCCTCGCCACGCGCCTGTACGGCGTGCAGTTCGTCCCGCGGACGGACCTCCCGGTGTATCACCCCGACGTGCGCGTCTATGACGTGCAGGATGCCGACGGGCGCCATCTGGCGCTGTTCTACGCCGATTTCTTCCCCCGTCCCGGCAAGCGCGGCGGCGCCTGGATGACCAATTTCCGCGAACTGTCCGCCCCCGGTGGGAAGCAGCGGCGGCCGCTGGTGAGCATTGTCACCAATTTCTCCAAGCCCACTGCCGACGCGCCCTCGCTGCTCACGCACGACGAGCTCACCACGCTCCTGCACGAGTTCGGCCACGCGCTGCACGGGATGCTCGCCGAGGGGCGCTACCCGTCCCTGACGGGCACCAACGTGGCCCGCGACTTCGTGGAACTGCCCTCGCAGCTGATGGAGAACTGGGGCTTCGAGCCCGAATGGCTGCGCACCTTCGCGCGGCACTGGCAGACCGGCGAGCCCATTCCCGACGCCCTCGTGGAGCGGCTTGTCGCCGCCCGAAACTACCACGCTGCCTACTTCCAGGTGCGCCAGCTCCGTTTCGGCCTGCTGGACCTCGCCTGGCATACCCTGCGGGATGACACGTCATTCGCCGGCTCCGACCGGCGAACCTCCCCGCAACAAGAGGACGCCTGCCAGGCGATCGAGGCGCAGGCTTTGGCGGACTGCGCCGTGCTGCCGGACATCCCGGGCAGCGCCATCTCCACGTCCTTCAGCCACATCTTCTCCGGCGGCTACAGCGCCGGTTATTATTCTTATAAATGGGCGGAGGTCCTCGAGGCGGACGCCTTCTCCCAGTTCCGGGAGAAAGGCATCTTCAGCCGCGAGGTGGCCGCCTCGTTCCGGGACAACGTCCTGCGCCGCGGCGGCAGCGAGGACGAAGCCCTGCTGTACCGCCGCTTCCGCGGGCACGATCCCGACCCGCAGGCCCTGCTGGACAAATTAGAAATCAAATCCATATGAAACCGATTATACCGACAACGACCTCTACACCTTCACCTGCCAGTACTACATCCTGGAGACCTACCCGCGCGCCGAGGTCGAATACACCTTCTTCGACCGCAACCACCAGGTCTATCCCAAGGGTTTCGACAAGCTGCTGCGCGAGCAGCTCGACCACATGGCGGAGGTGCACATCACTGACGAGGAGGTAGACTACATGAAGACCCGCTGCGTCTTCCTGCCGCTGTGGTATTTCACCTACCTGCGCGGCTACCGATTCCGCCCCGGCGAGGTGGAGATCAAGCAGGACGCGGAAGGCCACCTGGACATCAAGGTGCGCGGCAAATGGTTCTCCGCCATCATGTGGGAGATGCCCATCCTCTCCTGCATCAGCGAGTTGATGCACGGGCTGCGGGGCGACTTCGAGCGCTACGACGCCGCGCACGAGGAGGCCAGGGCGCGCGCCAAGACCGAGCGCATCTTCGGCAGCGGCCTCGTGCTCGGCGACATGGGCACGCGCCGCCGCTTCAGCTTCGCCCACCACGACATGGTGGTGCGGGTGATGAAGGAGGTCTACGACTCCCGCTCCGACTGGCCGGGCAAGTTTACCGGCACCTCCAACGTCTATCTGGCGATGAAATACAACTGCGTGCCGCTGGGCACCATGTCCCACCAGCTCATCAGTTTCGAAGAGAACGTCAGCGGCGTGTTCGAGTGCAACTTCAACGTCATGAAGAAGTTCAGCGACGTCTATGACGGCGACAACGGCATCTACCTCTACGACTGCTTCGGCGACCAGGTCTTCTTCTCCAACCTCTCCAAGCGTATGGCCATGATGTACAAGGGTTTACGCGTGGACAGCGGCGACGAATTCGAGCAGACGGAGAAGATCATCGCGAAATACAAGTCCCTCGGCATCGACCCTGCCACCAAGCAGGTCTGCTTCAGCAACGGCCTGGACATCGACAAGGCCATCGAGATCCACAAGTACGTGAATGGCCGCGTGCAGGACTCCTACGGCGTGGGCACACACCTGACCTGCGACGTCACGGGCGCCGATCCGATGAACATCGTGGTGAAGCTCACCCGCGGCCGCATCACCGAGCTCCGCGAATGGCACGACTGCGTCAAGCTCTCCTGCAACCTCGGCAAGACCCTCGGCAACCCCGAAAAGTGCGCCTACCTCGCCAAACTGCTCAAAGGCGAATAGCTGTCAGCGGGAGGCCTTCCACTCCTGCGGGGTGAGGCCCGTGCGGGCCTTGAAGGAGCGGAAGAAGGACTGCTCGTTGGAGTAGCCCGACTCTTCTGCAACTTCCGAGAGCAGCTTATCGGGCTGCTCTGTCATCAACTTCTGTGCGTGGCGCAGGCGGTAGTCGTTCAGGAATTCCGGGAAACTCTTGCCAGCCTGGCCGTTGATGCAGGCGGAGATGTAGGTGGCATTGGTGCCCAAGCGGGTCGCGAGATCGGAGACTTTCAGACCTTTCTGACGCCAGAGCTCATCCTTTTCCATCAGGTCGAGGATGCGGGACAGAAGCGTGGGAGATTCGCCGGTCAAGCCGGCGAATGACGAAGAGGGGCCGGCGAATGACGATTTATTGTCATCCCGGGCGGAGTCGAGGGATCCTTCGGCAGGCTCAGGATGACAGCGCCTCCGCACCGCAAGCACCCCTACCCCGGCCAGCAACGCACCCACAATCACGATCCACCACGGGAAGGCCTTGCGCGGCAGCGGCTCCGTGTGCAGGATAAACGCCGCGGCCGCCGGATTATAATTGTCCGCCCCCAACCGGCCGCCCACAAGGGCGATGCGGTCGCCGGACAACAGCGCCAAAGACTGCTCTTCCGGCACCAACGCGCCATCAGGCAGATCTGCCACGTACATCTTGACGGGTGCCTTGCCACCGCGAAGCGCCTCCCCATAACCCACGCTGAACACATACACACGGCTCATCCCCGGCACGATACGGACCAGCCAGGCACACGCTTTCGCCTGGTCAGTAATCAAATAGGCATTGGATTGCAGGGTCTCGCCGTCCAAACCCAGCATGGGGATGGGGCATTCCGTCTCCAGCACGGAGAACTCCTCCCCCACCACCTTGATCAGGCCCAGCTGGCCGTCCTCCTTCCGGATGGCCGGGAACAGCCACGCATAGCCGCCCACCGTCTCGTCTCCGATAAAGAACATGCTCATCTGCTGGGAGTCAACCCGGTACCAATCCGACCATTCCCGCAGCAGCGGAACCTCGATCGGTCCGCCCCGCAGGCGGTCCGCAACCGCTTCCAACGTATCGGCACGGACACCGTAGGCACTCAGGATCAGGGCATTGTCCGGCGCAGTCTGAAATATCAGCGGACAGGAACGGTTCTGGCTTGCAGCATGCAGGATCGTCCCGCCCCTATCGGAGGAATACGTAGAAATGGCGTCATCCGCATACCAGTTGCCGGCCACCACGACCGTGCCGTCGGAGAGGCGTGCAGCGCTCGTACGGGCACGGCGGCGGTCCAGGATGGGGAGCGGCGAGAAGGTATGCGAAACAGGGTCGTAGCGCTCCACGCCGAAAGTCTGTCCGATGCCGAAAGGCTCGGCGCAGCCGCCGCCCACCAGCACCTCCTGCGAAGGCAGGATGACAGAAAAGCCGAAGTCATGCGGAAAAATGGATTCTACGAGCTGCCATCTCCCGTCGCGGTAATACTCCGCCGTGGGCGTGGGCACGAAACCCGTCGTATGTCCCCCGATGACGGTCAGTTCACCGCCGGCACATACCGCCACGTGTCCGGCACGCGGCACGTTCAGGTCCGGCAGCCGCTCCACGGCCATCTCATAAACCGGCATGCCGTTAACCTTGCCGACCTGTTTCGGGAGCGTTTCCCCGAAACAGGTCAGCGAAAATGCCAGCATGGCTGTGACAGACAAGAAACGCATCCTCATGAATGCAAAGATAATAAAAATCGCGCGCACATAAGTGCACGCGATTCAAATAATACGGATTAACAAATCCTTAAACAATGCCCTGCTCGAGCATCGCCTGGGCGACCTTCATGAAGCCGGCAATGTTGGCGCCCTTCACGTAGTCGACGCTGCCGTCCGGCTGGGTGCCGAACTTGACGCACTGCTCGTGGATGGACTTCATGATAAAGTGGAGCTTCTCGTCCACTTCCTTGCCGCTCCAGCTGATGTGCTCGGCGTTCTGGGTCATCTCGAGGCCCGAGGTGGCCACGCCGCCGGCGTTGACCGCCTTGCCCGGGGCAAACAGGATGCCGTTGTGCTGGAAGAAGTGGATGGCGCCTGGCTGGCAGCCCATGTTGGACACCTCGCAGCAGCACCAGCAGCCATTGGCCTTCAACTCCTTGGCGTCATCCTCGGAGAGCTCGTTCTGGAAGGCGCACGGCAGGGCGATGTCGCACGGGACGCTCCAGGCCTTCTTGCCGGGGGTGAAGATGGCCTTGCCCGGGAAGCGGGTGGCCATGTCCTCCACGCGGTCGCGGTTGGAGGCACGCATGACGAGCATGTAGTCGATCATCTCCTTGGTGATGCCGTCCGGGATCTTGCAGACGCCGTCCGGGCCGGAGATGGCCACCACCTTGGCGCCCAGCTCGAGGGCCTTGATGCTGGCGCCCCAGGCCACGTTGCCGAAGCCACTGACCGCGACCTTGCAGCCCTTGATGTCCTTGCCCGCATGGTGCAGGAGGTCCTGGGTGAAATACAGCGCGCCGAAGCCCGTTGCTTCCGGACGCAGGATGCTGCCGCCCCAGGTGGAGCCCTTGCCGGTCAGCACACCCGTGTTGTACTCGCGGGCGAGCTTCTTGTACATGCCGTACATGAAACCGATCTCGCGGCCGCCCACGCCCACGTCGCCGGCCGGGATGTCCTGGTCGGGGCCGATGCACTGCCAGAGCTCCCACATGAAGGCCTGGCAGAAGCGCATGATCTCGGCGTCGGTCTTGCCCTTCGGGTCAAAGTCGCTGCCGCCCTTGGCGCCGCCCATCGGCAGGGTCGTGAGGGCATTCTTGAAGGTCTGCTCGAAGCCGAGGAATTTCAGCATCGAAGGGGTCACCATGCGGTGGAAGCGCAGGCCGCCCTTGTAGGGGCCGATGGCGCTGTTGAACTGCACGCGGTAGCCGGTGTTGGTCTGGACAATGCCCTTGTCGTCCACCCACGTGACGCGGAAGGAGAAAATGCGGTCCGGCTCGACCATCCGCTCGACGATCTTCGCCTCTTCGAATTCAGGATGCTGGTTATAGACTTCCTCGATGCTCTCGAGCACCTCCTGTACCGCCTGGAGATATTCGTTTTCGCCGGGGTACTTGGCCTGGAGACGGGCCATGATATCTTTTGTCTTCATTGTGTTATTTGTGGTTTTATTTGACTTCCCATGTGGAGCCGCTGTGGAGCAGCTCGTCTACGCTGTGGATCTTGGATTTGGCCATCACGTCCTTGACCTGGTCGCGCACACCGTCGTCGTAGGTGATATCCTTGACGTCGCGGATCACGCCGAGGGCCACCGGATAGTCCGGGCCCTTCATGTCGGCCAGGGCCATGTGGATGCCGATGTTGTCCGTGTGGGCGTCGTGCACGAGGATGTCGTCCTCCGTGAAGCCGCCCTCGCCGATGCGCACGGCGCGGATCTTCCTGCCGTCGTAGATCAGGCCCCGTTCGCGGTCCCGGCCGAAGATCATCTTCTCGCCGTGCCGCAGGACGATCGTGTGGTCGGCCTTGACGGCCGGGTCGGAGAGCGCCTTGTGCGCCCCGTCGTTGAAGATGACGCAGTTGGTCAGCATCTCCATCACCGAGCAGCCGTCGTGCAGGGCGGCCGCCGTC
>CAJOHX010000043.1 GCA_905234475.1 uncultured Bacteroidales bacterium | reverse complement strand
GGACGATTTGTCTAAGACAAAGATTGTCTGGATAGAGCTTTCTGATGAATCCAAATTTGCGATATGTGAAGACCTGGTGCCACTAAACACGGTTTTCTTCCTGACCGGAGCACATCTTCATCACATACTTGGGCTCCTCAATTCAAAACTGGTCCATTGGTACTTTACAACCTGCCTGGGAACATCCTCCGGCGTTGGTACAAACCGCTGGCTCAAATATACCATTGAGCAGTTGCCTCTTGTGCCATATTCCGATGACACATTGAGCCAACTGGTCATAGAAAGGCTATCTCCCGAGACCGACACTAACAAATGTGAAGAGCAGATAGATGCTTTAATTTGTGAGCTTTACGGGCTTTCACCAGAGGAGATGTCGTTTATTATCGGTAGTTGCTGACGATATACTCCCTTTCATCAGTACTAAGACCGTAGAGGTCGAAGATGATATTATCAATCTCGTCATCCAACTCGTTTGAAGGGTTGGTGATAAACCGTCTTACCAGGTCACTGAAAGCATCGTCATTATCGTCAATGACAGGTACCCTTACAGGCTCTACCGCTTGAACACTGATAAGAAGGTCCCCGGTTCCCGTTCTTGGAGCGCCATTCAAGAGGTAGTGCCCCATAGAGGAGTTCAGAACGCAGCAGAGATATGGAATGTGTTTGCCTATTGCAAAGCAAGTGCTGTCAAGGCCAAAGACCCCTTTCTCATCATACGAGAACCGAATAATAGAGCCTACTCTTTTCCAGATTATTTTTGGCCGCGAAAAATCGTCCAAATAAGCGCAGTTACGGAGGTTATAGGCTGTCTCTCCCTGGTCGGCACGCGGCTCAATCTTATCCCAGTAATTATCAAGATGTTGCTTGATGGCGGGATAGTCCTCTATATGGATTCGCTCGACCTCTCCACGAATACCATTATGCGTGTTTATCAACCATAAGTCTGCCCAATCATAGCCATATCTGCGAATATCCCGGCCACGGAGAATTGGTCGTATAAGTTCGGCCGTTCTTTCCCTCTCATCTTCATCCGCGCAGTTGGCCAGAATCTCATCGCGCTTTTCGGAAGAGATAATGAAGGCATCATTATACCCGGTGAGAATACCCCTGTAAATCTGTACATCCCACTCCCTGATGGGTACACCAACGGTCTCCACCTTCTGTTTTATGCTCCGTTCTATGTCGCTCAAAATAGACCAAGATTCGTTTCCAAACGTGCATTGCAGGCAATTTGTCTGCACATAATCGCTCCTATATTTTCAGAAACGAATGGATATACCGTCCCAGGGTGTTCCGGTCCACCTTGCAGATCTTCGCAATCTTCCGCTGCGATACACCGGCGCGTAGCAGTTCTTCGATGAGCGTCCGCTTTGGAAAGAGCTTGTACTTACCTTCCTCGGTTTTCCTGCCCATTGGCCGCCCGAGGACCACGCCCTCGGCCTTTTTCCTGGCCAAGGCCTCCTTCGTTCGCTGGCTGATAAGATTGCGCTCGATTTCAGCCGAGAGGCCAAAAGCGAATGCCAGTACCTTACTCTGAATGTCCTCGCCCAGCCGGTAATTGTCTTTGATAGTCCACACCCGGCACTCTTTAGTCATGCAAATATTGAGGATTTCCATAATCATAAACAGATTGCGCCCGAGGCGGGAGAGTTCGGCGCAAATAATCAGATCGTCCTTCTGCACCTGGTTTAAGAGTTTCCCTAGCTCCCGCTTGCTGTAATTTTTTGTTCCACTGATAGTTTCCTCTATCCATCCATCAATGCACATTGACTCCTTTGAGCAGAAGTTATTGATTTCAAACCTTTGATTTTCAACAGTCTGTTTGTCGCTGCTGACTCTGATGTAACCGTAAATCATACTAGTTCTGTTTGTTAGCGTTTCTGAGTATTCATAAAGTTGCTTATCTTTGTAAACTATAAAAATCGTTATACGAAGCGTGTTAGTAGGATGATTACCATTGACAAAGATCTCCTTTCCCCGCGGCTTCTCGGCCGCGCGAACGACAGCCACAAGGGTGACTACGGCCATCTGCTGATTGTGGCGGGATGCGAGCGAATGCCCGGTGCCGCCGTTCTGGCGATGGGCGCGGCGCTCAAGTCCGGCTGCGGGCTCGTGACATTGCATTCCACGGCCCGCGCGCTTCAAGCCTGTGCGAACAACTTCCCGTCAGCGATGTTGTCGGAAGATCCCGGTAGGCAGTTCAGTGCCATGCCCATTGCGGACATCTCCAGGTACTCCGCCATCGCGGTCGGCCCGGGACTGGGTAAGGAGCCGGTGACCGTCAGGGCCCTGTTGGATCTCCTCTGCTCGGTCTGCGAGTTGGCTATCCCCACTGTCTTGGATGCCGATGCCTTGAACATCCTTTCTGAAATGCCCGACTGGCAGGATTTGATTCCCCGTGGGTCCGTGCTCACCCCGCACCTTGGGGAACTGAGACGGCTCTTCCCGCAAGGGACCAGCGACGGAGAGGCGGCGGTCAAGGAGTTTTGCGGGAAGACGGAGAGCGTGCTCGTGATGAAAGGATACCGCTCGCGCGTCTTTTCTCCCTCAAGCGAATGCTTCATCAATACCACCGGCAATCCTGGTATGGCGAAAGGCGGCAGCGGAGATGTCCTTGCCGGTCTCGTTGGTGGTTTGATGGCCAGGGGCTATTCTGCGCTGGACGCTTCCCTTCTGGGTGTCTGGATCCATGGATATGCCGGGGATACCTTGACTGCGAATTACACGGCGGAAGCCTATTCCAGCCGGGATCTGATTGATTGGCTTTGGACTGGCTTTGCCATCTTGTACAAAGACGGATAATGAATCTTTGGATTCCAACCGGAATCTACGTATATTAGCCTTATGAAATTCATCAGCTGGAACGTCAACGGCCTGCGGGCTGTGGCCGGCAAGGGCTTCGCGGAGATCTTCGAGGCCCTCGACGCCGATTTCTTCTGCCTGCAGGAGACCAAGCTCTCGGAGGGGCAGCTGGACCTTGAATTCCTCGGGTATCAGTCCTATTGGAATTATGCCGACAAGAAGGGCTATTCGGGGACGGCCGTCTACAGCCGCCACACGCCGTTGTCCGTGGACTATGGCATCGGGGTGGACGAGCACGACCACGAGGGACGCGTCGTCACCCTGGAGATGCCGGATTTCTACCTGGTCAACGTCTACGTTCCCAACTCGCAGGACGGCCTGCGCCGCCTGGACTACCGCATGCAGTGGGAGGACGCCTTCCGCGCCTATGTGAGCGGCCTGGCGGCCCGCAAGGGGGTCGTCATTTGCGGCGACATGAACGTCGCCCACGAGGAGATCGACCTGAAGAATCCCGCCACCAACCACTTCAATGCCGGTTTCTCTGACGAGGAGCGGGCCAAGATGAGCGAGCTCCTCGCCGCCGGTTTCCGCGACAGCTGGCGCGACGCCCATCCGCTCGAAGCGAAGTATTCCTGGTGGTCCTACCGCATGGCCGCCCGCGAGCGGAACGTGGGCTGGCGCATCGACTATTTCCTCGTCTCCGAGGGCCTCGCCCCGCGTATCGCGGGTACGGACATCCATAACGAAATCTTCGGCTCCGACCATTGCCCGGTGGAGCTGGTATTGTCAGACTAAACAGCACTTCAAACCATGAAAAGAACCCTGTATCTTATTATTTCCCTGCTTTTTGGTGCCATGACCCTCATGCAGGCGCAGTCCATCCGCGAGGGCGACCGTTTCTTCGACGGATCCACGCTTTATACCGTCCGGGAGATCCGTCCGGGCAATATCGTCTATATGACGGACGCCCAGGGCGACGAAGAGTTGACACTGGAGCAATGGGGCGACCCGGCGGGAGTCTACCGGCTGCGGCCCAGCCGCAATGCCGATGAGCCGAAATACGGCGCCGAGTTCGGCTGCCGCGTCGAATATGTCAGCCAGTTGGAAAACAAGTTCCTGCAGGTCATCGGCGACAATGACATCATCCTCAAGGTCCTGCCGCTGGTGAAGCCGATGGACGACATCGCGGCGGGCAGTCTCTGGTACAACGGCTCGCTGGTGTATGACGCCAACCTGAACGAGGACAACTCCGTCTTGATGACGGCCATGGATGAAGGCGAGGAGCTTGCGTTCCTGCTTTTCCCGGCGGGAGAGAATTCAGACGTGTATGCGGTGATGGAGGGTCAGGAGGACATGATGAATCGGTATGATCACGCCCGCTATGCCCGCCGGGTCCGGCGGGAAGGGCTGGACGTGATCTGCTTCTTCGACTGGAAGGGCAGCCTGACGGACGTGATCCAGGCCACGCAGATCTGGGATTCCCAGGCGCTGAACGTTAATCAGTGGCTGGCGCCGATCTGCGGGCAATACAAGTCCGAAGGCGGCGCGGACGTCGTCATGGAGAACGGCCGGGTTGTATATAGGGGGAAGGAAGGTTCCGCCACGCCGGTCACATTCAACGGGATGACGACGGGCGTGATCGATTTCGGACAGGGTGGCCCGTACCTGACCGGAAAGGTGGAAGTCGTTCCGACCCAGGAAGGCCTTGTTCTCACCGAAGTCAAGATGAACGACGGAGAGCCCTGGTTTGAGAAGACCGTTTCTTACTATACCCTGAAATGGAACGGCGACCAGAGCCGCTTCGCTTTCGCCAGCGACATCCTGCTGCTCGGCAGCCTGCGTCGCTTCGACAAGCCCCTGCTGCGCGTGATGCGCAATGCCATCCTGGCCGCGCACGGCTATGTGTTCCAGTCGAAAGACCTGAAGACCTATTTCGAGGCGCAGCCGTGGTACCACCCGGCCGCGAACAATGCCAACATCAAGCTCTCGCTGCTCGAGCAGCTCAACGTCGCCCTGATCCAGGCGGCCGAACGGGCGGAATAAGGCATGGAAATCCTGTATCAGGACGGCCGCGTGCGGCTCTGGGAGGAGGACGGCAATCTCCGTTTCCACGACGGGACGGAGGATTACGCCGTCACATCCTACCCCTATGAGCCCTGCCTGTACCTGACCGATGCGGGTGGATGCAGGATCGTGATTCACAATTCCTTCGAGTCCGACTGGATCGCTTCCGCCGCCCGCGAGGGCGGGACGCTGAGGTCAATCACCGGCAAGGAGTATGATATCGCCGGCCTCTGCGCCCTGCTGCGGATTGCCGCCGGCGAGGGGATTGACATGAACATCGACGATGCCGAGCGGCTGTATGCGGAGGAGCAGTCCGAAGCGTGCGGCGCCGTCCCTGGTACGAAGGAGAAGCCGGCGTACTGCATCCCGCTGAAGGAAGCCACGCTGCGCGGGCGCATCGAGGAAATGATGAAGATCGCCGGGGACGGCCCCGGCCGCCGAATGGATCTGGGCCGCCTGAAGAAACTGTACGCTGCGGAGAAGGTCCCCATGCTCCCGGCGGGGGAGCGGTTCCTCGCCCGCTACGCCTACCTTTTCAGCACCCTGACGCCGGGATTCGGCAGCGAAGAGGACGACCTGCGCTTCCATTTCGAGACCTTCGACGAATTCCTGGAGGAAGAGCGCCGGGCGCGCCTGCGAGCTGCTGCCGCACGGAGCGGGCGGATTGCGGAAGCGGCCGGCTGTCCGGTCACGCCGGCGGGCCTGTACGGCTTCGGTGAGCCGCTCAGCGTGTATGTCGGCGAGAACGGCCGCCTGTATGCCTGTGGCGATGATTCGGACGGTGTCCGGGTCTATGAGTCCATCGTGGACCTGTACGAAGACGTGCTCCGGGAGCATCCCCCCGTTGCACTGGATGATTAAAAGATTAAGCCATGTATTGTTCCAACCACAACGAAAACGTCCTTTACGAGACCTGGCATCCCGGGCCCTACACCCTTTACGGCAGCGTCCTGACGGTGGGCGGCCCCGTGGGCAACAAGCGCCGTGTGAGCCTCTGCGCCGAGGACCTGGACATCTGGCCCGACTCCGTGGACCTGGCGGATTACAAGACCCTGGTCATCGAAAAGAGCGTCTGCCGGGTGGGCCCCGGCTTCCTCGAGGGCTTCCCTTCGCTGAAGGACCTCATCGTCGAGGCGGACCTGAAGTCCATCCCCTGCACCCCGGAGCTGGAGGCGCTCCTGAAGAAGAATGATGTTATCCTGCGCGGCAGCTTCAACTCTCCGGCGGAGAAGCTGGCGAACAGGCTGGGCCTGCGCTTCATCCACAAGAACATCGTCCTGTCGTCCTACTACAACAGGGATTACGACCAGGGCACGAAGCTCACCCTGTGCTTCCAGTATCAGGAGCCTCCTTTTATCTGGCGGGAGGATACGTGCCCGGGCATCTCCGCCGGCAACACCGGCGGTGGCACCGTCCGCACCGACTATCCCGAAGATTTCTATGTCGGCTATGACGCCGAAAAGTTCGCGGAAGACTACGTGGGTGCGCACCACTACGAGAAGGTCCGCAATAACCAGGAACTCGCCGCCTTCCTTGCGGAAGCCAACAAGAGACACAACAAATAAAAGATATGAAGAAAGTATTGACCTTTGCGGCACTGCTTGCCGCCCTGACCCTGGCCGCCTGCGGCGGCAACCCCAACAAACAGAACAACCAGACTGCGAAGACCGTGCAGCCGGCCACCCCTTCTGAGGAGGATTTCGCCGCGATGCAGGAGCTGTATGACGATTCGGACGAGGACCACGGCTGGATGCCCCTCTGCAAGTGGCAGTATGTGGACCTGGACGGCGACGGCATCAACGAAGTGTGGATGCGCGACCGCGATGAGGAGTACGGCGCATTCTTCGCCGTCAGCGACGGCTACCGTGAGCTGATCGGCATCGAGACGGACCGTTTTCAGCCGTATACCCGGGAGATCCGGGACGGCAAGGGCTATTTCTGCAAGTCCGGAGCTGCCGGCGGCCCTTCGTATTATACGGAAATCGTTGCTCTTAAGGACAGCCGCATTGTCGAGCGCTTCAACGAACTGCAGGTCTATGGAGAGACTGACGGGGCGGGACTGAACGGCGAGGAGATAGACGCCGAGGCCGCTGCCGCATACAAGGAAGCCCTGCCGGAAGCCAAGGAGCTTGAGATCGGCGAGTGGAACCTGCTCGATCTCACGGACTATAAGCGGGTCCCTGTCCACGACAACAGCGCCAAGGACGACAAGCTCATCATGGACTTCATCACGGAGATGTACAACAACAGCCTGTACTCCGAGGTGGACTTCCTGGAGGAGCACTGCACGCCCAGGATGCTCCAGCAGCTGCTGGACGATTACGAGTATGACGGCGAGGGCTACGCCTTCTGGGACTTCCGCTCCGAGAGCAATGACTCGACGGGCGGCGAAATCATCGACATCGAGAAAAAGGACGGACGCTACTATTACGAAGCGTCCGATGGCGGCTACATCTTCCGGAACATCCTCTCCGCCTTCGTCCAGGACGGCAAGGTGATGTTCGACGGCATTGCCGTGGATGAGACCTACGAGGTCTTCGATCCCTTCGCGAACGACGCGGAAGAGTATTAATCCTTTACCTTACGAACCCGGCGGAAGACGGGGATGGCTTCGAGATCTACGGGGACGTCCACCGACTGTCCGCCGGTGTATTTTGTGCCGTTGCGGATGTCCTGCCAGGTCCCTTCAATCTCAGGGAGATAGACGGTCCAGCTGCTGACGCCGCCCGCGGTGACCGGGCAGACAAGGTAGTCGGGTCCGAACATCCATTCGCAGTCCTGCTGCAAAGCCCTTTCGTCCTGCGGAAAGTCAAAGACAAGCGGGCGCATCAGGGTATAATCTTCGTCCCAGACTTTGGCGGCATTCTCTATGATATAAGGGAGCAGGGCCACGCGCAGGGAGATGGCGGCCCGGAAAAGGCGCTCCGTCTCCGGGCTGTATTCCCAGGGCTCAGTGCGGCTCTGGTAGCCGTGCACGCGCATGAAAGGCAGCCAAACGGCGGCCTGGATCCAGCGGATCATGCGCTCCTGGTAGTCGGGATCCGTGTACTGGTCGGCCGGGCGGAAGAACCCGCCGGCGTCGTAAGTCCACCAGGGCAGGCCGGCGGCCATCTGGCCCAGTCCGCCGGCGATCTGGCGCCGCAGGGTACCCCAGTCGTTGCCCACGTCGCCGCTCCAGGTCACGGCGCCGTAGCGCTGGATGCCCGGATAGGCGCTGCGCGTCAGGATGACCGGCAGGCGGTCAGGCTGGTCGCGGCGCAGGCCGTCATAGACGGTCTGGATAACCTTCAGGGGATAGACGTTGCGGTACCATTCGCCCGGGATCTTGTCCGGTCCGATACGGCGGCCCTTCAGGTCGTCGTTCTCCGGCTCGGTGGCGTCCTGCCACCAGGCGTCGATGCCGATGGGGAGGAGTCTGTCACGGAAATTCTGCCAGTAGAAAGCGGCGGCGTCCGGCTGGAAGAAGTCCACCCATTCCGTCCCTTCGATGTAATAGCCCCGCGCTTCCACTTCCTTGCCCAGCTCGGAGTCTCGCCCGATGCGTGACCACACGGAGAGCATCAGGTGCAGATCCTCGGCGTGCAACTCGTCCGTCATCAGCCTGGGGTCGGGGTATTTGTCTTCGTCGAACTGCATCGCGTTCCAGCCGTATTTGCCCCACCACTGCCAGTCCTGCACGATGGTGCCGACGGGGATGTCCCCGTCGAGGAAGCGGCCGGCAGTGGTCAAGAGCTCTTCCTGCGTGTCAAAGCGCTCGCGGCAGTGGATGTAGCGGAAGATCCAGTCCGGCAGCGCCGGGACATGGCCGGCGAGCCGCCGGAAACTGTGCATCACCGCATCTGCACCGCCCGCGAAGACGGTGTAGTCAAGACCCGGTGCGACCGGGGAGGAGAAGACGGTCTCGTCGGTGACGGCGCGCCAATAGACAACGGGGGCGTCGCCCATGGTGCCCTGGACCTCCAGGGTGTGCCTGCCGGCAGAAAGCTGTGCCCTGACGGCAGCGGTGGGCGGCAGCCAGGTGTTGGAAATGTCAATGAGCGCCTGCCCGTCGACAGCCAGGTACTGGCGGCGGGCCATCTCGCGGCCCACGTCGAGCAGCAGGGCGTATTCCCCGTCCGCCGGCAGTTCGATCTCGCCGGAGAAGGTCCGGAAGAAGCGCATCTCGCGGCGGTTGCCGGCTGTGCCCGTGGCGTTGACCGTGACGGAGCCGCCGGTCTCCGAAGCTTCGGTGAGCGTGATGCTGTGGTCGGCGGGATTGAAGTCCGTCAGGCCGTAGTTGTGCCACAATAGGCCCCAGCCGCGGCTGGAGAGGATCATCGGCAGGGAGATCTGCGTATTGACCTGCGTCAGGCGCCGCGTCAGGCCGCGGACGTCCAGATAGCCGTCCTGGAACTGCCCGGTGCCGTAGAGGTGTTCGCCGGCGGGCGAGTCGAAACGCGCGCTGGCGGCCCAGGCGGGCTCGCCCTGCACTTCGGCCGGGGTAATACTGTGACCCCTCTCTTCCAGCAGGACCTTGCCTTCAGCATCGAGAAAGCGGAGCGTTTTCGACGCGGCGTGCCATTCGGCGGCCATCCGGGCCGTGCGGACGGTGACGTCGCCGCCGCTCGACGCTGTATTCCGGCGCTTTCACCTTCTCGGTGAAAACCAGCTCTCCGAGCCTGGGCGCGCCTTCCGGCGTCATCCGTACGCGGATGGCATCCTCCGCCATCGGCTCTAGGTACAGCTTTCCTTGCGGCGTGTCAATCCGCACCGCCCCCGGCCGGCATCCCGCCAGCGCCAGAAGACATAACAGAATGGGGAATCTTCTCATACATACAAAAATAACTATTTTTTTCGTTTGCGCCCCGAAAAGCCGTATCTTTGTGGCGATGGACAAGAAGGAACTCGAAATCATGGCGCCGGCAGGTGGCTTCGACTGCCTGCAGGCGGCGATCCAGGGCGGGGCGGACTCCGTCTATTTCGGCATCGGCCGGCTGAACATGCGAAGCCGCTCGGCGGCGAATTTCCTGCCGGAGGACCTGCCGGAGGTGGTCCGCATCTGCCGCGAGGCGGGGGTGCGCAGCTACCTGACGCTGAACATCACCCTGTTCCAGGATGACCTGTCTGCGATGCGGGAGGCGCTGGACGCCGCCCGGGCGGCGGGGGTGGACGCGGTGATCGCGTCCGATATCGCCGCCATCCAGTACTGCCGCCGGATCGGGCTCGAGGTCCATATTTCCACGCAGCTGTCCATCTCCAACGTGGAGGCACTGCGCTTCTACGCGCAGTTTGCCGACGTGGTCGTGCTGGCGCGCGAGCTGACGCTCGACCAGGTCCGGGAAATCCACGAAACGATCGTGCGCGAGCGGATCTGCGGCCCGTCGGGGCGGCCGGTGCGCATCGAGATGTTCGCCCACGGGGCGCTGTGCATGGCCGTGAGCGGCAAATGCTACCTCTCGCTGCATGCCGCCGGGGCGTCCGCCAACCGCGGCGAATGCTTCCAGATCTGCCGCCGCAGCTACGACGTGCGCGACCGCGAGACGGGAGGCGAGCTGCTCGTCGACAACGAATACATCATGTCCCCGAAGGACCTCTGCACCATCGAATTCATGGACCGCATCATCGACAGCGGGGTGCGGGTGTTCAAGATCGAAGGGAGGGCCCGCTCCGCGGAATATGTCAAGCGCTGCGCCTCCTGCTACCGGCGTGCGGCCGACGCGGTCTGCGACGGGACCTATTCCCCAGAGCTGGCTTCCGCCCTGAAGGCCGAGCTCGCCGAGGTCTTCAACCGCGGCTTTTGGGACGGCTACTATCAGGGCGCCCGGCTGGGCGAATGGAGCGCCGTGTACGGCACGCAGGCCACCCGGCGCAAGGTTTACCTGGGCAAGGTGACCAATTGGTTCGACCGCATCGGGGTGGCGGAGATCTCCGTGGAGACCCGGGATCTGCGGCGCGGTGAGCGGCTGATGGCGATCGGCGCCACGACCGGCGTAGTCGAGTTCGACGCCGACGACATCCGCCTGGAGTTCGACCCGGTGGAGCTGGCGCCGAAGGGCAGTCGCTGCTCGGTGCGCGTCCCCGGCGAAATATGCCCCGACGGGAAGCTCCGCCGGGGCGACAAGATCTATCTCTGGGTCAATTCAGGTGACTGAGGAAGCGTGTCGCTTCTTCGGGGGTGAAGCCCCGGAGGGCGGCGTAGGCATCGAGAGCGGCAAGGGAGAGACGGCGGATCTCCGGGTAGGAGGCCGACGGGTGCGCGAAGATGAGCCCGCAGATGCTGGCGTCGGGGATCATGGCGCAGGACTCCGTCAGCTGAATATCCAATTCCTTTCCACCGGGCAGCAGGGCGAGGATGTCGCGCTTGAGGCTGTGGTCGGGGCAGGAGGCGTAGCCCGCCGCCGGCTTGACGATCTTGACGGGGGAGCCTTTCGGCAGCTGCTTCTCCAACTGTGCGTCCAGCCAGCCTGATGCCGCTTCCGCCAGCGTCAGGCGCAGGCTCCGGTCGAGCATCGATTCGTAGTCCATCCCGTCATTCGCCGACCCCCTTCCGTCATTCGCCGGCTTGACCGGCGAATCTCCCGCCACGCGGTGCACACTAATAGCGAACATTCCTGACGGCGAATCGAAACCATACGCCTCCGGGGCGACGAAATCGGCCAGCGACCGGCCCTGGGAGCCTTCCTGGCGAAGCATCGGGAGGCGCCATCCGCCAGCCATGATGACATCGCCGTCGGCGTGGCAGGCATCGAAGCGGGCGGCGATGCGGATGCGGCAGAGCCCCTCGCGCTTGATGACCTCCAGCCGTTCGATGGCATCCGCGTTGAGCTGGACGGTGGTGTCATCGCCCTTTTTCACGCCCCAGATTGCATAGAACAGCTTCCAGTCGAAATACGGCAGCACCTCGGCGACGGTCAGCTCCCGGCAGGGGATGCTCTCGAAGAAGGCGCCCCGGAGGTAGGATTCCGGAGGGAAGAGAATGACATTATCGTCATTCGCCGACGTGTTCGGCGAATCTCCCGCATGGTACAACGCCCTTAACTCCTCCTGCTTGCGATGCTCCTCGGCCTCGGTGGCCTCCCGGTCGGACATCAGCCGGCCGGCTAGAACGGCGCTGGCCGAGGCGTCTGGTGCGTAGAAGACATGGCCGTAGAGCGGCGCGAGCTTGACGGCGGTGTGCAGCGCCGAGGTGGTGGCGCCGCCGATCATAAGCGGTGTGGAGAGGTCGCGGGCGGCCATTTCCCGGCAGAGCTCCTCCATCTGGTGGAGGGACGGGGTAATCAGTCCGCTGACGCCGATGATGTCGGCGCCGATGGCCGCCGCCTGGCCGAGAATGGTCTCGCGCGGGACCATGACGCCGAGGTCGGTGACTTCGAATCCGTTGCAGCGCAGCACGATCCCGAGGATGTTCTTGCCGATGTCGTGGACGTCGCCCTGGACGGTGGCGAGCAGGATGCGGGGTTTGCCGCTGCCGCCTTCCGCAGCTTCCATATAAGGCTGGAGAATCGCCACGGCGTCGCGCATCACCTTGGCGGACTTGACGACCTGCGGGAGGAACATCTTGCCGGCGGCGAAGCGTTCGCCCACCCGGGCCATGCCGTCCATCAGCGGTCCTTCGATGACATCCACGGCGCGGCCGGCCTCGCGGAGGGCCTCCATGAGGTCCTCCTGCAGCGTCGCCGAGCCGCCGCTGACGAGCGCGCGGGCAAGGCGCTCGGAAGCCGTCCCGGAATCCCCCCTGTTTTCCGGACAACCCCCTTCTTTTTGGAGGGGTTGTCCAGGATGATCCGGGGTTTTCTGGATGAAAGAAGAAGCAACGTCCGTCAGGCGCTCCGTGGCGTCCGGCCGCCGGTCCAGGATCACGCCCTCGACGGCGCGCAGAAGCTCCGGGTCGACGGCGTCGTAGGGGAGCAGCATGCTCGGATTGACGATGCCCATGTCCAGCCCGGCCGCGACGGCGTGGTAGAGGAACGCGGCGTGCATGGCCTCCCGCACGGGATTGTTGCCCCGGAAGGCAAAGGAGAGATTGGATATGCCGCCGGAGGTCAGCGTCCCCGGCAGGTTCGCCTTAATCCAGCGGACGGCCTCGATGAAGTCCACCGCGTAGCGCGCGTGCTCCGGGATGCCGGTGCCGACGGACAGGACGTTGACGTCGAAAATGATCTCCCGGGGCGCGTAACCGGCCTGCTCCGTGAGCAGCCGGAAGGCACGCCGGCAGATGGAAATCTTGCGCTCATAGTCCGTGGCCTGGCCCTGTTCGTCGAAGGCCATGACCACCACGGAGGCGCCCAGGCGCCGGATCTCCCGGGCCTTGGCCAGAAAGACTTCCTCGCCTTCCTTCAGGGAGATGGAATTGACGATGCAGCGGCCCTGGGCGTTCTTGAGCCCGGCGAGCAG
This sequence comes from uncultured Bacteroidales bacterium, assembly GCA_905234475.1. Classification (GTDB taxonomy): domain Bacteria; phylum Bacteroidota; class Bacteroidia; order Bacteroidales; family UBA932; genus Cryptobacteroides. The sequence goes on along the minus strand of CAJOHX010000043.1, from coordinate 11,543 downwards.
CGTCTCCCAGTGGGAGGAGTCGATCATCAGGGCGGCTTTCGAGACGGCGGGATCCCCGGCGATGTGCCGCAGGAAGCGCTCCATTTCAGCGGTGCTGTCCAGCATCGCGTCGTCCATGTTGATGTCGATGACCGGGGCGCCGCCCTCGATCTGTCCGGCGGCCACCTGCAGGGCTTCGTCGTATTTGCCTTCGGCGATGAGCCGGGCGAATTTGCGGGAACCCGCGACGTTGGTGCGCTCGCCGATATTGACAAAGCGGCTCTGCCGCACGTCCAGGCAGACGGCCTCCAGGCCGCTGACGAAGGGGCGCGCATCAGCCTCCGGGATAGCCCGGGGCTTTATTCCGCGCACGGCGTCCGCAATGGCGCGGATGTGCTCGGGCGTGGTGCCGCAGCAGCCGCCGACGACGTTCAGCAGCCCGTCCTGCGCCATGCGCTGCAGGGCGGCGGCGGTCTGCGCAGGCGTCTCGTCGTAGGCGCCCATCTCGTTGGGCAGGCCGGCGTTGGGGTAGCAGCTCACGGCACAGTCCGCCCAGGAGGCGACGTCCGCGACGAGCGGGGCGAGGTCGGCTGCGCCGAGCGAACAGTTGAGTCCGAAGCATAGCGGCCGGGCATGGCGGACGGAGTGGAAGAAGGCCTCCAGGGTCTGTCCGGTGAGGGTCCGTCCGCTGCGGTCGCTGACCGATACGGAAATGATGAGCGGCAGTTCGGCCGCTTCCGGGATGCCGCTGAAGGCGTACAGCGCCGCTTTCGCGTTCAGCGCGTCGAAGCAGGTCTCCAGCAGCAGCGCGTCCACGCCGCCTTCCAGCAGGCCGCGGATCTGTTCGGCGTAAGCCTCTGCCATTTCGTCGAAGCTGACGGGACGCCAGGCCGGATTGGAAAGGTCCTGGGGAAGGGTGAGCGACTTGCCGGTGGGGCCGAGGGATCCGGCCACCCAGACCTTGCGGGGGGCGGCGTTGGCTTCCGCCCGGGCCAAGGCGGCCCCAGCGCGTGCGAATTCCCGCGCCTGCGCGGCGAGCCCGTAGTCCGCCTGCGCAATGCGGTTGGCACCGAAGGTGTTGGTCGACAGGATATCCGCTCCGGCGGCGATGTAGGCGCGGTGGATGCCGCAGACCGTAGCGGGATGGGTCAGGTTGAAGGGTTCGTTGTTGCCGGTCAGGCCGTGGCGCTGGAGCATCGTGCCCATCGCCCCGTCCAGGATCAGGATCCTGTCATGGATGGCTTGCCGGAGACCGTCCATCAGAAGCACTCCTTGAGGACGTTGATGACGTTGTCGCTGCGCCCCATCGTGTAGAAATGGATCTCTTCGACGCCGTGCGCGAGCAGGTCGCGGCACTGCGCCTTGCACCATTCCTCGCCAATCTGGTAGGCGGCGTCGGGGTGGGCGGCAATCTCCGCAGTGAGCGCCACGGGGATGTCGATGGAGAAGCTCTCCGGCAGCAGGTCCACCTGCCGGGCGGAGGAGAGGGGCTTGATGCCCGGGACGATGGGGACGGTGATGCCCGCGGCGCGGCAGCGCGCCGTGAAATCATAGAAGACGGCGTTGTCGAAGAACATCTGGGTGATAATCTGGTCGGCGCCGGCGTCCACCTTCTGCTTGAGGTACTGGATGTCCGTCTCGAGGTTGGGGGACTCGAAATGCTTTTCGGGATAGCCGCCCACGCCAAGCGTGAAAAGGCGCTGCCCGCCGGCAGCCGCCTCGAAGCGGCGGATGGCGGCGACCAGCTCGTCGGCGTGGCTGTAGCCGCCGGGCTCGGGCGCGAAGCGCTTTTCGCCCGGAAGGGCGTCGCCCCGCAGGACGAGGATGTTGCGGATCCCCATGAACTTGAAGTCCTGCAGCTGCGACTCGATCAGCTCCGCGCTGGCCCCGCCGCAGATCAGGTGCGGGACCACTTCCACCTCCGGGAAGGCCGCCTGCACGGCGGCGCAGACGGCGGTCTGGCTGATGCGCTTGCGCAGCAGGTGACGCGTGTAGCCGCCGTCCGGCTCGGACCGGAATTCGTATTCGTCGCGGTGGCAGGTGACGTTGATATAGCGCGGCCCGAACGCCATCAGCGGGCGGATGCTGCCGAGGAGTTCGGCTTTGGTGATGCCCTTCAGGGGCGGGACGATCTCTATGGAAGGAAACGGCTTCATCTCGGGTAATAACTACTTCGGCAGGTAAAGATAGCGATTTTTATTCTTATATTTGAAGCATGGAAGAGTTGCTGAACGAATTGATCACCCTGATGCGGCGCATCGTCTTCCCCGAGTATCTCGGGCAGGACGACCGTGCGCTCGACCTGGTGCGTGTGCGGAGCCTGGTCCGCAAGATTGCGGGAGACAAGAAAGCGGATGCCTTCATAGAGCGCATCCCGGAGGTCTCCCGGCTGCTCCACACCGACGTGGAGGCCATTGCCGACAACGACCCGGCGGTCGTGGACCGCACGGAGATTGTGCTCTGTTATCCGGGGATCAAGGTCATGCTCCATTACCGCGTCGCCCACGAGCTGCTCCTGCTGGAGATTCCCGTGGCGCCCCGCCTGCTCACGGAGATGGCCCATTCGGCCACCGGCATTGACATCCATCCCGGCGCGCAGATCGGCGAATACTTCGCCATCGACCACGGCACGGGCATCGTCGTCGGCGCCACGACCGTGATCGGCGACCATGTCATGCTCTACCAGGGCGTCACCCTAGGCGCCAAGAATTTCAAGTACGATCCCGACGGCCGGCCGCTCGACGAGCCGCGCCACCCCATCCTGGAGGACAACGTCACCGTCTACGCCAACACGACCATCCTCGGCCGCGTGACCATCGGCCACGACACCGTGGTGGGCGGCAACGTCTGGCTCACCCACAGCGTCCCGCCCCGCTCGCGGATCCTGCAGACCCGCGCGGTCGAACAGCCGCTGTTCACCGACGGCGCCGGCATCTGACCGTCATGAGCTATTCCCTGCATAACAAGGACATCTCGTTCTCTTATACCTTCGGCCGTCCTTTGAAGGTTTGCGGCAAGGGGAAGGTCTGCGAAGAGGACCTGGACGTATCGTATGATGCGGGCAAGGGCCGTTCCTGGGCGGAGGAATACAACGGCCTGGAGTTCGAGAAGGGGATCACCGAAGTGGGTCCCGGTTTCCTGGATGCCTTCCGCGGGCTGAAGTATCTCGTCATTCCTTATACCCTCAAGTCCATCGGCGTGACGCCGGCGCTGAAGGCGATGCTGCAGGAACGGGACGTGCTCGTCCGGGGCTGGTACGACAGTTTCGGCGAGCGTTTCGCGCAGGAAAACGGCCTCCGTTTCCGCCAGGCGGACATCTGGGTGGGCGCAGTGCCCGGGAGGGAATACCATTCCGGCACCTGTCTGGAATTCCGCTTCGACGAAGAAGGGAAGCCCTATTGTTTCTTTGATGAGGGCAGCCAGGGCTGGGCGGCAAGCAACAGTGGCGGCGGCACCCGCAAGCAGGCGCTGGAGGAGGACTTTTTCGTGGGACAGACCGTGGAGAGCCTGGCGGAATGTCTGCCGTACTTCCGGAACGTGATATTTCCTGGAGACCTTCAACCGGGGCTGCGGGAACTTGCGTTGATGCTAGCGCACCGGGACGGCGTGGGTGTTCTTGACTTCGCCCATGACGAAGGTACTGTTGAGCCCGCCGATGCAGTCGAGCTCGCCGAGAATGCGCAGCACGAACTGCTGGTATTCCTTCATGCTGGACACGTAGACCTTCAGCAAGAAATCGTAATCGCCTGATATATTGTAACATTCGCCGACTTCCTCCATCGTCTGCACCGCCTCCATCAGACGCTGCGCGTTCTCGAAGGTATGCTGCTTCATCTTGATGTAGCAGAACGCGATGAACGAGCAGTCCAGCTTCTCCGCATCCAGGATGGCGCGGTAGCCGCGGATATAGCCCTGCTCCTGCAGGCGCTTGATGCGCTCAAACACGGGGGTCGGCGACAAATGCACCCGCGCGGCAACCTGCTTGTTGGTCAGCGCGGCGTCCTCCTGCAGGATCCGCAGGATGGCCAGATCGGTAGCGTCAAGTCCACTCATATCAGTAAAGAATAATAATCTGTTCAGCACCAAAAATTACCATTTATTTGGAATAATCCATCTGATTACTTTGTAAATATAGGTATATTTTCTTAAATTCTAATATTCATTGGAATTATTATCTATACTCTCGACCTTTGCATCAGTTGTTTGACTGCGGAAGCCGTTGGGTGGGGTGTGCGAGAGCCTGCGCACGTTGGCCCGTGCAGTCGGGAGCCGTGCGAGAGCGTGGGAAGGTCGGCTGACGCCAGGATGACAAGCCCGGGCCAGGCGGAGATGACCGTCAAGCGGTAAGCGGACGGTCGCTCCGGCTGGCGGGCGGAACAGAAAACAATAAATACAAAGAATATGAGCACCAGTAATTACCATGTTGAGACGCTGGCCATCCATGTCGGCCAGGAGACCCCGGACCCCACTTCCGATTCACGCGCCGTACCGATTTACCAGACGACCTCCTACGTCTTCCGTAACAGTCAGCACGCGGCCGACCGCTTCGGCCTTCGCGACCCGGGCAACATCTACGGCCGCCTGACCAACTCCACCCAGGCCGTCTTCGAAGAGCGCGTCGCCGCGCTCGAAGGCGGTGTGGCCGGCCTCGCCGTCGCCTCCGGCGCATCGGCCATCACCTACGCGCTGCAGAACATCCTTCAGCAGGGCGACCACATCATCGCCGCGGACAACCTCTACGGGGGCTCCTTCAACCTGATCACCCATACCCTCCCCACCCGGGGAATTGAGAATACCATCCTGAAAGTCAACGACCTGCGGGCGCTGGAAGCGGCGATAAAACCCAACACCAAGGTCATCTACGCCGAGACCCTCGGCAACCCCAACTCCGACGTCGCCGACTTCGAAGGCATCGCCGAAGTGGCCCACCGCCACGGCATAGTCTTCATCGTGGACAACACCTTCGCCCCCATCCTTGTCCGCCCGCTGGACCACGGCGCCGACATCGTCGTGCACTCCGCAACGAAATTCATTGGGGGCCACGGCAGTTCACTTGGCGGCGTGATCGTGGATGGCGGCAAGTTCGACTGGAAGGCGAACGCCGATAAATACCCGACCCTCGCGAAACCGGATCCCAGCTACCACGGCGCCGTCTTCGCCGACGTGGCTGGCCCGGCGGCGTTCGTGACGCGCATCCGCGCCGTGCTCCTGCGCGACACCGGCGCCGCCATCAGCCCCTTCAACGCCTGGATCCTGCTGCAGGGCGTCGAGTCCCTGCCGCTGCGCATCGAGCGCCACACGGAGAATGCCCTCAAGGTCGTGGAATACCTCTCCAAACACCCCAGGGTGGCGAAAGTCAACCACCCGGCCCTGCCGGACCATCCGGACCACGCGCTGTACTGTCGCTATTTCCCGAAGGGTGCAGGCTCCATTTTCACCTTCGAGATCAAGGGCACGCAGGAAGACGCCTGGCGTTTCATCGACCGACTGCAGATCTTCTCCCTGCTCGCCAACGTCGCCGACGTCAAGAGCCTGGTGATCCACCCCTACACGACCACCCACTCGCAGCTCAGTCCCGAAGAACTCGCAGAGCAGCACATTACTCCTACGACCATCCGTTTGTCCATCGGCGTCGAGCACATCGACGATATCATCGCCGACCTTGACCAGGCGCTTGCCGACTAACACAGGAGATTCCGGGTCAAGCCCGGAATGACGAAAAAATGTTTATATTTACATTATGATTTACCAGAAACTTACCGACCTCATCGGGAACACCCCGCTCCTGGAGGTCTCCGGCCTGGAAGGCCAGATAGCGCGCATCGCAGTCAAGCTCGAGCGCAACAACCCGGGGGGCAGCGTCAAGGACCGCATCGCCCTTGCCATGATTGAGGACGCCGAGCAGAAAGGCATCCTCTCGGAGGGCGCCACCATCGTCGAACCCACCAGCGGCAACACCGGCATCGGCCTGGCCTGGGTGGCCCGCGCCAAGGGATACAAGACCATTCTCACGATGCCCGACACCATGAGCGTCGAGCGCAGGAACCTCCTCAAGGCTTTTGGCGCGCAGATCGTGCTCACGCCCGGCGCCGAAGGCATGAAGGGCGCCATCGCCAAGGCGGAGGAGATCCGCAGCGAACTCCCCGGCGCCGTGATCCTGGGGCAGTTCACCAACCCGGCCAATCCGGCCGCCCACGAGCGCACGACGGGCCAGGAGGTCTGGCGCGACACCGACGGTGCGGTGGATGTGTTCGTGGCCGGCATCGGCACCGGCGGCACGCTCAGCGGCACCGGCAAGGCGCTGAAGGCGCACAAGCCGGGCGTGGAGATTGTCGGTGTGGAGCCCGCCACCTCCGCCGTGATCACCACCGGCGTCCCCGGCAAGCACAAGATCCAGGGCATCGGTGCGGGCTTCGTTCCGCAGACCTATCTGGCTGAATACGTGGACCGTGTGCTCACGGTCACGGACGAGCTCGCCTTTGCGGGCGCCCGCCTGCTCGCCGAGCGGCTCGGGCTGCTGGTCGGCATCTCTTCCGGAGCCGCCTTCAGCGCCGCCCTCGCCCTCGCGCGCCAGGAAGCCTACCGCGGCAAACTCATCGTCGCGCTGCTGCCCGACACGGGCGAAAGATATCTGTCGACAACGCTGTTCGGGTAGGCGGGGCTTACTCGGAGACCAGGACAAACCCACCGCGGGCCCGGCACGGAATCGTGACCGGGCCTGCTGCGTTGAGTGCCTCGATGCGGAAGGCCCGGTCCTCCTGTCCGTCGGCAAAGAGCCGGAAGGAAGAAGGACGGCCGTCCAGGCGGTCCAGCGCGAAGGAGAGGTCTGCCGCTTCGTCGCGGCCGTTTATGCCGGCGATGTACCATTTCCCGGCTTTCTGCCGGGCGATGACGGCGTACTCGCCCGGGTAGCCCGCCAGCAGGCGGGTGTCGTCCCAGGCGGCCGGCAGACCGGACAGCAGGGCCCTGACCTCATCCGGCAGCGCCGCGTAGGCCTCGGGTCGGTCGGGCATGTGCTGGAGGCCGGACTCGAAGAGGATGGGAAGCGCCAGCTCATGGGCGTAGGTGGTAATGTGCGGGAACTGGCTGTCGGAGAAGGTGCCGGGGGTGTAGTCCATCGGGCCGATGACGCCGCGGGTGAAGGGGAGGGTCGCGTTGTGCGCCGCCGCGCGCGGTGTCAGGAAGGGGCCGTTGTTGTACCATTCCGCGCCGAGCACGCTCTCCATCGACATCATGTTCGGCCAGGTGCGCTGCCATCCGCGCGGGATGGTGCTGCCGTGGAAGTCCACCAGCAGGTGGTGCTTCGCGGCGTCCTCGAGGATGTCCAGATAATAATCGATCATGTCAGCGCCGTCGGGCAGGAAGAAGTCCACTTTGATGCCGCTCACGCCGAGGCTTTCCAGCCAGGCGAGTTCCTTTTCGCGGCGCTCCGGGTCGTTCAGCCGGTCCTCGGGCTGCGGCGCGCCGTTGCCGATCCAGGAAGTGCCGGAGTTGTACCAGAGATTGATCTTGACGCCTTTTTCCTTCGCGTAGGCCATCACGCCCTCAATGTCGCCGCCCTCCATCTGGGGCCATTCCCAGTCGATGAGACAGTAGGGCCAGCCCATTTCGACCGCCAGGTCGATGTAGGCCTTGTTGGTCCGGAAATCCTTGGAGCCGTGGTTATAGGCCCAGTAGACCCAGGACGAGACGCCCGGCTCCACCCAATCGGCATCAAAGGCGGCATAGGCGGAGAGGTCGTTCACCAGGGTGGACTCCACGATGTCGGATAATTGTCCGAGGATCGCCACCCGCCAGGGCGTGCGCCCGTCGGCGGTGGTGAAAGGGCTGGTCAGCATGACGCGGTACCATTCGCCGTCGGCGTTGTTGTCGAGCGAAGCGGCGCTGTCGCCGTGGCGCATGTCCGCCTCGCAGAGCAGGGCGAAGACGCCGTCGGCCGGCTCCACGAGGGCGGGGAATCCCCACGCGCCGGGATTGCGGTTGAAGCGCGCCATCGGGTCGCCCGCAATCGGCTGGCCGCTCGTGGCGAGGGGATAATAGGACTCATAGTCTGTCTTGAGCTGCGCCATCCAGCGCTTCGTCCCTTCGGGGATGTGCCATGCCGTGCGGTCTTCCTTGACGGCGGTGCCGGCCGGAAGCTGATAGCTCACGGCCAGGCCGTCATTGTAGAGCCGCAGGACGACGTCCAGCGTCTCACCGGTCGGGTTGCTGAAACGGAGCTTCCGCTCATATGCCTCATTGTGGCAATGACGCCGCTTGCCGGTCGGCATCATGTAATCTTCGTTAACTTTCCACTTCCCGGCGCGACGGGTAAGCGTCAGGGCGGAATCGAGGTCCGCCGCCTCCGTGACGAGGCCGACGTGGACGCGGGCCGCGAGGACAGGCTTCCCGGACGTGCCGTGATACCAGACGGAAAGCGTCTGGGCATCCAGCTCCGCGGACAGCAGACCGTCTGGAGAAGTGAGCATTCGTCCGCAGGAGGCGGACAGCACAAGCGCGAGCGCGCAGGACAAAAGGCGTACAATCTTCTTCATATCCTCAAAGATAATGAAAATATTAGGAAGGCCAACCCCATCGGGGCCGGCCTTCCTGTAGTAAGAGGATCAACTTCCTACAGTTCGTTGAGCTCTTGGGCCATCTCGTCCTTGCGGCCGACGATGATGTCCTGGTAGTTCTTGAGACCCGTACCGGCAGGGATCAGGTGACCGCAGATGACGTTCTCCTTCAGGCCCTCGAGGTAGTCCACGCGGCCGCGGATGGCGGCTTCGCTGAGCACCTTGGTGGTCTCCTGGAAGGAGGCTGCGGAGATGAAGCTGTCGGTCTTGAGGGCGGCGCGGGTGATACCCTGGAGGATCAGGCGGGCCGTCGCAGGCTGCGTCGGACGCGTGACCATCAGGCCGAGGCCCTGGCGGGCGAGCGAGTCGTTCTCGCTGCGCATCTCGCGGGCGCCGATGATGTCACCCTGGGCATACTTGCCGGAACCGCCGGCGTCCAGGACCACGTACTTGCCGTAGATCCGGTCGTTGACGTCCATGAAGCGCCACTTGTCCACCATTTCCTCGGTGAGGAACTCGGTGTCACCCGGGAAGGTGATCTCGACCTTGCGCATCATCTGGCGTACGATGATTTCGAAGTGCTTGTCGTTGATCTTCACGCCCTGGAGGCGGTAGACGGCCTGCACCTCATTGACAATGTACTCCTGCGCCTTGACGGGACCGAGGATGGACAGGATGTCGCTCGGAGACACGCCGCCGTCGGACAGCGGGGTACCCGCCTTGACGTAGTCGTTCTCCTGGACGAGGATCTGCTTGGTCATCGGCACGAGGTAGGTCTTCTTCACGCCGGACTTGTTCTGGACCACGATTTCGCGGTTGCCGCGCTTGACCTTGCCCATCAGGACCTCACCGTTGATCTCGGAGAGGATGGCGGGGTTGGACGGGTTGCGGGCTTCGAACAGTTCCGTGACGCGCGGCAGACCACCGGTGATGTCGCTGGCCTTGCCGATGGCACGCGGGATCTTCATGATCACGTCGCCCACCTTGACGGCGCTGCCGTTCTCGGCCATCACATGGGCGCCGACCGGCAGGTTGAAGGTCTTGACGGAGTCGCCCTTCTCGTTGACGATGTGCAGGGCAGGGCTCTTGGTCTTGTCCTTGGATTCGATGATGACCTTGTCGGTGCTGATGGAGAATTCGTCGGCGGCGTCCTTCTGGAAGGTCGAGCCTTCGATCATGTTCTCGAAGCGCACCGTACCGGCGACCTCGACGATGGTAGTGGCGTTGTAGGCGTCCCAGTCGCAGATCAGGTCTCCCTTCTTGACCTTGTCACCGTCCTTCTTGTACAGCACGGCGCCGTAGGGCACATCGTACTGGGAGAAGGTGATGCCGGTGTTTTCGTCAAGGATGCGGAGCTCGGTCATGCGGCTCACCACGACATCCTCGCTCTTGCCGTCGTCCGTGACGCGCTCGATGGTACGGAGCTCCTCGAACTTGAGGATACCGTCGTACTTGGACTCGATGGAGGAATCGGCAGCGGAGGAGGAGGCGGTACCACCGACGTGGAAGGTACGGAGCGTCAGCTGCGTACCCGGCTCACCGATGGACTGGGCGGCGATGACGCCGACCACTTCGCCCTTCTCGACCATGCGGCTGGTCGCGAGGTTGCGTCCGTAGCACTTGGCGCAGACGCCCTTGCGGCTCTCGCAGGTGAGCACCGAACGGATCTCCACCTGCTCGATGGGCAGGGAGTCGATCAGGTCGGCTTCCTTCTCGCGGATCTCCTCGCCGGCCTTGATGATGAGCTCACCGGTCAGCGGGTTGAAGATGTCGTGCACGGAAGTACGGCCCAGGATGCGCTCGCCGAGGGACTCGACGACCTCGTCCTTGTTCTTGATGGCCGTGGCGATGAGGCCGCGGAGCGTGCCGCAGTCCTCCTCCGTGATGATCACGTCGTGGGACACGTCGACAAGACGGCGGGTCAGGTAACCTGCGTCAGCCGTCTTGAGGGCGGTGTCGGCCAGACCCTTGCGGGCGCCGTGCGTGGAGATGAAGTACTCGAGCACGGTCATGCCCTCCTTCAGGTTGGACACGATCGGGTTCTCAATGATGTCGGCTCCGGAGGCGCCGGCCTTCTGCGGCTTGGCCATCAGGCCTCGCATGCCGCAGAGCTGCTTGATCTGCGTGGTAGAACCACGGGCACCGGAATCCAGCATCATGAACACGGGGTTGAATCCCTGCTGGTCGGCGGAGATCTGCTTCGTGACGATGCCGGTCAGGCGGTTGTCCACGGAGGACCACAGGTCGATCACCTTGTTGTAGCGCTCGTTGTTGGTGATGAAGCCCATATCGTAGTCGTCGCGGATGGCGGCAACCTGCTTGTAGGCTTCCTCCACCAGGGTGGTCTTCTCAGCCGGGACGAGGACGTCGCCCAGGTTGAAGGAGATACCGGCGCGGAAGGCCTGGTCGTAACCGAGGTTCTTGATGTCGTCGAGGAACTGTGCCGTGCGGGTCACGCCGGTGTTCTTGATGACGTCGGTGATGATCTTGCGGAGGGCCTTCTTGCCCAGCAGCTCGTTGACGAACGGCACTTCCTCGGGGACGTACTGGTTCACGATGATGCGGCCGGCGGTCGTCTCGACGAGCTTTTCGCCCTTGGAGGCGTCCTGCTTGTCGACGGGGATGCGGACGTTGATCTTCGCGTGCATGTCGATGGCCTTCTCGTTGTAGGCCACGATGACTTCCTCGGGGGAGTAGAAGCTCTTGCCCTCGCCCTTGGCGCCCGGACGGATCTTGGTGATGTAGTACAGACCGAGAACCATGTCCTGGGAAGGGACCGTGATCGGAGCGCCGTTGGCCGGGTTGAGGATGTTCTGCGAGCCGAGCATCAGCAGCTGCGCCTCCATGATGGCGGCGTTGCCGAGCGGGAGGTGGACAGCCATCTGGTCACCGTCGAAGTCGGCGTTGAACGCCGTACAGGCGAGCGGATGCAGCTGGATGGCCTTGCCTTCGATCATGCGCGGCTGGAACGCCTGGATACCGAGGCGGTGCAGGGTCGGTGCACGGTTG
>CAJOHX010000042.1 GCA_905234475.1 uncultured Bacteroidales bacterium | reverse complement strand
ATTCTGAGGCATTTTAGACCCGAATAAACGGACGCATAACCAGACGCAAAACATGAAAATCGGCCTTGTACGCTATCAGAGGCATACTACTCGATTTTTTTAACGAGGAGGAGTATTAAGCTGATTATTAGTAGGTCAGCATTAAAACAATGACAAAAAAAAGCTGTGGATTTACCACAGCTTTTTTCATACTCGGAGAAGGTTTGATCAGATGATGATTTCGATCTGTGCGGTCTCGCCAGTCTTGAACGTGTACTGGACATGGTCGCCGTCCTTGGCCAGTTCCTTGCCGTTCACGAGGATGCGGCAGCCTTCCCGGCGGTTGCGAAGCGTCAGGGTCTGGGCCTGATTGGAGGTGATGGAGGCACGGATGCCCTTCTCGTCCCAGTCCATGTGATTCAGCTTGGCGAAGGTATATAGCCAGACGCCGTCAATGGCGCCGTGCATCAAGCCTGCGGGCATCACCGGCAGGAATTCCACCGTGCCGGGCTCGCTGAAGACGCACATCTCCACCAGGAACGACGGGACAGCGCCCGTTAGATCCGGGAACACGCCCCTGTAGGGGAAGTGGCTGGTCTGCAGCGTGCGGCGGACGAAGCCGTGATTGAGTAACTGGCTCAGGTTCTGCTCGGCTTCTTCCATATCCTTCAGGCGGATGGCCGTGAAGGCACGGTGGATGATGCCATGGGCGGAGTCGTCCTGCTGGGCCCGCTTGCGGTTGGAGATGATGATGGCTTCCGTCAGCGCGGGATCCTTTTCGGGCGTAACCGCGCGGCCGGGCCATACGTCATAATGGTGGGACACGTGGCGGTGGTTGTAGTTCTCCTCGATCGTTGGCCAGGCCCATTCTTTGAGGCCGCCGTCCAAGTCCAAGAGATAGGTTGGAAGGGATGCGAGCTGGGCTTCCCAGTGGGGGATGTTCTCCGCCTCGATGCCCAGGGTCTTGCAGCCATCGATCAGGTTCATCAGGATCTCGCGGCATATGGCGATGTCCATGACGGAGTTGATCCTCGTGGGATTGATGTCTCTGCTGGTGACCGTCTCATAGCCGGGATTCGGGGTCGGGTTCTCCGGAGAGAAGGACGGATAGAAGATGACCTTGCCGTCCGGGCCTCGGTCGCACGCGTAATCCTCGTAGAAGAGGGCCATTTCCTTGTAGGCCGGAATCAGGCGGGTCCGCAGGAATTCCCTGTCTCCCGTGACGAGGTAGTAGCCCCACAACTCGTTGTAGACCCAACCCAAGCAGCCCGTCCAGGCGTAATGCGGATAGGTGCGGGAGAAATGATAGTACAGGCCGGAATCCGGGTCGCAGTGGACACTGGCCAGCAGGCCGCGGGCGCCGTAGAGCAGCATCGCGTTGGTGCGGAAGTCATCGAACTTCGTCTCGTAATACTTGAAATACGCGTCCATCTCGTCAAAGAGGCCCGTGTTGTTTCCCGCGCAGACCTGCAGGTTCGTGTTGATGTTGTGCTGGCCCGTCAAGGGAGGATACTTGCCCGTCTCGTAGATCTGGAAGAAGCGGCCCATGTCATAGAGCTTCTCCAGCAGGGCGGGATCCAGTTCGTTCTTGCTGTGGGCGCGACGGAGCAGTTCCTCGCCGGAAAGCAGCATGTCTTCGTCGGAGCTCAGATGAATCCGGGAACGGTCCATCCGCTCACCGATGTATTTTTCGTTACCCTTGAGCAGCCGGTCGAAATCGACCTTCATGGCCAGCAGTCCGTCACGGACGGGCTTGGCGCAATCAAAGGTGAAGTCGCTTTCGAACCTCGCAATCTTCGCGACGATCATCAGGCCGTCCGCGCCGGAAATGCGCATGCCTTTTTCGGTCTTTTTCATGGTGCCGCCTTTGGGCAGGAAGCGGATGACCACGGCGTAGCCCTTGTGGCCGAAGTCCGGATTGTACGCGCAGGCCAGCGTGATCACGCCGTCCTCGATATTCAGCTGATGGGTGCTGCCAGCCAATCTGGGCAGCTGCATCTCCACGTCCAGGTCCAGCTGTCCCTTCGGCGCAGTGAAGCGGTTCACGGTGATGTCCCCGTCGTAGGCGCAGAAGCATTCGTTCCGGAAAGAACCGCGCGCATCCGTCCACATGGCGGTGATCATGCCGTTCTGCATGTCCAGGAAGCGCAAATAGTCCCGGGTATCGGGCTGCTCCGGCCGGCGGAAGGTGAGCGTGAAGGCTGTGTGCCTCCGCGGCCCGGCTTCGGGGTACAGAATACTGTTGTCGAAATTCATGTACTTGTCGAAGCCGGCCTTTTTCTGGGCCTCGTCCACCAGGGCGTTCGCCTCATCCGGCTTGCCCTCTAGCAGCAGTTGGCGGATGCGGGGCATGTAGGGGCGCATGTCTGGAGGCATGGGAGTCTCCGCCCATTTCGGCTCAAAGAGCAGCTCCTGGGTATAGGACATCACATCGTTATAGGGCTGGCCGGAAGCCTGGATGCGAAGGGAACCGTTGCCGGTGATGAAATAGTCCGAAGATTCCTCCGCGGGGGCGATGGAGCAGATATTGTGCTTCGGCAGGATGGTGGAGCGATTCTCCACCGGAATATACGGGATCGTATACTCGAGCTTCTTGGTATCTATCTTACCAAGGTTCGGAACGCTGCCCTTAGCGCCGGTGGTCCCCACCGCAAGGCACAGAAATGCGAAAAATGCAATTAACTTGTTCATGGCTAGTATATTTATTGTGTGAAATACAAATGTTGACTGCCCGTCGCAGGTTCATCCGGGCCGTTTCCGGGCGTAAGGCTTCGTCCAGCGGCATCTCTGCGGGCGTAACCGGGATGAGTGCGCGGAAGCCCGCAGAGAGCAGGTCCTCCGAATGCTCGATCTGCCCGGACATCAGCACCACCGGGATGCCCCCTGCGTGGCGCAGGACGCCAAATGGGACCTTACCGTGCAGCGTCTGCGCATCGGACTTCCCTTCCCCGGTGATGATCAGGTCCGCTCCCGCCACCTTTCGGTCAAACTCAATGATTTCCAGTATCCGGTCGATTCCGGAAGAGCGTCTGGCGCCGAAACACGCCATCAGCATCCCGCCCAGGCCCCCGGCAGCGCCCGCGCCCGGGAGATGGCGCACATCCGTGCCGGTCTCGGCAAGCAGCCGCTCCGCCAGCGCGGCCAGGCGCCGCTCCAGGACCTCCACTTCTCCGGGGGAAGCCCCCTTCTGCGGGGCAAATACGCGGGCAGCGCCCTCCGCTCCGAGCAGCGGGCTGTCTACGTCGCAGAGCAGCTCGAAACTGCACCCCGCCAGCTTCTCGCGCAGGCCCGGGACTTCCAGCATCCCGGCACCGCCGTCGCAGGTTGCCGTGCCGCCCAGACCGACGAGAAAGTTCCGGGCGCCCTCCGCGCGGGCGGCCAGCAGCAGTTCGGCCACGCCCCGGCTGGTGGTCACGAGCGGGTGGCGCTCAGACGGGGACAGGCGCCACAACCCGCAGGCCTCGGCCACTTCGATGACGGCCGTCTGTCCGCAGAGGCCGTATGCAGCCTCCACCTGCCGGCCCAACGGGTCCGTGACCATTGTCCTGCAAAGCTGTCCGTCCAGGGCCGGGACCAGGGCGTCCAGGGTCCCCTCTCCCCCATCGGCGAGAGGCAGCTCAACGGTCTCCCAACCGGGATGCACCTCCCGGATGGCGGACGAGAGCTCCCGGGCGACCTCCCGCGCGGGGAGGCAGCCTTTGAAAGAGTCTGGACAGAGAATGAGCTTCAAACTACCGGGTTATTTCTTCCAGAGCTTCGGGAGGAATCCATAATAGAGGAGATGCCTCCAGGTCGACCAGTCGTGGCCGGCCTCGCCGACGCAGAAGTACTCATATTCAATCCCGTGCTTGTCAAGCGCATCCCGGAAGCCCTTGACACGGACATTGAACATGCCCTTCTCCTCTGCCCCGCCCTGTCCGATGAACAGATAATCCACCTTGTCGTTGGCTTTCGGGTCATTGAGGAATTCGCCAAGGGTCTGCTCGGGCGTGTTGTCACCTGCGCTGAGGACACCGAAGTTTGCGAAGAGATCCAGCGACTTCAGGCCGACGAACATCGTGTGGCGGCCACCCATCGAAAGACCGGAAATGGCACGGCCATGCGGATTGGCAATGGTCTTGTAGTGACTGTCGACAAAGGGGATGACGGCCTCGCGATACTCACGCTCCATGATATCGAACGTGAGATCGGCGTGCTGGGGATGATTGCGGTGAACGACCTGGTTGTTCACAAGCGCAATCAGCATGGGCTCCGCTTTCCCTTCCGCGAGAAGGTTGTCCATAATGAAGTTCACGCGTCCGTCGTACATCCAGTTTGACGGGAGTTCGCCGCTTCCGCCCATGAGATAGAGGACGGGGTATGCCTTCTGGGGGTCATACTGGGGAGGAGTATAAACATAGATCTCACGCTCCCCTTTGGTAACGGGGCTGTAGTAGATATGACGGGTGACGGCTCCGTGAGGCACATCCTTCGCATCCCACCAGGAGGGTCCGTCGCCATGGACGATGAGCTCACTGTAGGGAGGCATCGCCGTAAAGGCGGCATAGGTATTATTGGGATCCGCCATGCTGACGCCGTCGACAACGAGATTGTACTGGTACATGTCGACCGGGAGAGGACCGATAGTGAGGGTCCAGATGCCGTCTTCTCCCTTGGTAAAAGGGATGTTCCCGCGGACGCCCATGACCGTCGTCATAGCGCCCGAAAGGGCGACGGACTCCGCTTTGGGGGCCCTGAGCCGGAAAATGACGGTATGGTCGTCATTGACCTGCGGCGAATTCAGATTCGCGCTGAAGGGAATCAACCCCTCGGTGTCCTTCTGAGGGTTATAGCTGAGGTTTACGTTCGACTGCTGGGCAAAAGCCGTCAGGGCGACAAGCAGCGAAATCGCCGCGGTGATGGTTTTTTTGTGCATATTCTGTAGTTCTTTGACGTTAATCATGTGACTTACAAAGATAATTATATATCTTTGAATCGATAACCGAAGCATTGAAAAAAGCACCCAAATACCTCCTTGCCATCGTGGCGGTCACCGCAGCGGCGTTTGCCCTCTCGCAGACGGCGCTCAACAGGATCCTGTCCCTGTCCACCTACTCCAGCAGCAAGGAGTCTTTCTCGTTCTCGGACTTCTACGTCCGCACCGCCTCGCACGGGGTGGCGCGGATGAGCGAAGACATCGCGGTGGTGGACATCGGCGACCTGGACCGCGCCGGCATCGCCGCGCTGCTGGACGCCCTCTCGATGATGCAGCCTAAGGCCGTCGCGATCGACGTGTTCTTCCGCTATCCGGGCCAGGAGGGCGACGCGGACCTGTCCGATGCGGTCTGCCTGACGGAAGGAATGGTGCTGCCGCTGGACGCCACCCGGCCCGACCTGGTGTCCTTCTTCTACGACGACGTGCTGGACGCGCGCTTCGGCGCCGTCAACCTTTCCGCCGGGTCCGCACGCGACGTGGTCCGGAGCTACCGCCCCGTGTTCGACACGGAGAACGGGCCGCTGGAGGCCGTCGGCCTGGCCGTGGCGGAGCAGCTGCGGCCGGACCTGGCCGCGCAGGTGCGCCAGCGGGGCGCAGCGAGCGAGCTGATCCGCTTCGACGGCGTGGAATTCCCCATCTTCGAGGCGGACGAGATCCTGTCCGGAGAGCCTTCCGTGGCCGAAACGATCCGCGGCCGGGGCGTGTTCGTCGGCGACCTGCATGACCTGCAGGATGTGCACCTGACGCCCGCCGAAGCCGACATGCCGGGCCTGCTGATCCATGCGAAGATTGCGCAGACGATCCTCTCCGGCAAACCCCTGCGGCAGGTGCCGCGGTGGTTGGTGGTGCTCATTGCTGCGCTGGTCTGCGCGCTGTTCACCTGGATCTCCCTGCTGATCCGCGACCACAAGTGGGGCAAGGCCTCTTCCCTGCTGGTGCGGGGCAGCCAGTTCCTGCTGATGGTTGCCTTCTTCTATATCGGCTACAGCCTGTACATCGGCCCGGGTATCCTGCTGGACTTCTCCCTGCCGATGATGATGATCGGCCTGGGCGCCCTGGCATACGACTTGATGTATGGGTTCTACGACCTGTTTACCAAAGTATTGTTCAAGAAGAAAAAATGAAAAAGACACTGATATTCCTGCTGGCCGCCCTGCTGGCCCTCCCCCTGCCTGCGCAGAGCCGGTATTCCGTCTACAAGACCAAAGGGACGGTGCGGGTCTGCCTGAAATCGGAAAGCGCCTGGACGGCCGCGGAGCGCAACCGCGAACTGCAGCTGGGCGACCGCCTGCAGCTCGAAGCGGGCGCGTCCGTGACCATTTTCGACAGCAGCAACAGCCTGCTGTACCCCTATGAGACGCCGGGCGAATGCACGGTGATGGAGGCGGTGCGCAGCGTCCGCGACAAGGCCGGCTCACGCACCGGCGCGGTCAACGCGGAAATGAAGCGGAGCATCGAAGGCCACGGCGCCGCGGCGGCCAGTTACGCCGTCCTCGGCGCATCCTTCCGCGCGCAGGGTGGCGCGGCGTTCACCGACTCGCTGGCGGTGTCGCTGCAAGGACTTGCCGGGGCGGGCGCAAAGAATCCGAAGCTGGCGCTGACCATCGTGCCCGACGGGGACGCGGCGGTGTTCAAGCTGCGCAACGGCGCAGACATTCCCCTGTATGTCAATATTTTGCGCATTAGCAACGGAGACCCGACCGTCTGCCTCGAGTTCGACGGCAAGGAGGGCTCCGAGGGCATCCTGCTGGATGCCGGCGCCGAGCTCGTGCTGGACCAGTATCCCTTCGTGGTGCTGGAAGGCGCGCGCTACCTCCCCTTCGGCACCGTCCGCTGCTACGACACCCGTTCGCTGCAGCGCGCCCTGCGCCGCAGCGACAAAGAAGACGCCCTGACGGCCGGATTCGTGTATTGATATGAAGAAAGTCCTGCTGCTCTGCTGTCTGCTGTTTGCGGCCTGCCTGGTGCAGGCGCAGCGTGTCGACCCCGTCATCCAGGAGCTGGAAGCCCTGATGGACACCGAAGGCGCCATGGATTTGGTGGCGGACAAAAAAGCCGTCCTGGAACAGATGGAGCAGCGCGTGGCAGCGGCCGGTAATTCGGCGAACGCCGCCATCTACCGGGCCTATCCCGCCTTCGTGAAGGCGGAGATTCTCCGTCTGGAAGCCAAGCCGCAGGAGTCGCTGCAGGTCTTGCTCGAGGCCCAGCAGGACCTGGACGCAGAGAAAGTGGACGCCATACTGAGCCGGCATGCCCGGTCCTGCCTGTATCAGATCCTGGGCGCCGTCTCGTTCGAGTCGGGGGCCATCCGGGAAGCCATCGCCTATTACCAACAGGCGGACGCACTGATGGAGACGGTCACCGAGCCTCGCGAGATTCTGGAAAAAGCCGTCAACACGATGAATCTGGGCGTCGCCTACGTCGCCCTGGGCGATCTGTCCCTTGCGGAAGATTATTACCAGGTTGCCCAGTCCATTTTCGAAGCCAACCACGAAGAAAACTCGGTCTTTTTCCCTTTTCTGCTCCGCAATCTCAGTGAGCTGTATTCCAAGCGGGGCGCGTACCAGGATGCCCTGGAATATGCGGAAATGGCCCTGGAGAAGACCGCGAAAGACACGCCCGGGCGCACGCCGATGCTAGTCTCCTGTGCTGCAGCCTACAGCAAGTTGGGACGCTTCACAGAAGCGCAGCAGCGGCTGGACGAAGCCGCCGCCCTGATAGACCGCGTCGGAGCGCCCGCCTCCTGGCGCTATGATTACGAGCAGGCGCAAATGGGGGTGTACGCCCTGACCGGCCACCTGAAGGAATCAATCGAGATGGGAGAACGGCTCCAGAAGCGCCTGCAGCAGCAGAAGCCGTTCAACCCTTCTGCATCGTCCGATGTGTACCGTTACATGGCGACCCAGGCCAGCCTGCTGGGCAACTACGAAGATGCGCTCACTTACATGTGGCAGGCGATGAGCACGTACGAGGAAGCCTACGGCATCCAGAACGACAAGTATGTGACCATGCTCCACCAATACAGCAGATACCTGGAGTATTCCGGGCAGAAGGAACAGGCCGGACAGTTCCGCCAGGTGGCCCTGGACTGGCTGGAGAACAAATACGGGAAGGATGCTCCCTATATCCGGACGCTTCTGGAGCCCAGCCCCGGCGGAATCGAGTACGAGTTCAAGGTCCTCATGGAAGGAATCAAAGCCGACATGGCCGCCGAGCGGCCCCGCGACGCGCTGGCCAAAGCGGACGAAACCGTCCGGCTGCACCGGCAGTCCGGGAGGGGCGGACGGGCCTACCTGACTGATCTGGCCCTGCGGGCGGTGATCATCGAGAGAACCCAGGACACCAAACTGATGGGCGAGGCGATGGAGGAGTACAACGACGAACTCCGCCGCGACATGAAGGTCAACCTCTCGTATATGACGGAAGCAGAGCGCGAATACTACTATGCCTCTGTCATCCCGACGGTCCACTATGCCTACCTGACCACCCTCGACCCGTCGCTGGCCAGCCCTATCTACGACGCGCTCCTGCTGCGCAAGAACTTCCTGCTGGGCGCCGGCATCGGCCTGGAGCGGCTCATTGCCGACTCCGGCGACGCCTCCCTGCAGCAGACGCTCGCCCAGATGAAGGCGCTCCGCAGCGGAGCGGCGCAGGACCCGGGCCTGCCGGCGCGTGAGCGCCACCTGGCGAAGGTGAAGGCGGATTCGCTGGAGAACGTGCTGCTCCACCGCTCCCACGACTACGGCAACTTCCTGGCCCTGGCGGACCTCCGCTGGCAGGATGTCCGCCGCGCCCTCCGTCCCGATGAGATTGCGGTCGAATACTTCCAGAGCGGCACGAAGGACGTGCCGATCTACTTCATGCTGGTGCTGCGCAGCGACTGGGACCAGCCGCGCTGCATCCCGCTGGTCGTGGATGAAGAACACCTGATCGAGTTCTTCGCCAATCCCGACTTAGCCGAAGGCATCTACGGCAGCCCGGAGTTCTACAATGTCTTCTGGAAGCCGCTGGAAGAGTACCTCAAGCCAGGCGACAAGGTCTATTTCGCCATGGACAGTTTCCTCAACGCCTTTGCCTTCGAGCATTTCCCGTCCGATACGGGCGACTGCGCGATGGACCTCTTCGAGCTGCACCGCGTGTCCTCCACGCGCGAACTGACCGACCGGAAGCCGGCGGATTCCGAGCGCACGGCGGCCCTGTTCGGCGGCTTCGACTACAACCTCAGCGCCGAGGAAGTCTCTTATTATGCGTCAGAAACCCGCGGCGGCGAAGAAGAGTGGGGGTACCTGCCCGGTTCGCTCGACGAAGTGGAGGCGGCGGACGAGATCCTGCGAGGCAGGCTGGACGTAGACCTGTACACCGGCGAGGAGGGCCTGGAGTCGCGCTTCAAGGCGCTCTCCGGCGCAGCGCCGGACCTGCTGCACGTGGCCACGCACGGCTATTATTTTGACGGAGAGGAAGATCCGATGGAACGCTCCGGGCTCGTGTTTTCCGGAGCCAACGCGCTCAAGGAAGAAGGCCCGGCCGAGTCCGGCGAGGACGGCCTGCTGACCGCCGCGGAGATCTCGCAGCTGGACCTGCGCGGCACGGACCTCATCGTGCTGTCGGCCTGCCAGAGCGGCGTCGGAAGCATTTCTTCCGACGGCGTCTACGGCCTCCAGCGCGCCTTCAAGAAAGCGGGCGTGCGGTCCATCCTCATGTCGCTGTGGAAGGTCAACGACCAGGTCACGGCCGAGATGATGCGCCTCTTCTACACGAACCTCGCAGCCGGTCAGGACATCCGCGCGGCCTTCCAGGCCGCCCGCGAGACCCTGCGCCAGACCTATCCGGACCCGCTGCTCTGGGCCCCGTTCGTGCTGCTGGAGAGCTAG
>CAJOHX010000041.1 GCA_905234475.1 uncultured Bacteroidales bacterium | reverse complement strand
AACGCCGTCTTGCCCACGGAGGGGCGCGCCGCCAGGATGATCAGGTCGGAGCGCTGCCAGCCCATGGTCACGCGGTCGATGCTCAGGAAGCCCGACGGAACGCCGTTCAGGCCGGTGTTGTCCTGCATCTTCTCGATGTCGGTCATCGCCATGTTGATCAGGCTGCCGATGTCCTGCACTTCGCGGCGGACATTGCTCTGGATGGCGTCGTAGACCTTGCTCTGCGCCTTGTCGATCAGGTCGTCGACCTTGATCGAGTCGTCGAACGAATCCCGCAGGATGTCGTACGAGGCCGTGATCAGGTCGCGCTGGATCGTCTTCTGCTTGAGGATCTTGATATAGTACTCGATGTGCGCCGCGGACCCGACCTTCTCGGACAGGTTCGCGAGCACGACCGTGCCGCCCACGGCCTCCAGGTCGCCCTTGGCCTTGAGCTCGCTGCTCACCGTGATGATGTCCACCGAAGTGTGGTCCGTGACCAGGCGGGACATCGCCTCGAAGATCATCCGGTGTTTGGGATCATAGAAACAGGAGGGGGTGAGCTCCTCCATCGCCAGGTCCACGCAGGAAGGCTCCAGCAACATGGCGCCCAGGACGGCCTCCTCGACATCCGGCGCCTGAGGCGGCTTGTTGCCGAGCTCGACGCCTAATGTCTCCAGGTTGACCGCCTGGTCCCGCTTGCGGGTGCTGCCGGGGCGTTGCGCAGCCATCCCGATTAAATGTCAGGATTGACGATGATGCGGCCGCAGTGCTCGCAGATGACAAGCTTCTTGCCGGAAGCGATGTCGATGATGCGCTGCGGGGTGATGGTATGGAAGCAGCCGCCGCAGGCGTCGCCGTAGGTGCCGTCTTCGTTCTTGGGGAACAGGGTCACCACGGCGAGGTGGTTGTGGGCGTTGCCGCGGATGCGCTCGTAGGCGCTCAGCGTGCGCTCGTCGATCTTGGCGGCGCAGGCGGCGCGCTTGGCCTGCAGGACCTTCTCCTCCTTGGCGGTGGACTCCACGATGGTGGCGAGCTCTTCCTGCTTGGCCTTGAGGTCCTCCTCGCGGATCAGGATACGGTCGGCGATGCGCTCGCGGTCCAGCTTGCGGTCTTCGATCGCCTGGCGGGCCTCGCCGATGTTCTTCTCGGCGATGGCGCGCAGCAGGCCCTGGTTCTCGAGCTCCTTGTTGATGGAGTCGAACTCACGGCTGTTGGAGATGTTCTCCAGCTGGCTGCGGTATTTCTCGATTTCGGCGTCCAGCTCGACAATCTGCTTGTTGGCCGCGTCGATGGTCTGGTTGTATCCCTCGATCAGCTCGCCGATGCGCTCGGTCTTGGCCTTCAGGCCGGCGAGTTCCTCCTCGAGGACGGCGACTTCCGCGGGAAGCTCGCCGCGCTGGAGGACCAGCTCGTCGATGGCGATGTCAGCCGCCTGGAGTTCGTAGAGGACTTTCAGCTTTTCCTGGGTGCTCTGTTCGGTTTCTGCAAACGATTTCTGCAGGGAGACGAAAGTCTCGCGCTCATCCATCGGGGTGGGCACGACCTTCGTGGTTTTCTTGGTGGTAGCCATATATATGCGTTCGGTTTTAATTACTGCGTTTTTTACAATTTACAAAGTTAAGAAATATTTTTCTTAATCTCCATCAGTTGGGAGCGGATTTCCTTCAGGGATTCGATCGCCTTGACGCTCCTGTCCACGGGGCGCCGGTCGGCCGAGAGCTGCAGGGCAGCACCCTCCAGCGTAAGGCCACGGTCCTTCACCAGATGGTGGATCTGCTTGAAGGTCTCGACGTCGGCGGCAGTGAACTGCCGGTTGCCCTTGGCGTTGCGCTGGGGCTTGATGAACTTGGGGAAAGAGTTGGACCAGAAACGTACGAGCGAGACCGATTCGCCCAGGATGCCGGCCACTTCGCCGATTGAGTAGAAGAGTTTCTCCATATGATTTAATCCATTGATTGCTGTGTATTTACGGACATGTATAGCATATTCGCATACTCCGCCGGTGTGACGGAAGCGAAGAAATAGCCCACGGGATCCATGGCCTTGCCCTCCCGGCGCACCTCATAGTGCAGGTGCGGGGCGAAGGCCTGCCCGGACATGCCCACGTTGCCGATCCGCTGCCCGGCGCGTACGCGCTGCCCGGCCACCACATTCATGCTCTCCAGGTGGGCGTAGACCGTCTCGTAGCCGCCGGCGTGCTCGATGCGGACCGTATTGCCGGTGGCACGGTTGGAAGCGGCGGAGGTGACCACGCCGTCGCCCGTCGCCCGCACGGGCGTGCCGCGCGAGACGATCAGGTCGAGGCCCTCGTGGTACACATAGGCCTTGTAGAAAGGATTGATCTTGCGCCCGGCGGAAGCGCCGATCTGCGGATAGGTGATGTCCTCGATCGGGAGAATCATCGGCGGCAGCACCAGGTCCTTGTCGGAGAGCGCCCGGAAGATCCGGACGAAGGCGGAATCCACCGCCGGCGTGCGCCGCAGCAGGCTGTCCGCCTTGTCGCGCGTATATTCGACCAGGCGGTGAACGGGAATCGTATCGGTCAGCTGAAGGGCGCTGCGGTCGGCCATCGGGTCCAGGCTCGGGGCCCCGCTGTGGAAGACCAGGTCGTAGATCTCGTTGTCCTTGCGCTGCAGGTTGGCGATGGCGTCGCCGACCAGCTGCTCTCGCTCTTCCAGGCCCGGATAGAGCCGCTCGTACATGCGGATCTCCTGGCGCAGGCGGCGCTCCGTGTCCGTGCGGTAGACCAGCGCGAAGGCCAGATACAGCAGCACGGCCAGGGTGAAGGTGAGCAGGAAATACACCACCAGGATCAGCACCGTGCGGCCGATCTTGCGCGGGACTTCGCCGAAATGGAAGTTCTCGCTGTCGAATATGAAGAACCTGCGTTTAGCCATCGGTGTTCCTCCTGCTGCGCCGCAGCAATTCGGTCGTACTGGAGCGTTTGCCCACCGGCGAGTCTTCGCTGCGCTGCTCGGTCATCGAGCGGAACTCGTCGACCGGCATCTTGAAATCCATATAATTCATCGGGTTCACCCGGTTGCCGCGGTACACCACCTCGTAGTGGAGGTGCGGGCCGGTGGACTTGCCCGTGGAGCCCACGTTGCCGATCAGCTCGCCCCGCTTGACCTTCATCCCGGAGACCACGGAAATGACGCTGAGGTGCGCGTAGCGGGTCTGGTAGCCGTAGCCGTGGTCGATCACGATCTGGTTGCCGTAGCCGTTGGACTTGAATTCCGCCTGGACCACGACGCCGTCGCCGGTGGCGTAGACCGGCATGCCCGAAGACGTCGCAAAGTCCTGTCCGCCATGGTTTTCCCCGCCGCCGTAGACGGGATCCGTCCGGTAGCCGAAGCCGCTGGACAGGTGCACCTTGGTCGGATCGGGGACGAGCGGAGGCACGCTGGGCACGCAGGAGATCATGTCGCCGGCCTCGCGGGCCAGCTGGCCCACTTCGTCCAGCGCCTTGCTCCGGATATACACCCGCTTGGTGAGGTTGTCCAGCCAACGGACCGACCAGCCGAGCGAGGAGTTCGTCCCGAGCCGGTCGATTTCCGCGTAGCGGTTCAGGCCGCCCAGGCCGGAATTCTTGACCTCTTCGGGAATGCTGCCCAAGCCGTAGATGGAGCGGTACACCTCGTCGTCGCGCTGCTCGATGCCGGTCAGCGTCCGGTCGTAGAGGTCCAGCCGCCCCTCGAGCACTTCCATTTTCGCCTCCCACAGGGCCGCCTGGCGCTTGAGGATGCCCGTCTTGGGGAGGTCCCAGTGGAGCACGGAAGTCCAGAGCCAGAAATACAGGAACACGAAGCCCGCGGCGGCCAGGACGGCCACCGCTATCTTGACGTGCTTGAGGTACTTGAACTCTCTCTTCTCCTCGTACAGCAGCGTCTCGGGATTCAGTACGTACTTCGGCATAGGGGTGCAAAGATAACGCAATTCCCTTTAAATAACAACTCCAATCGGGCTGAACGCCACACCCTTACGCGTGCTTATCGCAAGTGCATGCCCGCGCGTTTTAATATTTGGCTGAAAATTGCTACTTTTGTGGTTCGATATTAATTTGCAGAAATATGACCTCTAAGGAAATCAGACAGAAATTCCTCGACTTCTTCGCTTCGAAGGGCCACACCGTCGTGCCGTCCGCGCCGATGGTCGTCAAGAACGACCCGACCCTGATGTTCACCAACGCCGGCATGAACCAGTTCAAAGACATCTTCCTGGGCAACGACAAGGCCCCGTACCTGCGGGCCGCCGACTCCCAGAAGTGCCTTCGCGTGAGCGGCAAGCACAACGACCTCGAGGAAGTGGGGCACGACACCTACCACCATACGATGTTCGAGATGCTCGGCAACTGGAGCTTCGGAGATTATTTCAAGTCCGAGGCCATCGACTGGGCCTGGGAGCTCCTGACCGAAGTCTACGGCATCGACAAGACCCTCCTGTATGCCACCGTGTTCGAAGGCGCCGCCGAGGACGGCACCGCCCTGGACACCGAGGCGCAGCAGGCCTGGCGCAAGCACCTGCCCGAGGACCACATCCTCCTGGGCAACAAGCACGACAACTTCTGGGAAATGGGCGAGACCGGTCCCTGCGGTCCCTGCTCCGAGATCCACATCGACATCCGCTCCGCGGAAGAGAAAGCCGCTTCCGGCCTTGACGGGCGCGACCTCGTGAACAAGTCCGACCCGCACGTCATCGAGATCTGGAACCTCGTCTTCATGCAGTTCCAGCGCATGGCGGACGGCCACCTGGAGCCGCTGCCCGCCCGCAACATCGATACCGGCATGGGCTTCGAGCGCCTCTGCGCCGTGCTGCAGGGCAAGAACAGCAACTACGATTCCGACGTCTTCACCGGCATGCTCACCCGCATCGGACAGCTCTCCGGCCATAAATACGGCGAGAGCGACAAGACCGACGTCGCGATGCGCGTAATCGCGGACCACATCCGCGCCATCAGCTTCAGCATCGCCGACGGACAGCTCCCTTCCAACGTCAAGGCGGGCTACGTCATCCGCCGGATCCTGCGCCGCGCCGTCCGCTACGGCTACACCTTCCTCGGGCTGAACGAGCCTTTCCTCTGCCAGCTCGTCCAGCAGCTCGTGGACGACATGGGTGAAGCCTATCCCGAGATCGCGAAGCAGCAGAAACTCATCGAGAACGTCATCCGCGAGGAGGAAATGGCCTTCCTGCGCACGCTCGACCGCGGCATCCGCCTGATGGACGAATGCATGGAGCGCAGCCGCGACAGCAAGGTCATTGCCGGCGCCGACGCCTTCAAGCTCTACGACACCTACGGCTTCCCCATCGACCTGACGGAGCTGATCGCCGCCGAGAACGGCTACACCGTGGACCAGGCGGGCTTCCAGGCCGAGCTCCAGCAGCAGAAGGACCGCGCCCGCAACGCCACGGCCAACACCTTCGGCGACTGGACCGTGTACCACGAGGGCGAGGACGTGACCTTCGTCGGCTTCGACACCACCGAGGTGGAGGGCGCCCAGCTCCTCAAGAGCCGCACCGTCGTCCAGAAGAACAAGGAGATGCTCCAACTCGTCTTCGACCGCACGCCATTCTACGGCGAAATGGGCGGCGAGGTCGGCGACACGGGCACCATCACCGCGGAGGACGGCGAGCAGATCCGGATCCTGAATACCGTCAAGGAGAACAACCTGACCATCCATATCGCGGAACGCCTCCCGAAAGACGGCGCCGGCGCCTTCACACTGAGCGTCGACGCGGCGCGCCGCCAGCGGATCGCCAACAACCACAGCTGCACGCACCTGATGCACCGGGCCCTGCGCGAGATCCTCGGCACCCACGTCGAGCAGAAGGGTTCCTTCGTGAGTGACCAAGGCTTCCGCTTCGACTTCTCGCATTTCGAGAAGCTCTCCGACGAGCAGATCGCCCAGGTGGAGAAGCGCGTCAACGAGCTGATCCGCAGCAATTTCCCGCTGGACGAGAAGCGCGACGCCACCATGGATGAGGCCCGCGGCATGGGCGCCATGGCCCTGTTCGGTGAGAAATATGGCGACCGCGTCCGCGTGGTCCGCTTCGGCCCCAGCGTCGAGCTCTGCGGCGGCTGCCACACCTCCGCCACCGGCAACATCGGCCTCTTCAAGATCACCGGCGAGTCCGCCATCGCGGCCGGCATCCGCCGCATCGAGGCGGTGACCGGCGAGCAGGCGGAAGACATGGTGCTGGCCATGCAGGGCCTGCTCAAGACGGCCCGCGCCTTCTTCAACAATGTCCCCGACCTGCCCGGCGCCATCCAGAAGCTGATCGACGACAACGCCACCTTCAAGAAGCAGGCGGAAGAGTTCACCAAGCAGAAGGCGGCCGAGCTCGCCCGCGCACTGTCCGCCAAGGCCATCGAGCGCGGCGGCATCAAGATCATCGTCGCCGACGGCCCTGCCGTGCACGGCGCCGACACCAACCTGCTGCGCACCGCGGCCATCGCCCTCCAGAAAGAGCTTAAGGGCACGGCCCTTGCCGCCGCCTTCGAATCCGATGGCAAGCCGCAACTGATGCTCATGTATTCCGACGACCTCGTCTCCGCCGGGCGCAACGCCGGTAAGGACATCCGCGACGCCGCCCGCTTCATCCAGGGCGGTGGCGGCGGCCAGCCCGGCCTCGCGACGGCAGGCGGCAAGGACGCCTCCGGCCTGAAGGATGCCCTCGAGGCGCTCGTCGCCACCGCCACGAAGCAATAAGATCTAGCCGCTCCCGGGATGAAGAGACTCGACCGTTTTGTCCTGAAGGCATTCATCGGACCGTTCGTCGCGATCCTGATGATTGTCGTCTTCATCCTGGCCATGCAGACCCTGTGGCTGTATATCGACGAACTGGTCGGCAAGGGCCTGGGCATCCGCACCATCCTGGAATTCCTGTTCTGGGGCGTGTGCAGCCTCGCCCTGCCGCTGGCCCTGCCGCTCGCCACCCTGCTTGCCTCCACCATGACCATCGGCCAGCTGGCCGAGAACGGCGAGCTGATGGCCATCAAGGCCGCCGGCATCTCCTTCGGCCGGCTCATCGCGCCCCTCGCGATTGCCGCCGCCCTGATCGCCGGCGGCACCTTCATGGTCTGCTCCCGGCTGGTCCCCTACGCCTTCAACCAGATCTACACCCTGCGGGACGACATCGCCCGCACCAAGGACGAGATCAAGATCCCGCCGGGGACCTTCTACGACGGCATCGAAGGCTATATCCTCCGGGTGGGCGCCCAGAACAAGGCCAGCAAAATGCTCTACGACGTGCAGGTCTACGACCACACGGACCACAAGGGCAACGTCTCCGTGACGCTGGCGGACTCCGCCCTCATGAAGATGTCCAAGAACAAGGACTACCTGACCTTCTCGCTTTACCACGGGACCACCTACCTCGAGGACAACACCCTCCGCTCCGGCGACACGACCTTCGTCCTGCAGCACATCAACTTCACGCAGCAGGAGCTCCTGATCCCGCTCAAGAACTACAGCTTCGAGAAATCGGACTCCGCCCGTTTCGACGACCAGATCCGCACCAAGCAGATGGCCGAGCTGAAGCACCTGAGCGACTCGCTGCGGCACTACCTGGACTCCATCCACGACTACCGCTACAACGTCGTCCGGCGCAACACCTTCCTGCAGGCGGGCAGGCAGCTCGACACGGCCACGCGCAATCCCGACCTGGAGGCCTTCTCCGCCTCCGATTATCTCAAGTGGAGCGACCTCACCGGCCGGGCCACGGCCATGAGCCGTGCGGCCGACAACCTGATGCGGTACAGCGGGGATATCAACAATTTCCGTTTCGAGACCTACGAGCAGAGCTTCAACCTCCGCCAGTCCGACATCTCCTTCCTGGAGAAGTTCTCGCAGGGCCTCGCCTGCCTGCTGCTCTTCTTCATCGGCGCGCCGATCGGCGCTCTCGTGAAGAGCAAGCGCGGCGGCCTTGGCGTGAGCCTCATCATCTCGGTGATGTTCTTCGTCCTCTACTACGTCTTCAACATATCCGGCCTAAAGCTGGCGCGTGACGGCGCCGTGGAGACGCCCATCGGGGTGTTCGTCGCCTCGCTGATCGTCCTGCCCATCGGCGGCTTCCTGACCTGGAAGGCGCTCAAGGACGCCGAGCTCTTCAACATGGACCAGTTCGCCATCTGGTGGCGCCGCATCCGCAGCAAGGTCACCCGCATCTTCCGCCCGGTGCGCATCGTGTACATGGGCACGCCGGAGTTTGCGGTGAAGCCGCTGGACACCCTCGTGCAGGCCGGCTACAAGATCGTGGGCGTGGTCACCGTGGCCGACAAGCCCAGCGGGCGCGGCCTGAAGATGAACGAGAGCGCCGTCAAGCAGTATGCCGTCTCTCACGGCATCCCGGTGCTCCAGCCCGTCAAGCTCAAGGATCCGGAGTTCCTGGAGGCGCTGCGCGCCTGGAAGGCCGACATGTTCGTGGTGGTGGCCTTCCGCATGCTTCCGGAGGAAGTGTGGTCGATGCCGCGCCTGGGCACCTTCAACCTCCACGCGGCGCTGCTGCCGCAGTACCGCGGCGCTGCCCCGATTAACTGGGCCGTCATCAACGGCGAGAAAATGACCGGCGTGACGACCTTCATGATCGACAAGAACATCGACACCGGCGGCATCATCCTCCGTCAGGAGTGCCGCATCCGGCCGGACGAGACGGCGGGCGAACTGCACGACGAGCTCATGGAGATCGGCTCCGACCTGGTCCTGCAGACCGTCGAGGGCCTGATCCAGCGCAACATCGAGCTGCGCGTCCAGCGCTCCTTCATCCAGGGCTCCGAGGAGCTCCGTCCCGCCCCGAAGCTCACCAAGGAGCTCTGCCACATCGACTGGGCCCGGGGCACCGACGAGATCTACAACCTTATCCGCGGCCTGTCTCCGTACCCGACGGCCTATACCGAACTGCATCCCGCCGGCTCGACTTCTCCGTCATTCGCCGGCTCGACCGGCGAATCTCCCACCCTCAAGATCTTCTTCGCCGAGAAGCGCCCCGACCTCCACGCGGCCCCCGGCACGGTCCTGTCCGACGGCAAGACCTACCTCGCCATTGCCACCGGCGACGGCGCCCTGGCCCTGACCGACCTCCAGCTCTCCGGCAAAAAACGAATGCAGGTCGCAGAATTCCTCAAGGGCTTCCGCGACCCGCAATCCTGGACGGCTGTATAGTGTCAGAAGTTCAACGCGACCCCAAAACTGAGCGTCCGAACTCCACCCCAAATACTATTTGTGGCAAATAACGAAAGCTTATTGATATCTATCCCTGCCATTGGAGAGAAAAGCACATATAGAGAATCAAAATTTGTCATATACCCGATCCTACAGTCAACAAACGGAGAGACACGCTCGTCGCTGAAAAAGGAGTACTTGGTTTCTGCGAATAGTGGAAGGAACACGCCATCAAATGCACTGGCAATCGAAACACCAGCGCCGGCGCCTACCCAAAGGCCGTTACCGAAGCTATACCCATGCGACGTCGTCACGTCCACCCCGAATCCCAGTTGAGGCGTAGCAGCACAACCAATGTTCCCAACATACCCGGTCCTTGAAAGCGGATTCGTGGCCATCGCACTTCCTGCAAGCAACAGAAATAGGATCAATAAAAAAACTTTCTTGTTCATGCTTCCAATAAAGTTAGTTTCTATGTCGTTTCTATTAAAAAACTATAGCGATAGGACCTGCTCTTCTGTGAGACGTGTGTACTTGGCGATGGTCTCAACCGGAATGTTGTCTTTCAGCATTTCCCGGGCGGTGTTGATCCGTTCTTCTTCCCTGCCCTTCATCTCAGCAAAGTCGATGGTGTTCTGGTAGTCCCATTTCTGCTTCATCGAAGCAATGTACGCCTCCTGCTCTTCCCAGGTCATTTTTGCGAATTCGGCTTCTTCCATAAGTTCGGTGAAATAAGGGTCCATGTCGTCCCACAGTTGGGGACACGCTGCGAAATTAGGCAGATTCTTCATGATATACAAGAACCTGTCCTCAAATGTTATACACTCTTCAATCGTCTTGTCGAACCGCGCGACCTCCATGAAGGCGAAGCGAAGCGCCCGGCTCATCAGCTCATTGGTCTCTTCCTCCAGGAGCGAGAACTTGTGGATGAAGCGGCTGGGGTCTGCCTTTGCCGGGTCCAGGTGACGGATGTCGAAGTTCAGGAAGCCCAGAAAGAAGACGGGACGGAGGTCGAAGTTCCACGGCCCCCGCTGCGCCTTGTGGGCAATGGTCCGGGAGGAGTAG
>CAJOHX010000040.1 GCA_905234475.1 uncultured Bacteroidales bacterium | reverse complement strand
TTCGTTGATCTTGATCTTGGTAAGTTTCTGACGGTGACCATTGAGCTTCTGGAAGCCCTTGCGGCGGATCTTCTTGAAGACCAGCACCTTGTCAGCCTTTGCGTTGTCGTCGAGGACAGTGGCCTTCACCACGGCGCCGTCGACATAGGGAGCACCCACCTTCACGGCGGCGTCGTCCGCCACGAGGAGGACTTTCTTGAACTCCACATCAGCACCCTTGGCATCGGCGAGCCGCTGCACAAAGATCTCGTTGCCAGCTTCCACTTTAAACTGCTGGCCTGCAATGTCTACGATTGCGTACATAAAAACAAAACTTATAAAAGTTTCGGCCGTAAGCGTCTGCCGCAAGGCAGCTCTTTATCAATGGCTTAGCGGTCATCAAATCAAATTGGGCTGCGAATTTACGCAAAAAACTTCTTTCTGCCAAATATTTTGCTAATTTTGCATCGAAACAAGTTTGTTACACCATGGACAGCGCCTTTCAGTACAACAAGTTCGTGACCGGCAAGCAGTTCATCGGACGCACGGCGGAAGTCCGCACGTTCGCCAACCTGCTCGCCCAGGGCGAGAACGTCGTCATCTACGAGCCCCCGAAGACCGGCCGCAAGTCCCTGATCCAGCAGGGTTTCTATAACATGAAGGCCGCGGGGCAGCGCTTCGTGGCCGTGCAGCTGAGCCTGCTGGACGTCCGGACCCTGTCCGAACTGACCCTGCGGCTCGCTTCCAGCGTCCTGCAGACCGTGGGCAACAGCCCGGCCGAGTTTGCGCAGGCGGCGGGCGAACTGCTCGCGGGGACCCACCTGGTCTTCGACAGCGCCCGCTACAAGAGCTGCGGGGAGATCCTCTCCCCCACCTGGGAGCTGGACCTGGAAGACCTGCGCGCCGCTTTCCTGCTGCCCTACCGCATCGGCGTGCAGTCGGGCGTGCCCCGGATCGTCGTCATCGACGAATTCCAGAACGTGATGCTCACCGAGGACGGCGATGCCGTCTGCAAACTGATGGAGGAGGCCCTCCGGACCACGCTCCCGCTGGAGCTCGAACGCGGCGCCGCCTATGTCTTCACCGGCTCGCAGGTCAACGCGATGCACGAGATTTTCGGCATCCGGCGCTATTTCTACCGCCGGGTGGAGCGCGTGCGCATCACCCCCATCGAGACCAAGGAGATCATCGACCACGTGATCAAGGGATTCCTGGCCACCGGCAAGGTCATCGACCGCGACCTGCTGCTTGGCGTGTGCCGCCTCTTCCGGGACAACATCTGGTACATCAACCATTTCAGCGCCATCTGCGATTCCCTTACGCGCGGATATATTATGGAGCAGACGCTCAACGAAGCGCTCGCCAGCCTCATTGCCATCCACGAGCCGCGGTTCGTCGCGATGATGAACGACCTCACCACCTTCCAGGTGAGCCTGCTGCGCGCCGCCCTGGACGGCCACACCCGTTTCAGCAGCGCCGAGGTCATCAAGCAGTACGGGCTCAACTCCTCGGCCAACGTCCGCCGGCTCAAGGACGCCCTGTGCAAGAAGGAGATCATCACCTTCGACGAAGAAGACAATCCGGTCCTGCTGGACCCGCTCTTTGAATACTGGGTAAGGAAGTTTTATTTCAACATGTCGTTCGAATGAAAAAGAGAATTGCAGTGCTGACCGGCGCCGGCGTGAGCGCCGAAAGCGGCCTGGGGACCTACCGCGACAACGGCGGCCTCTGGGACAACTACGACCCCATGGTGGTCGCTTCCGCCGAGGGCTGGGCCCGCGACCCGGGGCTTGTGCTCGACTTCTACAACATGCAGCGCGAGAAGCTCAAGGAAGTGCAGCCCAACGCAGCGCACAAGCTGATCGCGGAGCTGGAGAAGGATTACACCGTGGACGTGATCACCCAGAACGTGGACAATCTCCACGAGCGCGCCGGCTCCACCCATGTGGTCCACCTGCACGGCGAAGCCACCAAGATCCGCCCGCAGAACACCTGCAACGACTATGACGGCTTCTCCGAAAAGTACGTCGTGGACATCGGCTACGGGGCCGTGCACCTGGGCGACAAGGCGCCCAACGGCGCGCAGTACCGCCCGCACATCGTCTTCTTCGGCGAGGCCGTCCCCAAGATCGAGCAGGCCGTCGAGCTGGTCTCAAAGGCCGACATCGTCCTGATCGTGGGCACTTCCCTGCAGGTCTACCCCGCCGCCGGGCTGTATCGCTACGCACGGGCCGAGGCGCCGATCTACCTCATCGATCCGGCCGACGTAACCCTCTACGACAAACGCGTACACCACATCAAAGCCGTTGCCACGAAAGGAATGGAAGAATTTATTGGAATGTTAAAATAAATTGCTACCTTTGCAGCCCCAAAGAAAAAGGAGGTGGTAAAGCAATGATTATCGTTCCAGTCAAAGAAGGCGAAAATATCGAGCGTGCGTTGAAGAAATTCAAGCGGAAGTTCGAAAAGACCGGTGCCGTCCGCGAGATGCGCGCCCGCAAGAATTTCCAGAAGCCGTCGGAGATCCGCCGCATCGCGAAGCAGAAGGCGATCTACGTCCAGCATCTGCGTCTCGAAGAGGAGTAGTCTTCGTCCCCTTTTCCACCTTATCATAAAAGCGCGACCCCAACGGGCCGCGCTTTATTATGTATCAAAATCTAAATACCGCGAAAATGATACAAAACCTAAACTAACCGGCTTGCGGCGGATACTCGGAGGGAGGGAAACCAAAGTAATCGCGGAATGCGGAGGAGAAATACGAGGACGAGGAGAAGCCGCAGGAAGAGGCGATCTCGGCGATGGTATAGGTCGACTCCGAGAGCATCCCGGAAGCCAGGCGCATCCGGTAGGTCTTGAGCAGCACGGACGGGGAAATGCCGAGCTCGGACTGCAACCGGCGGTTGAGGTGAACGCGGCTCAGGCCCAGGGAAGCGGCGAGGTCTTCGACAGAATAATCCGCCCGGGAGAAGGATTCCCGGATGCCAGAAAGGACCTGTTCGGCGAACTCGGAGTGCTCTTCCTGCTCGAGACGCTCAAGCAATGCTATAAGTTCGGAGCCGGAAAGCGCAGAACCAGAAGGCTTTTCGGCGGAAGAAGCAGGTTTTGGGGCCGTCCGGCGCCTGGTAACAGGTGCGACAGGAAGCGTTTCAACGGGATTTTGGACGGTTTCTGGCTCCGGATCCGGGACAGTAACAGGGACCGGCACCTCCTTCGAAGTGCGCCGGCGTGCGAGGAACCATCCTATAATGAAAGCAAGAACAGCCAAGGCGATGGTAAGCAACCAGGACAGGGAATGCGGGCGACCAGGCGTACCTGTCGGATCCGGCTCAGGGACCCAGGGCGTCATCGCCGGCTCGCCGGAAAGAGACACGAGAACGACACCGTTCGAGGTGCCGAAAAGCAGGGTGTCATCCCCGGAGCGCGACGCCGAGTTGCGCAGAAACGCCTCGTCAGTAGCATAGGCTACATTAGAAATTGAAACATTCGTTTCTGATACATCCAAAGCGGCAATCCCGTGGCCTGTCGCGGCCCAAATCTCTGACCCTTTGCCCATTAGCAAGGATTCAATCCGAGTGGAGGGAAGGCCCTCAACGGCTGGTACAGGGGCCCATTTATTCGAAACGAGGCGGTACAGGGACTGCGCACAGACAGCCCACAAAACATCATTGTTATCCACCATCAGGCACCGGGCGGCAGACGGGAGCGAAGGCAAAGCGGAGGCTTCTCCGGAAGGTCCGATCCGGCGAACAGCGCCGTCTCGCGAGCTCGCTGCGTAGACCGAACCGTCCCCTCCGGCAGTCAGTACCGAACAAGGGAAAGAAAGCTCAGAAAACGGCTCAAAACGGCCGAAAGCGGAAGAACGAAGGATGCGCCCGGATTCGAGCGCAAGATAAACATACGCCCCGGAAGAGGCCATTACAGCCACTTTTGCGCCCAGCGAAGAAACGGGGCGGAATCCCTCCACAGAACTGTGGGCCATGAGGCCGCCGTCGGCATCCAATATATATAATGCGCCGTCAGAGGGCATACAAAGCCCGCGTATCCGGTCTGAGGACAATTGCCCGCCAGCGACCGTATAACGGAGGTGGCGGCCGTTTCTGCCGATCCGCAGCAGGCCGTCGTCCTGCAGGCCGATCCAGATGGATTCATCCACTGGGCTGCGCAGCACGGAGGCCGCTCCGGAGAGGCTCTCTCCGGTCACCGGTTCGGGGTCCAGGCAGATCACTTCCACCGCCGGCGCCTGCTGCGCAAAGGCGCTCACAACCGTCATCAGCGATGCCAGGACCGCTACAAGACAGCGGCGGAAGCGGGCAGCCCGCACAACCAAAAAAGGCCCTACAGGGGCCTCCGTGCGGGTTGATGTATCAAATTCGAAATGTATCAATTTCTAATATATGACGGAGTAACTCTCTTCGGGGCCTTACGGTTCAGGATGCTTTCCGCGGCCTCCGGACGGGTAATCGCGTTCGGATCTACGATCTTCAGGTCGGCGTCGGACAGCCAGGTCAGCGTCTCGTCCGGAGAGAATCTGTACACCGTCACGCGACGCAGCGACGGCATCTCATTCTTGAGGAGATGCTGCCAGCTGCGGCCGCCGTCCAGTTTGCGGAGCGCGACCTTCTTCGTCTCCTCGGAGAGCGAACTTCCGAGGACACGCAGGACTTCGTCGCGGTCGTCGCGGTCGTAGTCCGCCACGGCATTGTCGCGCAGGCCGACCCAATCCTCGCCCATGGCCCGGATGGAGATCTTCGACGCAGGAACGCCCATTTCGACCAGTTTCTTGCTCACGGACTCGCCTCTTCGCTTCGACAGGGCATAGTTCCCCTGTAAAGATCCTTCCGGAGAGGCGAAGGCTTCGACGATCAGCGAATCCCGTCCCAAATCCTGCACCAGCGCCTTGATATCCTCCAGGGTCGCTTCATTTCCGGCCATCGAGTAGCGTATCGCATGTCCGGCCTGGTCGAAGTAGATCGTGTACTTGCGGGCGCGCGGATAACGGACGATTCCGCCCTCCTGTCCCTGCTGGCCGGGAGGACGGGTCTCCTGCTGACCGATGGTGACCTGTCCGCCACCCTGTCCGGCCGTGCCGTCCTCGTAGACGATATGGAGCTTGACCGTACGCTGATAGGGGAAGCAGTAGTTGATCAGGTCGTCCCAGGCCTCGCCCGCATAGAGATCCTGCAGGAGCTCCTCCTTGTTGGAGGCGTTGCCGCGGACAATCTGCAGGGCTTCGTCACGGTAGGCCTTCTTCGAGCGGCGGAAGTAATTCTCAACGGGCTTCCAGTCGTCGTAGACCTCCGTCACCTGCCAGACAGACTCCGGGAGGGAGGAATACCGCTCGTTGACATAATCCATTACTGTCTGCGCGCGCTCGTGCGCAAGGCGCTTGTTGATGGCGTCGGGACCGTTGGGGGAAGTCGAAGACACCAGCTCGATCCGCTTGATCTTCGCAGCGCGGGGGCCGTTGAGGATGGCATCCAATGCAGCCAGGTTGTCCGCGTTCGGACGGACGGCGGACTCGATGACGGTCTTGTTGCTGCGGAAACGGATGGAGATGTCTTCAGCGTCGGGGCTCTCGGCGGCACGGGCAGACAGTCCGAATCCGGAAGCCAGGGCCGTGATCAATACCGTTATGAGAGTCCGAAGACGCATACATTTATCTTAATCTCAACAAAGATAGCATTTTTTCAAAAAAAAGCGACTCCTGAAAGCCGCTTTTTTAAAAAATTCGATGTTTTACCGTTCTGGAAGGTGCAACAGCGCCCCGGCGATGCCGTCCCAGTCCTGCGGATGGAAGGGCGCGGTGCCGCTGCTGGGGTAGAAGGTGAACTCGCCGAACCAGACCTTGCCGCCCTCGTTGTACAGGTCCACGCGCAGGAAGTGGATGTCCCGGGAGAGGCGCTCGGCCATCGCGATCATTTCGGCCAGCTGCGGCGGCCTGGGAGGCGTCGGCCCCGTCGGAGGGTACTTTTTCCAGAAAGGAAGGGGGTTCCAGTCCGTGTCCAGGAAATGGAAGGAAGGGGCGACCCCGTCGTCATACCGGCCACAGCCCACCATGATGTAGTGTACTTTCCCGCCAAAGCACCAGAACTTGTAGTCGGACGGCGTGGCGTACGGCCCGTCGCTCACGAGCAGCTCCTCTGCGATCACCCGCTGCGGGATGTCCTTGTAGGCCCATTCGCCGTAACGGCGGTACAGGTCGCGGTGGTAGTCTTTCTGCAGGCGCCGGACGGCCGCCCTGCGGTCGAAAGCCGCCTTGTCGCGGCAGATGCAGACCGAGCGTCCGCCGCCGCCGGCCGTGAGCTTGAGGACGAACTGATCGGGCAGGGCGTCCCAGTCGATGTCGGCGGGCCTGTCCCAGACGCCGTAGGTCCGGAGCGTGTGGCCCGGGCCGATCATGGCTTCGGCGCATTCCTTGGCCGTGGATTTGTCCACCATGCGGTGGTAGATCTCCCGGCGGTCGTGGAGCTTGAGCCACTGAATCTTCTCGTTGAAACCGACGGGCGCGTCCAGCCGCGGGAAGACCCCCAGCTTGCTGTAGTAGAGCAGCGGGATGTAGGCCTTGTCAGGCAGGAGGAACCGCAGGTCCTTCACCAGGTCGAACAGGATGCCGCGCAGACCGCTCATTTCTTCTTGAAAATGTGTTGGAAGGGCCGGACAACGGGATACACGACCCGCGAAAGCCGGGGAATCCGCCAGCCGAAGCCCTCTTCCCGGGCTGCCTTGCACGGGGCGCAGTGGCCGCAGGGCATCCCGAGGACGGGCCGGTGGCAGAACCAGGTGCGCTCGAACACGTCGCCGTAGCCCCATTCGCGCATCAGGCGCATCTCGTCCTCCTTGGTGAGCTCCCACTGGTGTTTGGGGAAATGCATCCGGCCGAACAGGCGCAGGCCGTCCTCCGAGCTCGCGCCGGGATCCGCCGCGAGCACCTGGCCCTCGCCGTCGCCGAGGGTGACGAGCACGCATTCGCCCTGGATGGCGGCCCCGATGCGGTCGTGCGGCGCCTCGGAGGAGACCTCGGCGAAGAGGTCCCGCCCGCGCAGGAAAGACGCCAGCCACAGGTACTGCTTCCCCACGTGCTGCTTGGCGTTGATGCGGTCGAAGCTCTCCCGGATGGCGGGGTCTATTTCAATGTCCTGGAGGGCAATGACCTGAGGGTCAAGCAGCTGCGACTGCGTGGCGGGGTTGCTGCGGATGAGGGCGGTCATCTCCCGGATGCGGCGCTCCTCGACGGGGGTTGAGCGGCGGCCCGGGTCAGTGATGTACCAGGGCTGGATGACGAACCCGGGTGCGGAGGCGAGCTCCACCACCCGGAAGGAAGAATCCAGGCCTGCCGTCCAGAAGATGTTCACCACGCCGCTCATAGGCCTTTCCAGCTTTGGGGCACCGGCGCCGTGATGTCCATCTCCTCCTTCCTGACGGGATGGACGAAGCGGATGCGCCGGGCGTGCAGGCAGATGCCGCCGTCGGGGTTGGACCGCGGCGCGCCGTATTTGAGGTCGCCCTTGATGGGGCAGCCCAGATGGGCGAGCTGGCAGCGGATCTGGTGGTGGCGGCCGGTGAGCAGGTCCACTTCCACGAGGTGGTAGCGGTCGGTGCTCCGCAGGTAGCGGTAGTCCAGCCTGGCCAGCTTGGCTTCCGGGTGGCGTGCCGGTCTGGGGGCGTCGCCGGGGGCGATGATGTAGGATTTGTTCTGCTGTTCGCCCCGGGTCATCCAGCCTTCGAGCCGCCCTTCCGGGGGTTCGGGTTTTGCGCAGCACAGGGCCCAGTAGGTCTTGTGGATGCCGCCGTCGCGGAAGGCCGCCGTGAGCCGCTCCAGGGCCTTGGAGGTCTTGGCCAGCAGGCAGATGCCGCTCACCGGCCGGTCGAGGCGGTGGGGCAGGCCGAGGAAGACTTTGCCGGGCTTGGCGTCGCGCTGCGCCAGGAAGGCCTTGTAGGCCTCCGTCAGCGGCTCGTCGCCCGTCTTGTCGCCCTGCGTGATTTCGCCTGCGCGCTTGCATACCACCAGCAGGTGGTTGTCCTCATACAGGATCCGCCCTGCCAGGTCGTCAAACTCCGCTTTGCTCAGTTGCCGGTATTCCATACCGCAAAGATAATAAAAAAAGAGACGGCCGGATTGGCCGTCTCTTTCTTTCGGATCGTCAATGGATTACTGCTCATCCGGGGTTCCGTAGTCGGGCTGAGGGCCGGTCGGGCCGCCCTGCGGACCGTCCTGCGGGCCCTGCGGGCCGGCCTGGGGACCGCCCTGCGCGGCGCGGGACATTTCCTCGGAGGCAGCGTGCCAGGCGGCCTCGAGGGCGGCATTGGCGCTGTCGATCGCGTCGATGTTCTTCTCGTCCACGGCCTTCTTGAGGTCGGCGCAGGCCGCCTCGATGGCAGAACGCTTGTCGGCCGGAATCTTGTCGCCGTACTCCTTGAGGTTGCGCTCGGTCTGGAAGACCATCGCGTCGCCGTTGTTGAGCTTGTCGGCACGCTCCTTCTCGGCGCGGTTCGTTGGCCTTGGCCTCGTCGCGCATGCGCTGGATCTCGGCGTCGGACAGGCCGCTGGAGGCCTCGATGCGGATGTGCTGCTCCTTGCCGGTGGACTTGTCCTTGGCGGAGACGCTCAGGATGCCGTTGGTGTCGATGTCGAAGGAGACCTCGATCTGCGGGATGCCGCGCGGCGCCGGGGCGATGCCGTCCAGGTGGAAGATGCCGATCTGCTTGTTGTCCTTGGCCATGGGGCGCTCGCCCTGCAGGACGCGGATCTCGACGGAAGGCTGGTTGTCGGCCGCCGTGGAAAAGACCTGCTCCTTGTGGACCGGGATGGTGGTGTTGGACTCGATGAGCTTGGTCATCACGCCGCCGAGGGTCTCGATGCCGAGGCTCAGCGGGGTCACGTCGAGCAGCAGGACGTCCTTGACGTCGCCGGCGAGCACACCGCCCTGGATGGCGGCGCCGATGGCGACCACCTCGTCCGGGTTGACGCTCTTGTTGGGCTCCTTGCCGAAGAAGTCCTTCACCAGCTGCTGGACCTTCGGGATACGGGTGGAACCGCCGACGAGGAGGACCTCGTCAATGTCGGAGGCGCGCAGGTGGGCATCCTCGAGGGCCTTGCGGCAAGGCTCGATGCTGCGGCGGAAGAGGTCGTCGCACAGGGTCTCGAACTTAGCGCGGGTGAGGGTCTTCACAAGGTGCTTCGGCATGCCGTCGACAGCGGTGATATACGGCAGGTTGATCTCGGCGCTGGTGGCGTTGGAGAGCTCGATCTTGGCCTTCTCGGCAGCCTCCTTGAGGCGCTGGAGGGCCATCGGGTCCTTCTTGAGGTCGATGCCGCCGTTGTCGGTCGCGAACTCGCGGGCCAGCCACTCGATGATGGCCTGGTCGAAGTCGTCGCCGCCCAGGTGGGTGTCGCCGTTGGTGGACTTCACCTCGAACACGCCGTCGCCGAGCTCCAGGATGGAGATATCGAAGGTGCCGCCGCCGAGGTCGTACACCGCGACCTTCATGTTCTTGTTCTTCTTGTCGAGGCCGTACGCGAGGGCGGCGGCCGTCGGCTCGTTGATGATGCGCTTGACGTCCAGGCCCGCGATCTTGCCGGCCTCCTTGGTGGCCTGGCGCTGCGAGTCGGAGAAATAGGCCGGGACGGTGATGACCGCCTCGGTGACCTCCTGGCGGAGGTAATCCTCAGCCGTCTTCTTCATCTTCTGGAGGATGATCGCGGAGATCTCCTGCGGAGAATAGAGGCGGCCGCTGATGTCCACGCGCGGGGTGTTGTTCTCGCCGCGGGCCACTTTGTACGGCACACGGGCGATCTCCTTGCCCACCTGGTCATAGGTCTCGCCCATGAAACGCTTGATGGAGAAGATGGTGTTGTGGGGGTTGGTGATGGCCTGGCGCTTGGCGGGGTTGCCCACCTTGCGCTCGCCATTGTCAGTAAACGCCACGACGGACGGCGTGGTACGCGCGCCTTCGTCGTTGATGATGACGGTCGGCTGGTTGCCTTCCATCACGGACACGCAGGAGTTGGTGGTGCCGAGGTCGATTCCGATGATTTTTCCCATAATATCTGACTTTTTTAAGATTTCACTTCTGTCACCTGCCACTGCCGGCAGGCCGGGAAGGGTATCATCAAAACCTTTGCCAGCGGCCGAATGCTGACAAATTGTCATTCCTGCGCCTTCAGTTTCGCCGTGCGGACGCGCTCCTGGAACTGCGTGGGCGTCTCCCCGAGGTTGAGCTTGAAGGCCATGTTGAAACTGGCCGTGGTGTGGAAGCCCGACATGAGGGCCACGGTGATGAGCTTGAGGTTCGGGTCTTCGCGCATCAGCTCCACGCAGTACTGGATGCGGTAGTAGTTGACAAACTGCCGGAAATTGCGTCCCGACAGGATGTTGATGGTCTTGGACAGGTAGGCGCGGTTGGTGAAGAGCGCCCCCGCCAGGTCGTCCAGGCCGAAGCCCTGGTCCAGGAAGGGATGCTTCTTCTCCATCAGGGCCACGGCGCGCTCGTACAGGCGGGTCATCCGCGCCACGTCCTCCGTCTTGCGCGTGGCCTGGATGGGCTCCGGGCGCAGGTTGCCCTTGATCATCGCCTTGATCTCCGTCTCCTTCGACGCCGACACGAACAGCGTCCGCCCCGTCCGGGCCCGGATTACCAGGATGACGTACAGCGCGACGGCCGCCGCCAGCACGGCCCAGCGGAGCCACGGCGGCGCGGCGTCGTCCGGCAGGCAGGCTGCCAGCAGATACAGGACCAGGGAGTAGCTGTAGCGGGCATGGTTCATGACGCTGTACCAGATGGAGAACTGCTTGAACAGCGGCCACAGCTCTTCGTAGCGCTCCAGGATACGGCATCCCAGATAGGCCGCATGCAGCAGGAGCGTGACCAGCATCCAGGTGCGCACCGGCATGCCGGCGAGCGCCCCGCCCAGGCACGCCGCGAGGAGCGCGAACAGGAAATTCTGCGACAGGGAACGCCGCTCCTCTCCCAGCGGGAGCAGGAGCAGGAAGGAGGACGCGGCCAGCACGGCGGCCGTCAGGCACGCGGGGTCCGGCAGGGACCCGGTGCGCAAATAATAAAATAGGGGTGGCAAGAACAGGCAGAATCCCGACGCAGCGCAGATGCAGCTGTGCAGGGAGATGAACGGTTTGCTTCTCATACACGGGCTGTTTTGCGCAAAGATAAACAACGCCCCCGTCCGACAGGGGGTCTGGACGGGGGTAATTTCTGAAAGTTGTTGTTTGCGTATACGGAATTATTTTTTGCCGTTCACCTTAAACGTTTCGAAGCCCTTGCCGTAAACGCCTGTCACAGAGCTCACTGAGATGAAGGCATTGGGGTCAATCGCATTGATGTATTTGAGGAAAACGTTTAGATCCGTTTTGCGCGTAATCACCATGACCACCTCGGTG
Source organism: uncultured Bacteroidales bacterium (assembly GCA_905234475.1). GTDB lineage: Bacteria > Bacteroidota > Bacteroidia > Bacteroidales > UBA932 > Cryptobacteroides. The sequence goes on along the minus strand of CAJOHX010000040.1, from coordinate 20,509 downwards.
TCCTGCTTGGTGTACCAGCCCTTGCCGTTGAGCACGGTCACCCCGCGGTGCAGGTTGTTGGTGATGGCGTCGGCGATCTCCGCATGCTTGGGCGAGAGGATGAAAATCTGCACCGACTGGCGCGAACCCGACAGGTACAGGTCCAGCACCGTGCTGACGATCGTGATCAGGATGAAACCGTAGACCACCGTGGTGATCTTGTCCGGCCAGGGCATCCGGCTCCCGTCCGCCATGAAGGAGGGGACGAAGAGCGAGGAGAGGATGATCACGGCATCCATGATCAGGATCATCCGCCCCGGGGAGACGTTGCGGTATTTATTGACAATCAAAGCAATGGTGCTGCCGCCCTGCGAGATGGACATGCCGATGCCCACGCCGACCATGATGCCGCCGGAGATGGTGCACATGAGCTTGCCGTTGTCGAGCGCCAGCAGCTGGATAATCTCCTGCGGGAAAATGTCCTGGCCCACGTTGAGGGCCACGGAGGTGAGCAGGATGGCGTAGACCGACTTGGCGCCGAAGCTGCGCCCGAGGGTGAAGAGCGCCGCGACGAGCAGGCCCGCGTTGACCACGAAATAGGTGTAGCCGATCTTGACCGCACCCCCCGTCGCATACTGGACGATGGAGCCGAGGCCCGTCACGCCGCCGCCGACCATATTGTTGGGAATCAGGAAGATAATCCATCCCGTGACATACATCAGGACCCCCAGGGTGATCAGGGAATACTCCTTGAGGCCCACCCAGAAACTATGTTTCAGCAGTGCCATTGTGTTTTTTCTTTTTGATGTTGACGCCGGTCTTGATCTCCTCGAAGCCCTCCCCGTAGACGCTGCTGGTCGGGGAGATGGACATGAAGGCGCGCGGATCTACTTCCTTGATTACGCGCGTAAGCTCCGACAGCTGGCGCTGGTTGATCAGGATCAGCAGGACGTTCTTGTCGGACTTGGTGTACCAGCCCTGCGCCTTGAGGACGGTCACGCCACGGTCCATGTTGTTGATAATGTGGTCCGCGATGCTGCCGTATTTCTCGGAGAAGACCATCAGCTGGTAGGACGAGCGCTTGCCGCCCACGACGATGTCGATCACCAGCGAGAAGATGACCACCTCCACGAGGCCGTAGCACATGTCGGAGAAGTTCTTTTCCGGAAGGAGGAGCAGCAGGCCGCAGATCACCACATCCGAGAGCAGGAACACCGTGCTCAGCGAAACGGGCCAGTACTTGTTGACCATCAGGGCGATGATGTCCGTGCCGCCCGTGCTGCCGCCGTAGCGGAGCACCAGGCCCAGACCGACCGACTCGAACACGCCGGCCACGACCGGGATCAGCAGGCGCTCCTCCATATAAAAGAAGGATCCGGGGATGGCGTGCAGGACGTTCAGCTTGGAAATGATCTCCAGCGCGACGCTGGACATCACGATGCACCAGATGGTCTTGAAGCCAAAGCCGATGCCCATCGCGATCACGGCCACGACGATCAGGACCGCGTTGATGGCGAAATAGGAATACTGGGCCTGGATCAGGCCGCCGGTGGCATACTGGATGATGGTGCAGAGGCCCATCATCCCGCCGGCGGACATGCCGTTCGGGATCATGAAGCACTCCCAGGCCATGGTGAAGATGAAGCAGGCCAGGGTCAGGGTCAGGTACTCCCAGATGGTGCGCAGGACAGCTTTCTTTGTCATTTCACGACGATGTTGATGATCCTGCCGGGCACCACGACCACCTTGGCGATCTGCCCCTCGCCCACCCAGCGGGCAGTCTGCTCGAGGGCGCGCACGGAGGCCTCCACCTCGGCGGGGGCGGCGCTCTTCGGCAGGTCCACGGTGAAACGCATCTTGCCGTTGAACTGCACCGGGTAGGTCACGCTGTCCTCGACGGTGTAGGCGGCGACGTATTCAGGGAAACGGGCGTCCATGACGCTGCCCTCGTGGCCCAGCAGGTGCCACAGCTCCTCGCTGATGTGCGGGGCGAACGGGGACAGCAGCACGCACAGCGGCTCGAGGATCTCCCGCTTGCGGCAGTCCAGCGAGGCCAGCTCGCCGACGGCGATCATGAAGGCGCTGACGGTCGTGTTGAAGGAGAAGTTCTCGATGTCCTCGCGCTCCTTGGCGATGAGCTTGTGCAGGACCTTGAGCTCGGCCGGGGTGGCCTTGTCGTCCGTCACGGCGAAGCCGTCGCGGGTGGCGTACAGGCGCCAGAATTTCTTGAGGAAGCGCGCCACGCCGTCGATGCCTTTCGTGTCCCAGGGCTTGCTCTGCTCGAGCGGGCCGAGGAACATCTCGTAGAGACGCAGCGTGTCGGCGCCGTAGGTGTCGCAGATGTCGTCGGGGTTGACGACGTTGTACATGGACTTGCTCATCTTCTCGACGGCCCAGCCGCAGATGTACTCCCCGTCCTCGAGGATGAATTCCGCATCCGCGAAATCGGGACGCCAGCGGCGGAAGCCCTCCAGGTCCAGCCGGTCGTTGTACACGAGGTTGATGTCGACGTGGATTTCCGTGGTCTCGTACTGGTCCTTCAGGCCCAGGGAGACGAACTTGTTGGTCCCGACGATGCGGTACACGAAGTTGGAACGGCCCTGGATCATGCCCTGGTTGATGAGCTTGCGGAACGGCTCGTCCTCGCAGACATAGCCCCGGTCGTAGAGGAACTTGTTCCAGAAGCGGGAGTAGATGAGGTGCCCCGTGGCATGCTCCGTGCCGCCGATGTACAGGTCGACGCTGCGCCAGTATTCATCGGCTTCGCGGCTGACGAGGGCCTCGTCGTTGTCCGGGTCCATGTAGCGAAGGTAGTAGGCGCTGGAGCCGGCGAAGCCCGGCATCGTGCTCTTTTCCAGCGGGTAACCATTATAGGTCCAGTCCTTGGCGCGGGACAGCGGCGGCTGCCCGTCGGGCGAAGGCTTGTAGGAGTCGATCTCCGGCAGGCGCAGCGGCAGCGCGGACAGCGGGAGCGGCATGGGGACGCCGTCCTCCCGGAAGCAGACCGGGAACGGCTCGCCCCAGTAGCGCTGGCGCGAGAAAATGGCGTCGCGCAGGCGGTAGTTGGTCTTGCGGTGGCCCAGCCCGTGCGCCTCGACGTAGTCCTTGGCGGCCTCGATGGCCTCCTTGACGGTCATCCCGTTGAGGAAGCCGGAGTTGCACATGATGCCGTCCTTGGCGTCGAAGCTCTCCTCGGAGACGTCGCAGCCCTCGATCAGCGGGATGATCGGCAGGCCGAACTTTTTCGCGAAAGCGTAGTCGCGGCTGTCGTGCGCCGGCACGGCCATGATGGCGCCGGTGCCGTAGCCCGCGAGGACGTACTCGGAGATCCAGATGGGGACCTTTTCCCCCGTCACGGGGTTGATGCCGTAGGAGCCGGAGAACACGCCCGTGACCGTCCGGGTCTCGGCGATGCGCTCGCGTTCCGTCTTTTTCTTGACGTATTTGAGGTACTCCGCCACCTTGGCCTTACGGTCGGCGGCGGTCAGCACGTCCACCAGTTCGCTCTCCGGCGCGAGGACCATGAAGGTCACGCCGTAGATCGTGTCGGCGCGGGTAGTGAAGATCGTAATCGGCAGCTCGCGGCCGTCGCAGACGGTGTTGAATACCATCTCCGTGCCTTCGCTGCGGCCGATCCAGTTGCGCTGCATCTCCTTGAGGGAGTCGGTCCAGTCGAGCTTCTCCAGCGAGTCGAGCAGGCGGCCGGCATAGGCCGACACGCGCAGCTGCCACTGCGTCATCTTCTTCTGCTCCACCGGGAAGCCGCCGCGCACGCTCAGGCCGTCCTTGACTTCGTCGTTGGCGAGCACCGTGCCGAGCCCCTCGCACCAGTTGACCGAGGTCTCGCCCTGGTAGGCGATGCGGTAGCCCATCAGGATGTCGGATTTCTCCTTGTCGGAAGCGGCCGCCCAGCGCGCAGGCGTAACATCTTCATAGCCAGTGGTTTCGAAACGCTCCACCAACTCGGCGATGGGACGCGCCTGGTCCTTGTCGGGGTCGTACCAGCTGTCGAACATCTGGAGGAAGGCCCACTGCGTCCACTTGTAGTAGGCGGGGTCGCAGGTGCGCACCTCGCGGTCCCAGTCGTAGCAGAAGCCGATGCGGTCCAGCTGCTCGCGGTAGCGGGCGATGTTCTTGTCGGTGGTCACCTCCGGGTGCTGCCCGGTCTGGATGGCGTATTGCTCGGCCGGGAGGCCGAAGGCGTCATAACCCATCGGATGCAGGACGTTGAAGCCCTGCAGGCGCTTGTAGCGCGAGAAGATGTCGCTCGCGATGTAGCCCAGGGGATGTCCCACATGGAGTCCCGCCCCGGAGGGGTACGGGAACATGTCCAACACGTAGAATTTCGGCTTCGCGGGGTTCTCCACCACCTTGAAAGTCTTGTTTGCGGCCCACCAGGCCTGCCATTTCCGCTCGATCGATTTGAAATCGTAATCCATTGCTCTGCTATCTTTTCTTTTTCTTTTCCAGTCGGAATTCGATATACAGCGACAGCGCTGTCTTCACTTTCTTGCCGCGCAGCACGCCCGGCTTCCAGTCGGGCGACGCGCTGACCACGCGCACGGCCTCCGCGTCCAGCCGGGGATCCACGCCCTTCGCCACCTTGACATCCGTCACCTTGCCCTTCTCGTCGATGACGAAATCCACGAGCACGCGGCCCTGCACCCCCTCGTCCACGGCGCTCTGCGGGTAGCGCAGGTACACGTAGACCCAGCGTTCAAGGAAGGAGCTGGGATCCCGGGAGCGGAAGAAGGACGGCCGGACGTCGCAGTCGTAGAAGGACACCACGTCCGCATTGTCGGCCCGGGCGGCCGCGGAGTCCTCGCGAAAGTCCGGTTTTGGCCCGTTGGCCAGGGCCAGGGTGAAGTTGTAGAGGTATTCGAGTTCGCGCTCCATCTCGTCGTATTCCAGGATGGAAGGCGTGTCGCGTTCGGTGTTGTATTCCGGGTACATCCCGGTGGTGAACAGCACGGAAGGGATCTCGCGGTCGTAGAAGATGCGGTGGTCGGAGGCGACCGGCTCGAGCGAGACCAGCTCCGGCTTGACCGGCTGCAGGGTCGCGTTCACCTGCTCCAGCAGCCGGTTCAGGTCCGGGTTGGAGGAGGTGTAGGCGTAGAAGCCGCCCGAGCCCGTGCCGACCATGTCCAGGTCGATCATCGCGTCGATGGCGGCCTGTCCCCCGCCGAAGGAGCGGTTGAGGAAGTACCAGGCCCCCGCGCCGGACTCCAGCGAGGCGCCGAACGCGGCGACGATCACCGAGCGCTTCAGCAGGACGCTGCCCGCGGAGAGCATCCGCGACAGCTCCAGAAGCATCGACAGGCCGGAGGCATTGCCGTTGGCGCCGTAGTAGATCCGCTCCCGGGACTCCCCGTCCACGCTGTAGCGGACACTGCCGAGGTTGTCCAGCCGCGCGCCGATCACGATGTAGTGCTCCCGCAGGGTCTTGTCATATCCGGGGATGCAGGCCACGACGTTGCGGGAGGTGAGCGTGTCGCCGCTCTCCTGCTTCAGGCCGAACAGGTCGCCGTCCGCGCCGCTGAGGATATCCAGGCCGTAGGCGCCCAGCACGTCCGTGACGTAGGCCGCCGCCTCCTGCTCCCCTTCCGAGCCGGCCTTGCGGCCCTCCAGGGCGGCGGAGGCGAGGAACCCGACCTGCTCGCGGAACGCCGTCACCGTCTCGCTGTCCGACAGCGAACGGTAGGACGGACGGAACTGAGCGGCCGCGGTCAGCGCGGCTGCCAGGCATAGCAGGCAGGTCAGCAGGCGTCTCATCTCGGGTTATTCATTATTGAGGATCCAGGCATCGGCCGGGCAGAACTCCTCTGCGCGCAGCTTCTGCAGCGAAGCGTAGACTTCGGTCAGGTCGTCGGAAGGGCAGCAGCCCACGGCCGTGAAGCCGTTGCGGAACGGAATCAGCGTGGCCGGATAGCCGGCCTCCTGGGCACGGGCGGCCTGCCGCGTGGCGTTGTCCTTGCTGCTGAAGGAGCCGATCATCACGTAGTAGCGGTACGGGATGTCATATTTGCCGCCCCCGGCGAGCTGCCGGGTGGAAATCAGGGACTCCTTGGCCGTCCGCAGCGAATCCAGGATAGCCAGCGAGTCGGAGATCTGCTTCTGGACCTGCTTCAGCGAGTCCAGGCGCTGCTGGTGCAGCCGTTCGGCCAGCTCGATCCGCTCCTGCTTGGCGCGGATCTGCTTCGAGGTGGGACGGCCCGCCAGGCTGCGGAAGAAATCGCATCCTCCCAGCAGGCAGACGGCGGCGGCGAGCGCCGTGATGATCAATATTTTCTTCATATTCATATAATCTTGCAAATTTACGTGCAAACCAAGAGAATTCCAAATCGCAAAAAGTCTTATCTTTGCACGAAATTTATGAAAACGACCCGAACCATACTCCTGCTGATCCTGCTGATGGCCGCCTCCCCGAGGCTCGCCGCGCAGCGTCCCCGATATCCATTCTTTTCCGATCAGTATCAAATCCCGTTCCCGAAGACCATCCTCAACGCGCCGGACACCGTCAGCGTCATGATCATCGGCGACGTGATGATGCATGCCAAGCAGCTCGTCCGCGACCACCGGCCCTTCCTGGAGCGGGTGCAGCCGGCGCTGCGGGCGGTGGATTTCGCGGTCGCAAACCTGGAGTTTCCCCTGGGCGGAGAGCCCTACACGGGCTATCCGGTCTTCTCCACGCCGGACTATTATGCGTGGTACCTGGCCGACGAATGCGGCATCGACGTCTTCCTGACGGGCAACAACCACGTCCTCGACAAGGGCAGTGCCGGCCTCAAGCGGACGCTCGACGTCTATGAGCAGATTCGCGATTCGCTCGGCACCCTGCAGACCGGCGCGGCGCGCAACGCCCGGGAGCTTGAGCAGACCTACCCGCTCATCCTGTCCCGCCGCGGGGTGCGCATCGCCCTCGTGAACTTCACCTACGGCACCAACACCGGCGCCGACACCGAATGGCCGAAGGCCAACCGGATGCACAAGGACGAGATCTCCGCCGCCATCAAGAAAGGCAGGGAACAGGCGGACTTCGTCATCGCCCTGCCCCACTGGGGCACGGAATACCAGCTCAATCCCGACGCCACGGAGGTCTCCTGGGCCAAGTGGCTCGCGGGCCAGGGGGTGGACGCCATCGTGGGCTCGCATCCGCACGTGATCCAGGACACCACCCACATCAAGGGCGTGCCCGTCATCTATTCGCTGGGCAACGCCATCTCCAACATGAGCATCATCAACTCCCGGCTCGGACTGTTCGCCACCCTGCGCTTCATCCACGACCCTATCACGGGGGAAAAACGAATGCTGGAGCCGGAGCTCCAGTTCATCTGGTGCACCCTGCCGGAGCGTCTGCTGCCCGACAGCTATGCCACCGTATTCGTAAAAGAGTGGGCCAACCGTCGGGACGATTGGCTCACTCCTGCAGATTTCGATAATATGATCTCAACCTGGCAGCGCGTCAAGAGCAGCTGCGGGATTGAAGACTAACTACTTCTCGGCCATTGCAGCGTACTTCTCGTACTTCTGCTGGAACTCGTCACCCTCGGAACGGAAGCGGAAGCAGGCGTTCTTGAGGTACTCGGCGACACTGGCCTTGACTTCGTCGTCATTGGTCAGGTCAAGGGCTTTCTCGAACGGAGCGATGCAGTTCTTGAGCGTGGTCTCGAACTCACCGAGGAGCGCCATGTACTTGGCGTCGTCGACCTCGATGGAGGCCTTCTCCTGGATCTCAACGGCCTTGTTGTAGAGCGCCATGCCCTTGCCGATGTAGCCCCACTCATACTTCGGATTCACCTGGGAAGCCTTGTCGTAGGCGGCGAGCGCCTCCTCGAACTGGTCGAGTTTGAGGCGGGCGTTGCCCTCGACATAGTACAGGGAAGCATTGTCCGGTTCGTTCTTCTTGGCCTGGTCGAAGAGCTCGAACAGACGGTTGGTGTCCTCCTCGTTGGTGAGGTAGTAGTTGATCAGGCCGATCAGGATACCCTGGCTCTGCGGAGCCTTGGCAAAGCCTTCCTCCAGGTACTTCTTGGAGAGGGCCTTGTCGCCCTGCTTGTCAGCGATGTCAGCCAGCTTGGCGAAAGCCTCGCCGTCCTCGCCGTAGTAGTTGTTGGCGATGCCCTGCTCGAAGAGCTTCTTGGCGCGGTTCCAGTCCTGGGCCTGCCAGGCGGTGAAACCGGCGTTGTAGATGGCGTCGTTGTCGATCTCGTTCAGCGGAGCGGTGGCGGAAGCCTTGCCCGCCTTCTCGAAGAGGACGGAAGCCTCGGCCGGCTTGCCCAGCGTGTAGAGATTGTAAGCCTCATCCATGAACTTCTCCGCAACGGTCTCCAGACCGGCGGTGATGTCCTTGGTCTTCGAACCCTTGACATCCAGCTCGGCGGCCTTGGTGAAGGCGTTGAGGGCCTTGTCCAGGATGTTGTCCGCCAGCGGCGCAGTCACCTCGATCACGGCCAGCTGGCCGGCTTCGTTGAAGTAGAGGTTCTTGTTGGCATAGACCTTCTTGGTCATGTTCTGGCCATTGACCGTGACCTGGCTCTCGGACATCATGCGCTCATTGGCGGCGACCAGGGCGAGGTCCTGGGTGGACATGCCGGCCCACACGTTGCCCTGAGGGGCACCGTAGGCGTCCAGGAGGGCCTGGCCGTACTTCAGCCAGGTGGCCAGCTTGGTGTTCTGCTTGGGGTTCTCGGCAGCAGCCTGCGCCTTCTCGAGGGCGGCCTTGGCGGCGCCCATGCTCTTGGCGTTGTTCTGCGCCTGGGCATTCACTGCGAACATGGTGGCAGCGATTGCGAGGATTGCAAAAATCTTTTTCATGGGGTTATCCTTTTAACAGTTAAAATTTCAATGTCTCATAGTTATGCGGTCACTTCCGCTTCGGTTTCCTCCTCCGGGGCCTCTTCTTCCGCCTTGGCAACCGGCGACACGGCGGCGATGGCATCTCCTTCCCGGATGTTGATCAGTCTCACACCTTGGGTGGCCCTTCCGGCGACCCGGATGTCGGATACGGCCATGCGTATGGTCAGGCCGGACTTGGTAATGATCATCAGGTCATTGTCCTCCGTCACGGACTTTATTGCAACAAGCGGGCCAGTCTTGTCCGTGATGGCAATGGTCTTGACGCCCTTGGCCCCGCGGGAGGTGAGCCGGTACTCGTCCGGATCGGACCGCTTGCCATAGCCGTTCTCGCTGACTACCAGCACGGTATGGGATGCGGCATCCTCCGCTTTCGGGTTCGCCGAGATGGCGCCGACGACCTCGTCGTCTTCGTCGATATTGATACCGCGCACACCCGATCCGCTGCGCCCGATGGCGCGCACTTCCTCTTCGTTGAAGCGGCAGCAGCGGCCCTTGCGGGCGGCGATCATGATCTCGTGGCTGCCGTCGGTGAGCAGGGCGTCGAGCAGCTCGTCACCCTCGCGGATGCCGATGGCGATGATGCCCTTGTTGCGGCTGCGGCGGTTGGAATACTCCGTCAGGTTCGTCTTCTTGACGACGCCCTTCTTGGTCACGAGGATCACGAAATGGTTGTCAGTGTACTCCGGATCCTCGATCGAGCGGGCGTTGAGATAGGTCCGGATGCGGTCGGAAGGATCGATGGAGAGGAGGTTCTGCACCGCGCGGCCCTTGGACGTGCGGGAGCCCTCCGGGAGTTCGTACACCTTGAGGCGGTAGCACATGCCCTGGTCGGTGAAGAAGAGCATCGTGGAGTGCATGTTGGCCACGTAGATATGCTCGATGAAGTCTTCGTCGCGGGTCGCGCTGGCCTTCTTGCCCACGCCGCCGCGGGCCTGGGTGCGGAACTCGGTCAGCGCCGTGCGCTTGATATAGCCGAGGTGGGAGATCGTGATCACGACGTCCTCGTCGGCGTAGAAGTCCTCGGGGTTGAATTCGTCGTCGGAGAGGGTGATCTCCGTGCGGCGCGGATCGCCGTAGCGGGCCTTGAGGTCCTGGGTCTCGGACTTGACGATGGCGAGCTGCTCGGCGTCGCTGGCCAGGATCTGCTGGCAGCGGGCGATGAATTTCTCGAGGTCGTCGTATTCCGCCTGCAGGCGGTCCTTCTCCAGGCCGGTGAGCTGGCGCAGGCGCATCTCCACGATGGCCGCAGCCTGGATGTCGTCGAAGCCAAAGGTGGCCATGAGCGTGGCCTTGGCGTCGTCGACGCTGCGGGAGGCGCGGATGATCGCGATGATCTCGTCGATCACGTCGATGGCCTTGAGCAGGCCCTCCAGGATGTGGGCGCGCTTGAGGGCCTTGTCCAGCTCGAAGCGCGTGCGGCGCACCACGACTTCGTGGCGGAAGTCCACGAAGGTGGCGAGCATGTCCCTGAGGGTCATCGTGCGCGGACGGCCGCCCACCAGGGCAACATTATTAATGGAGAAGCTGCTCTGCAGCGCCGTGTATTTGAAGAGGGTGTTGAGCACCACGTTGGCATTCGCCTCCTTCTTGACGACGAATTCGATGCGGATGCCCTCGCGGTTGGTCAGCTCGCGGATGTCGGCAATGCCTTCAATCTTCTTGTCGTGCACCATCTCGCTGATGCGGGAGAGCATGTCGGCCTTGTTGACCATGTACGGGACCTCGGTCACGACGATGGTCTCACCTCGATCTCGGTCTTGGCGCGGATGACCACGCGGCCGCGGCCGGTGTTGTAGGCGTCGATGATGCCCTGGCGGCCCATGATGATGCCGCCGGTCGGGAAGTCCGGGCCCTGGATGTACTGCATTAGGTCCTCGGTGCTGATATCGGGATTGTCGATATAGGCGCAGATCGCATCGCACACCTCGCCGAGATTGTGCGGCGCCATGTTCGTGGCCATGCCGACGGCGATGCCGGCGGAGCCGTTGAGCAGCAGGAGCGGGAGCTTGGTCGGGAGCACGGTCGGCTCCTGGAGGGAGTCGTCGAAGTTGAGCATCATGTCGACGGTATCCTTGTCCAGGTCGCCCAGGACGTCGTCCGTCATCCGCTCAAGCTTGGCTTCCGTATATCGCATGGCGGCCACAGGGTCGCCGTCCATCGAACCGAAGTTGCCCTGGCCGAAGACCAGCGGGTAGCGCTGGTTCCAGGGCTGGGCCAGGCGCGCCATCGCGTCGTAGACGCTGGAGTCGCCGTGGGGGTGGAATTTGCCGAGCACCTCGCCCACGATACGGGCGGACTTCTTGGTCTGGCCGCCGTAGTTCAGCCCCAGGCCGTCCATCCCGAACAGCACGCGCCGCTGCACGGGCTTCAGACCGTCCCGCGCGTCCGGAAGGGCGCGCGACACGATCACGGACATCGAATAATCGATGTAGGCCGTGCGCATCTCATGGTCGATCTCGACCGGCTCTATGATTCCCGTCACTTCTTCCTGGATTTCTTCAGGATTCTTTTCCTCAATTGCCATAAAAAACACTATAGTTCCAAACATGCAAATTTAACAAAAAAATCCGATAAAATTCTTATTTTTGCCCATATAATTTGCACATGGAAATCAAGTTCTCCCCAGAGCTCCTCACCATCCTCAGTTATGCGCGGGATGAGGCGATGCGCACCGGCAATTACGGCATCGGCGCGGACCACCTCGTGCTCGGGCTGCTGCGGCACCGGGACAACGATGCCTGCCGCGCCCTGGCCGCCTGCGGCATCGATGCGGACGCCCTCAAGGAGGCCATCGACGGCCATGTGTTCAACGAGCGGGCCGTCCCCTGGCAGGACCAGGCGCTGGTGCGTCCCACCCGCGGCGCCGCCGCCCTGCTGAGCGCCGCCGCCTATGAGGCGCTCAAGCACGGGCAGACCCGCATTCTCTCCTCCCATTTCCTGCTGGCGCTGGTCCGCGCCGACCGCCCCCACGCCGCGCAGCTGCTGCGCGGGCAGGGGCTCGACTACGACCGGCTCTACGCGCTGATGCGCGAGCACCGTTTCGTCCTGCCCCGCCAGGAGCAGGAAAGCACGCTCCCCCGGGTGGAAGACCTCCTCGGCCAGCTCGGAGAGCAGCTCACCCGCCTGTACGGCGACGCACAGGCCCCAACCCAATTCTACAGCTGATGTTCAGATCCAGACTCTTCCTGTTGCTGGCCCTGCTGGCCTGCAGCACCGCCCTGGCGCAGGAGCGCCCCGCCGCCACCCCCGAAGATGCGGCGCCCCAACCCGACCGGACCGTCCTTTTCGCCGTGCGTGACACCTGCGAGCTGCTGCTCGACTTCTACCAGGCCGCCCCGGACGCCGGCCCCTGCGCCGACGCGCCCCGCAAGCCGCTCATCATCCATGTGTTCGGCGGCGCGTTCGTGACCGGGCAGCGCAACCAGCCCGACGACCGCATCTGGTACCGCGAGCTCGCCGACGCGGGCTACAACGTCGCGACCATCGACTACCGCCTGGGCATGAAGGGCCAGGAGTTCAAGGCCAACATGGCCTCCCTCAAGGTCCTGCGGAACGCCATCCAGATTGCCGTGGACGACCTGCTGAGCGCGACCGTCTATATGATCAACAACGCCGCCGCTTTCGGCGTCGATCCGGACAGGATCATCGTCAGCGGCTCCTCCGCCGGCGCCATCACCGCCCTGCAGGCGGAATGGGAGATCTGCAACGGCATGGAGCCCGCCCGGGTCCTGCCGGAAGGGTTCAACTACGCCGGGGTGATGTCGTTCGCGGGGGCCGTGTTCTCCCTGCAGGGCGGCGTCCGCTTCCCGCAGAAGCCCTGCCCGGTCCTGCTCTTCCACGGCACGGCCGACCGGATCGTTACGTACAGGAAGATCGCCCTGTTCGGCATCCAGTTCGCCGGCAGCGACGCGCTGGCCAAAAAGCTCGCGAAGATTGGTGCCAACTACCAGATCTACCGCTTCAACGACAGGGGCCACGAGGTGGCTGCGTCCATGCGGCGCAACGTCCCCGAGGAGCTCCGCTTCCTCGAGGAAAATGCCATCAAGGGCCTCCACCGCACGGTGGACGCCCTTGTCGACGATGAAGGCCTGCCGGACTTCGGCTGGTCCAAGCTGACCGCGCGGGACCTCTATTAGAAAATCAGGCCCCAAAGCCACTTCACCAGCTCCACGAGCAGGGCGGCGATCAACACCACCGCCAGCAGGAAGAAGCGGAGCACGCGCCACGCGGCATATCCCACCCAGGTCGTCACGATGGATACGCCCAGGTAGTTCAGGCCCAGCAGCACGGCCAGGATCCCGACGGCGACCAGCAGGTACAGCCCCATGCCGGCCAGCACGAATCCGAACACGGAGACGTGGCGGTCCCCGCTATGGTCGACCTCGTTCAGGATCATCTTGGCCAGCAGCAGCAGGACCAGGAAGATGACACACTGTATGGCCGGCAGCCAGTTGTACGGCGCCCACAGCGGATCGTTGGTGAAATGCGCATACCGGAGGACGGGATTCAGCCTGTCGTAGAAGTTGTACAGGAACGGCGTGACGAACAGGGCGATGAGCCAGAACATGAGGTCCGTGCCCAGCTTGGACAGCGTGTTGAGGTGCTTCTCCACCAGCTCGCGCAGCTTCCGGACCTTTTCGCGGTTGTCATAGACGCCCAGGTCCTCGGCCTGCTCGACGAGCTTGCGGGCCTTGAGCGTGCCCGTTCCGCCCAGGCTCTTGTCCGCCTCTTTGATGATCTTGTCGCTGTATTCGCTGATCGGCGAGACCCCGGCATAGAAATAGTCGTCCGAGATGACGCCGTTGTAGCGTTTGCCCTTGTAGGTGTACTCCACCCACCAGGCATCCACGCGCAGGATGTCCGCCCGCTGGAACAGGATGTGGTTGCCACTCGAGGATTCACCCGCATGCTTTGCGATGAAGGAGTCCATCCTGGCGGCCATTTCGCGTTCTTCGGAGAATACGCCCTGGCCCAGGGCCTCGGCCGCGAAATCAAAGACGCGCGTCCCCCTGTAATTGCCCTTCTGGTCATAGATTTCCGCGACTTCCCGGACGCGGGGATCGTGGAAATAGGACTTGTCCCGGACGCTGTACAGTTTCTGGTTGATATAGAACGCATGGACGTTCCGGCCATAACCCTGGCAGGTCTTGCAGGTCACCTTGCCTTTGCCGTTACAGGTGGTGCAGAGGAGGTCTCCCCGGCCGCCGCATTTGGAACAGGTATGCTTGCCGCTGCCACCGCAGGAGGAACAGGTATGCTTGCCACTGCCGCCGCAGGAGGAGCAGGTCACGCTCCTGTATGCCGTCCGGTAGCCGTACACGGGCGTGCCGAAGGCGCTTCCTTCCTTGTACTCCGTGGACACGATGCACCGCTCCTGGTAGGATTCCTGCCTGTGGCCGCTGCCGCCGCAGTAAGAGCAGCTGCTGCTGCCGCGCCCGCCGCAGGAGGAACATCTCAGGGTGCCGGAGCCGCCGCAGTTGGAACAGGTCACACGCCCCCGTCCGTCGCAGGTCGGGCAGGTTACCTCCCCCTTCCCGCCGCAGGTCTCGCAGATCTCCACATGCTGGGATCCGGGGACCTGGAAGGAGCATTCGTCATCGGTGAACTGGTCCGTGGTGCGGAGCTGATAGGACCAGACGTCCACGTCAGATTCGTGGAAAAACTTCCTGGGAGGGATTTCGATACCCTTATAGGGGTAATATCCCCTGTTGACGTACCTTTTGTCGTACTGGGTCCTCAGCGACACCACATAGATCGGGCAGAGCTCATAGGTCTCCAGCTTGATGTCGTCGCCGTAATTGGCGTAAGGATGCCCCTTGGAAGAGGCTGCATAGGCATTGACATAGTCCCTGACCCGATCCCTGGCGGCCTGGTCTATGGCCAGCACTTCGCGCCGGATGTATCTCTCTTCCATAAGGCTACTCGTTTTTGGGTGAGACAAAGAACGCCCGGATCACCCCGATCGTGAAGATGATGACGAAGAGCACCAGCACGAGCAGGAAGTAGAGCGTCAGAGACGGACTGTACGTGTCGGCGGGAAGGTTCTGCCGGGTCACGGTCATCCTGTCGATGACATTAACCTTGACGGTGGACAGGGCCGCGGAGTCCGCCTTGGCGGCGGCGGCAAGCGCCTCGTCCTCCTTCATCTTTTCGTTTTTGCGGAGACTCTCGGCGTATTTTTTCCGCGCCGCCGCGTCGTAGGATTCGGCGAATCCGGCCTTGTAGTCGGACAGGTACTGGCCGATGGCGATCCGCTCGAAGGGGGACAGGACCTCCTTGAGCGCCCCCGAGCTGAACAGGGAATCGATGGGGACCTCCGGATGGCGGGTCCGCAGGGCCTCCTGCTGCTCGGGGTCCGTGATCTTCTCCCGCTTGGGTTTGTCGGACTTCATGCAGGAGGAGCAGACGCACAGCGCCGCCAGCAGCACGAGCAGGATATTGCGCAATCGTGGCATAAAAAGCATTAAATGGTAGTACGCAAATATACAAACTCGCTTCCGGAAAAACAATGCCCTATCGCCTCGTCCCCGACCGCTCTGGCTGAAACGGCAGTCGCTCCCGCGAACCTCCTTTTTCCCGACACTCCCGGAGAAATCCACCCCATCGGCTTCCGGCGCCATTCCAGATGTACTTCTCCTGACCGAAAGTGCCCTGGAAGGCCGTTTTGCTAAAGAGAAATCCAGCCAGACCGCCCCGTAGGGCCATTTGGCTGGATTTCTCCCTAGAGATTCCGGGTCAGCCCCGGGATTATTCCGTCATCTTGTCCAGCGCCAGCTGCACGAGCTCCGCGACGCGGGGCTTGTAGTCGGTGTTGGCGTCCTTGAGGTAGCGGTGTGCGATGGCGCAGCAGACCGTGGCGGCGTCGTGGCCGAGCTTGGCGGCCATGCCGGCGAGGGCCGAGCCTTCCATCTCGAAGTTGGTGATCTTGTAGCCGCCGAACTCGAAGGTCTCGAAGTCTTCAAGCATGTTGGGCATCGCCAGGCCCTGGCGCACCACGCGGCCCTGCGGACCGTAGAAGCCGGAGGCGGAGATGGTCATGCCCTTGACGGTGCAGCCGGCGAAGCGGTCGATGATCTTCTGGCTGGCGCGCACGAAATACGGATCCGGGAGATGCTTGTCCCAGTGGACATGCTTCTTGAAGGCCTCCTCGAAATCCAGCAGGGCGATGCTGTCGCGGTTCTCGTACCAGTTGAGCAGGCCGTCGCAGCCCACGGAGATGTGCGAGAGGATGAAGGCGCCGAGCGGAATCTCCGGCTGGATGGCGCCGCAAGTGCCGATGCGAAGGATATTCAGCGTGCGGTGCTCGGGCTTCACCTCGCGGGTCTCGAAGTCGATGTTCGCCAGGGCGTCGAGTTCCGTCATCACGATGTCGATGTTGTCCGTGCCGATGCCGGTGGACAGGACGGTGATGCGCTTGCCGTTGTACTGGCCCGTGGCCCAGCAGAATTCGCGGGAGGCGCCTTCCGCCTCGATGGAGGCGAAATAGGACTTGACCATGGCCACGCGGCCGGGATCGCCCACGAGGATGACGATGTCGGCGAGCTGTTCCGGGCGGATGTGCAGGTGGAACGCGGAGCC
Source organism: uncultured Bacteroidales bacterium (assembly GCA_905234475.1). GTDB lineage: Bacteria > Bacteroidota > Bacteroidia > Bacteroidales > UBA932 > Cryptobacteroides. The sequence continues at coordinate 4,096 of CAJOHX010000040.1, read as the reverse complement.
GTCGCCGTTGATGATCAGTTCAGATTCGGGAATTCTCATAATTATGTGATTTTTAATTGATTATTTCTTGCGTTTGGCAGCGCGCAGGCGGTCGGCGCTGCGCACCAGCAGCTCGTCCGCGAGGATGCTCCGCGCGGCGAGGAAGTCCAGGATCACGGCCACGACCGGGAAGACGGCCGTCACGTGGAAGACCGGATCATTGTGCGTGGAGATGAAGTCGTACACCAGCCAGCCCTGCAGGCCCACCAGGATGATGGCGGACAGGACGGCGGTGCGCATCTGGAAGACCCGGTGCTTGTAGGTGGTCAGCGCCATCACCTGGAGGAAACCGGTGACGATCAGCAGCACCAGGTAGGGCCAGTACTCCGTGAAGGGAATATCCCCGGCCTTGGTGCAGAAAAACAGGGAGACGACGAGACCCGTCGCCAGGAGAAGATACAGGGTTTGGATTCTTTGCCACATAATCTATCGCGAATTGAAGCGGGCCAGCACGGCCTGCTCATAGGTCTTGGAAATGGGGATGGGGTCGATCGAGTCGATGTCGAAATCGATCTTGTAGCCTTCTTTCTCCGATTTGAGGATGGAGATCTTGCGGATGTTGACGATGTACTTGCGGTGGCAGCGGACGAGCTCGCTGTCCGCGAAGCTGTCCTCAATGGTCTTGAGGCGGCAGCGCAGCATGTACTGCTTCATCTCCCCGGCGCTGTCCATGTACCAGGCCTTGATGTAGTTGTCGTCGGATTCAATGAAATAGAGGTTGTCCGAGCTGATGGAGAACTTGAGCACGCCGTTGTTGTCGAACAGGGTGATCCGGTTGTCGGTGTACGGGACGGCCGGCTTGTCGCTGACCACGTTGCCGTAGTTCATCAGCCGGATGGTGTTGTCCTTGTCGCGGATAGCGGCGTTCAGCGAGCACAAGGCGAACGGGACGCACAGGCACACGGCCGTGTAGACGAGCGCGCTGAGGAAAACCATGGACGGCTCCCGTTCGAACGGGGCAACGACCCCGGCCTTGACGCCCTGGAAAGTGAAAAGGGTGTACAGCAGCGCCACCAGCACGACCTCCGCCACGACCCAGCACACGTAGCCCAGCAGGGTAAAACTCCTCAGCGTGCGGCAGCGGTACATCAGCGCACGGCTCAGGATCACCAGGCACGCCGCCACCACGATGAAGGCAACGGTGTAGAAGAAAGCCTGGCTGGCGCCCAGGGCGAACCAGGCGTTGCCGGAAAAGGGGATGCTGACCAGGATGAACACAAGCGAGAACAGGGCCGTGTACACTACGGTCGTCCAAATCTGCTGACGTTCGAGCAGATAACGGGGCAGTTGGTCTCCAAGAGATGGCATCCGTCGTATTCGCTAGAAATGCAAATATAAGAATTAATTGCTACCTTTGCATCGTCAAAACATGAAACTTATGGAAAGAAAAGTCGTCGTGACCGGCCTGGGTGTCCTCTCCTGCATCGGCAATGATGTCAGGACTTTTTGGGACAACCTGGTGAACGGTGTCTGTGGTATCGACTATATTACTGAATTCCCGACGGAGGGGCTCGCCGTCAAGATCGGCGGCATGGTCCGGAACTTCAATCCCGAGGAATACGGGATGGACAAGCCGTTCATCCGCAAGCAGGATCCCTTCACCGTTTTCGCCATGGCCTCCGCCTTCCAGGCGATGAATGATTCCGGCCTTGTGTCCGGGGAAAACATCGACCCGGCGCGCCTCGGCACATACGTGGGCTCCGGCATCGGCGGCTTCACGACCATGCAGCGCGAGCTGGAGAAGTTCCTGGAGGACGGCACCGGACAGTGGGTCTCCCCGAACTTCGTCCCCACGATGATCAGCGACATGGCCGGCGGCCAGATCGCCATCAAATACGGCGCCCAGGGCTCCTGCATCGACATCGTGACGGCCTGCGCCACCTCCACGCACAACATCGGCGAGGCCTTCCGTGCCATCCGCCACGGCTATGCCGACGCGATCATCACGGGCGGCACCGACCATTGCACCATCCCGCTGGGCATCGCCGGCTTCGCCAACGCCAAGGCGCTCACCCGCTCCGAGGACCCGCAGTACGCCTCGCTGCCCTTCAACGCCAACCGCGGCGGCTTCGTCATGGCCGACGGCTCCGCCATCCTGGTCCTGGAAGAAATGGAACACGCCAAGGCGCGCGGCGCGCACATCTACGCCGAGGTCACGGGCTACGGCAGCACTTGCGACGCTTACCACGCCACGGCCCCGCGCCCGGACGGCATCACCCAGGCCGCCTGCATCAAGGCCGCCCTCGACCAGTCCGGTTTCGATCCCGCCAAAGACAACGTCTACATCAACGCCCACGGCACGGGCACGCACCTCAACGACGTGGCCGAGACCAAGGCCTACAAGATTGCCATGGGCGATTTCGCCTACAAGGCCCACATCAGCAGCACCAAGTCCATGCACGGCCACATGTTCGGCGCCACCGGCGCTGTCGAGGCCATCGCCACGGTGCTCGCGCTGCAGGAGGGCATCATCCCGCCGACCGTGCACCTCGACGCCCCGGACCCGGAGTGCGACCTGGACTACACGCCCAACGTCGCCGTCAAGGCCGACGTCAACCTCGGCCTGAGCGACTCCTTCGGCTTCGGCGGCCATAATGCCTGCTTAGCTTTCAGGAAAGTCTAAGCAGGAATTCGGGAACCCCCTCCGTCGCTGCGCTCCGGAAGCGCGACCAATGACGAACAAAGAGAAGCAATGCTAGTTGTATGACAACGGATAGGTGTCGTCCGTGACATCAAACATGCCGTCCGTTACGTTGAAGGGGATGACTTTGCCGGTACTGTCCGCATATTGACCCTGGAGGGTGAAGTTGCCGGCCAGAATCTTTTGCTCACGGGACCATCGGCGAATCTTCAGCGTGGAGTTTGTGACGGTGACATGCCTGTATTCCGCCTCCCTGTCTATGACAAGCGGGGTGCTGGAATAGGAGGGTGTGACTTCCGGTTCGCCCCAGTGGGCGATCCGGGGAAGGTACAGATATTCAAAGACGACGTCGGCCTGAAGCGCTGCGCCATCCGCAACTCCGTCCGCCGGAACGCTGAACGAAAGCCATGAGAAACACTTGTGGTGCAGACTGGCTTCGACTACGATACTTCCGGTGTCCGGATCTTCCCGAAAGGTGGCATGCCGGGTAAGCGGATACTCCGACGGGAAACCGCCGCTGATGCTCTGATAGACCTTTTCCCCGTTCAGCGTAAACGACAATACGTTCCGCCCGGATGCGGTCTCCTTGAAATAGACATCAGGATTCAAGCGTTCGCAGGAAGAGACGGCGAAAAGAATGACTGCCAGAAGAATCACGTGGAAGCGCATGACTGCAAAGATCCGTTAGTCCCCGGCTTCTTTGAGGCGCTCGGCGTTCTCTGCGATCTGCAGCTGGTCGATGCACTCCTGGATGTCCCCGTCCATGAAGACGGGAAGGTTGTACATACTCCAGTTGATGCGGTGGTCCGTGACGCGGCCCTGGGGGTAGTTGTAGGTACGGATCTTGGCGGAGCGGTCGCCCGTGGAGACCATCGTCTTGCGCTTGGCGGCGATGCCGTCCAGGTATTTCTGGTGCTCCAGGTTGTACAAGCGGGTGCGGAGCTCCTCGAAGGCGCGGTCCTTGTTCTTCAGCTGGGAACGCTCCTCCTGGCACTGGACCACCAGGCCGGTGGGGATGTGGGTGAGGCGCACGGCGGAATAGGTCGTGTTGACGCCCTGGCCGCCGGGGCCGGAGGCGCAGAACAGGTCGAGCCGGATGTCGTCCCAGCTCAGGTCCACGTCGAATTCGCCCGCCTCGGGGAACACGGCCACGGATGCGGCCGAGGTCTGGATGCGGCCCTGGGTCTCCGTCTGCGGCACGCGCTGGACGCGGTGCACACCGGATTCGTATTTCATCACACCATAGACGCCGTCATTGCCTGAGAGCTTAAAGACGATCTGCTTGAAACCGCCGGAGGTGCCGGGCGCCTGGTCGGTGACCTCGAGCTTCCAGCCGCGGCGCTCCGCGAAATGCTGGTACATGCGGAAGAGGTCGCCGGCGAAGATCGCCGCCTCGTCGCCGCCGGTGCCGCCGCG
>CAJOHX010000039.1 GCA_905234475.1 uncultured Bacteroidales bacterium | reverse complement strand
GGCGCCGCGGGCGAGCGGCGAGGGGTGCGCCGCCTCGAGGACGAGGTGGCGCTCGCCGTCGATCAGCGGCGCCTTGCTGCGGGCGTAGTTGCCCCAGAGCAGGAACACCACGCCGTCGCGCCGCTCGCTGACCGTGCGGATCACGGCATCGGTGAAGGTCTGCCAGCCGATGCCGCCGTGGGAGGTCGGCTCGCCGGCGCGTACCGTCAGCACCGCGTTGAGCAGCAGCACGCCCTGCCGCGCCCACGGCGTGAGGTCCGGGCTGCCGGACATTTGCACGCCCAGGTCCATCTCAATTTCATGGAAGATATTCTTCAGCGAAGGCGGTGCCGGGACGCCCTGCGGCACGCTGAAGCACAGGCCCATGGCCTGGCCGTAGCCGTGGTAGGGGTCCTGCCCCAGGATCACGACCTTGGTCGCGTCCAGCGGACAGAGGTCGAAGGCCCGGAAGATCTGCCCGCCGGGCGGGAAAATGGTACGTCCGGCCGCCTTCTCGGCATGCAGCTGCTGCGCCAGGGCGGCGAAATAGGGCTGGTCGAATTCAGATTGGAGCGCTTCGCGCCAGGAGGGTTCGATTTTTACGGTCATCGTCCAAATATACGCATTTTTTGCCTATATTTGTTTGTTATGAACACAATAGCACTGTTTCCCGGATCCTTTGACCCGTTCACCGCGGGCCATCTCAATATCCTCGGCCGGGCGCTGACCATGTTCGACACGGTGGTCATCGCCGTCGGCGTCAACCAGGACAAGCGCGGCTTCTTCACCAACGAGCAGAAACTCGACATCATCCGCCAGGCCACGGCATCGCTGGGTGACCGCGTGCGCATCATCGAGTACGACTGCCTGACCATCGACATCTGCCGCCAGCTGGGCATCCGCCACATCGTGCGGGGCATCCGCAACATGATGGACTTCGACAATGAGAAAGCCATCGCGGACGCCAACCGCCGCCTCGCTCCCGAGATCGAGACCATCATCATCCCGACGGCGCAGGAGTTCGCCCACATCTCCTCCTCCGCCGTGCGCGACCTGCTCCGCCACCGCGGCGACACGTCACAGTTTCTCCCCGAAGGGGTTGTCCTGCCCGAGGTGTTATGAGAAAGTGGCTCCTGGTCCTGATTCTGCTGGGCTGCAGCTTACGTGCTGTGGCACAGTTGGATACGACCGGGCGCTACGCGGGCCTGGACAGCCTGCTGACGCAGTTCTACGGCGCGCTGCTGCGCGAGGAGATTCCCGTCAAGAACGCCGAGTTCGACGCGCTGATCGACTCCTGCCGCGACTCGCTGACGCGCCAGCACGTGGCGCTGGCCATTTTTGACCATTACCGCTACAGCCACGTGATGGGCGAGGAGGCCGTGGCGGTGCACATTTTCGATGAATGGATTGCCACCGGCAAGGTGGAGCCCCGCAGCGAGTTCGAGATGTTCGAGGCGGAGCGCTTTGCCCTCGAGCACCGCTCCACGCTGATTGGCATGCCCGCGCCGGTGCTGACGCTGCGCACGCCCTGCGGCGGGCGCCGCACCCTCCCGCGGTCCGACCGCGCCGCCGTGCTCTTCTTCTATTCGCCCGGCTGCTCCAAATGCCGACTGGAGACCTATGCGCTGCCCTCCGTGCTCGCGCAGGTGGAGTTCCCCATGGACTTCTACGCCATCGACGTGGATGCCGACCGCAAGGAGTTCAAGTCCTTCCGCAAAGCGTTGAAGACCACCAACAAGAATGTCAAGATGATCCACCTCTGGGATCCCAAATCCGAGTCCACCCTGCTGCTCGACTACGGCGTGTTCAGCACGCCGAAGATCTTCATGGTATGGGAGGGCGAGATCCTCGGACGGCGCCTGGAGATGGACAGTCTGCAGGAAATCATCCAATACATCAATATACTCTATGGCCAGGAAAAAGAAGACTAACAAGAAGTTCTCCGGCGTGGATCCCGCCTACCTCGACAAGCAGCGGGCCTCGCTCCGGCGCATCCACCGCAAGTCCGTGCTGTTCAACGCACAGGAGCTTGCAGCCATCGACACGTACTGCAAGCGCTTCAAGGTCTCGTCGCGCTCGGCCCTGATCCGTCAGGCCGTGATGGAGCGCGTCCTCACCGGCCTGGAGGAGAGCCATCCGAAATTGTTCTAAGACCTAATATGAAGAAAATCAGTATGATCGCCCTGACCGCGCTGCTCTGCGCCGGCCTGGCACTCACCGCCTGCAAGGGAGGCGGCAACACGGCGGCGGCCGCCACCGGTGACGACTACATTGCCAAGACCATTTTCGATCTCATCCCCAAGGAGGACCTGCCGGACTACTGCGCGCACGCGGAGCAGATTGATTACAGCGAATACGACCCGGCGGACGTCCCCGCGTACGATCCGACCTTCTTCGCGGGCAACGTGGAGGGCCACATGTACGAGGACATGGACTCCGGCTTCTACGGCTACGTCAACGTCAAATGCTATCCGCTCGAAAGCGGCGGCTGGCGGGCTTACTGGGTCGCCTACGGCGGCTACGACGGCCTCTGCGGCTTCGACCGGAGCGGCGCCTACAACTACGTGAACGGCAAGCTGACCAAAGAGGAAGTCTGGCTCCTGCCCACGCCGAATATGGAAGACATGCTCTCCGCTGACCTCATCAGTGCGCTGATAGACAGCGGTGAGTGGCACTACATGGACCCCAACTACAGCTATACCTTCGGCTCCGGCGAGGACGGCCTGCTGTCCGTGACGCTGGATGTCGACTACCTGTTCTATTCGGAAGAGGGCAGCGACGCGGCGTATCCCGGCAGCGCCCTTGACGTGGACTACGGCTGGAATGGCGTGCATTTCGTCCGCCAGGACTTCGACGGCCTCGACGACGTCATGCTGAACGCCCTTCCCCGCCTGATGGGTTTCAACCCGGAGGGTGTCGCGCTCGGGGACGGCGGCTTCGTCATCTATGATCCCGAGGAGGAAGAGGAGGAGCAGATCAACTACTACAACGAAGTGCAGAGCTACGCCTTTATCGACGACCTCGGCGTCGCCACCTCCTGGCTCGTCTTCAACTACGAAGTCGGCACCCGCGAGCTGAAGGTCTACAACTTCGACGGCACAAAGCTGACCCCGACCAAGCACATGATCGTGGACGACTGGAACGCGACCAAGGCCAAGAATCCCGACGCCGAAATGTACCTGACCCCCGTCGTGATCCGCTTCATCGCCCCGGTCGACGACATGCCCGACTATCCAATCTCCGGCTACACCTACGACGCCTATTGCGAAGGCCTCTTCGAGCCGGACGACCTGTTCGAAGAATAACGCTAGTGCTTCCTGCGGGGCAGGAAGAGGCGGACGAGAAGGACGGCGGCGAGCAGGAGGAAAGCCAGGGTGCAGATGCGGCCGACGACGTCGCCGTGGCGCACGAAGGCGGTCTGCTCCGAGCTGAGGTTGATCTGGCCGGAGAGGGTCTGGCGGGTCCACCAGTCTGACTGCGAGAGGATCTCGCCGCGCTGGTCGATGAAGGCGGAGATGCCGGTGTTGCCGCAGCGGGCGATGTCGCGCCGCAGCTCGATGGCCCGCAGGCGGGCGTAGCTGAGGTGCTGGCGGTAGCCCGGGGTGTTGCCCCACCAGGCGTCGTTGGTGATGATGGTCATGGCCTGCGCGCCCTGACGGACGTATTCCGTGCAGTATTCCCCATAGACGGACTCATAGCACACGGCGCAGCCTAGCGGCACGCGCTGCTCGCCGAAATGCAGCAGCGACACACCGTCCTGGCCCACGCAGCGGCCCATCAGGCTGCTCACGCCCATCATTTTGGACAGCCACTTGTCCAGCGGGACAAAGATTTTGGGATAGGGCGTCAGCTCCGTGCCCACGACCAGCTTGCTCTTGTGGTACAGCTCGATGGGGCCCGTGGCAGTGGCCGTCATGGCCGTGTTGTGCCCGACGACCCAGCCGTCGCCGTAAGGGCGTGCGAGGATGGTCGGAGCGGCATGCGTCGCGAAGACCTCGTAGGTGCTGGCGCCGAAAAGCATCTCCGTGCCGGGGTGCTCCGCCATGAAGCGGCGGAAGCTCTGCAGGGTCGGCGAGTGCTCGGGGTCGTTGAGGGTGATGTCGCTGGTGAAAGTCTCCGGCCCGAGCAGGAGCAGCGGCGCGGCGGGCTGTTCGGCGAGCGCCTCCCCGAAAAGATCCAGCAGGACGCCCGTCTGCTCGGCCTGCGTCATGGACTGGAATTTCTCGTACGGGTCGAAGTTCGGCTGGCCGACGAGCACGTCCACCGTGCCCTCGGAGCGCTCCTCGTAGGAGCTCCAGATGAGCTTCGAAGCCACCACGGGCCCGGCGACGACCAGGGTGATGCCCAGAATGGCGCACACGCGGCCCAGGCTCTTCCAGCGCTGCCAGTAGCCGTCGGAGACAGCCTCCAGCAGGCCGAAGATGCCGAGGTTCGCGGCCCAGATCCAGAGCGAGCCGCCCAGCATGCCCGTGTATTCGTACCACTGGACCGAGCGGGTGCTCTGCGCGAAAGCGCCGCCAAGCGTCAGCCAGGGCCAGGAGATCTGCACGTCGAAGTAGCGCCGCTCCCAGGCGATCCACATCACCGCGAGGAAGACGTACGGCAGCACGCCGCCGCCCATCTTTTTCCGGGCAAGCCGGAAAAGGAGCCACACCAGCAGCATCTGGGCCGCATTCGCGAGCACCGCGAAAATGCCGCCGCCCACCGTGGCGTTGCACACCCAGAAGGTCGTGGCGGCGTTCCACGCCACGAACGTGGCGGCGGGATAGACCCACGACGCGCGCACCCGGCACTGCTCGGCAACGGCGTCGGCGATGAGCAGCGGGACAAACGCGACCAGGGCCAGCGCTCCGGTGTGGGGCACCAGCCAGGGCAGGCTCAGCAGCAGCGCCGACAGGGCGCACAGGAGCCAGAGGAAAAGCTGCGGCTTTCTCATTCTTCAGGCATCTGACCGCAGTATTTGCGCCATTTGTCCAGGAGGGCGGTCATATCCTCCGGGAGGTCGGAATCGAATTGCAACCATTCCCCGGTGCGCGGATGGGCGAAGCCCAGCGTCCGGGCGTGCAGCGCCTGCCGGGGGCAGAGCGCGAAACAGTTCTGGATGAACTGGCGGTACTTGGCGTAGATGGTCCCCTTGCGGATCTCCGCGCCGCCATAGCGTTCGTCGTTGAAGATGGGGTGCCCCATCTGGGACATGTGCACGCGGATTTGGTGCGTGCGTCCCGTCTCGAGCTTGCACTCCACCAGCGTGACGAAGCCGAAGCGCTCCAGCACGCGCCAGTGCGTCACGGCGCGCTTGCCGTGGTCCTCGTCCTCAACGGACTTGAAACGGAGGCGGTCCGAGGGGTCCCGTCCGATGAAGCCCTCCACCGTGCCCTCGTCCTCGCGGAGGTCCCCCCAGACGACGGCATTATAGCGGCGCTCGATGCTGTGGTCGAAAAACTGTTTCGCCAGCCGGAGCTGCGCTTCATCGTTTTTCGCGACAGCGAGCAGGCCGCTCGTGTCCTTGTCGATGCGGTGCACCAGGATGCCCATCCGCTCGTCCAGCGCGTCGGCGTCCTGGCTGATGCCGAGGTGGTGCGAGAGGGCGTTGACGAGGGTGCCCTCGTAGTGGCCGTGGCCGGGGTGCACCACCATGCCGGCGGGCTTGTTGACCACCAGCACGTCGTCGTCTTCATATACGATGTTGAGCGGAATATCCTGCGGAATGATCTCCAGCCCGCGCCGCCGGTAGGGCATCACGAAGCGGATCACGTCGCCGGGCCGGACGATGTAGTTGGCCTTGACGGTGGTCTCCCCCACCCGCACGTAGCCTTCCTTGAAGGCCTGCTGGATGCGGTTGCGGGAGGTGTCCTCGAGGTGCGTGGACATGTATTTGTCGATCCGCACGGGCGCCTGCCCCGGATCCACTTCCAGGCGGAAGTGCTCGAACATCTCCTGCGCAGCCTCGGGCATGGGCTATTTCTTCCCGCCCTGGGCGGGCAGTTTGTCGGGATTGGTGGTCAGCGACATGGTCACCTCGGAGCCCATGCGCACTTTCTCCGAGGCGGAGGGGCGCTGCTGGTAGACAAACGCGCTGACGGAGTCGGCGTAGGTCTTGACGGTCTCGTCGAAATGGAGGTTGCCGACGTTGAGCGAGCTCTCCAGCGTCTGGTCCACGGCGGGCAGGTACTGCTTGCCGATGAGCTTCGGGACATAGGTCATGTTGTCGTTGGGGCTCAGGCCCACGACCAGGTTGATGGTGGTGCCGCTGGCGACGGGCGTGCCCGCCTTGATGTCCACCCCGCCGCGCTGCTGGCGCAGGACGTTGTTGGTGGCGATGTCACGGGTGTAGATGAGGCGCCCGAGCACCAGGCCGTTGCGCGTGAGCTCGGCCTTGGCCTGCCGCATGGAGAAGCCCACCAGCGAGGGCATGGCGATCTCCTTGGGGACCGTGGTGTTGGTGGTCAGGCGGATGCGGCGGCCGCGCTTGACATGGTCGCCGGCGTTGGGCGTCTGGAGGTACACGACGCCCGGACGCAGCCGGCGCACGTAGACCGAGTCGGCCAGGATGACGCGCACCCCGGCGTCGGAAGCCGCCTTGCGGGCTTCGTTCCAGGTCATGTTGGTGAAGTCCGGCACGGCAATCTCCTTGTTGTGCTGGGTGATCACCGCCAGCAGGACGTTCGCCAGCAGCACCAGGCCCGCCACCAGGACGATGGCGAGCAGGACGTTGCGGACGATCCAGTTACTGAAAATCTTCTTGATATCCATCGTTTCTACTTAATTATCAACACAATGCCCCGCACCACCAGCACGAGGGCAAACACACATACCAGCGCCCCCGCCACCCGGCTCAGGATCCGCAGCGTGCGGGTGTCGAGGTGGATGAACCGCCCCAGCAGGTATACGACCGCCAGCCAGTACAGCCACTCTCCCGCCCCCACGGCCGGGGCCAGCGCCACGTCCGGCACGCCGAGCGGCTCGCCGCTCACCCCCAGGGTCGCCAGCACAGCCAGGATCAGGGCCAGGGCGCCCGGGTTGGAGAGCGTGCTCCCGAAACCCTGCAGGGCGCAGGTCCAGGGCGACAGGTTCCGCCGGTCCGGCGGCAGCTCCACGTTCACCTCGCGGCGAAAAATGCTCACGCCCACCAGGGCAATGAGGACGCCGCCCAGCAGCATGATCAGACCCTCGTGCTCCTCCACGAAACGCTCCACCAGCGACAGGGTCAGCAGCCCGACGGCCGCGTACAGCATGTCCGCCACGGCGGCGCCCAGGCCCACCATCACCCCGGCCTTGCGGCCATGGCACAGCGTCCGCTGCACGACCATCACGAAGACGGGGCCGATGGGGATGCCGGCGATCACGCCGACCAGAAGGGCTTTCAGGATCTCAATCATGTCTAATCTACAAAGATAGTAAAAAAAACAGAGCGACCGCAGGCCGCTCTGTTTTCGTTTGTCGGAAGATGACTACATCATCGGGGGACGGCCTCCACCAAAGCCGCCGCCTCCCATCATGCCGCCACCGCCGCCCATCATCATGCCACCGCCACCCATCGGCATGCCGCCGCCGCGGTTGCCGCCACGGCGACCGCCACCGGTACGACGGCCACCGAAGTTGCCGAAGTTGAAGGAAGCGGAGAGGATGACATAACGGCCCAGGCGCGTGGTGTTGAGGGTTTCCTGGTGCCGCGAGCTGCCGTCCGTGACGGAGAGGGCGCGGGACTGGCCGAGGAGGTCGTTGACGCTGAGGGTCAGCGTGACAGGACCGACGGCTTTCTCAAGGCGCGCGTTGATGATGAACTGCGGATCGACCGGGGTCGTGTAGCCGTTGTACCAACGGTAGTTGGCGTCGGCGTTCACGTTGATGCCCGTCAGGATCCAGTTCCAGGTGAAGCTGGCCGTGATGGCGTTGTTCCAGGTCTCGGTGTTGCGGCCGGAAGCCGTGGCCTTGTCCGCCGCGTCGCCTTTCTGCGTGTACAAGCTCTTGCTCATGTTGGTGCTGGCACCCAGGTTGAACTGGACCTGGAGGCCGCGGTAGCTGATCTGGAAGCGCTCGTTGACGTTGAAGTTGTCGGTGTAGTTCTCCACGATGTGGGCCTTGTAGTAGGCTGGATCCTTGACCTGCGCCACGAACCATTCCATCCACTTGTAGAAACCGTTCTCCTGGTTGTACACGCTCATGTCCACGTCGATGCCTTCATAGGCGAAGGACTGCGACCAGCTGGCGCCGATCGTATTGCTGATCGAGAAAGCCGACTTGCCGATCGGGTTGTTGTTGGTGAGGTTGATGCGCGCGTTGCCCGTGGTCGGGGCGTTCATCGGGATGGTGTACTGGCCACCATTATTGTTGGTGATGACCACGTTGGAGATCTGGTTCTGCGTGAAACCGCCGCTGGTCTGCAGGTTGAAGGAAGACATGCGGGTGCGGTTGTTGTTGCGCAGGTTGGCGCTGATGTTGTGCGTGAAGTACGGGGTCAGCTCGGGGTTACCGAAGCTCACGCGGAGCGGGTTGGAATTGTCCGGGACCGGCATCAACTGCGAAGTCGAAGGCTGGCTGGACTGGCCGCGGTAGTTGAAGCGCAGCGAGGTGTTCTCCGTCAGGTCGAACATCATCATCACCTGCGGGGAGAAGTTCCAGCGGTTGTCCTCGTAAGGCTTCAGCTCGGTGTTGCCGTTGCTGTCGAAGACATAGGTGTTGTTCAGCGTGTAGTTCGGCATCGCGAAGAAACCGGCCTGCAGGTGCATCCTGTCGTCCTGATAGAGGACGTTGCCGCCGATCTCGTGACGGCGGTTGATGTTCTCCGTCTTGTTGGAGTAGTCGTAGTCGGGCAGGTTGTTGTTCAGCAGGTCGAACGCCTGGCGGTCGGAGGTGGACTTGCTCCAGTTGAAGGAGTAGTCAGCCTCGAGGTAGAAATAGTTGCCGAGCGGCTCCACGTAGGTGAGCCGGGTGTTGACCGAGTAGCTCTTCGAGTCGTTCAGCTGATTCTGCCACACGTCCTTGGTGTTCAGGAGCTTCCCGTTCGAGTAGTAATCCGTCGAGTTCTTGTTGATGGCGTCGCTGCTGTTGCTGGACAACTGCGCGTTGACATTGGCCGTGAGGGTACGGCCCGGGATGCCGAGGCGCTGGCGCAGCAGGAACCGGGTGCTCGCGCTGACCTGCTTGGCGAACGAGGAATTGTCCGTCGTGGCGTGGTTGAGCAGGTTGTTCTTGATGTCGACGCCGTCGAGGTTGTCACGGTAGGTGCTGCTTTCGCTCTGCGAAGTCTGGGGGCCGTTGCCGAGCCGGATGTTCGGTTCGAGCAGGATGGACGTGTTGTCGGAGAACTTGTGCTCCAGGCGGAAGCCGAAGTTGTGGCTGTTGTTGGTGCTCGTGCTGGCGTTGGTGCTCTCGACCAGCTGGTTGTAGCCGGTGAGGTAGCTCAGCGTCGAGGACTCCTGGCCGTTGATGCTGTTGTTGTAGTTGTAGTTGTAGTTGCCGCCCACTTCCATGCGGTTGTCGAAGGCGTCGCCCGCGACGTTGAGACCGGCCGAGTAGTTGGTGGTGAGGCCACCGCCGCCGCCCATTCCGCCACCGCCGCCCATGGCACCACCTCTGCCGCCACCCATGAAGTTGCCGCCTGTCATGGTGTTGGCGTTGTTGCCGTTGAGGATGAGGCTGATCTGGGTGTTGTCGGAGAAGCGGCCAAGGAAGGCATTGCCGGTGTAGCGCCATTCATTCAGCGGATTGTTCTCCGTCGGGATGTCGTGGCCCACGCCGGCCGTCGCGCGGCCGACCAGGCCCTTCATCTGGGCGCCGTCCTGCAGGGAGAGGTCGATCACCGTCTGCTCCTGTCCGTCGTCGATGCCGGTGAACTCGGCCTGCTCGGACTTCTTGCGGATGACCTTGAGCTTCTTGACGAGCTTGGCGGGGATGTTCTGCGAAGCCATGGTCGGGTCGTCCAGGAAGAAGGTCTTGCCCTGGATCGTGATCCGGCTGACGGTCTCGCCGTTGACCGTGATGGTGCCGCTATCGCTCACCTCGATGCCCGGCATCTTCTTGAGCAGGTCCACGAGGTTGTCGTTGTCCGTGCTCAGGAAGGCGTTGGCGTTGTACTCGATGGTGTCTTTCTTGACAATCACCTGGGCACCCAGCGCGGAGACCTCCGCAGCCTCAAGCTGCTCCCGGTCCACCTTCATCTGGATCTTGCCGAGGTCGATCGCCTTGGACTCCACCTTGACCGGCGCTTCGTGGGCGATGTAGCCCAGGAGCTCGGCGCGGATCGTGTACGAACCGTTGCGCACGGACTCCAGGGTGAAGTTGCCCTTGTCGTCGGTCAGGCTGTACTTGGCCGGCTTGGTCTGTCCGTCACGCGTCAGGGACACGGTGGCAAAGGGAACGGGCTCGCCGTTGGTTTCATCCACCAGCACGCCCTTGATGTTGGCGCTGTTCTGGGCATAGGCACTGAAGCCGAGCAAACACAGCACAGCCATCATCAGGATTCTCGCATTTTTCATACAATCACTTTTTTATACGCTCCGGATTGGACGCCACAAATCTCTCCCAACTGCTTGTCTGCTGTACAGCCGCAAGCGGACTCGACAGCTGGTAAAAGTGACACATCGCGAGAGCAAGTGCATCTGTAGCGTCAAGGTATTTATTTGCAATTTTAATGCCAAGCGTACGCTGTACGATGAGGCAAACCTGCTCTTTTGAGGCGGCCCCGTTGCCGCAGATGGCCATTTTCGCCTTGCTCGGGGCATATTCGAAGATCTGGACGCCCCGATTCAGGCCGGCGACCATGGCTGCGCCCTGCGCCCGGCCCAGCTTGAAGGGGACCTGGGCGTTCTTGGCGTAGAACGGGGATTCAACCGCCATGTCGTCCGGATGATGGAGGTCGCACAGCGCGCCCACCTTCTCGTGGATGATCTCGAGTTTCTCGTAGGGCGAGGCGACCTTGCGCAGGTCCACCACCCCCATGTCCACGAACGAGGGCTTGCCGGCGGCATCCACACGGACGATCCCGAAACCGAGCAGGTTGGTTCCGGGATCGATGCCGAGTATGACCTTTTCTTTGTTAGTCAATTTTGTCGAAACCTGTGTAAGGACGAAGGATCTCGGGGATGACGATGCCGTCCGGGGTCTGGTTGTCCTCGAGGAGGGCGGCCACGACGCGCGGAAGCGCGAGGGAGCTGCCGTTGAGCGTGTGCGCCAGCTGCGCCTTGCCGTCCGCGTCGCGGTAGCGGCAGTGCAGGCGGTTGGCCTGGTAGGTCTCGAAGTTCGACACGGAGGAGATCTCCAGCCAGCGGCCCTGGGCCGCGGACCACAGCTCGAAGTCGTAGGTGATGGCGGAGGTGAAGGACAGGTCGCCGCCGCAGAGCCGCAGGATGCGGTACTTGAGGCCGAGCTTGTTGACGATGGACTCCACGTGGGCCACCATCTCGTCGAGGGCGGCATAGGAATCCTCGGGCTTCTCGATGCGCACGATCTCGACTTTGTCGAACTGATGCAGGCGGTTCAGGCCGCGGACGTCCTTGCCGTAGGAGCCGGCCTCGCGGCGGAAGCACGGCGTGTAGGCCGTCAGGCGCTGCGGGATCTCGTCGGCGCCCAGGATGACGTCGCGGAAAATGTTGGTCACGGGCACCTCAGCCGTCGGGACCATGTAGAAATCGTCCACCTCGGCGTGGTACATCTGGCCCTCCTTGTCGGGGAGCTGGCCCGTGCCGAAGCCGGAGTCGCGGTTGACCATCACGGGAGGCTCCACCTCCTTGTAGCCGGCCGCGGTGTTCTGGTCGAGGAAGAAATTGATCAGCGCGCGCTGAAGCTTAGCACCCTTGCCCTTGTAGACGGGGAAGCCGGCGCCGGTGATCTTGACGCCCAGGTCGAAGTCGATGATGTCGTATTTGCGGGCGAGCTCCCAGTGCGGGAGGGCCCCCTCGGGCAGCTGCACCTCGGGGCCGCCCATCTTGACGACCTCGTTGTCCTCGGCGCCCTTGCCGGGCTTGACGAGGCCGCACGGGGTGTTGGGCATCAGCACGAGCTGGCGGTCCAGCTCGGCGGCGGCCTCGTCCATGCGGGCGAGCAGCTCACCGCTGCGGGCCTTGAGGGCGGCGACCTCGGCCTTGGCGGCCTCGGCGGCATCCTTCAGTCCCTGCTTCATCAGGCCGCCGATCTCGGCCGCCTTCTGCTTCTGCTGCGCGAGCAGCGCGTCGCTCTCCGTCTGGAGGCTGCGGCGCAGGGCGTCGAGCTCCAGCACCTTGTCCACGATCGGCTGCGCGTCGAAATTCTTGATCTTGAGTTTCTCGATGACGGCCTTGGGGTCGTCGCGAAGCATTTTGAGCGTCAACATAGTATTCTTCTTCTTTTAATGTAAAAGGACCCACACCCGTCGTCCCGGAGTGCTGGGTCCTTTCGATTCAACTCATGTCCCCGAGATTAGTTCTCAAACGGGACAACCGACACGTAGGATTTGTTCTCTCTCTTGCGGGTGAACTTCACCGTGCCGTCGACCAGGGCGTACAGCGTGTGGTCCTTGCCCATGCCGACGTTGCGGTCGGGATTGTGGACGGTGCCGCGCTGGCGGACGATGATATTGCCGGCTTTCACGACCTCGCCGCCGAATTTCTTGAGACCCAGGCGCTTGCTCTGCGACTCACGACCGTTCTTGGAA
>CAJOHX010000038.1 GCA_905234475.1 uncultured Bacteroidales bacterium | reverse complement strand
GACACCCGCGGCGGCCACGCCACCTCGATGCTCTGCGAAGTCAACGAGAGCGACGCCACCGATGCCTCCGAGGGCTCCACGCAGCTCAACATGCTGATTGACAAGGAGAAATACATGGTCGGCGAGACCGCCCGCATCACGATCCCGTCCGCCGCGGGCGCCAGCGCCCTCGTCTCCATCGAGAAGGGCGGCCGCATCCTGAGCACCCGCCGCGTGGACTGCTTCGCCGGCAGCACGGAGATCCGCATCCCCGTCACGAAGGAGATGACACCGAACGCCTACGCTTCCGTCGCCCTCATCCAGCCGCACGGCAATGTCCACAACGATGCCCCGATCCGCCTCTACGGCGTGCAGAACATTAATGTCGAGGATCCCAATTCCCGCCTGACCCCGGTGCTGGACATGCCCGCCGAGACCAAGCCGGAGTCCACCCTCAACTTCAAGGTCAAGGAGAAGGACGGCCGCGCGATGAGCTACGTCGTCGCCATCGTGGACGAGGGACTCCTCTCGCTCACCGGCTTCAAGACCCCGGATGCCTGGGCCTCCTTCTATGCCAAGGAAGCGCTGCGCGTCCGCACCTGGGATGAATACGACGCCGTCATCGGCGCCTACGGCGGCCACATCGAGCAGCTGTTCGCGATCGGTGGTGACGAAGAGGCCAACGGCGCGCTCAAGCGCCAGGGCGCCGAGCGCTTCAAGCCGGTGGTCGCCTACCTCGGTCCCTTCGACTTGAAGGCCGGCAAGACCGCTTCCCACAGCGTGGAGGTGCCGCAGTACATCGGCTCCATGCGCGCCATGATCATCGCCACCGACGGCAAAGCCCAGGGCAGCGCCTCGCAGGATGTCGCCGTCAAGCAGCCGGTGATGGTCCAGGCCACGCTCCCGCGTACGCTGAGCGTCAGTGAGACCATCAAGATCCCGACCACCGTCATCGCCCTCGAGGACGGCGTCGGCAACGTCAAGCTCGACATCGAAACCGACGACCTCCTCACGGTCAAGGGCCCGTCCTCGCTGACCGTCAACTCCACCAAGGCCGGACAGCAGGTCGAGTACTTCGAGGTCCAGGTCGGTGAGGAAACCGGCATCGCCCACGTCACCGTCACGGCCAAGGCCGGCTCCGACAAGTCCGTCAGCAAGGTCGAGATCGACGTCCTCAACCCGAACCCGGAGATCACCCGCGTGCAGTCTTTCCTGCTGGAAGCCGGCAAGAACAAGGACGCCACGGCCGAACTCTTCGGCCTGCCGGGCACCAACTCGCTGGCCGTGGAGCTTTCCTCCATCCCCTCCATCGACCTGGGCAGGCGCATGAAATACCTCATCGAGTACCCGTACGGCTGCGTCGAGCAGACGGTCTCCGCCGCCTTCCCGCAGCTCTACCTGAGCCAGATCATGGACTGCGACGACAACACGGCCAAGCGCAGCGCGCGCAACATCACCGCCGCGATCAACCGCCTGCACAGCTTCCGCCGTCCGGACGGCTCGCTGAGCTACTGGCCGGGCAGCACCTCCTCCTCTTCGTTCGGCACCGCCTATGCCCTCCACTTCCTCCAGGAGGCGGAGAACCAGGGCTATGCCGTGCCCGCCGACCTCAAGGCAGGCCTCGTGCGCTACCTGACCAACAGCGTGGTCAGCAACAAGAAGGAAGGTGAGTTCGTCCGCGCCTACGGCCTCTATTCCCTGGCCGTGGCCGGCAAGCCGCAGCGCAGCGCCATGAACGTCCTGCGCGAGTCCGCCAAGAAGATGCCGCGCAGCGCCGTGTGGATGCTCGCCGCAGCCTTCGCCAGCGACGGCAAGAAGCAGGCTGCCACCGCCCTGACCAGCGGTCTGCCTTATCTCGAGGCCGCCGGCACCTACTACGACTACTACGGCAGCGTGGACCGCAACATGGCCATCGCCCTGCGCACCTCGATCCTGACTGGCGAGAAGGAAGCCGCCTTCGAGCTGGCCCAGAAGATCGCCGAGCACCTCAACGACAGCCAGTACTACATGAGCACCCAGGCCACCGCCTGGTCGCTCTACGCCATCAGCGACTACGCCCGCACGATGGCCGGCGGCGGCGTGTCCGCCTCCGTCAAGGCTGACAAGACCTTCAAGATGGCCACGGACAAGTCCATCGTCCGCCAGGAGATCCCCGTGGGCAAGGCTGACACCAAGACCGCGCTGAACATCGCCAACAACGGCAGCAGCCCGATCCACGCCGTCATCTCCGTGACCGGCATCCCGAAGGCAGGCACCGAGAAGGCCAAGTCCTCCGGCCTGTCCATGAAGATCAGCTACGTGGACCGCGACGGCAAGCCCGTCGGCCTCGACACCCTCTCCCGCGGCCGCGACATCAAGGCCGTGGTGAGCGTGACCAACACCGGCTCCGCCCGCGTCAACGACCTCGCTCTGGCGCAGAAGTTCCCGTCCGGCTGGGAGATCCGCAACAACCGGATCAACGACAACTACACCTATCCCGCCGGTGTCAACTACCAGGACATCCGCGACGACCGCGTGTACAGCTTCTTCGATCTGGGTGCCGGACAGACCGTCACCATCACCACCGAGCTCACCGCCACCTATCCCGGCAAGTTCTACCTGCCGGCCGTGAGCTGCGAGGCGATGTACGACGACAAGATCTCCGCCCTCGTCCCGGGACGCTGGACGGAAGTCAAATAACGGCTACCGAAACAACTCGGACAATACCCGCAGCGAGCGAACCTCGATGCGGGTTTCTGTATGATATCCCAGGTACTTGAGCAGGATCCGGGCGATCTCGGTGCGCGTCCCTCCGCTCAGGGGGACGAGCATGCAGGCACTGAAGTCGGCCTGCAGCAGGTCGCGCAACTGCGAGAGATGCTCCCCGGCGAATGGCATGAGGTCTTCGAGCGAAGGGGAAAAGCCGAGCGCTGCGGCGAACTCCAGCAGGAAGCGGAGGTGATAATTGGCGAAATCGCCCTCCAGGGCGTCCAGGGTCAGGATCGAGCGCACGCACCAGACGAACAGGTCACCTTCCCAGGCGCCCTCCCGCACGCTGCGGTAGAGCACCTCGGCCATGAACAGGGAGATGGCATTCTTTTCTGGACTGGTGCGGAGGCCCGTCAGGGGATAGCTGGCCGACAGCGAGCGAACCCGCCAGAGGTCGGACCGGGGATTCTCCGCCACTTCCGCATCCACGATGCTCAGGGGCTGGACCAGCGCCATACCGCTGCCCTTCCGGACGGAGGTGATGAAACTGCGCCGCCCCCACTCGTCACTGAGCGTGTGCAGGACCAGGGATCGCTCCCCGACCTTGGTGGTATTCAGGATGATGAGCTGGGTGCGGTGGACCATCAGTACTGCTGGATCCGCTCACTGGAGAGCGCCTGGCGGAGCGTGTCGTCGTAGCGGATGCGGATCTCCACGCCGGCGGTCTGGAAATAGTAGCGCACGGCGATCTCCTGCTCGATGAAAGGCACGATCTCGTCTTTCATGAGCCGCAGGAACTCCTCCTTCTCCATGTTGAGTTTGGCCTCCAGGGCTTCGAGCTGCGGCTTCATCTCCTCGTCGAGGCCGTCGAGCCGGAGCTCTTCCTTCGCCCGGTCGAAATAGGTCTTGGCGGAGGAGCGGTAGTCGAATTCCTTGTCCTTGGCGAAAGCGATGAAATCCACGTAGTCGGCATCCGTGAAGTGGAAATCCTTCACCGCGGGGATACGCTCATGCTTGCGGACATACTCCAGGGCATACTGCTCAATGATGCCGTAGGTCACCAGCGAATAGGTCAGGCGGCTGTATTCCCGGAAGTCGAGCTTGACGTCCGGGGTGATGCCGCCGCCGTCGCGCACGGTGCGCCCGTGGGCGGTTTTGAATTCCCGCGTCAGAGAATCGGGAATGGCGGCCACGCTCCCGTCCGCACGGCGCTGGGCATAGTCGATGGCCTGCACGCAGCGGCCGGAAGGCGTGTAGTATTTGGCCGTCGTGACCTTGAGCTCGCCGCCGTACGGCAGCGGACGGATGCTCTGCACGAGGCCCTTGCCGAAGGTGCGCTCGCCCATGATGGTCGCGCGGTCCATGTCCTGCAGGGCGCCCGCCACGATTTCGGAGGCGGAGGCCGAGCCGGAATCCACCAGCACAATTACCGGGATTTTGGTGTCCACCGGCTCCTGCGTGGTCTTGAGGGTGTAGCTGGAGCGGGCTTCCTTGCCCTTGGCGGACACGACCATGGAGCCCTTGGGCACGAGCACGGACACGATGTCCACGGCTTCGTTCATCAGGCCGCCGCCGTTGCCGCGCAGGTCGAGCACGAGGGTCTTCATGCCCTGCTTCTTGAGCTGGGTCACCTTCTCGCGGAATTCCGCAGCTACGCCGTCGGAGAAGCCGGTCTGGGAGATGTAGCCCACACCCCCGTCCAGCATGCCGGCATATTCAATGTCGCTGAGCTTGATGCGTTCGCGGGTCACGGTGATGTCCACCTCCTCCCCGCTGCGCAGCTTCTTTACATGGAAGACCACCTGCGTCCCGGGGTCGCCGCGCATCTTCTCGCTGCACTGCTGGGAGGTCAGCCCGATCACGGACTCGCCGTCGATGGCCATGATCTCGTCGCCGCACACCAGGCCGTATTTCTGGGCCGGGGAATCGGCGTAGGGCTCGTTGATGATGACGTTGCCCTGCAGGTCCGGCTTGTAGATGACGGCGCCGATACCGCCGTACGTCTTGTGGATGAGCATCTGCAGGTCTTCGTTCTCCTCTTCGGGAATGTAGACCGTGTAGGGGTCGAGGTCCGCCAGCATGGCGTCCACGCCGCGCCGCTCGATGCGGTCGACGGGCAGCGAATCCACGTAGGAGCGGTTCAGCTCCTGGAGGATGGCGGTCTGGATCTCGGTCCACTTGCCGAGCTTGAACCGGGGGGACTGGGCGCCTGCGCCCAGGGTGAGGCAGAGCAGGAGGCCTATGAGGAGAAGAGAACGTTTGGTCATCTCTGGATGAATTGACAGTTTAACTTGATCCGTACACCAGCAGGGCTACGCCTGCCATCATGAGCGCCAGGTCCAATGCCTTGTCCTTGACGTGACCTTCCTTGAGGATCAGGGCGCCTCCCAGGAAGGTGATCACCACCGCGCAGCGGCGGATCATCGAAATCACGGACAGCAGCGCATCCGTGTCCTTGACCGCGAAGAAATACAGGCTGTCGGAGACGGTGATCAGCACCGCAATCACCGGAATCCGCCAGTCCCAGGCAAGGGGCTGGAAATGCTCCCTGTCCGTCAAATACTGTACCAGCATAATGGCGGCCAGAAGCACGGTAATATAGATATTGGTCCAGCTCTGCACGAACATCGGCTCCATGTGCTGGAGGATGTATTTGTCGTACAGGGCGCTGGCCGCGCCGGAAAGCACGGACACGACCATATACATGACTCCCTTGGTGGAGTTCGCCTTGTCCGTCTCGTGGTGCCGGGAGCGCGTGCTCAGGAACAGCGCGGCCATCACGACGGCCACGCCCAGCCACTGCAGCAGGTTGAGCCGCTCGCCGAACAGGATGATGGAGAAGATGACCACGAACATGGGCCGGGAGGCCTTGATGGTGCTCACCGTCGTGAGCGGCAGGCGCTCCATCGCCTTGAGCCCCGACACCCAGGACACAGAGACCAGCACCGCCTTGAGCATCAGGCTCAGGTGGTCGCTGAAAGGACCCGCGGACAGGAAGGGCGACAGGAAGAGCGACGTCAGGGCCGTGGTCCCGACGAGGATCCAGTACACCCCGTTGCGCTTCAGGGCCCGCTTCTTGGCGATGTCATACACACCAAGCAGCAGAGCGGAACATACGGAAAGCCAAAGCCACATGCGACGAACAAGATTTTGACAAATTTAACCATTATTTTTTGTATTTTTGCTTTCCCTGCCATGAAAGAGAGCCAGATCGAAATCCGCGGCGCCCGGGCGCACAACCTCAAGCATGTCGACGTTGATATTCCGCGTCGCAAGTTCGTGGTAATCACCGGGATCAGCGGCAGCGGCAAGTCCTCTCTCGCATTCGACACCCTCTATGCCGAGGGGCAGCGGCGCTACATGAACACCCTCTCCCCCTACGCCAAGCACTTCATGGGCATCCTCGAGAAGCCCGAGGTGGAGAGCATCAGCGGCCTGAGCCCCATCATCGCCATCGAGCAGAAGACCACCGGCAGCAACCCCCGCTCCACGGTGGGCACCATCACGGAGATCGCCGACTTCCTGCGCCTGCTGTACGCCCGCGCCTCGACGGCCTATTCGCCCGTGAGCGGCAAGGAGATGGTCCGCTACACCGACAGCCAGATCGTGGACCTGATCCTGCAGGAGTACCGGGGGCGCAAGTGCCTGCTGCTCGCCCCGCTCGTGCGCGGCCGCAAGGGCCACTACCGCGAGCTTTTCGATTCCCTCCGGAAAAAGGGCTACCTGCAGGTGCGCATCGACGGGGAGATCCGCGAGCTGAACGACGTGGAGGCCGTGGACCGCTACAAGGGCCACTTCATCGAGCTCGTCGTGGACAAGCTCAAGCCCGCAGAGGGTGACGAGGCGCGCGTGCGCAGTTCCGTCTCCTCCACGCTTGCGCTCGGCAAGGGTTCCCTGGCGGTGCTGGACATGGAGAGCGGCGCGCTGCACCATTATTCCAAGCACCTGGTAGACCCGGAGAACGGCATCTCGCTGCAGGAGCCGGCCCCGCACACCTTCTCCTTCAATTCG
Organism: uncultured Bacteroidales bacterium; assembly: GCA_905234475.1. GTDB lineage: Bacteria > Bacteroidota > Bacteroidia > Bacteroidales > UBA932 > Cryptobacteroides. The sequence goes on along the minus strand of CAJOHX010000038.1, from coordinate 18,175 downwards.
CCGGAAGGCTACTGCCCCCATTGCAAGGGGCTCGGGACGGTGCCGGACGTGAGCCTGGACACCATTGTCCCGGATCCCGGCAAGTCCATCGCCGACGGGGGCATCGCCCCGTTGGGCCGCCTGCGCGACGGCCGCAAGTTCGACCTGGTCCGCGCGATTGCGCGCAAGCATAATTTCTCGCTCTACGAGCCCATCGCCGCCCTGCCGGACGACGCCGTCACGCTGCTGATCTACGGCTCCGACGAGTTCTACCGCGTGGGCGAAGGCGCCCAGACGGAGATGGTAGGCTGGGACGGCGTGACGGGCGACGTCGAGGACAAGGTCGTCTGCCCGGTCTGCCACGGTTCGCGCCTCGGCGCGCACACCAAGTGCTTCCGCATTGACGGCAAGGACATCGCGGAGGTCTGCGCGATGGAGATCAGCGAGCTCTCCGCCTGGCTGGACAGCCTGCCGGGCAAGCTCGGCAAACGCGAAAACGCCATCGCCCGCGACATCCTCAAAGAGTTGTCCGACCGCGTCCGCTTCCTGCAGGACGTGGGCCTGGACTACCTCAGCCTGGACCGCCCGACGGCTTCGCTGTCCGGCGGCGAAGGCCAGCGCATCCGCCTCGCCACCCAGATCGGCTCCAAGCTCGTCAACGTGATCTACATCCTGGACGAGCCAAGCATCGGCCTGCACCAGCGTGACAACCGCAAGCTGCTCGACTCGCTGAAGAAACTGCGCGACGAGGGCAACACGGTCATCGTCGTGGAGCACGACGAAGAGACCATGCGCGCGGCCGACTGGATCGTGGACGTGGGCCCGGGCGCCGGCGAGCAGGGCGGACGCATCTGTTACAGCGGCCCCGCCCGTCCCATCACCAACCCGATTGCCGTCCCGCCCGCGCGGCGAGCGGGCAACGGGCTCACCCTCACCCTGCGCGGCGCGCGGGGCAACAACCTCAAGGACATCACCGTGGACTTCCCGCTCGGGATGCTGATCGGCGTCAGCGGCGTCAGCGGCTCCGGCAAGTCTTCGCTGGTCAACGAGACCCTGATGCCCATCCTCAAGGGCAAGTTCTACCATTTCAAGGAGAAACCGCTCCCGTACGAAGGCATCGAGGGGGTGGACAATATTGACAAGGTCATCGAGATCGACCAGAGCCCCATCGGGCGCACGCCCCGCTCCAATCCAGCCACGTTCACAGGGGTGTTCAACGACATCCGCGCCCTTTTTGAGGAGACGCCGGACGCCAAGGTGCGCGGCTTCAAGGCCGGGCGCTTCTCCTTCAACGTGCCCGGCGGCCGCTGCGAGGAGTGCAACGGTGCCGGCATCAAGGTGATCGAGATGAACTTCCTCCCTTCGGTCAACGTCTGCTGCGACGCCTGCCGCGGCAAGCGCTACAAGGAGGACACACTGGCCGTCAAGTACAAGGGCAAGAGCATCAACGATGTGCTGGAGATGCCCATTTCCGAGGCCTACGAGTTCTTCAAGACACATCCCAAGATCGCCCCGAAGCTCAAGGCGCTCGTGGACGTGGGCCTGGGCTATGTCCACCTGGGACAGTCCGCCGTGACTCTGTCCGGCGGCGAGAGCCAGCGGATGAAGCTGGCCGCGGAGCTTGCCCGCAAGGCCACCGGCAACACCCTGTACATGCTGGACGAGCCCACCACGGGCCTGCACTTCGAGGACATCAAGGTCCTGCTGTCGGTGCTCCAGCGGCTCGTGGACCAGGGCAACACGGTGATCATCATCGAACACAACCTCGACGTGCTCAAGTCCGTCGATTACCTCATAGACATGGGCCCCGGCGGAGGCGCCGCCGGAGGCAGGATTATTGCATGCGGAACGCCCGAACAGATTGCCGCCGATCCGGCGTCGGTCACCGGGCCATTTATAAAGGAACTGTTATGACCAAGATTGAAGCCGCGCGAGCGGAGTACAAGGAATGGTGCCAGGCCGTGGGCATTGACACCCTCGAAAAAGTGAACGAAACCCTCGAGGCCGGCAAGGCCATCGAACTGATCAACCTCTGCGAAGCCCGCCAGGAGCGGCAGTACGCGCAGGCCGCCGACCAGATCTTCTGGAAGCGGCGCAACTGCCGCATCGTGATGATGTCGGGGCCCTCATCCAGCGGCAAGACCAGCTCCTCGCTGCGCATCGCCCAGCAGGCCCGCGTGCTCGGGCTCAAGCCCAAGGTGATCGAGCTCGACAACTATTTCGTCAACCGCGAAGACACCCCCATCGACGAGAACGGGGAGCGGGACTACGAAGCGCTGGAGGCCATGGACGTCAAGTTCCTCAACGAGCAGCTCAACGACCTGCTCGCCGGCAAGGAGGTGGAGCTCCCGAAGTTCGACTTCAAGGAGGGGCACCGCGTCTTCAACGGCAATTTCCTGAAGATGGAGGAGGGGGACATCCTCTTCATGGAGGGCATCCACGCCCTCAACCCCGCTCTCACCCCGGACGTCGACCGCAGCCGCATCTTCAACATCTACATCTCCGCCCTTTCCGCCCTGCCGGGCGGCGAGAAGGACCACGGCTCCACCACGGACAAGCGCCTGCTCCGCCGCATCGTGCGGGACAACCGCGTCCGCGGCATCTCCCCGGAGGACAACATCCTCCGGTGGCCGTCCGTGCGTCGCGGCGAGACGCGCAACATCTTCCCTTATGAGGAGAACGCCAACGTGGTCTTCAACTCCTCCACGCTCTACGACGTACCCCTGCTGAAGTACTACGCCGAGCCGCTGCTCTGCGGCATCAGCGAGTCCTCCCCGGCCTACGCCAAGGCACAGAGCCTGCTCGCCTTCCTCACGCACGTCAAGGCCCTGAAGCCCGCGGAGATCGCCGCCGTTCCTCCGACTTCAATCATGAGAGAGTTCATCGGCGGTCAGACGCTCTGACGAGCGTCTGGTCGGGCAAGCCCTATGACTGGGGGGCGTTCCCCCCAGACCCCCTGCGTCGCTGCGCTCCGACTGCCGCGAATCACCAACAGTTATTTCACCAAGCCAATCGCTCCGAAGACGCCGAGGCTGGCGAGGAGCATGATGGTGGCGGCGAGCAGCAGGCCCAGGAAGATGAAGAGCACGCTCTTCTTGAAATCCATGTTGAGGATGCTGGCGGCCAGGGTGCCCACCCAGGCGCCCGTGCCCGGAACCGGGATGCCGACGAAGAGCAGCAGCGCCACGTAGAGGCCGGCACCGGCCTTCGCTTCCAGCTTGCGGCCGCCTTTCTCCCCACGCTCCAGGCACCAGGTAAAGAACTTGCCGGTGAACTTCTTGTCCTTGCCCCATTCGAGCACCTTGCGGGCAAAGAAGAAGATGAACGGGACCGGCACCAGGTTGCCCAGCAGGGCGACGCCCAGGGACGGCAGGATGGGCAGGCCGAAGCCCACCGCATAGGGAATGGCGCCGCGAAGCTCAATCAGCGGCACCATCGAGATCAGAAAGACGATAAGGTATTTCTTCATCGGATCTTGGTCAAAAAATCTTTGATGGCCGAAAAGGCCGCCGACTGCGAAGGCTCGCTGCCGTTCGGGGCCGTGACCACCAGGTCAAATACGGAGCCCGGATACTGGAAGCGCCCCACCTTGCAGCGGGCCGTGCTGCACCGCGCTTCGTACTCCGCGGCGAAGTTTTCCGGCGAAGCCGCCAGCGAGATGTACAGGTCCTCCTGGCGGGGGTGCTTGTGCGTGCCGCGCACGCGGTTTTTCATCCGCCCGATCGGATTGATGTCCCGCTTCTCCGGGCAGAGGATCTGCACCGGAATGCCCTGGTACTCGAAAAACTGCTGCACGGCCCGGCGCACCGGCGTCGGGTCCTCCCCATCCGAGGTGTCCACGAACACCGTGGCGCTCCGAACCTTCTTCAGCGGAAGGAGGTTCGTCGGGACCTTGCTCTGGCCCCGGCGCAGCGCCAGGCGGCGGCTCAGGATGAGGAAGGGGTTTTTCATGCCTGCGGGGCGGCTATCCGTTCGCGGATCTCCTGCTTGGCCACCCGCCAGCGGGGAATGTCAATCTTGGTGCCCACCACCTCCACCACCTTGGCGGCGATGATGGAGCCGATCTCGCCGCAGGTCTTGAGCGGCAGGCCGAGCGAATCGGCATACAGGAAGCCGGCGGCATAGGTATCCCCGGCGCCCGTGGCATCCACGGGATCCGCCGGCCACGGCGCCACGAAATGCTCCTCGTCGCCGCGCTTGACCCAGCTGCCCGCCTTGCCCACCTTGACGATGGCGGTGCGGCAAAGTTTCGACAGTACGTCCAGGCTGGCGCGCGGGTCACCCAGGCCCGTGAAGGCCCGTGCTTCGGTCTCGTTGGCGAACACGATATCGACGTATTTCTCGACGATGTCGTGCAGGAACGCGAGGTTGGACTCCACGACATTGTAGGACGCCAGGTCCAGGGAAATGGTGCAGCCGGCGGCGCGGGCGAGCTCCACGGCGCGCCGCACCAGGTCCTGGTTCTGCACCAGGTAGCCTTCGATATGGAAATAGTCATAGCCCTCGAACCACGCCGGGTCCAGGTCCTCCGCCACGAGGTCGAGCGCCGCGCCGAGATACACGGCGAAGGTGCGCTCGGCATTGCCGCCGCTGACGAACACCATGGAGCGGCCGCTCGAATGCACGCCGGTCAGCAGGTGGGATTTGATGCCGTACTGCTCCTGGTCGCTCTTGAACAGGAGGCCCAGCTCGTCGTTGCCGATCTTGCCGATGAAGGCAGAGGGCATCCCGAGGATGGCCGTGCAGGTAATCGTGTTGGCAGCGGAGCCGCCGGCCACGTATTTCACCCCCAGGGGCTTGAGCGCCTGCCAGATGCCATCGCCCGTCTGATGGTCTACATGCTGCATGCTTCCCTTCGGAAGATGGAATTCGCCCAGCAGGGAATCATCCGGCAGGACGGCCAGGATGTCCGTCAGGGCATTGCCTATTCCTAATATTGATTTCATATCTTACAAAAATAACACAAATTAATCGTAAATTTGCAGCCCATGGACAAGAAAGCCGTAAATATCATCAAATACACCCTGTCCGCCGCCCTGGCAGCCGTGCTGGTCTGGCTCGCCTTCCGCGGGGTGGACTGGAAGGCTTTCTGGACCGGTCTGCAGCAGACCCGCTGGCTCTATATGGTGCTGTTCTTCGTCGCCGCCCTGCTTGCCCTCGTCTTCCGCGAGGAGCGCTGGCGCGCGCTGATGCACCCGCTCGACCCGGAGCTCCGCCGCCTGAGCATCTGGGACGCCATCAACGTGGGCAATCTCGTCAACGTGGTGCTCCCCGGGGCGGGCGAATTCGTCCGCTGCGGCTATGTGAGCAGCAAGCGGATGAGCTATGACAAGGCCTTCGGCACCATCGCGTGCGAGCGGCTCTTCGACGTGATCATGGTCTTCCTCCTGATCCTTGCCGCCCTGGTCCTGAAGTGGGAGAGCTTCGGCAGTTTCTTTGTCGAGAATGTCTGGCAGCCCATGGCCGGCAGGCTGGGCGGCGCGCTGGGCTGGGTGCTCGGCGGGGTCGCGCTGCTGCTCGCGGCGCTGGTCTGGGCGGTGTTCCGTTTCCGGACGCGCGTCCGGCTCTTCGAGCGCATCGCCGGCGCCTTCCGGGGGGTCGCGACGGGATTTGCGAGCATCGCGAAGATGGAGCGGAAGTGGCCCTTCCTGCTCAGCACGCTCGGCATCTGGGCCATGTATGTGCTGACCATGTGGTGCACCGTCCGTGCCCTGCCCGCCCTGGATGCGATAACGGGCGTGGACATCCTCTTCCTGTCGGCCGTCAGCAACATCGCCTCGGTCATCCCCGTGCCCGGCGGCATCGGCGCCTACCACTACCTGGTGGCCCTGACCGCCCAGAGCCTGTACGGCGCCACCTGGGAGACCGGCATCCTCGCTGCAACGCTCGGCCACGAGGCGCACGCCCTTCTCATCATTGTCGTCGGCGTCATCTCCTACATCCGCTTCTCGTTGCGCAAAAGGAAATAATCACTATCTTTGCGGGAGTTAGTGTATTATCTGTAGCAAGATGCAATTGATTCTTCCCGACCGGTACGTGGACCTGCCACGGAGAAGGCCATCAAGGCCGTCAAGGACATGTTCCAGAACAATCTGTCAGCCCAGCTGGCCCTGCTGCGCGTGACCGCCCCCATGGTCGTGCTCTCCGGGACCGGCCTCAACGACGAGCTAAACGGCGTGGAGCGCCCCGTGCGCTTCCCCATCCTCGACATGGGCGACCGGCAGGCCGAGGTCGTGCACTCCCTCGCCAAATGGAAACGCGCCAAGCTCGCGCAGATGGGCATCAAGCCCGGGCGCGGCATCTACACGGACATGAACGCGCTGCGTCCCGACGAGGAGCTGGACAACCTCCACTCCATCTACGTGGACCAGTGGGACTGGGAGAAGGTCATCCGGGTGGAAGACCGGCACCTGGGCTTCCTCAAGCAGACCGTCCGCCGCATCTACGAAGCCATCAAGGTCACGGAAAACAAACTGTTCGTGGAGTTTCCCCAGATTGTCCCGGAGCTCCCGGAAGACATCCATTTCGTCCACGCCGAGGAGCTGGTCCAGCTCTATCCCGGCCTGAGCCCCAGGGAGCGGGAGCATGAGATCGTGCGCCGCTGGGGCGCCGTGTTCATCATCGGCATCGGCGGCGTGCTGTCCGACGGCGCCCCCCACGACGGCCGCGCCGCGGACTACGACGACTGGAGCAGCCCCAACGAAGAGGGCTTCAAGGGCCTCAACGGCGATATCCTCGTCTGGAACAACATCCTACAGCGTCCCTTCGAGCTGTCCAGCATGGGCATCCGCGTGGACGCCGAAGCGCTCCGCCGCCAGCTCGCCATCAAGGGCGAGAGCTGGAAGGAGAGCCTCCCCTTCCACAAGAGCCTGCTCGCAGGCGAACTCCCCTGCACCATCGGCGGCGGCATCGGCCAGAGCCGCCTGTGCATGTACCTGCTTCGCAAGGCCCACATCGGCGAGATCCAGAGCAGCATCTGGCCCGAGGAGATGCAGCGCCAGTGCCGCGAGGCCGGAATCAACCTGGTGTAGCGATATTCCCGGAAAATCCGTATATTTGCACGCCGTTTCGCCCTGCGCGGACGGCATGATGGTCCCTTAACTCAGTTGGATAGAGTAACGGTCTTCTAAACCGTAAGTCGAGAGTTCGAGTCTCTCAGGGACTACTGTTCAGCGTGCGCTAATCTATGGCAATTTGCACAAAGCAATTGGCACTTGGAAAGCTCTTCCCGGATTCGCGAATCAGAAAATAACCTGAGTTTTGTCCACATATACTCCTTTACACAGGGATCCGTGTGGTGAAAGTCAAACACACAGTAGTTCTTTTCCGTCAATTCGAGACCACAAGATTGGCATCTGCCGCCTAATTGTTTAATATACCTGATCTTTCTCTGTTTCCATCTTTCCATGCAGAACTGATTGAAACACTCTTTGCACAGGCTCATAACCCCATTCCTGTGTCCGCGTTGTTTATAGAACTCTGAAATGGGTTTCTCATGACGGCAAGTTGAACAGATTTTTGTTTCCATTGACGCCGGCCCCTATTTGCGGTGCTTCTTGTGCTCGGACCAGAGGCCGTAGACCTTTGCCGGCGGTGATGAAGGCCTGGATGTTCTTTTCCCGGATGAAATTCATCAGGTCGGCGAATTCGTCCTTGGTCAGCAGGGCCTGGACCTCGACGCGCTTGTCGCCCTTGTAGCCGCCTTCGCACTCATAAAGGGTGCAGCCGCGGACAATCTTGTTGACAATGTAGTCGCGAATCGCCTCATGGTCGTTGGAGATCACGCACACGCGTTTGCGCCGGCTCAGCGACGCCATGAAGTAGTCCACGATCAGGCCGTTGATCCAGGTGCCGATGAGGCCGATGATCACCAGGCGGAAGGGGTTCACGAAAAAGGCCGTGCAACAGATCACGACCCCGGCGATGGTCACGGACAGGCCAATGTCGAAATGCAGGTATTTGTTGACGATCTTGGCGAGGATGTCCAGGCCGCCCGTGGAGGCGTTGATGCGGAACATGATGGCCTGCGACATGCTGAGGATCAGCACGAAACAGATCAGGTCGAACCACAGGTCACCCATGACGGAGGTCTCCCCGGGGGCCAGCAGGTTCGTATACGGACAGATCTTCTCCCAGACATCCATCATCGGACCGAGGATCAGCGCCGTGTAGCAAGTCTTGATGCCGAATTCCTTGCCGATGAGGAAGTAGGCCAGGACCAGCAGGACGGCGTTGATGACGAGCACGACGGTGGACACCTTGATGGCAATGCCGGCATTTTCGAAAATGGCGCTGATCACGATGGACAGACCGGAGATGCTGCCGACGACAATCTTGCTCGGGACAAGGAAGTAGTACACGGAAGCCGCGGCGATGAACATGCCGACGGTCATGATGAGGAGTTCCTTCCAGAACTTCCAGGTCCCGAGAGGAGCAGTCAAAGTCTTGAGGTTCATATGTGGTTGGGTTAGGTTATCAGTCTTGGGTCAGTGTCATTTCTCCTTCAGGTAGGCATCGATGGCCTTGGCGGCCGTACGCCCCGCACCCATCGCCAGGATCACCGTGGCGGCTCCCGTGACGGCGTCGCCGCCGGCGAACACACCCGGCCGGGTGGTCGCACCGGCTTCGTCAGCGACCAGGCAGCCGCGACGGTTGGTCTCCAGCCCCTGCGTGGTCTTGGAAATCAGCGGGTTGGGCGAGGTGCCGAGGGCCATGATGACCGTCTCCGTGGGGATCTCGAATTCCGAACCGGGAATGGGCACCGGGCTGCGGCGGCCGCTCTCGTCGGGCTCGCCGAGCTCCATGCGGATGCATTTCAGGGCGCGGACCCAGCCTTTCTCGTCGCCGAGGATCTCCACCGGGTTGGTCAGCATATCGAAGATGATGCCTTCCTGGGCCGCGTGATGGACTTCTTCGCGGCGGGCGGGAAGCTCGGCCTCGGTGCGGCGGTACACGATGTGGACGTCGGCGCCCAGGCGCAGGGCCGTGCGCGCGGCGTCCATCGCGACGTTGCCGCCGCCCACGACGCACACCTTCTTTCCGGCGTGGATCGGGGTCAGATAGTCCTCGCGCCAGGCCTTCATGAGGTTGTTGCGGGTGAGGAATTCGTTGGCGGAGAAGACGCCGCAGAGGTTCTCGCCCGGGATGCCCATGAATTTGGGCAGGCCGGCGCCGGTGCCGATGAACACGGCTTCAAAGCCTTCTTTGTCCATCAGGGAATCAATGGTGATGGTGCGGCCGATGATGACGTTGGTCTCAATCTTGACGCCGAGTTTGCGGACGTCGTCAATCTCGTGGCGCAGGACTTTTTCTTTCGGGAGGCGGAACTCCGGGATGCCGTATTCGAGCACGCCGCCGGCTTTGTGGAGCGCCTCGAAGATCGTCACGTCGTAGCCCCACTTCGCCAGGTCGCTCGCGCACGCCAACCCCGCAGGGCCGGAACCAATTACCGCTACAGGCAGCTCCCCTCCTGAAACGTCCGGCTGCGCCGGACCCTTCCCATCTGACGATGGGCCCCTCCCTCTTACGATGCCGAGGGTGGCACGGTTTCCGGAGGGGACTGCCTGCTCGGCGCCCGCTTCCAAAGCAGCAGCACGGCTATAATCGGCGACAAAGCGCTCGAGCTTGCCAATCGCGACGGGCTCGCCCTTGACGCCGAGGACGCAGCTGCCTTCGCACTGGGTCTCCTGCGGGCACACGCGGCCGCAGACGGCGGGCAGCGAGGAGTCTTCCGCAATCACGGCGGCCGCGCCGGCGATGTTGCCGGCGGCGAGCTCCGCGATGAAGCGCGGGATCTGCAGGCCGACCGGGCAGGCCGTCATGCAGCGGGGATTGCGGCAGTTCAGGCAACGGGACGCCTCGAGGAGCGCCTCCTCCTTGTTGTAGCCATAACACACTTCGTCGAAGTTGGTCGCGCGGACCTTCGGGTCCTGCTCGCGGACCGGCACACGGGGAATCTTGTTTGCCATCTTACTTGCCCCTCCCTATTTTACAGACATGTTTCTCATTCGCTTCGGCCTCCTCGGCCCTGTACTGGCCCTGGCGGCGCATCGCCTCGTCGAAATCGACCTCATAGCCGTCGAACTCGGGGCCCTCGACGCACGCAAATCGCGTCTTGCCTCCCACGCTCACGCGGCAGGCGCCGCACATGCCAGTCCCGTCCACCATCAGGGTGTTCAGGCTGACAATGATGGGCAGGCCGAGCTTCTTCGCGGTCAGGGTCGTGAACTTCATCATGATCATGGGGCCGATCGCCACGGCCTGCGTGTAGCTGCGGCCGTCGGCGACCAGCTTCTCCAGCAGGGCCGTGACCATGCCGTGGAAGCCCTCGGAGCCGTCGTCCGTGCAGATGAAAAGGTTGTCGCACACGGCGGCCATCTCCTCCTTGTAGATCAGCAGGTCCTTGGTCTTCGCACCGATGATCACGTCCACCGCCACGCCGCACTCATGCAGCCACTTGGCCTGGGGATACACGGGGGCCGTGCCCACGCCGCCGGCGATGAAGATATAACGCATCGCGGAGAGCTTCTCCGCGTCCATTTCCACAAAATCAGAAGGCAGGCCGAGCGGGCCGACCACGTCGGCAAACGCCTCACCCGGCTCGTAAGCGATAATGTCGGCGCTCGAAGCACCGATCTTCTGCGTGACGATGGTCACGCTCCCGCGGTCCGCATTGTAATCACTGATAGTCAGCGGGATCCGCTCTCCCTTCTCGTCCGCGCGGACAATCAGGAACTGGCCCGGCCGGGCAGCTGCCGCAAGCCTCGGGGCCTCCACTTCCATCCGACAGATTGTCGGAGTAAGCATCTCTTTCGACAGGATTTGATACATAGCTGCCAAAGATAAAAAAAAATATCCCGGCTTGTTCTCCAAGCCGGGATATTTTTAAGAATTTTTAAGATGGCTTAAAAGCGGTAGCGCAGGCCGAGGGCAAAGCCCTGCCAGGCAAAGTACGGATGGCCGCCAAGGAGCCAGCAGGTAGGACGCCAGTCAACGGAGATGTTGAGAGGAATGCCCGTCTCGATCTCGAAGCCAAGCTGGCCGACCACGCCGCCCGCAAAGGCAAGACCGTCATCGGTGCTGAAGAAGTTCAGGATGGCACCGGGACCGCCGTAGAAGTTGACGGCACCGGCATTGGCGAACACGAAGTCGTAGATACCGGCAATCGTGAAACCGTTGCCATACAGGCCAAGGTCAAACTCAGCGAAGTTGTTTCCCAGGCTGTGCTGGTAAGAAACTTCACCACCGAAAGTACCATTCCAACCACCGCGGAGACCAAGGGCGCGCGGCTGAGCGGAAGCGACGGCCGCAAATGCGAGGGCCGCAACCAGGATTGCAATAACTTTTTTCATGATTAAAAAAATAGTAAGGGATTAACAGAATTCCTAGTAGCGATAGCGGATGCCGATACCGAAGCCGGTCCAGCCGAAGCCGCCATGGTTGAAATACAGGGCGGGACGCCAGTCAAGGGAGATGTTGAGCGGGATGTTGGCAAACTCATATTCGGCGCCAATCTGGCCCACGATGGCCGCATCGAACTTCATGATATTGCCGCCGTCAGTCTCCTCGTAATTCCTCGTACCCAGCTGGACACCGGGACCTGCATAGAAGTTGACTGCACCCGTGGAGCCAAGGAGGAAGTCGAAGATGCCGGACACATACCAGCCTTTGTCTCCGATGAGGCCCAGGTCCATTTCACCGAAGGTGGCCGGGCTGAAACTGTACTGGTAGGAGACCTCAGCACCGTAGCCGATACGGGCACCGAAGGCGCGCGGCTGGGCGGAAGCGACGGCTGCGAAAGCGAGGACCGCGATCAGGAAAGCAAGAAATTTTTTCATGACTAATAATTCTAGAAGGTTAATATGAAGGATTATACGATTCCGGAGAAGCCCAGGAAGGCCAGCGCCATGATACCCACGGTGATGAGGGCGATCGGCAGGCCCCTGAACGCCTTGGGGACGTCGCAGCCCGCCAGGTGCTCGCGCAGGCCCGCGAACAGGCACATCGCGAGGCCGTAGCCGAGCGAGGTGGCGAGGGCGTAGACCGTGGCCTGGCCGAGGTTCAGCATGTGGGGCGCAGCGCCGCCAAAGGCGAAATCCTTGGTCACCACGGTGATGGCAACGCCGAGCACGGCGCAGTTGGTCGTGATCAGCGGGAGGAAGATGCCCAGCGCCTGGTAGAGCGAGGGGCTGATCTTCTTCAGGATGATCTCCACCATCTGCACGAGGGCGGCGATCACGAGGATGAAGGAGATCGTCTGCAGGAAGGTCAGGCCGAGCGGCACCAGCACGTACTGGTTCAGCAGGTAGGTCACCACGGTGGCGAGCGTAATCACGAAGCACACCGCCCCGGACATGCCCGTGGCCGTGGAAAGGCGGCTTGATACGCCGAGGAACGGGCAGATGCCCAGGAACTGCGCCAGCAGGATGTTGTTGACGAAAATCGCCGAGACAATGATCAGGAAGTATTCCATGGCGCCCTACTTTTTAGCGAGATACTTGTTGAACAGGACCATCAGGAAACCCAGCACCAGGAAGGCGCCAGGCGCCATCACGAAGGCGAGGATGCCGTCCCCGGGGATGAATTTCCAGCCGAAGGCGGAACCGCTGCCGAGAATCTCGCGCACCAGGCCGATGACCGTCAGGGAAGCGGTGAAGCCCAGGCCCACGCCGATGCCGTCGAGGGCGGACTCGCCCACGCCGTGCTTGTTGGCGAAGCCTTCCGCACGGCCGAGCACAATGCAGTTCACAACGATCAGCGGGATGAACAGGCCAAGCGTCTCGTAGGCCGCAGGCGTGTAGGCCTGCATCAGCAGCTGAAGCACGGTCACGAAGGTCGCGATCACCGTGATATACACCGGAATGCGCACCTTGTCGGGCACCTTCGGGGCAATCAGCGAGATCACGATGTTGCTGAGGATCAGCACGAACATCGTCGCGAGACCCATCTCCAGGCCGTTGATGGCCGAAGTGGTCGTGGCGAGGGTCGGACACATGCCGAGCACCAGCACGAACGTCGGGTTGTTCTTGACGAACCCGTCGGTGATGAAATGCCATTTACTCATCGCCTTGTCCTCCCTTGTTAAGCTGGTTGAACACTTCCACGGCGTTCGCGACCGCCAGCGCGTAAGCGCGGGAGGTAATCGTGGAAGCCGTGATGGCATCGAGGTCGCCGCCGTCCTTGCGGACCGCCAGGGTCTTCGCAGCCGGGTCGAATCCCCGGAACTGCGACAGGAAACGCTCATCGGTGGCGCACTTGGCGCCCAGGCCCGGCGTCTCGCTGTGGGAGAGGACGGTGGTGTTGCAGACCTTGCCGTCCCCGGTCACGCCCACCATCAGGGTGAGCAGCCCGCCGAAGCCGGAAGTCGAAGAAATGATGGCATAGCCGGCGCCATCGACCTTGTAGTACTTGTAGTCGGCCTGGCCCACCCGGATGCTCCCCTCCTGCGGGGTGGAGGTGAACTCCGGCAGCACGCGGGCGATGGAGGCCGTGGTCTTGGCCTGCGCCGCCGCGTCGATCGGCTCCTTGGTCACGGCGTAGGCCACGCCGACGACCGCGGCGCAGATCAGGCAGACCAGCGTCAGGCACAGGGTCATGTTCTTGAGTGTGGATGCAGCAGCCATCGTCTATGCCCTCCCGTATTTTTTCTGGTGGAACCACATGTTCAGGAGCGGCACGGTGCAGTTCATCAGCAGGATGGAGAACGACATGCCCTCCGGATAGGCGCCGAAGTAGCGTATCATCATGTCTATCAAGCCGATGCCTACGCCGAAGATCACGCCGCCCCAGACGCTCATCGGCGAGGTCACGTAGTCCGTGGCCATGAAGAGCGCACCCAGGAGCGTGCCGCCGGTCATGATATTGAAGATCGGGCCGGTGTAGAGGTCGGGGTTGACGGCCTGGAAGATCAGCGAGACCAGGGCGATCGTGCCCAGGATGCTGAGCGGGATCCACGGCTTGACCACGCGGCGGATCAGCAGGTAGATGAAGCCAAGCAGCAGCGCCGTGGCGGAAATCTCACCCGCCGAGGCGCCGATGTCCCAGAACATCGAGGAAAGCGTGTAGCCGTGGGCGTCCAGGAACTGGGGAATGGTGTCGCCGCTCTTGAGCGCTTCCTTGAGGGCGCTCAGGGGCGTGGCGCCGGACACCGCGTCCGGCACCGTGATGAATCCGCGCGTCGGCGCCCAGTTCGTCATCTGGGCCGGGAAGGACACCAGCAGGAACACGCGGCCGGTGATGGCCGGGTTGAATACATTCTGGCCGATGCCGCCGAAGGGCAGCTTGGCCACGCAAATGGCGACCACCGCACCGATGAACACGATCCACAGGGGAATCGCGGACGGCAGGTTCATCGCCAGCAGCAGGCCCGTCACGACGGCCGACAGGTCGCCGACGGTCGAGGGCCGCTTCAGCATCCATCTGGTCACCGCCCACTCCAGCAGCACGCAGGAGGCCACGCTCACAAGGAGCACCAGCAGCTCGGCCCAGCCATAGACAAGGACGGAGACCACCAACGCCGGGGTCAGCGCAATGATGACATCCCGCATGATCGAGGTCGTGGAGATGTCCGCATGGATGTGCGGAGAAGGCGATACGATATACTTCTTGTTTTCCATACGCTATTGCTTTTTCGCTTCGGCGGCGGCCTTGGCAGCCGCGGCGCGCGCCTTGATTACACCCATCACCTGACCCTTCGCCTGGCGGATATGGTCCAGCAGGGGGATGCGGGCCGGGCAGCTGTACAGGCAGCAGCCGCATTCGATACAATCCTGGGCCGCATTCTTCTCGAGACCCTCGAGGTCGGCTGCCTTGTACAGCCGGTAGAGCAGGAACGGCTCCAGGCCCATCGGGCAGGCGTCCGCGCACCTGCCGCAGCGGATGCAGGCGGTCTGCCGCCCGCGCCGGGTCACCTCCTCGCCCAGATACAGAATCGCGGAGGAGCCCTTGACCGTGGCGGCGTCGAGATTGCTGACGGCCTTGCCCATCATCGGGCCGCCGCTGATGATCTTGGCGGCCGAATCCGGGACACCGCCGGCCCGCTCCGCCACAAAGGACAGGGGGATGCCGATGCGGTACAGGTAGTTGTGCTGGAGGTTCGCCGGAATCCTGTCGCCGGTGACCGTGAGGATATTGGAGATCAGCGGTTTGTTCTTCTGGACTGCCTCATACACGGCCAGCGCCGTGCCGACGTTCTGCACCACGGCGCCGACGTCGATCGGCAGGCCGCCGGAGCCCACCTGGCGGTGCATCACCGCGTCAATGAGCTGCTTCTCGCCGCCCTGCGGGTAACGCTTGCGCAGCACCTGGACGCGCATGTCAGCATAGCCGAGCTCCGCAACGGCGGCACGCATGGAGGCGATGGCCTCGGGCTTGTTCTCCTCGATGCCGATCACGCACTTGCAGCCGCCGAGCGCCTTCTGCATGAGGGCGGCGCCCACGACAATCTCCCGGGGCCGCTCGATCATGATACGGTAGTCGCTCGTCAGGAAAGGCTCGCACTCGGTACCGTTGATGATCAGGCATTCCGCCACCTTGCCGGGCGGCGGGCTGAGCTTGACATGGGTCGGGAACGTCGCGCCGCCCAGACCCACGACGCCGCAGGCCTTGATCCGATCCAGGATCAGCGCCTTGTCGTCGGGAATGGCGGTCACCAGCTCCTTGCTGCGGTCGATGGCCGGATCCCACTCGTCGCCTTCCACGGCAATCTCCACGTGCATCACGGGGTTGCCGGCGAGGTCCTTGCGGGGGGCGATGGCCTTGACCGTCCCGGACACCGGGGAATGGATAAAGGCGGAAATGAATCCGCCCGGCTCCGCGATCACCTGGCCGACCTTGACGCTGTCGCCCACGGCGACCACGGGCTTGGCCGGAGCGCCCAGGTGCTGGGCCATCGACACATAGACGGTCTGCGGGAGCGGGAGCTCCT
This sequence comes from uncultured Bacteroidales bacterium, assembly GCA_905234475.1. Classification (GTDB taxonomy): domain Bacteria; phylum Bacteroidota; class Bacteroidia; order Bacteroidales; family UBA932; genus Cryptobacteroides. Next base: position 2,271 of record CAJOHX010000038.1, on the reverse strand, counting down.
CGATGGCGCATTCGCGGGCGTACTTGCAGTCATGGGGGTGGACACCGCCGATGGAGAATGTTACCTTACCCATTGCTCACCTCCTTCTTATCTTGAGATTCCGGCTCTGCGGCCGGAATGACGGGAGCGGCCGCCTTGGCCTTGCGGTCGGCGATACGCTTCTTGACGGCATCCTTGTCCAGCTCCTTCGGGAAATTGACGCCGTGGATGGCGCCGGTCGGGCAGACCGCCTCGCATTCGCGGCAGAGCTTGCACTTCGTGAAATCGATATAAGCGACGTTGTCCGCCACCGTGACGGCCCCGTGCTGGCAGGTCTTCTCGCACAGGCCGCAGCCGATGCAGGCGGCAGCGCAGGCCTTCTTCGCCGCGGGGCCCTTGTCTTTGTTGACACAGGAGACGAATTCGCGCATGCCGCGCGGTCCCTGGTTGCGCAGTTCGATGATGTGCTTGGGGCAGGCCTTGACGCAGGCGCCGCAAGCAGCGCATTTCTTCTCGTCCACGACGGGCAGGCCCGTCTGCGGGTCCATGGTCAGCGCGCCGAACTGGCAGGCGGCCACGCAGTCGCCGCAGCCCAGGCAGCCGAAGGCACAGAGCGTATCGCCGCTGTAGAGCGCCGCCTTGACCCGGCAGGAAGCCGCGCCGTCCCAGTCGTTGACCACGGGACGGTTGGCGCAGCTGCCGTTGCAGCGCACCACCGCGACCTGCGGAGCCTTGGCGGCGACCGACAGGCCCAGGATTGAGGCGACCTTCTGCATCACCTCATCGCCTCCGACGGGACAGTACTGATTGTCCAGGCTGGCAGCCTTGACCGCCGCATCGGCGAAGGCGCGGCAGCCGGCAAAGCCGCAGCCGCCGCAATTGGCGCCCGGCATCACCTTCTCCACTTCGTCGATCCGCGGATCCTCATCCACCTTGAACTTGCGCGCCACCCAGAACAGGATCAGCGCAAGCAGCAGGCCCAGGACAGCAAGGATCGCGACGGTCCAGATTACAGTTTGGGTCATTATGTTCTAATGTTAAAAACGTATTCGTTTTTCAAGCGGCTGCGCAGCAGCCATAATGTGGTATAGTACAAAGCAATGGCACCGATGGCGATGCCGCCCGCGAGCAGCTCCGAGCCGCCTGCGGCAAGGGTGGCGAGCAGGGCCGCGACCATCACGGCCAGCGGCACCACATAGGCCAGCCAAACGGCTTTGTGGCCCATGGAGGCGCGCAGGACAACCTGCACCTCGTCTCCCTCCCGGTAATTGTCCCAGCCCCGGGTCGGCAGCTCCACCTGCTTGACCGTGGCGTCTCCCAGCGAACACAGCCCCTTGGCGTGGCAGGCCGAGCAGGCCGACTCGGAGATGATCTCCACGGTCGTGACCTCCGGCGTGACCGACACGATCCGCCCCCGGTGGGCTATGTCATTATTCAAACTCATGACTGATCATGCTGTTCATCGCGGAGTCGATGGTCATCGACCCCGCCCGTATATCGAGCGCGTCGTCCAGCTCGACGAAGCGAATCTGCTCGCTCTTGAAGAGCATGTCGATCTCGCAGGTCTCGCCGTTGCGGTGCTTGGCGATGATGATCTGGGTCTTCTCCTTGTCCTCCGGATTCTCGCTGAGTCCGACGAAATCGGGCCGGTGGATGAAGATGACCATGTCGGCATCCTGCTCGATGGAGCCGGATTCGCGCAGGTCGGACAGCTGCGGCTTGCCGCCGCCGCCCTGGCGCTGCACGGCCTGGCGGGAGAGCTGCGAAAGCGCGATGATGGGCACGTCCAGCTCCTTCGCCGTGGCCTTGAGCGTGCGGGAGATGGCGGCCACCTCCTGCTCGCGCATGCCCTTGAGCTCGGCCGGCCCCTGCATCAGCTGCAGGTAGTCCACCACGATCAGGCGCACGCCCTTGTTCTTCACCAGGTTCTTGGCCTTGGTGCGGAACTCCATCAGCGGGAGGCCCGGCGTGTCGTCGATGTAGAGCGGCGCCTTGGACAGGGCTTTCAACTTGTATTCCAGCTGCTCCCACTCGAAGTCCTCGAGGCGGGTGCCGCCCTTGATCTTGTCGGCGCTCAGGCCGGACTCGGAGGTGATCAGACGCTTGACCAGCTGGATGGCGGACATTTCCAGCGAGAAGAAGGCCACGGCCATGTGGTGGTCCACCGCGGCGTTGCGCGCCAGGTTGAGCGAAAACGCCGTCTTGCCCACGGAGGGGCGCGCCGCCAGGATGATCAGGTCGGAGCGCTGCCAGCCCATGGTCACGCGGTCGATGCTCAGGAAGCCCGACGGA
>CAJOHX010000037.1 GCA_905234475.1 uncultured Bacteroidales bacterium | reverse complement strand
CTCGTCGCCTTCGATCTCCTCGGTGACGGTCATCTTGTAGCCGTTGCGCTCGCCCCAGCGCATGTACATGCGCATCAGCATGGCGCTCCAGTCGTTGGCCTCGGTGCCGCCGGCGCCGGAGTTGATCGTGAGCACGGCGCCGAGGTTGTCGCCCTCCGCGCCCAGCATGTTCTTGAGCTCGAGGTCTTCGACCTTGTTGCAGGCCAGCTTGTAGGCGTCGTCGATCTCCGACCCCTCCGGGTCCAGCTCCTGCAGGACCTCCAGGTCTTCGACCGCGGACTTGGCGCCGTCGAAGGCGCTCACCCAGGCCTTCACGCCGCTGAGAGCCTTCAGGAAGGTCTCGGCCTGCTTGGGGTCGTCCCAGAAATCGGGGGCCTGGCTCTGCTGCTCCTTCTGCTGCACCTCGCCGCGCTTCTGCTCGATGGCAAGGCACTGCCGGAGCGTCTCCACGCGCTCCTGAAGGTCTTTTATCTGCTCTTGGGTTATCATATCATACAAAGATATGATAAAAAAACCTTAAAGGCAAGCGGCGAGTCTGCGGAGGGTCGTGGGGTCGCCGGAGGAGAGGAGTTCGAGGGCGGGGGATTCGCCGGTCAAGCCGGCGAATGACGAAGAGGGCAAGATTTTGTGATCTTGCAGGACTTTGACGAGCTGCTTCGCTACGGCTGGTGCCGGATCAATCACGCGGACGTCCGGGCCGGCGATGCGTTCGATGACGGGCTGCAGGAAGGGGTAGTGCGTGCAGCCGAGCACAATGGTGTCGGCCCCGGCGTCGAGCAGGGGCTGCAGGCTTGCGCGCACGACCCGCTCGACCTCCGGGCCGTCCAGTTCGCCGCGCTCGACGAGCTGCACGAAGCCTTCTCCGACGTGCTCCTCGATGCGCACGTCGTCCTGGTATTGCCCCTTGGTGTTCAGATACTTGGATGCTTTGAGGGTGCCGGCCGTGGCCAGCACGCCGATCACGCCGCTGCGCGTCCCCAGGGCGGCGGGCTTGACGGCCGGCTCCATCCCGATGAAAGGGACGTCGAAGCTGGCGCGCAGGTCCGCGATGGCGGCGCCGGTGGCCGTGTTGCAGGCCACGACGATGGCCTGCGCGCCGCGCTCCAGGAGCAGGCGCGTGATGGTACGCGCCCGCTCCCGGATGTATTCAGCGCTCTTCTCCCCGTAGGGACAGTGCGCGTTGTCGGCGTAGTAGATGAAATGCCCGGAAGGGAGGGCCTTCCGTATCTCTTTCAATACCGAAAGCCCTCCCGCTCCAGAGTCGAATATGCCTATCGTGGCCACTGCCGTTTAGATGACGTTGTAAGCGTCGTACTTCTCGGCGAGTTTGCCGGTCAGCTGGCCGAGCACCTCGAAGTACGGGGAACCATCGATGATGGTAATCCGGTACACGGTGTCGTCGACCTTGTAGTACTCATCGCCGTCGAGGGTGATGGTCTCGTAGTCGTCAGGCAGTTCCTGGACCAGGGCTCCCGCGGGCGGGACGATGGTCACATACTTGCCATCCTTGTCCTTGATGAAGAAGACGCCGTCCTCGTAGTAGTATTCCACGCCGGCGTCGGCGTAGCTCTGTACGAGGCCGAGGCGGTCAGCCTCCTTGTAGGACTTGGCGGCGCGCTCTGCGTTGAGCGCGATGTCAGCGTTCTGCTTCGCGATCGTGGCGTTGTTCGCCGCGATGGTGGCATTCTGGCTGGCAATGGTCTGGGCATTTTCGTTGATCGTACGATACGTGTTGACCACGTCGTAGTAGTAAGCGAAGTTGCAGACCGAGTAGATCAGGTTGTCAAGCACCGTGTCGAAGATCACTCCGAACGGAGGACGGCTGACGTAGTAGTAGGTACCGTAGCGGCGGTAGTAGATGCCGTCCAGCAGGTAGTACGGGACGCCGTAGTAGACGACGCGCGTATAGCGGGAAGGCAGGTAGGAGACGCGGTACCCGAAGTAGTGGTGACCTCCGTCCCAGAAGCGGACGGCGCGTCCGAACGGCATCGGGTCGCGGTGGCGGGGCGGAACCCGCTCGATGTTGCGGCCGGGACCCGGACCCATCCGGATCTCGCGCGGCTCGCGACCGCCCTCAAAGTTGCGCGGGGGTTCTTCCTTGCGGCGGACCGTACGCGGAGCGTCCGGATCCGTGCTCATCCCCGGCTGGGGCTGGTTGCGGTTGATGCTGCCACCCGGCTGGCCAGGATCCTGGCGGGGCTGCTCCTTGGCGGGCAGCGCCACGCGAGGCTGCTCCTGGCGGGTGTTGGACTGGCCCTCACGGACCACCGCACCGCCGGTGGTGCTCCGGCTGTCAACGTTGCTGCCGCCGCGGGCGGGCTGACCCGTGCCCTGGCGCGTCTGGGCATTGCTGCCGGAGTTGCCGGTGGGCGGATCGATCCGCTGCTGGCGGACGGTGCCGTTGCTCTTGGAGCTGGAGTTGTTGCCGACGGAAGGTGCCGTCTGGCGGGAAGCGGCGCTGCCGGCGTTGCTGCTGCGGGTATTGCTCCCGCTGCGGCTGGTCTGGCTGCCGCTGCGTGCGGGCTGACCGCTGCCGGTGGACGGCGCGCTCTGCCGCATGCTGCTGTTGTTGCTGGAGGTGCTGCGGCTCACGGAGCCGAGACCTTTTGTATTGCCGGATTGGCTGGAGCTACGCGTCTGGGAAGACGGAGCAGACATCGAAGAGGAAGGACGGCCACCGCCGCTGCTGCGGGCATTGCCGCCGCCCGATCCACCGCGGGAATTGCTGCCGCCCCTGGTCTGGGCTCCAAGAGGGACCGCGATCATAGCTGCTGCAGCTACTGCGATCAGGGTAAGTGTGGTCAAGCGTTTCATGGTTGTGTGTTTTTAGTATAAATAATATTTCTTGGACAGTGTCTTGAAAGCGGGTACCTCAGCGGACCAGAAGTCAGCGATGTCCGAGACTTTCATCGTCTGTCCAAACGTTTTACTGACAAAATCAGTGCCGCAAACTTTATTAAACATAGAAAGCCTGTCAGAAGACGCTGTAATGGGGTTTTTCTTGTACAGTTCCCAGACCGCCTGCATGACATAGAACTGGGTCAGCGTGAGGGTTGCGGCTTCGTAGTCGGTGTAGTAGTACTGCACGCCGTGGATGAGTTTGCCGCTCAGGCGGCCCGAAATCGGCTGGTAGTGGATGGTCCGCCAGGCCACGCCCGGGACGTGGTAGCTGTCGAGCTTGGCCTTGAGCGCGTCGGCGTCCACCCATTCTTCGGCGAAGGTTGCGAAGGGGAGGGTATATCCGATGCCGATGTTGAGGTAGTTGTACATCTCGCCGCACAGGCCGGCGGAAGGGTAGCAGATCGCCGTCTCGGCGTAGGGGATGTTGGGTGAAGGCAGGATCCAGGGGAGTCCGGTGTCGTTAAAGAGCATCCAGCGCTCCCAGCCCTCCATGGGGACCACGGTGAGCTCGCACTTCAGCGGAGCGGCCTTGCCGTTCTGGCCGCAGTTGAGGCCCTCCTCGTTGATCAGCGTGGCGAGCTCGCCCACGGTGAGGCCGTAGACGTAGGGGATCTTGTACTGGCTGACGAAGGAATGGTAGCCGTCGCGCACGAGCGGCCCCTCTACCTTGTTGCCGCCCAGCGGGTTGGGGCGGTCGAGCACCATCACCGGGATGCCCATTTCCGCGCAGGTGCGCATCACCAGGCCCAGGGTGGAGATGAAGGTGTAGGAGCGGCTGCCGACGTCCTGGATATCGTAGACCATGATGTCGACGCCCTGCAGCATCTGTTTGGTCGGCTGGCGCGTGTCGCCGAACAGGGAATGCACCGGCAGGCCGGTGTGTTCGTCCTTGCCGGACTCCACCTTGCCGCCGGCATACACGTCCCCGCGCACGCCGTGCTCCGGGGCGTAGAGGGCGACGAGATTGACGCCGGGGGCTTCAAAGAGGATATCGATGGTCGAATTGAGCTGGCTGTCCACCCCGGAAGGGTTGGTCACCAGGCCGACGCGCTTGCCCTCCAGGCCCGCAAAGCCGCGGTCGCGCAGGACCTCGATGCCGGGCTTGACCCGGGGCGAAGCGGGGGCTGCGGGCGCCGGATCCACCGGGGCGGCGGGAGCGGGCCGGGCACTGCAGGAGAGCAGCGTCAGCGGCAGCAGCAACAGTTTAATCCAAGTTTTCATGATTCATGGGAATTTTATTCCGGGCGATCAGGACGGCGGCCACCGTGCCTAGGCAGCTGACCATGACCAGCGTGAAGAAACCGATATAGCCCAGCGCCTGCTGGAGGTAGCCCGCCACGAGGGCGGGGAGCTTCATCGACAGCCACATGAAGGCCGTGCAGATGGCATAATGCGAAGTCTTGAGCGGGCCGTCCACGTACTGCATCATAAACAGGGTATACGCCGTGAAGCCGAAACCGTAGCCGAACTGGTCCAGCACCACGAATCCGCCGATCACCCAGACGCTCTCCGGGCGCAGGATGGCCATCAGCAGGTAGACCGCGCAGGGGAGGGCCAGGGCGAGCGCCATCGGCCAGTAAGAGGCGCGCAGGCCGCGTTTGGCGGCGTACAGGCCGCCCAGGATGCCGCCGAGCAGCAGGGCAATGACGCCGAAGGTCCCGTACACCAGGCCGTACATGCTGGTCCCCGCGCCCAGACCGCCGACCTCGACGCCGTCCTTGAAGAAGGGATACAGCAGGTTCAGCGACAGCGCCTCGGGCAGGCGGTACAGCAGCATGAAGGCGATGGCCCAGCCGACAGCGGGCTTGGAGAAGAAGGTCTTGAACGAAGCGCCGAACTCCGAGAACACCTGTTTCGCGGTCTTCGTCTCCCGCTGGTCGCGGTCCTCGTCGGGACGGGGCAGGAAGAAGAAATGGTAGAGCGCGATCAGCGCCATCAGCACCGCGGAGATGCCGATGACGATGGCCCAGGAGCGCGGCACGTTGCCGCTGCGCTGCTGCAGGATGCCGGCCAGCATCACCAGCAGGCCCTGTCCCAGGACCAGGCCGCCGCGGTAGAAGGTGTTGCGGATGCCGACAAAGGAGGATTGCCGCTGGCGGTCCAGCGCCAGCATATAGTATCCGTCCGCCGAAATGTCATGGGTGGCCGAGGCGAAGGCGACGATGATGAACAGGATGATCAGCATCGTCATCCCGCAGAACGGCAGGCACAGGGCCGTGGCGATGACCGTCACCGCCATCAGGATCTGGGTCAGGAGGATCCACCACCGCTTGGAGCGGAAAATGTCCATGAACGGGCTCCACAGCGGCTTGATCAGCCAGGGGAGGCTGATCAGGGTCGTCAGCGGGCCGAGCGTGCCGTTGTCGATGCCCAGGTCCTTGAAAACGGCCAGCGCGACCGTGTTGACAATCGCGTACGGGAGGCCTTCGAAAAGGTAGAGGGTGGGCACCCAGGCCCAGGGGTTCTTGCTATTGTTCGACATGGGTTCCGGGATAATAATGACTGAGGATACTGCGGTAGTCGAAGCCGCGGGCGGCCATCACGGCGGCGCCGATCTGGCAGAGGCCGACGCCGTGGCCCCATCCGCGGCCGCGGAGAATCCAGGCGCCGCCGGGGTCGCGCTCCACGCTGAAGGCGGAGCTCTTGAGGTGCGAGGTGCTCAGCGCCCGGCGGATTTTCAGCTCTTTGCCGAGGATCTCCGTGTGCTTGCTGCCCACGATGCGCAGGTACTTGATGCGGCCGGACGCGCCGCGCTCGACTGGCTCCAGCGCTTTGATCTCGCCGAAGTCGATGCCGGTGCGGCTGCGCACCAGTTCGGAGAGTTCGTCGGGAGCGTAGCGCACGGTCCAGTCGTGGAAATCTTTGGTCTTCTGGTCGTAGTCGTTGAGGACCTGCGAGAGGATCTCGTCGTTCTCGCAGTCGCACCAGGGGTCGTCGACCGGCTGGAGGTAGGGGAAGTCGATGTCTTCCCAGCAGGTGCTGAACAGCTCGCTCCTGCCGCCGCAGCACTTGGAGTAACGGGTGTCGCAGAGCTCCCCATTGTAGCGGAGCACCTGCCCCCAGGTCTCGTCGATGACAGTGCGGACCTTGTCTCCGACAGCCATCGTAAGTCCTTGATACCGTTGGCAATGGTCATCCGCGCAGACATCGAACAGCTCGTGCGCGGAGTGGTCGTGCATGCGGGCCAGCAGCCAGCTGCGGGAGATCACGGCGTGCGCCTTGAGCAGCTCCGGCGAAGCGCTGGATTTCATCTCGGAGGAGATGACGCTGAGCAGGTAGTCCTCCATGCCCACGAGGTTGACCGCGCGGACCTTGTCGCCCTCGACGATGAACTTCAGCCCGCCGGCAAACTGCAGCGTGCGCTTCTGCTCCCAGTGGAAATCGATGCCGATGACCACGTCGTGGAGGATGAAGGAAGGCTGCGCAAACAGGGTCGAGCGGGTGATGGAGTCGAAATAGAGCTCGTCGTAGAGCATGCCGTTGTAGGCGATGCGCCCGTCCTGCCAGCGCACGCGCTGCGGGCCGGCGCCGTCGGAGATGATCTCGAAGCAGATCTCCTGTGCGGCGAGGATGCCCACCGCCACGGTGGGCTGGGTGCGCGTGAGGCGCCACTGAATCATGTCCTGCTCGTGCTGCGGGATGGTCACCTCATCCAGGACCTCCTCCAGGATGCGTCCGTCCGCCTTGTCGAAATCCTCGCGGAACGGGGCCACGAACATGCCGGCCATGTCGGCGGCGCCGGGGCTGATGGTGAGGTGTTCCGCGCCTTCGGCGCTGAAATGGTGGGAGCGCTTGGCGGCGCGCATCACGACGAAGGCCCGCAGTTCCGACCCCTTGACGTAGGCGTAGAGGTTGAAGAGCGGCTCCGTCTCGCCCTCGGGGCGCGCGGTGCAGTCCAGCAGGCGGTAGAAGAGCTTCGTCAGCGACTTGGAGGTCGTGGCCTTGAGCGCGAAGACCCCCCGGCAGTAGCCGGGAAAGCGGTACAGCGTGGCGTCCTTGACGGATGCGAGCACTTCGCCCGGGGCGTCGAGAAATGCGTCCACGGCCTCTTCGAGCGGCATTCCGTGGCGCGGAGCCGCCTGGAAATGCAGGTGGTCCGGGGCGGAGGCCCCGCTGGCCGGGCCGTTGTAGAAGACCAGCCAGTCAGGATACTTGACGGCGAAGTCCAGCATGTCCGGGAGGTGGTGCCAGATGGCCTGCGGGAGGTGCTGGTCGCGGACGATCACGAGGTGGTCCCGGAAGATGGGGTAGGGATTGACCTGGACATTGTAGGTGCGGCCCTTGCGGCCCTCGAACTTGATATGGCGCTGCTCTGGCGGGCGGTTCGCTTCGCACAGGAAGCAGGGCCGGGCGGCGATGGCTTCGGGGGAGGTGTCGGCGGTCGAGGAGATGGCGCGCTCGGGGTTGAACTGCACGCGGCAGGGCAGCCCGAAGACTTCCACTTCCTTGGTCTCGACAGACTTGAGCGCCCGGAAATTGGCCGCGGCGAGCGGCCACACGGAGAGCTGGTCCTTGATGAATTTGCGGAGTTCTAGCATCACAAAAGGGCTAAAAGTGCGTCCTTGACGCGGTGGTATTCGCCTTCGAAGTTGGGGGTGAGGAGCCCCTGTCCCAGGACGGATTCAATCTCGTCCACCCTCCAGAACCTTCCGCCGGCAAGTTCGTCGCGGTCGGGATGGAGCTCGTATTCGCCCACGGCGGCGAAGACGTTCACGAGCTCACGCTCGCGGTCGGATTCAAAAATATAGGCGCAGAGCCCCTGGGGCAGGAAATCGTGCAGCCCGAGCTCCTCCGCGGACTCGCGGTAAAGGGCTTCGGAGATGTATTCGCCGTAAGAGACGTGCCCGCCCACGGCGGTGTCCCAGTAGAGCGGCAGCAGGTCCTTGTGGGCGCCGCGCTGCTGTAGATAGATTTGGCCGGCGCGGTTGATGATGTGCAGGTGGACGACGGGGTGCAGCGGCTTCTGCGGGCTGCTGTGGCAGAACTCGCGGGAAGCCTGGGCCCTGACGTTGCCGAATTCGTCCACGACGGGGACCATTTCGGCGGCCCGGGCCCGCTTGCAGCCCTTGAGGAGCGGCGCGGGGGAAACGGGATAGATCAGGTCAACCACGGTACGTTAGTAATTAATGATCCGAAGTTCTTCGGGGGTATACAGCAGCGAGTCGATGAAGTCCGGCGCCACCTGGGCGAGGATGATAAACGTGGCCAGCGCGATGACGGAGACGGTCAGCAGCACGAGCAGCAGCACCAGCCACCACTTCGCCTTCTTTCGCACCGGCTCGGCCTCTTCGGCCACCGGTTCTTCATACAGCGGCATTACCTCCGGAATCTCGTCCATCTCTTCGTCATGGCTGACCACCTCTTCGTCATCCCGGACTTGATCCGGGATCTCCTCCTCTTGTTCCGGCTCCACCTCTTCGGTCTCCGGCTCTTCTGCCACCGGCTCTACGGGTTCTTCCACCGGTTCCGGCTCAGCCTCATCGTCATTCGCCGGCACGTTTTCTTCGTCATTCGCCGGCTCGACCGGCGAATCTCCCGCCTCCTCAGCCACCGGTTCCTCATAAAACGGCGTTGCCTCCGGGATCTCTTCCACCGGTTCCGGCTCAACCTCTTCTACCTCCGGCTCCTCCACCTCGATCGTCGGCTGCAGGATCGGCTCCACCTCCCGGCCGCTGACGGGCGGCGGCACGTCGATGACCACCGGCTCCTCCTCGAGGATGTGGCTCTTCAGCGACACGGGCCGCAGGCCCACCCCGGCGGGGAAGATGTCCAGCCCCTCGTCTGCGACGAAGAACAGGGTGTTCTCCTTCGTGGCGCGCAGGCGCCCCAGCCCCGGCAGGATAATGCTCTTGCGCTCCTCCAGGACCGTTTTCAGCTCTGCGAGATACTGCGTGATATAGGTCCGGGCGGTCTCCTGGTCGAGCTGGTTGGAGGATGCGTAGAAGTCAATCAGCAGCGAGTCCTCCAGCCGGCTGGGATAGAACGAAAGCCGCCGGTAGGGGGGATTGATGGTGTAGCCCTTGTCGGAGAAGGAGGCAGGGACCATCTCGGCGACGAAAGTGCCGACGCCGGGCAGGCCCACCTGGTCGTGATCGACGATGAGCTCATGCACCATCCGGGACAGAAGATCGATATCCATATTCGTACAAATATAATCATTCTTTATGAGAATTTGTATCTTTGTACTTGAATCAAACCGGGAAGACAATGAAAAAGTTCCTATTTGCAGTTTCCGTCCTTCTCCTCTCCCTGGGCGCATCTGCCCTCGCGCAGGACAACGCCAGTGTGGTCAAGTCCGTCCGGGCCGCCTACGCCGCTGCCAAAGAGAAGATCAAGATGGCCGACGGGGAGATGGCCCCGCGCAACGACGCCGTGGCCACCCTCCACTACAATGTCCCCGCCACGGGCCCTCGCACCACGGTGGCCCACTGCTATTTCGACCTGGACACCGACGAGGACGGCGCGCACTACTATCCGTATTTCATCACGTTGAAATACAACGTCACGGTGCGTGATTTCTATGAGGAATACCTCTACGATCCCGAGAGCGGCCGGCTGCTCTTCGTCTTCCTCCAGCAGGACACCTTCGAAGGGACCAAGAACGAAGAGCGCTACTACTACGACGACCTCGGCCATCTCGCCGCGGTCAACATCACGGGCGAGCGCACCGTCGAGGACGCCGCGCTGGTCAGCCATGCGGAGGCCCTTCGCATGATCATCCCGAAGTTCCTGGACTTCCCGTACTAAGGAGTTCCGGGCATCCCGGAGGCGCAAAAAAAAGATGAAAATGTTTGCGCATTCGAGATTTTGCCGTATATTTGCAGTCCCAAAACGCGAGTGGCGGGCAACAATCCTCCTTAGCTCAGTTGGTTAGAGCACCTGACTGTTAATCAGGGGGTCCTGGGTTCAAGTCCCCGAGGGGGAGCCAACAAGCACCTGTGCAAGCAGGTGCTTGTTTTTATTTTTGGTTGATCCGGTCCCGGGGCTAAGATGGAAACAAAATAACAGAGAGGCGAACCTCTCTGTTATTGACATGTCTTGATGTGGCCGACTCAAAGGTCTACAGTGCCCGGACCTGCTCTTCGGTGAGGCCGGTTAGTTCCGCGATAGCCTCTGCCGTGTATTGCTTCTCCAGCATCCGCCGAGCGGTGTTGATTCTTTCTGCCTCTCTGCCTTCCTCTCTGCCTTCCTCTCTGCCTTTCTTCAGTCCACTTTCCCAGCCGGCTTTGTGCCCCTTCTCACGGGCATAGCTGATGGAATTCTCGTAATCCCATTCATGCATCATCTTGGCGATGTATCTTTCCTGTTGTCTGTCGGTCATGTTGGCGAATTCTGCTTGTTTGAGGAGGTCCCTGAAGTAGGGATCGTCATCCCATAGCTCAGGCTCGGAAACAAAAATAGGCAGATTCTTCATGATATACAAGAACCTGTCCTTAAATGTTATACATTCTTCGATCGCCTTGTCGAACCGGGCGATTAGTATAGTCGTGGCGCACGTTTACTTCAACAGGTGCCGGGTATTGTCTCCCTCCAACACCAGCATCTGCTGAATCGCTATCTGGTTCAGTTTTACCAGCCGTTCGCCTTGAGAAATGCCATCTTTGATTAGTACGGAGTTGATGCTCTCCATGTTGGACAGGCATATCAATTCATTAATGGTTGCATAATCCCGAATATTCCCTTTCAGGTCCGGATTTGACTCCCGCCATTGCCCTGCGGTCATTCCAAAAAGGGCCACGTTTAGTACATCTGCCTCTTCTGCATAGATTATGCTGGCCTGCTGAGGGGTTACCTCTTCCGGTATTAAGTGATGCTGAATCGCATCTGTATGAATGCGGTAGTTGATTTTGGACAGTTCCCGTTTGGCCGTCCATCCTATCTGCTTTTGTTCATCTGCCTTAAGGCGCTGGAATTCTTTTATCAGATAAATCTTGAATTCCGGGCTGATCCACATTGCAAATTCAAAGGCAATATCTTTATGTGCGTAAGTTCCGCCATAACGGCCAGCCTTGGCTATCAGGCCCACTGCACCTGTTTTATCGACATATTCCTTCACGCTTATTTTGAACCGATTCAGACCCGATTGGCTTTTAATTATGGCGAATTCGCCATAATTAAAAGTAGGATTGTTCACTCGTTCCCATATCCCCAGGTATTCAAGCGTATTTCGGTTTCTCAACCAGTCTGTAACAAAAAAGTCCCCATCTTTGGCCTTGATCATATCCGTCAAACAGATATAGTCTTCATTGTTCACATTGACTACGGTAATATCCGTGTCCAACACTTTCATCTTTTCCATTTTAATGTCCAGGGCCGGGTTTTGGTTCGTCCGGTCCGGGGGCTAAGATGGAAAGATGATTTGTAAAAGGCTGATTAAAACAACAAAATGGGACGAAATGTTTTTGAGTCAAAAAGATTCGTTACATTTTTATGCGTTTTATCTGAATCGGAAAGAATTAATGACAGAGATACCGCGCCTGTTCATGGGCATTTCATTATGCAAGACCGTTGCATAATTCTAGGCTCACTTGCGGGAGGTTAGCTTTTTTTTTGTAAATTTGGCATGAATACAAGCAGGACATACATGCCTTTGCACCATAAAAGAAATAACACGAACTTAAACCAACAAAAACAAAGAAACCATGAAAGAGCTTAAATGCCCGAAGTGCGGAAGTGTTTTTTCCGTGGATGAAGCTGATTACGCTTCCATCGTCAACCAGGTCAAGAACGCAGAATTCAACGACGAGGTCGCTCGCCGTGTCGAAGCGCTGCACAAACAGCACGAAGCCGAGCAACAGGCCCGGGATGCATTGACCGGCCAGGCCCATCAGAAAGAGCTTTCCGCCAAGGACATCGTCATTGGTGAGAAGGAGAACGAGATTCTCCGACTGAAAGGTCAGCTTTCCGCTATGGGAGAGAAGCGGGAGCTGGAGCTGAACGCAGCCGTGTCCAAGAAAAACGAGGAGATAACCTTCCTCAAGGCATCTCTTGACCAAATCTCCCATGATCGCGAAATTGCGGTCCTGAAGGAGCGCGAGAAGGCGACAGAGGCGGCGAAAGCCAAGGATGCAGAGATAGCTGAACTTCGTTCGCAGGCCAGGATTGCTGCGTCCGAGGCGGCGCTCCGTGAGAAGACCTTGCAGACCGAGTACGAAGGGAAGCTGCAGGTTGTCAAATCTGAAGCCGCTTCTCGCCTGCGAGTGGCGGAGGAAGAGGTCGAACGCCTCAAGGACTTCAAGACCCGGCTGTCGACTAAGATGATTGGTGAAAGCCTGGAGACCCACTGCAGCACCATCTTCAACGCCGAGATGCGTCCTATGTTCCCGAACGCCTTCTTTGAGAAGGACAACGATGCCTCCGGCGGCAGCAAAGGCGACTTTATCTTCCGTGACTCGGAAGACGGTCTGGAATATATCTCCATCATGTTCGAGATGAAGAACGAGATGGACGAGACGGCCACCAAGCATAAGAACGAGGATTTCTTCAAAAAACTTGACGCTGATCGTACCGCCAAGGGCTGCGAATACGCTGTGCTAGTGTCTCTCCTGGAGCCCGAGAGCGAATTGTACAACGGCGGTATCGTGGACGTGTCCTACCGGTACCCGAAAATGTACGTCATCCGCCCGCAGTTCTTCAAGGCGATGATTACGCTGCTGGTCAACGCAGCCAAGAACACCGTCAGCGTGAAGAAGGAACTCGAGCTTGCAAGGCAGCAGAGCCTCGATGTCACCAACTTCGAGACCCAGCTGCTGGATTTCAAGGACAAGTTTGCCAACAACTACCGCCTGGCCAGCGAGAAGTTTGGCAAGGCCATCGAGGAGATTGACAAGTCCATCGATCATCTACAGAAGATCAAGGAAGCCCTTATCGGCTCCGAGCGCAATTTGCGCCTTGCCAACGACAAGGCGGATAGCCTGACCATCAAAAAACTCACTCGTGGCAATCCCACAATGCAGACTTTGTTTGATGAGGCTCGCCGGAAGAAACAGGAAGAAGAGCCTGAAAACCAGGGCTTCTAGGTACCAAATGCCACAGCGTATCGTGTTATGATAAAAGCTGTTGTCTACTATCTCCTCGGAATCAATCTGCTGGCCTTCCTGCTCTTCGGCATCGACAAGTGGAAGGCCAGGCGGGACCGGTGGCGCATCCCGGAGGCGACGCTGCTTCTGCTGGCCGCCCTTGGCGGCAGCATCGGCGCGCTGGCAGGGATGTGCGTGTTCCACCACAAGACAAAGCACAAGAAGTTCGCGATCGGTCTCCCGCTCATCCTCCTGGCGCAGGTCGCCATCGCGTACTTTATCTATATCAAGACGTTATGACCAGGGTCCAATACACCGGAAACAATTACGCCGAGCTGAAGGCCTTGCTCGGCGACCGCCTCCTCGCGCCCTATGACTGCATGGGCTTCTCCATGCTCTCCCTGATGACCGACGACGGCCCC
>CAJOHX010000036.1 GCA_905234475.1 uncultured Bacteroidales bacterium | reverse complement strand
ATGGCCATCATGCCGAGATCCTTCTTGCGGATCTTCTTGCCGGAGGCGGCGAACTTGGCGATCGCGCCGACCGGGGTGGCCTTGGAGGACTGTCCGCCGGTGTTGGAGTAGACCTCCGTGTCGAGGACGAGGATGTTGACGTTCTCGCCGCTGGCGAGGACGTGGTCGAGTCCGCCGTAGCCGATGTCATAGGAGGCACCGTCGCCGCCGAAGATCCACTGGCTGCGGGCCGGGATGTAGGCCTTGAGCTGGAGCAGCGACTTGCAGGTATCGCAGCCGCACTTCTCCATCATCGGGACGAGCTTGTCGGCGACCTCGCGGGTCACGGCGTAGTCCTTGCGGTTGTCCAGCCACTTCTGGTAGAGCTCTTTCATCTCAGCGCTGCACTTCTCGCACTCGAGGCCCTTCTTCATGAGGGCGGCCACCGTGTCGCGCATGCGCTCGGAGCCGAGGCGCATACCGAGACCGAACTCGCAGAAGTCCTCGAAAAGGGAGTTCTGCCAGGCCGGGCCGTGGCCGTGGGCGTCCGTGCAGTACGGGGAGGCGGGGAAGGAGGCGCCGTAGATGGAGGAGCAGCCCGTCGCGTTGGCGATCATCATGTGGTCGCCGAACAGCTGGGTGATGTTCTTGATGTACGGGGTCTCGCCGCAACCGGCGCAGGCGCCGGAGAACTCGAACAGCGGCTGGGCGAACTGGGCGGCCTTCATGTTGGACTTCGGGTCGAACGGGGTCTTGTAGCCCACCTTCGCGTTGAGGTAGTCGAACGCGGCCTGGTCGGCCTCGTGGTCCATGTACGGCTCCATCACGAGGGCCTTCTCCTTGGCGAGGCAGACGTCCACGCAGTTGCCGCAACCGGTACAGTCGGCGACGGATACGGACAGGGCGTACTTGTAGTCCTTGAGGTTGGCCTTGCCGTCCACGACCTTGACGCCCTGGGCGGCGGCAGCGGCGGCCTCGTCGGCCGTCAGCAGGAACGGACGGATGGCGGCGTGCGGGCAGACGAAGGCGCAGGAGTTGCACTGGATACACTTCTCGCCGTCCCAGACGGGCACGGTCACGGCCACGCCGCGCTTCTCATAAGCGGCGGTGCCGGCCGGCATGGTGCCGTCCTGGTAGGGGAGGAAGGCGCTCACCGGGAGGGTGTCGCCGGCCTGGGCGTTGACCACGTCGGCAATCTCCTTGACGAACGGGGTCGCGAGGCGGCCGGCGTTCGGGTTGGTGAACTTGGCATTGATGCTGGCCCACTCGGCAGGCACGTGCACCTGGGTGTACTCGCCGCCGCGGTCGATGGCCGCGTAGTTCATGTTGACGACATTCTCGCCCTTCTTGCCGTAGCTCTTGAGGGCGGCGTCCTTCATGTACTTGATCGCGTCGTCCACCGGGATGATGCCGGTGATGCGGAAGAAGGCGCTCTGGAGGATCGTGTTGGTCCTGCCGCCGAGGCCGATCTCGCGGGCGATCTTGGTGGCGTTGATGATGTAGAGCTTGATGTTCTTGCGTCCGATGACGGCCTTGACGGCGTCCGGGATGCGCTTGATGGTCTCCTCTTCATCCCACAGGGAGTTGAGCAGCAGGCTGCCGCCTTCCTTGATGCCCTTCAGCACGTCGTACTTCTCGAGGTAGGACGGGACGTGGCAGGCCACGAAATCCGGGGTGCCCACCAGGTACGGGGCCTTGATCGGCTTCTTGCCGAAGCGAAGGTGACTGCAGGTGTAGCCGCCGGACTTCTTGGAGTCGTAGTCGAAGTAGGCCTGGCTGTAGAGGTCGGTGTGGGTGCCGATGATCTTGATGGTGTTCTTGTTGGCGCCGACAGTACCGTCGGAGCCGAGGCCGTAGAACTTGCACTCGGTGGTGCCCTTCTTCACGATGGAGATCTCGCCCTTGGTGGGGAGGCTCTTGAAGGTCACGTCATCCACGATGCCGATGGTGAAGTCGGCCTTCGGGGCCTTGCGCTCGAGGTTGTCGAACACGGCCACGATCTGGGCCGGGGTGGTGTCCTTGGAGGAGAGACCGTAGCGGCCGCCGATCACCAGCGGGGCGTTCTCCTTGCCCTGGTAGATGGCGCGCACGTCGAGGTAGAGCGGCTCGCCCGGGGCGCCGGGCTCCTTGGTGCGGTCGAGAACCGCCATCTTCTTGACGGTCTTGGGGACGACCTTGAGGAAGTATTTCTCGGAGAAAGGACGATACAGGTGGACCGTCACGACGCCGTACTTGCGGCCGTGCTCGGCGAGGTAGTCGATGGTCTC
The DNA here is from genome assembly GCA_905234475.1 of uncultured Bacteroidales bacterium. Taxonomy (GTDB): domain Bacteria; phylum Bacteroidota; class Bacteroidia; order Bacteroidales; family UBA932; genus Cryptobacteroides. The sequence continues at coordinate 12,200 of CAJOHX010000036.1, read as the reverse complement.
CTTGATGGTCTCCGTGACGGAGCCCATGGCCACGATCACGCACTCGGCATCCTTGGCGCCGTAGTACTCGAACGGGCGGTAAGTGCGGCCGGTGAGCTCGCCGATCTCGCCCATGTAGCGGGCCACGATGTCCGGAACGGCCTCATATACCTGGTTGCGGGACTCGACGGCCTGGAAGTAGACGTCGCCGTTCTGCGCGGTGCCGCGGGTGACGGGGGTCTCCGGATTCAGCGCGCGGGCGCGGAAATTCTCGAGGGCCTTCTCGCTGACCATCTTCTTCAGCTCCTCCTCGTCGATGGCTTCGATCTTCTGGATCTCGTGGGAGGTGCGGAAGCCGTCGAAGAAGTGGAGGAACGGCACGGAGGACTTGATGGCGGACAGGTGCGCCACGGCGGCGATGTCCTGGGCCTCCTGCACGGAGCTGGATGCGAGCATCGCGAAGCCGGTCTGGCGGCAGGCCATCACATCCTGGTGGTCACCGAAGATGGAGAGGGCGTGCGATGCAAGCGCGCGGGCGGACACGTGGAACACGGCCGGGAGCATTTCGCCCGCAATCTTGTACATATTCGGAATCATCAACAGAAGGCCCTGGGATGCGGTGTAGGTGGTCGTCAGCGCACCGGCCTGCAGGGAGCCGTGGACGGCGCCGGCGGCGCCTGCCTCGCTCTGCATCTCGGTGACCTTGACGGTCTCGCCCCAGAGGTTCTTCTTGCCGTGGGCAGCCCATTCGTCCACGTTTTCCGCCATGGTGGAAGACGGCGTGATCGGGTAGATGGCGGCATGCTCGCTGAACAGATAAGCAATGTTCGATGCGGCCTGGTTGCCATCACAGGTGATGAATTTCTTTTCTTTAGCCATAGAATTTAGAAGAGTTAGTTTTAGTATGTTTGTTGATTTGAAAGCATATTTACAATATCATACAAATATAAAAATAAATCCGGAAAATCTGCACTCAAACAGACATTCCGGAATAATAATTATCCTCGCCGGCAGACAGCTTGCCCCGCAAACCTTCCGCTTCGCTTCATCCCTCCCAACGTTTCCTGCGTCATCGCTTCGCGATAACTTGTCTCCGTCGGGCCCCTCCCGCTGACGAACCGCGGGTGGTTACGGGTTTGCCGGGGCAACTGTCTGCCGATCTGCGGCCTACTTCAGGAGGTCGTGGGCGCCGAGCATGGCGGCGGGGTTGAGGGCCGCGTCGAGCTTCTCGCGGGTCATGATGCCTTCTTCGAGGACGATGTCGTAGACGCTGCGGCCGGTCTCCAGGGCCTTCTTGGCGATCTTCGTGCTGGCCTTGTAGCCGATGTAGGGATTGAGCGCCGTGACGATGCCGATGGAGTTCAGGACGGTCTCGCGGTTGTGCTCGACGTTGACCGTGATGCCCTCGATGCACTTGGTGCGCAGGATGTCGATGGCATTGCACAGCCAGGTCACGCTCTCCAGGACGGACTGCGCGATCACGGGCTCCATGACATTGAGCTGCAGCTGGCCGGCCTCGGCGGCGAAGGCCACGGTGGTGTCGTTGCCGATCACCTTGAAGCAGACCTGGTTGGTCATCTCCGGGATCACGGGGTTGACCTTGCCGGGCATGATGGAAGAGCCGGGGGCCATTGCCGGGAGGTTGATCTCATGCAGGCCGCAGCGCGGGCCGGAAGCCATCAGGCGCAGGTCGTTGCAGATCTTGGAAAGCTTGATGGCGAGGCGCTTGAGTGCCGCGGAATAGCTCACGTACGCACCCGTGTCCGGGGTGGCCTCGACGAGGTCGGAGGCCTTGGTGAAATCGTCGCCGCTGAACTCGGAGAGCTTGCGGGTACACAGCTCCGCGAAGCCCGGCACGGCGTTGAGGCCGGTGCCGATGGCGGTGCCGCCCATGTTGATCTCGCGCAGGAGCACGGCATTGCGCTCCAGGTTCGCGATCTCCTCCTCGAGGTTGTTGGCGTAGGCGTTGAATTCCTGGCCGGAGGTCATCGGGACGGCGTCCTGCAGCTGCGTGCGGCCCATCTTGATGAAGTCCTTGAATTCCACGCCCTTGGCGCGGAACGCGGCGATGAGGGCCTGCAGGCTGGCGACCAGGTGCTTGTTCATGCGCACGAAAGTGTAGCGGAAGGCGGTCGGGTAGGCGTCGTTGGTGGACTGGGCGCAGTTGACGTGGTCGTTGGGCGAGCAGAACTGGTATTCGCCTTTCTTGTGGCCCAGCAGCTCCAGGGCGCGGTTGGCGATCACCTCGTTGGCGTTCATGTTGACGGAGGTGCCGGCGCCGCCCTGGATCATGTCCACGGGGAACTGGTCGAGAAAACGGCCGTCCACGATCTCGCAGCAGGCGGCGATGATGGCGTCGGCGATCTTGCGGTCGAGCACGCCGAGCTCGGCGTTGGCGCTCGCGGCGGCCATCTTGACGTACGCGATGCTGATCACGTACTCGGGGTAGTCGCACATGTGCGTAGTGGAAATCCGGTAATTGTTGAGGGCGCGCTGGGTCTGTACGCCGTAGTAGGCCTCTGCAGGCACTTTGAGTTCGCCGAGGAGGTCGCTTTCGATGCGGAACATCTGGTCAGACATAGTAGTGTTTTTAATGGTCTTTTTGTATTGGTCCCGCAAAGGTACGGGGAATTCCGGATTTCGCAAAAAATAAGCTATCTTTGATGTGCGGTATGAAGATCGTTTGCGACAGCAAGATTCCTTTCCTGCGCGGGGTGTTCGAGCCCTGGGCGCAGGTGCTGTACCTGCCGGGCGGGGACACGACCCCGGCGGCGGTGCGCGATGCGGATGCGCTGCTCACGCGCACCCGCACCCGCTGCGACGCCGCCCTGCTGGACGGCTCTTCCGTCAAGGTAATCGCCTCTGCAACAATCGGCTACGACCACATCGACACCGCCTGGTGCGGCTCGCACGGCATCCTGTGGCGCAACGCCCCCGGCTGCAATGCCGGCTCGGTGGAGCAGTATGTCGCTGCCGCGCTCTGCACCCTTTCGCGCCGTCACGGTTTCCCGCTTGCGGGATGCACCCTCGGCGTGGTGGGCGTGGGCCACGTCGGCTCCCGCGTGGTGCGCATGGCCGCTGCTCTGGGCATGAAGGTCCTGATGTGCGATCCGCCCCGCGCCCGCGCCATGTCATCTCTTTCCCCGATGTCATCCCGAGCGCAGTCGAGGGATCTCTTCCTACCACTGGACGAGATCCTCTCCTGCAGCGACATCGTCTCCCTTCACGTGCCCCTGACGCGCACGGGCATCGACGCCACCTGGCACCTTCTCGACGCAGCGCGCCTGGGCGCTATGCGGCCGGACCAGTGGCTGATCAATACGTCCCGGGGGCCGGTGGTGGACGGCGCCGCGCTCAAGGCCGCCCTGCAGGCGGGCTCCCTGCGCGGCGCCGTGCTGGACGTGTGGGAAGACGAGCCCGATCCGGACCGCGAACTGATGGACCTTGCGGACATCGCCACGCCCCATATCGCGGGCTACAGCGCGGACGGCAAGGCCGCCGGCACGGCAGCGGCCGTCCGGGCAGTCGCCGAAGTCCTGGACCTTCCCCTGAAAGACTGGGCCCCGGCCGCCATTCCGGCGCCGGCGCAGCCGCTCTCATTCGAAATTGACGCGCGCGGCAGGACCCTGTCCGGGGTGCTCTCGGAGGCTGTTTTGTATACCTATAATATCGTTGCGGACGATGCCGCCCTGCGCGCGGATGCGGCGCGTTTCGAAGCCTTGCGGGGAGACTATCCCATCCGGCGCGAGCCGGGCGCATTCAGCGTGCGGCTTATCGGGGGGACGGGGGAGATGGCGGAGCGTCTGTCCGCCTTGGGATTCCGCTTGGATTAATCGTCCGATTCACCCATGATGATGACCAGGCGGTCGCCGACCTCCAGGGACATGCTCCCGTGGGGGACGAGGAAGCGTTCGCCGCGGCGGACCATGACCACGCGGATGCCGTGGGGCAGCGCCAGGTCGCGCAGGGTGCTGCCCATGGCGAGGTCGTCTTCGGTGACGGTGTGGTCGCGCAGCATGCCCATCTCCTCCGGGATCTCCATGCCGAAGGTCTCCGTCCGGGGATCCTCCTCGTAGCTGAGGTGGAGCGCCTTGGCCATGGGCAGCAGCGTCATGCCCTGCAGGAGCAGGGACAGGAGGGTGATGACGAAGACGATGTTGAGGATGTCGGCGGCTCCTTCAACCCCGGCGACCACCGGGAAAAGGGTGAAGAGGATGGGGCCCGTGCCCTTGATGCCCACCCAGGAGGTGAAGATCTTGGCCCTGAAGGAGAACTTCTTGAAGGGCAGCAGGGTGAGCAGGACGCTGGCCGGACGGGCCACGAAGAAGAGGATCAAGGCAATGGCGACGGCGGGAAGCAGCATCGGGAGCATCCGGGTCGGCCGCGCCAGGAGCCCCAGCATCAGGAACATGGCCAGCTGCATCAGCCAGGTGATTCCGTCAAAGAAACTGTTGACTTCCTTGCGGCCGCGCAGGTTGGCGCGGTTGCTGATCTGCAGGCCGGCGATATAGATGGCGAGGAGGTCGTTGCCGTGCAACAGGTCGGCCAGGCCGTTGGCGAACAGGCCGATGCTCAGCAGGAAGATGGCATTGAGGGTGCTTCCCGAGAGCTTGATTTTATCCAGCAGCCAGCGGGCTCCATAGCCGACCGCGAGGCCGACGGCGGTGCCCACGGCAATCTGCAACAGCAGCAGCCCGAAGCCGGTCAGCAGGGCGGCCCCGGGTCTGGACGCCAACTGGGCGTTCGACAGGATCTGGACCAGGATCAGGGTAATGGAGAGACCCATGGGGTCGTTGCTGCCTGATTCCAGGTCGATCATGGGCGCCAGGCCTTCCCGCAGACGGAGGCGTTTGCCGTGCAGGATGGAATGCACGGTATGCGAATCCGTGGGGCTGAGGATGGCCGCAAGCAGGAAGGGTCCCAGCACGGTATAGTGGAAGGAGCCCTTGAAGCAGAGCAGGATGAGCCCGCCGGTGAACAGGATGGTGAGGATGATGCCGACGGAAGACAGCAGGAATCCCGGACGCATGACCGGCGTCGTCTCTTTGACCGAGGTCTGCAGGCCGGCGGTGAACAGGATGACGGTCATCGCCAGATGGCCGAAATGCTGGGCTGTCTCATAGTCTACGGATTCCAGCCCCAGCCCGTCCGGCCCCAGCAGCATACCCAGCAGCAGGAACAGCAGCAGGGACGGCACGCCGAACCGCGCCCCGACCTTCGTGACCAGGATGGCGATAAAGATCAGGATGGCGACCAGGAGGAGGAACCCGCCGGAGGTCATTGAATCTCAAACAGGTTCAGGAATCCCGTCATCATGAACACGCCGCGGATCTCGTCGCGGATGCTCCGGACGATGATGCGGCCGCCCTTCTCTGCCGCTGCCTTGCGCAGGGTCAGGAAGATACGCAGGCCGGAACTGGAGATGTAGCTCATCTCTTCGCAGTCCAGGATGATGGTTTTGCCAGCCTCTTCGACGAGGGCCTGGACGTCGGGAGCGATGTCCAGGGAGGCGGGGGTGTCCAGGCGCCCGACCAGGCGGGCGACCACTTCGTTGTCGGTTTTGTTGATAATAACTTCCATATTGTCAGATGTTTTTGATCATGGTGAGGAGGTTCTTGCCGTCTTTCCATTCATAGCGGACCGTGTCCATGATGGTGCGGACGAGGTGGATGCCCAGGCCGCCGATCCTGCGTTGGGCGAAGCCCTGGTTGGTGTCCACTTCCGGGGCGGCGGTGGGGTCGAAGGGCTGGCCTTCGTCGCAGAGGGTGAAGCGCAGCGCGTGGTCATCGACCGTGGCGCGGATCTCCACTTCTCCCTGGGTGCCCGGAGGATAGGCATAGAGGATGACGTTGGTGACGGCTTCCTCGATGGCGAGGTTGACGTTCATGGCCACCTCGGGGGAGAGATTCTTCTCTTCGGCGATCCCCTCGACGAATTCCGCCAGGCGTGAAATCTCGTGGATGTCGTTGGTGAGCACCAGCCGGCGGTTCACGCCCGTCTCGCCTTCCTTGGCGAGGTAGTGGACAAACAGGAGGGTGAGGTCGTCGCTCTGCGGGGCGTCGCCCACGAATTCCTTGACTTTCATTTCAATGTTCTTCAAGTGGTCTTGCGCGCTCCGGTGCCCGTGTAGCACCGCTTCGACGCGTTCCATGCCGAACTGCTCGTGCTCCGCGTTCTCCGCTTCGTTCAGGCCGTCGGTATAGAGGAAGAGGGCGTCGTCGTAGTGCAGGTCGGTCTCCTGCCCGCTGTAGGACATGCCGTGCAGCACGCCCAGCGGCAGGTTGGAATCCACCGGGAGTTCCTGGATCCTGTCGGTCAGGATCATCGGCGGGTTATGCCCGGCGTTGCAGTAGGACAGGTGGCCGGTGACGAGGTCGAGCACGCCGCAAAAGAAGGTCACGAACATGTTGTTCTCGTTCATCTCCGCGAGGGTGTCATTCATCTGCGAGACGATGCTTTGCGGGTCCGATTCATGGGCGGATACGGTGCGGAAGGTCGTGCGGGTCACGGCCATCACCAGGGAGGCCGGGACGCCCTTGCCGGAGACGTCGCCGATGCAGAAGAAGAGTTTCTCGTCGCGGATGTAGAAGTCGTAGAGGTCGCCGCCTACCTCCTTGGCGGGGATGATGGCGGCGGACATGTCCAGGTCGTTCCGCTTGGGGAAGGGCGGGAAGGTCTTGGGCACCATGGACATCTGGATGCCGCGGGCGATGTGGAGTTCGCCTTCCATCCGCTGCTTGTTCTCGTTGAGCTTCTTATATTGCAGCTGCTTGCGGGCGAATGAGCTGAGTATGAGGATGATCATGCCCAGGCCGAGGACCTGGAGGAGCAAGACGATGAAGCCGATGCGGCGGATGGACCCGAAGATGTCGCTGTCCGGTACGATGATGCACATCGACCACCCGGTCCGGTCGACCGGGGAGAAGAAGACATGGCTTTTCTGGCCCCTGAACTCCAGTTGCATGCTGCCGGACTCGCCGGAGAGCATGGACTGGTTCAGTTTCTTGAAGCTCATGCTGTCGTCCTGCTGGCCCACTACTTCGTTGACGGTCGTTTCAAGGGCTGCGTCGCCCCGCGGGCTCACCATGAAGCGGCCTTCGCGGCTGATGAGTATGTTGGAAGCGTTGGGATAGACCCGCGTCCCCTGGATGAGCTCTTTGAGCCAGTCCAGGGAGATGTCGGCGGTGAGGACGGCGGCAGGAAGGCCCTTCTTGTCATAAATGGGGACGGAATAGGTCACCATCAGCATTTCGCCGCCTCCTTCATCCACGTAGGGCTCGGACCAGTAGCCTTTGCCCGTTTCGAGGGGCTTGGTGAACCATTCCTGGGAAGGATAATCGTATTCTTCCGTGGCCAGCGAGCGGAAGATCAGGCTGTCTGAGCCATCCCTGTAGACGTAGGGAGAATAGAGCGGCAGCCTGCTGATGTAGCCGGGGACGAGGGCGACGGTGGAGCCGACCGTGACGGGATTGTCCTCCACGAGCCGCTGGCTCACGCGCGGAATGCTGTCCGGGACTTCCAGGCACCATTCCGCAATCCATTCACTGTTGTGAACGGCGGATTCGGTCTGGTTGATCACATCCGAAATCCGGCCGCGCGCGGCTTCCAGCTGGGCTTGGGCCCGCATGGCCGCCTCTTTGTGTATGCCTTTCTGGGAGAAGTAGTACTGGACGAGCGAGGAGGCTTCCAGGGCAAGTGCGGCCACGACGACGAGCATCAGGCCCTCGAGGGCCGAACGCTTGATGATGTTGAGGTTGATAATCTTGTCTTTCCGTTTCATAACACGGACTTGAGGGCTGCGCGGAATTCAGGCATCGGGCATTTGGTATCCCGTTCGATGATGAGGGTCTTGAGGCCGGCGTAGGGGAGGATCTCCTCCTCGATGTCGGCGAGCGGGCGGTCAGCCCCGAAGTAACAGGGAGCGAAGCAGCGCCAGAACTCCGTGGAGAGGGACTTGGGCATGTGGAAGGTCTCGAGGATGAAGGCTTCGTCGCTCAGGCAGCAGCACAGGTACACCATGGCGATGTCGAAGAGGTGGTTGCCCCAGCAGAAGTCTCCGAGGTCGATGAAATAGCGCTTGTCGCCCACGAAGATGGCGTTGCTGTACTGGAGGTCGCCGTGGACGGCGGTGTCCTCGTCCGGGGTGTCGTCGATGAAACGGCCGAGGCGGTCTTTCTCGGCGGGCGTGAAGAAGGGGTTCTCCTCCAGCAGCCTGAAATAGCGGCTCTTGACGTTCTCGAACTGCGTCGTGTCCACGTGCGTTGCGTGCAACTTCAGGCACATTCCGGCGAATTCGCCGGCGAACTGCGCCACTTTCTCCGGGTTGTCCGCGGTGGCGCGGGAATAGGATTTCTTGCCCACAATGCGCTTGAAACGGATGCCGTAGCGGCCGTCTTCTGTGACCACGTATTCGCCGGGCTCCGGCGTGGGGATGCCGAGCTGATAGACCTTGCGGGCGAGCTTCATCTCGTCGAGCGGCTGCTGGATCTTGCCGGGGAAATAGAGCTTGAGCATTACCGAAGGGTCGGAGATGTGGTCGTAGCTCTCGCCATTAGCGCCGCCACCGGACAGGACGTAGTCTTTGAGGGAGATCTTAATCGCTTGTTCCATGGGAGAATACCTGGTTGATGAGTTGTTCGAATTCCTGGAAGGCAAAGGTGTCGGACAGTTCGCGGAGCGAGTCCGCGAGGCCGCGGTAGTGCCATTCGTGTGCGCTCCGGTCGGAGATGTGGAAGAGGCTCCAGAAGGCGTCGCCCTGCTGCGCGTAGTCACGGGCAATGGCGCGCATGTTGGAAAGCTTGTCGCCGAGGGCTACCATCTTGGCTTCGCGCGATGCGCGGGCCAGCCGGTTGATGGCCGCCTGCTTGCGGGTGTGCCAGCTGTCGTGTTCCGAGACGCCCTCCTCGAACTTGTCGCTCTCCTCCTCGACGAGCCGGGCGACGCGGGGGCCGAATTCGGCGCTGAGCTGCTCCACAGTCACGTCGGTGTCCTCCACCGTGTCGTGGAGTGCGGCTGCCGCAAGGAGCTCCTGGTCGGCCGTCATCGTGGACACGATGGCGACGGCCTCCATGGGATGGACGATATAGGGGAAACCCTTGCCGCGGCGTTCCGTGCCGGCATGGGCGCGGACCGCAAAGATGATCGCGCGGTCCAGCAGCTGTGTGTCAAGTGCTTTGTTTGCCATGGGGTTATTGGTTCATGAAAGGCAGGTCCTTGCTCTGGTCCACCAGGAAGTCGGCCATGAATTCGTTGGCGTCGGAGGGGCCGTTGAGGGCGTCGAGCATCAGTTTGAGCCCGGCGCGTCCGCCGCCGTTCTTCAGGATGAAGGCCGTGCAGAGGTTCTGGGGTGCGAGCGAGGAGGATATGATGTCGAGGTCCGTGAGGCCGATCTGGAAGCAGGCGATCTGGTAGGCCGCTTCGGAGTAGTTCTTGATCAGGCTGTCGATGTCGCCGAGCGTCTGGAAGCGCATGGCCTTGAAGACGGTCAGGAAGTTCGACAGGTCCACCTCCTGGATCTCCGCCTGGTTGATGGCGGCGATCCTGCGGTTGAGGGCGCGGAAGGGGTGGATGGTCAGGTAGCTGCGGAACGAGTCGCCGTCGAGGGCCACTTCCGCGAGGTTGCCGGAGGCCACGAGGTTCTGCACCTGGCGGCGGTAGTCCGACAGCTCGTGGCGGATGCGGCTGAACTCGTCGTCGACGAGCTCCAGCATGCCGGCCAGGCGGCTCATGTTGCGCAGGTACACCTTCGGGATCTCGACGCCGCTCTTGTAGCCGGTGTCGTGGTTCATGTTGGCCCAGGCATGCTGCAGGACGGTGCGCATCTGCACTTCGAAGCGGATTTTGTTGACTTCCGGGTGCTCCGGGTCGCTGTAGGCGCTCTCGGGGATGCGGCAGATATAGTGCAGCGACAGGTAGCCGAAACTGTCGATTTCGTGGGCCTTGCGCTTGTCGATGGAGTTCTCCCAGTCAATCTCGAAGAGGCGCTCCAGCACGGAGGCCACCTTGTCCACGTCGTCTATATAGAAGGTGATCACGCGGATCCCGACGAGGTCGGTGATGTCGAAGATGTCATGGTATTTGCCGCCTTTGAGCCTGAGCTTGCCGGCCAGGGAGTCCTCCGCCTTGATGCGGTGCTCCACGGCTGCCACGATGATGCCGGCCTCGGCGAAGAATTCTTTCAGCTTCTCCGGGATGACCCGGTCGATCTCCGAGTAAATCGGCAGCAGGCTGCGGTACTGCTCGAGCAGTTCCTGCGCGTGCGGGTCCAGGGCGGGGGCTTTAGTGTTGGACATAGCGTGGTGGTATTATCTCCCAAAGATAATACTTCTTGGTGAAAAAACCGCGCAATTTGGTCCGAAAGTCGCCTAGAGGATGGTCACCTCGACGCCTGCGGCGCCGCTGATGCGCTTCACGAGGCCCTGCAGGACCGTGCCGGGGCCGATTTCGCGGAACTCCGTGGCGCCGTCGGCGAGCATGTTTTTGACCGACTGGGTCCAGCGGACCGGGGAGGTCAGCTGCTGCAGGAGGTTGTCCTTGATGCGCTGCGGGTCCGTCTCCGGAAGCGCCGTGACGTTCTGGTAGATGGGGCAGCGGGGGGTGCGGACCTCGGTGCGCTCGATGGCTTTCGCCAGCTCCACGCGCGCCGGCTCCATGAGCGGGGAGTGGAAGGCGCCGCCGACGCTCAGCGGAAGGGTGCGCTTGGCCCCGGCCTCTTTCAGGGCCGCGCAGGCGCGCTCGATGGCTTCCTTCTCGCCGGAGATGACCACCTGCCCGTCGCAGTTGTAGTTGGCGGGAATGACCAGGCCTTCGACGCCGGCGCAGACCTCCTCGACCTTCTCGTCGGGAAGAGCGATCACGGCCGCCATGCCGCCGGGAACCTTCTCGCAGCATTTCTGCATCTCGGTGGCGCGCACGGACACGAGCCGCAGGGCGTCTTCGAAGTCCACGGCGCCGGCGGCGACGAGGGCGGAGAATTCGCCCAGCGAGTGGCCGCCGACCATGTCGGGGGCGGGGAGTTCTTCGGCGCAGAGCGCCTTCACGACGGAGTGCAGGAAGATGGCCGGCTGGGTCACCTTCGTGGCGCGCAGGTCCTCGTCGGTGCCTTCGAACATGATGTCCGTGAGGCGGAAACCGAGGATCTCATTGGCACGCTCCATCAGCTCGCGGGCGCGCTCACTGCTCTCGTACAGATCTTTTCCCATTCCCGGGAACTGGGACCCCTGACCGGGGAAGACGTATGCTCTTTTCATGACTTTGCTTTTTTGGTCGTTTGCGCCGCAAATTTACAAAAAAACAGTATATTTGCAGTCCATTTACGGGACGCCCCTGTAGTTTAATGGATAAAATTTCGGATTCCGGTTCCGACGATAGGCGTTCGATTCGCCTCGGGGGTACGAGCAGGACGACCGTCAGTTTTTCAAATCGAACAGACTTGGATTGCTGGCGGTCCTTCTTTTTCTACCGTCCTGCCAGCCTGCTCGTACCCTTCGGGGCTTTATGAACGAGGGGGCGGACCCCCTCGAGCACCCCTGCGTCGGCCTTCGGCCTCCGAACTCCCGTCATTCGCCGACTTGATCGGTCATCTCATTGTCATTCCGGGTTTGACCCGGAATCTCGTTTTTGCTGTGAGATGTAAATTGCTGATTGAATGATAGATGTGTTTTTGTACTATCCCCGTTTTCGGGGGAGTACAAAACCGCAATTCTCTGATACATATCAACTTCCAGCTCACAGCCACAATGTGCGTGCTTCCGGCAGAGCCGGCAGGGCTGCGGTCGTCCAGACAATAAAATGTCCGTCCTCCCGCACCCTGCCGTCTTGACTGCCTCCAGCACCCGCGGCAGCCGTTCCCAACGCACGGCCCCCGCACACCCCCCGACAGCACGGGCAAACGGGCGCGGGCTCCCGCACATCCGCCCCACCGGCTGCCGCAAACCGTCATTTGCTGGCGCTACATTTCGTCATTCGCCGACTTGATCGGCGAATCTCAGAATGTCGGCGGCGAAAATGGCAATTATTGGTGCCCACCCGGGTTTTTGAGGTGGGGTCGGTGCTGTTTTCGGGTTTTCCGGCGCCGAGATTTGAGTGACTGCCGGGTAGCAATCATCTTTGCTGATAAATGTGAATTTAGCAGTAGCCTAAACCATCGACGAGACAATCATCAAAACACTAGGAATATTGATGATGCAGTGCAGTAGAACGCCCCACCAGAAGCCAAGATT
>CAJOHX010000035.1 GCA_905234475.1 uncultured Bacteroidales bacterium | reverse complement strand
GCCCTCGCCCTTGCCTCTTGCGCCAAGGTCGACACCTTCCGGACCACCACCGAGGAGAATGCCCCGCTTTCCTTCGGTGTCTATGCCGGCAAAGCCGCCAACACCAAGGCGGTCTCCGGTACGGACTATAGCACCGTTACCAACATCATCTTAGGCGATGCCAGCAAGAGTGGTTTCGGCGTTTTCGGCTACTACACCGATGATGCTACTTATGATAGCAGCACCAAGGCGAACTTCATGTACAATCAGCAGGTAAAAGGAAATGGCAATGGTACAGCCGCCGCTACAGCCTGGACCTATTCTCCTGTTAAGTACTGGCCCAACGAGCACGGTGCATCTGCAGTGAGCACCGACACCGACAAACTCACCTTCCTTGCCTATGCTCCTTTCGTTGCCAACAACGCTATTGCAACCGATAAGGGCGTTTCCATTACCGACAAGACCGGTTCCGCTGCCGCTGACGAAGGTATCATCGCCATGACCGCCAACAACGTGGCCGGTGACGCCACCCTTACCTTCAAGGTCCCCGCCTCTGCCGAGGAGCAGATCGACCTTCTCTACGGTGTGCTGGGTGCAACCTACGTGGATGTTGAAGGCAATACCATCGGAACCGTTGGCGACCCTATGGAGAACCTCACCAAGCAGAAGACCAACGGCCAGGTCAGCATCCTCTTCAAGCACGCCCTTGCCAAGATCGCCATCGACATCAAGGAAGTCGTTGATGCGCTCGCTCCTACTACCTCCGTCACCCCCGTTTCTGACGGCACCAAGGTGGTCGTCAAGAGCGTTAAGCTCAAGGGAAACAACATCGGCACCCAGGGCAAACTGAACCTCTATACCGGCGCTTGGAGCGATTTCACCCGCGCTGCTGAGTTTACCGTTTCTCCTCTCCCTGCTGCGATTGCTGTGAATGATGCTCCTGACGCATACCCCTCCATCGCCGGTGTTGATGAGGATGGCCTTGACAAGACGATCGACCTCATGCTTATTCCTGCTACCAGCGAGATCACCGGTGTGGAGATCGTTTACTACGTCTGCACTGAGGACAACCAGCTGGACGGCGGTGTCTCCGTAGTCGAGAACAAGATCTCCAAGGATTTTGCTACTCCTGTGGCCATCGCCAAGGGCAAGCAGTACGGTCTGAACATCCTGCTGGGTCTCACCTCCATCGAGCTTGATGCTACTGTTGAAGACTGGGACACCACCAGCGGCTCTACCAACGTGGATCTTCCCAAGAACGTTCAGTAATTGACACTTTTATCCATGCGGGCCTGACCGCCCGCATGGGTACCAAAAACGACTAAGAATAAGAAAATGAACTACAAGAACGTTATTCTCACTGCACTGGCAGTCCTGGCCCTGGCGTCCTGCGCCAAGGTCGAGAGTACCGTTCTTGTGCCTCAGCCGACCCCGGAGTCCAGGGACGTTGCGCTCAACTTCGGCATCTATGTGCCTCAGACCAAGGCCGGCGCAGCAGGCGCCATTGACAATACTACACTTAAGACCACCGGCTTCGGTGTGCTGGCTTATGTTAAGTCCGGCGTCTACGACGGCTCCGGCACGCCGAACTTCATGTACAACCAGGAGGTTACCTACAGCGGTGGCAGCTGGACGTACAGCCCCGTCAAGTACTGGCCGAACCAGCTCGACGACAACGGGATCAACGGTGTGCCGCAGGCAGCGCAGCAGGTGTCCTTCTTCGCTTACGCCCCTTACGTGGAGACCCCGGGCGGCACCGCCGGTATCGTTGCCCTGAGCGACGCCGAGGCGACCGGAGATCCGACCATTACCTACAAGGTCTCCGCGGATCTCGACCAGAACGTGGACCTGGTCTGGGGTACCGCCAACGGCAGCGACTGGACCAATGCCGCGGGGGAGACCAAGACATTGACCGAAGGTCTCCCGATCCTGGACATCAAGAAACCGTCCGTGGACACCAGGGTTGCCTTCAAGTTCTACCACGCCCTTGCGCAGCTGAACCTTACCGCTCAGGGATCCTACAACATCGTGGGCGCCGGAGGCATGGCGCAGGATGGCGTCAAGATCACGATTGGCGAAGTGAAACTGACTGTCCCTGACCAGTATAACATGGGTATCCTCAACCTCAACAATACCTCGGCCAAGACCCCGCTTTGGGACCTTACCACTCCGGGTACTTCGGAAGTGGATCTGGACCTCACGGTGAGCGGCACCAAACTGAACGCTGCGGTGCTGGATGAAGGCGCTAAGACGGCAGCCGCCCAGTCGGCGACCGGCGTCACGGCCATCGAGGGCCCCGTGCTGGCCGACGGCAAGTATTTCACCCTGCTCCCGCGTGTTGCGAGTACGACCGTTACCGTCAGGGTCACCTACTATGTGACGACGGACGATCCCAAGCTCGACGGAGGTTACAGCCGTGTGAAGAACGTGATCGAGAAGTCCATCGTCTTCTCACAGGGCTTCCAGGCTGGGAAGAAGTACAATATCAAGATGGTTCTTGGATTGACCAGCGTCACCCTCTCCGCTGAGGTGGCCGACTGGGAGACCGGAGATACAATTGCGACGTATTTACCAAAAAATGAATAAGACAATTTAAAATATAACGCGTTATGAAAAAATTTGTGTATCTTGCTGCTGTTGCAGTCCTCGCGCTTGGCGCATGCTCCAAGAACGAGATCCTCTACACCGAGACCGAAGTCGATCCTGTCCTCTTCGGTGCCTACTCCGGCCGGGTCCAGACCAAGGCCGGTCCTACTGACGACATGAACCTTGATGCCCTCAAAGCTCATGGTTTTGGCGTATTTGCCACCTACACTGGAACTGCCGCATTCGAAGATGCCGACAACGACAAAGGCGCTACCGACGACTTTATGTACAACCAGCTGGTTAACTTCGGTACCGATTGGACGTACAGCCCGATCAAGTACTGGCCGAACCCTACCAACGGCCAGACTGCTACTGCGCAGAAGATCAGCTTCTTCGCCTATGCTCCTTATGCAGATCCCGAGGCGACTTCCCCTGCTGCTGACAACACCTACGGTATCACCGGCTTCAGCCAGGCCGTTGCCCATGACGATCCCAACGATGCCACCAGCCCGACCCACCTTCACAACTTTGTGAACTATAAGTTCGCGAAGGACAAGCCCAATGTGGACCTCATGTGGGGTTACAAGACCAAGAATGTCGACAACACGGATCCTGCCAATCCCGTTGTCACTTACACGATCAACAACAACCTTACCCGTCCCAACCTCGCTACGGACAGGGTGCATTTCAAGTTCCAGCACCTTCTCTCCAAGCTCGGCGGTTCCTGGGAAGGTACCTCTACCTATGCCGATCCTGCTGAGGATCCCGCTTACGTAGCCAACGGCCTCGTGGTCAAGGCCAATGCCGAGACCATCGCCCCCACCAACGACTTTGGCACTGCTACCGGCACCAAGATCACCATCTCCAAGATTGTCATTGGCAGCGCTCCTGAGATTGATGCCATTTCCGGCCAGCCTGTGACCGATGTCGACGGCAACGCCATCTCCTATGCCACCGGCGACCAGACCGGCAAACTCGACCTCTACACCGGCGAATTCACCCTTGACGCCGCTGCCCAGAACATCCAGTTCAAGCAGACCATCACCAATATGATCGATGACCCTGCCACGACGACGTACGATGAGTCCAACCCGGACAGCGAACTCGCTGACCGCCTCAAAGAGCCCGCTACCGTTTCCAGCTTCGCAGCGCTTCCTACGGGCGTGACCGCAACGGCTGTCAACGTGTACAAGGACGAGAGCAACCCCATCATCCTCGTCCCCGGCACCAAGCCCGTCGTGGACATCCAGATCACCTACACCGTCAGGACCTATGATGAGAAGCTCGGCACCAAGAAGTACTCCGAGGTTCCCCAGACCGTTTTCGGCCGCATCAAGTTCGACACCATCAAGAAGAACACCAAGTACAACATTGTGATGATCCTTGGTCTGAACGATGTCAAGTTCTCCGCTGAGGTGGAAGACTGGACCGCCGGCGTTGTCGGCCAGGTATGGATTGACGATAATGGCGACGGTGTCCAGGATGCCAACGAGATGTACGATGTGACCAACACCGAGATCGGCCTCCCTGACAACCTTTAATTGTTGATGATCAAATATTTCAACATAATGCTTTTACCTCTGCGGGCCTGACCGCGCGCAGGGGTACCAATGAAAAGAAACAACGACGACAGGATGTTCGGAAAGTCCACATATAGATTCGCTTCGCTGGGATTCCGGGTCAAGCCCGGAATGAGGGCAGTGGCAGCGCTGGCAGTGCTGCTGGCGGCGGCGTGCGGCAAGATCGAGACCTGGGTCGGCGATCCCGTCCCCGTGACCTTCACCACCTACGCCCAGCGCAGCACCAAGGCTGATGCCTCCTTTGTTGCTCCCGGCGCAGACTTTGCCACGGGCGCCGTCATCGGCCTGTACGGCTATTACCACGATGCCAGCGACTGGGCCACGGAGAATGCTGCGGGCACCAACATCGCGGACTTCATGTACCACACCGCCCTCACCAAGCAGAGTGACGGCAGTTGGACCTACAGCCCCATCAAGTACTGGCCCAACAATTACGGCACGGGGGCCAACAGCACGGACGTGGACAAACTCTCCTTCTGGGGCTACTATCCCCGCAATGCATCCGGTCTGAACCTCTACAAGAGCGGCACCACCACCGCTTACGACAACAATTCCAATGGCCTCCCCAAGGCGGTTTTCACCCAGGCTGAGGATCCGGACAACCAGATTGACCTCATGTTCGCCCAGCCCCTTTATAACCTCTACCGCAACGACGCTTCCAACCATGGCCAGATCAGCGGCGGGGAAGTGCAGCTTGTGTTCAAGCATGCCCTCGCCCTGGTGGAATTCCAGCTTGCGGAAGGTACCGGAGCCAAGCTTAATACTCTGAGCCTTACCAATATAAAGAAGACCGGCACGGTGGAGGATCCCACCACCATTCCATTCGTCTGGAGCAACGTCGGCTCGGAATATACGATAGCAAAGTCAAACATAAGCGTTAACGAAGCAACCGTCCTGCGCCTCCTGGCCATTCCGCAGACCATCAGCGCGGACGCCACCTTCACCCTCAACTACGACATCACCTTCGCGTCGTCGGACCCCACCCATCCGGATCCCATCGTGTACACTGGAGACTTCTTCTCCGTGAAACTTTTCAAGACCGGAACAGGCGCTTACGGCGTGACCCAATGGGAAGCCGGCAAGCACTACATCTACAAGATTGCCGCCGGTCTCGACCGCATTGAGTTCGAGGAGATTGTAGAGTCCTCCGAAGACTGGAGCGTAGGCAACCCCAACATTTCAGTACCTGAGTAATGAAGAAGATTCCTGTCATATCCGTCGCATTTGTGGCTGTCCTTTTCCTGGGCGCGGGCTGCGCCAAGGTGGAGACCTTCGTGCCGGACACGCTGAAGGAGGACGTTCCCATTGATTTCTCCTGGTACACCAGCCGCGCCCAGACCAAGGCGAACCCCACCTACTTTGTGGGCGATGTCACCGCCACCGGTCAAGAGCGGCACCTGAACAGCGGCACCAGCATGGGCGTCTTCGGCTACTTCCATCCCCAGACTTCGGGTGGAGCCGCTGGTACCTGGAATACCAGCGCCGGCGCATACAATACCCCCAACCTGTTCTACAACGAGCCCGTGAGCATAACGGAATCTGGCGGGAATTACACCTACGACTATGAGCACGACCGTTACTGGCCCCGCAACAAACTGGACAGGATTTCCTTCATAGCCTATTACCCTTGGAACGAGCTCAATACCTCAGGCGCAGCAACCGATGAGACCATCGTGGAGCCTTTCCTGGACACCCGGTCGGAACGCCAGGGTATGGTTGGCTTCTATTATGTGGTTCCGGCGAAGTCGGAGGACCAGGTGGACTTCATGGTCTCCGACCTCTGCCTGGAGCAGAGCAAGGCTGTCTGGACAGACAACCACGCACAGGGCCTCACCGGCAATTCCAACGGCAAGGTGAAATTCTTCTTCCACCACGCCCTGAGCCAGATCCGCGTCAAGAGCGTGAGCTTCGACACCGGCGGCAATACTGACGTAGAATTGAAGATCAACTACATTGTCTTCAGGAACGTGGCGGTGTTCGGCCAGTGCATCCCGGTGCCGGATTTCAGCCACACCGATGCCAACACCGGACGCACCCCCGTCACCCCGACCTGGCCCACCGGTACGTTGGTGGGAAGGCGCCCGGATCTTACCTCCGGTGTAACCGCCGATGTCTGCTACAACTCGTCCACCGACACCTGGGACGTGAACAAGTTCCTCCTGATGATTCCCCACCAGTTCTTCACCGGTGCCACCATTGAGGTCAACTTTGACGTGACGCGCACGGTAGATGCTGTTTCAGGTGAATATTATTCCTACACGGGCAACACTTTGTCTGCACCCCTTACCACCACCAGTGTTTATGAGTGGCAGGCGGGGAAGATTTATACCTACAACATCACCCTGGACCTCAAGCAGATCAAGGTCACCGCAGATGTGGTTGACTGGCTTGACTCCGGCGAGGATGTGTTAATGGACAGTTAACGGATGCGCATATGAAGAGACTTCTCCACATATTTGCATGGTTCGCCATGGCGGCTGCCGCCCTCTCCTGCCAGCGGCTGGAACCGCCGCAGACGGATCATACCCGGCCTTCCCGACGCATTGTGGAAATCAAGGCAGCTGCGTCGCTCCCGGACGGATGGACACCCATGACCAAGGCCGACCCCGAGCCCAGCCCCAGTGATATTACGGACATTGACAACGCAGAGCTGCAGTCTCGCGGTTTCGGCGTGTATGCCTTCTATACGGGTACGGAAGAGTACTCTTCTGTTCTTGATTATACGGATTACGATACTTTCGGCCTGGTACTCAACAACCGTAAGTTCGAATACTCGTCAACCTGGACTAACTCCGGCAAGGCGGAGTTCTGGCCCACTGCATCCGGAGAAAACCTTTCTCTCTTTGCCTATGCCCCATGGGATACCTGGAATACCGTTGTCCAGTACGACGGCAAGGTCCCGACCATACAGTATGACAACTACGTGGCCCAGAACCTCTCGGTAAGCGAGCTCTCCAAGCAGCGCGACATTCTCTGGGGCACCAACACCTCCGGTAACCCCCATAAGAACGTGGAGAAGGACGACTATGCCACTGAGGGTACTGTGGACTTCCATTTCCGCCACGCCGTGGCCAAGGTGCGGCTGAATGTGAAGGGTACGCTGCCGGGCGAGGTGCGGAACATGACGTCATCGGGAAGCACATCCGGTTCCAATGGAGCGGCCGGAGATCCGGAAAACGGGGCCACCACCTCCTCTATTAGTGAACCCGTGTTCTATGTGGCGAATAATTCAAACTATTACAGACAGGGTAATAACACTAGAACCAGGTATTGGCACGCTACCCAGACCGAGACCGAAACCGAAACCATCGTCCAAACCCGCTATCGCACCAGAACGGAAACCGCTACCGGAGCTGTTTATTCTGTAAGCGGCCAGCGATATATGGTAGAAGAGGTAACATTGAAAGGTTTCAACAAAACCGGAACGCTTGTTCTGGACAACACTACAGCGTATTCTCCCCTTTGGTCAAATGTTACCAAGTTTACCGGCGCCTCTCCCGAGTATGTCCTGAACAGCAGCAATGTCCTTTCACAGCCGCTTCAGTATGTGTCGGCCTCTACCATTCAGAACAACTTTTCCACGTATACCGGCATTACGGAGACTGCTGCGGACATGATGTCCGGATATTTCCTTTATGCAATTCCAAGGGAATCTTCTGCCGGTGACCGTATCGCGGTTACGATTGATTATCATAAACTGAATGTTTCCGGTACGCTCACTGCAGACCAGACCAGGACGGTGATTCAAAAGCAAACCAGGACGATTACACGCACACGTTCCAGGACCAGGACTTCCGATGAGATTACGGTAACGAATACCACTAACTGGAACAATGCCTATAATAATAATGCCAGTCACGAATCGGACTATACCTTCTCCGCAGATTGGCCGGATTGGCCGGATTGGCCGTCCGGCGGTGGTTGGGACAACCCTTCCTGGGGCGAATGGACCGACGATTCCGCTACAGACTGGACCATCACCAGTGAAACCCTTACCGGAGCCACGGTTAACTATAATGACGACACCGCCCCGCACCTGAGCGGAAGCATCATCACGGACCTTGAAGGCGGGCGCGTCTACGATATCAATCTCATCTTAGCAGGCGACATGATCGAGCTCGATGTTGTCCCCCAACCTTGGGAGCTCAAGGAATTCGATTTTGACTACAACGCCAACATCAACGACGTGATCCAGGCGCTCACGTACGATTCTTCATACATTGACTATGCAGATGCCCAGGGCAATGTCTGGATCAACAACCGCATGGGCAAGTTCTATTTCA
This sequence comes from uncultured Bacteroidales bacterium, assembly GCA_905234475.1. Classification (GTDB taxonomy): domain Bacteria; phylum Bacteroidota; class Bacteroidia; order Bacteroidales; family UBA932; genus Cryptobacteroides. The sequence goes on along the minus strand of CAJOHX010000035.1, from coordinate 21,380 downwards.
AGCTGGGCGCCGGCAAGTATGCTTCCTGGCAGGCTTCCCTGGTGGGAGACGCCGCCTTCGGCTTCTGCGACGAGAACGGCAACTTCCTGCTGGACGAGCACGGCAACCGCGTCAACTCCATCCGCAACGCCATCGACCCGGACGTGATGAACTACATCTACGTCAAGCCGATCAATACGGAAGCCACCGTCACGAGCCACGCCAAGCTCAGGATCTACTACATCGACGCCACCGGCGACGCCGTGGTTGCCCTCAACCTGGTGAACCAGAGGGAATGGACCATCTGGCAGAATGCAAACTAAAGAAATGAAAGGAACGATGAAAAGCATATTCAGAATCATACCGGCCCTGCTGCTCCCGCTCCTTTTATGGACTGGATGCGAAATTGAGCCCGTGTCTACAGAGACGGGTATTCCGGACCATTGCATCGAGATCATTCTGGACGGCCTGAACCCGGAACTTGTCACCAAAGCCACTAGCCCCGGTGCAGACGCCTACAACGAGAACCTCGTCAAAAGCGTGGATTGCTTCTTCTACCCCAACGGGGCCTCCAACTCAGATGCCGTGTTTATGGCCCTGGGCCGTGGTGCAGAGGCTGTAATCTTGGATGCCGGGACGGAGAACGAAAAGACTGGGTATAGGGTGAAGGTATTCTTTACCGACGCCGATGCTTTGAGGATGTTCGGGGACAAGAATTCTGGCACCTGCCAGCTATATGTGATCTGCAATGCTCCGCTGAGCTACAGCGGACATACGGATGTCCCCACGCTTAAGGAGCTTGTGGTGGAGAACGACTTCACAGCCCAAGCGGTTCAGGCAAGCTTTGTGATGTCGGCTGACGCGCCGGCGACCGTCACCCTGACCACCGATGCGCAAGACAACCGTACCGCCAGTGGTCGCATCAAAGTCTCCCGCGCCGCCGCCAAGATTCAGTTCTACCTCCTGATTCCGGCTGAGTTTGAAGATGAATCCCATCAGATATGGGAACCAGCCCTGGATGCCGGTGTAAGTATTGATATGTCCAATGCTGTGAAGCGTGGCAAGGTGGACGGAGATTATTCCGTCCAGGCCGCCGACTATGTATCCTACGGTTCCCGCGCAGTGACAGAACTTGCCGCAGGAGATTTGATTACGGGCCACGAACTCTACAAATACACACACATTCCTTTCTATTCCTACCCCTGTGCCTGGAGCGACCTCAGTGACTATGCCACAACCGTTGTGTTCCGTATTGCCTGGCGTATCCAGGGTGAATCCGGCTACCAGTGGAAAAAATACCAGCTTAGCCCCAACATCTCCACCCTGAACCTCGAGCGTAACAAATACTACAGGACTTTCGTGAATGTTCAGTCCCTCGGCGGCGCAGACAAGGAAAGCCTCGTCGTAATCCCCGAGTGCGATTATGAGATCATCCCCTGGATGAACGAAGGCGCATCCGGCGGAGGACAGGGCATCGTCCCGGGAGAACTCATCACATACAAGTATCTGGTAATGGACCATCCTGATCAGACCATCAACAATGAGACTACAGTGTATTTCTCATATGTGAGCAGCTCTCCTATCTCGTCTGTCGAAATAACCTCTATCAGCTATTACGATAATACACAGGCTAACCCAAAGCAATCACAGAATGTCAATAGCACCATTACTGCGGACGAAGCGACAGTTTCTACGAATGCAGGTAACATTACCGTAAACAAATCAAATCCTGGGTATGTAACATTCTACCACGCTTTGGATGATATGTACAGCGCCATAACCATCAATGCAACCGTCACAAACGAAGATGGCTGTACCCAGAATGTTTCTGTGGTGCAGAATCCATCCATCAGCCTTATCCGCGAGACACAGGCCGGTGATGTCTTTGTGAACGGATACTTTTCCAGGGTAAGCGGTGCCAACTATGCTACGAGTTATTATCCCTACGATTCTAGAAACACGCAATACTTGAGATACAATGGTAACTATTATCAGAATAACGGCAACAGCTGGCAATACTACAATAGGACACCGAACCTGAGCGGAGGCCAGTGGGTAGATGTCGGGGATGGTTATGCCTATTATATGTATCCCTCAAGCACACAGTTCTACCACTGCACTTCCCAGTGGGCAAGCGGCTCGCAACAAATCACCGACGGCTACAACTCCACTACGCAATCCGGTTCGTATGGTACGGTTCTCGGCGCGCTTTATAACCTGAACGAATCCATCGACAGGAATTTCTACACAACCCTGGTTACCGTATCATCCTTCAACGACCAGAACGACTATTATATAGCCAATGGCAATCCTGTACATTACAGAATTGGAGACCCTCGCGTAAAGGCGTCGACTACATATACCGGGGCGACATCTTGGACTCAGGCGAGCAATTTCTATAAATACCTGTCCTTCTCCGGAAGTACCGAACAGTATATAGCGTGGTCGCAGCCCGAAGACATCCTTATCACTTCCCAATTAGAGAAAGACCGCGATGTGATTGCACCCAGGTTGCTGGTTTCCTCCGGCCTGAACGCCAATAGCGGCCTCACGTTTGACATTGCGGTAAAACGCGGTGCCACCTATCAGGAGGCAGGATATCCTGCCGGGCGCTGGCGCCTTCCTTCCGAGGCAGAGATTGCGTTCATCGTAGCTCGCCAAAGAGATGGAGTCATTCCCAATCTCTATGCTACTGATACTTATTACTGGTCTGGAAGCGGCCGCCTGGTATATGTGCCGGCAAACTCTTCGACCCCCATATCTTTCTTTACAGAAAGTGAAGGTCAGTCTTTATCCGGCGACACCACCTTCTCCTGTCGTTTCGTCTATGACCTCTGGTACTGGGGAGACGATTCCTCCACAACCAGTGTCTATCATCCTAACGGACATCGCTACTATTACGATGCCTCCGGCAACGCAACACTGATACGATAAGCGCCTATGAAAAAGTTTTCCTCAAAATGCTTGATCATATTGACGGCACTCGCAGTGCTGCTGACCCCTTCGTGTATCCAGGAGATATTCGAAACCCAGATGGCTCCGGAACTGCCGGACGGCAAGATCTCGCTGGACGGCAGCCTGGAGCTTCCCTTCTCCCAGGACCAGGGAGACTGGGTTGTGACCAAGGGAGCCAAGATGGGGGAGGAGACGCCTACCGTCAAATTCCTGTACCTGGCCGTTTTCAGTGCGGGTGATATCCTGTATGAGATTGTCAAGGCCAAGCCTGGTACCCAGTCCCACCCGACTGCGGAGGAAGCCGGTTTCAACTGTGGCTCGGCGGCAGAAAACTACATCACCAAATTCCACGTGGATGGACTCACCAAAGTCTCTTCCGGAGATCGTTACATCCATTTCATTGCTACTACCAAAGCGGTTGCGGAGTTCGAGAACATGGAAATGAACCTGGTGGACGAGGCGACCTTCGTGCGTGCCCTGACCACCACCAACGCCGGTCTGGCGTACTGGGGACGCCGCCACTTCTCCTCCATCACCGAGACCACGGATATGACCGGGATCAAGATGATCCGAAACTTCGCTAAAGTGAAGGTGAAGGTTGACGATAATGTGACCAATTTCCGTATCCTGAACTTCAAGGTGTTCAACACCCCGGTTTATGGTACCATTGCTCCGTTCAATACCAATACGGAAGACTACCAGACCGTGGACGGCGTGCTGCAGGTGAACTTCAACCGTTTTGCCAACTATGAGCAGGCAGCAGGGCAGCCTGCCCCGTATACCTGGCTCACCAATACGGATATGTACCACGGCTTCATGCCGCCGGTTATCCAGTACAATGCCTGGGACAGCTACTATTCCTCTGACGGTTCGGACACCATGGACGCCAACAACATCTGGATAGACCCTTCAGAGGCGGACTACCTCTATGAATGTTCCTACCGCCCTGACGCCAATCCGTTCTTCATTCTCAAGGCAGAGTTGGACGAGAACAATAACGGCAATTGGAAAACCTACTATTACAAGGCGGACTTCGTTTACAAGGACTCCGACACCGGAGACAACGTTTACTACAACATCCTCCGCAACTTCTGCTATACCCTGAATATCACCGGGTGTAACGGAAAGGGCAGCGACAGCGTGTACGATGCCATAAACAGCATCGCCCTCAACAACTTTGAGGGTTCCACCATGGCCCAGGAACTTACCAACATCGCCAACGACAACAGCCGTCTGTACGTGAGCAAGACGGACATCCTGGTTACCTTCGGAACCGAGTTCACAATGTATGTGAGGAGTGGCACCGGCACAAACTTCGCCGATGACGACAACGATAGCATCACGGCGGAGATCCGCCAAGCCACCAGCGGCAACAACATAGTTGCATCCAACACCGATATTGTCATCTCCGATACCAACGTGTCCAGCGGTGTCTACAGCGGCTGGCGCGAAGTTACCATAAAATGCGCCAACCCGGAGAGCCTACAGCCCGGCGAAGTATGGAAACAGCCAATAGTGTTCAAAAACGGAGACGAACTCACTCGTACGGTGAACCTCACCCTACGCCGGCCCTTCTCCCTGTCCGTGGATGTCCAGGACTACGTGGATCCCGTGAAGGGTACGGAAGTCTGGGTAGACTTCAACGTGCCTGCCGGCCTCACCATAGCCCGTTTCCCGCTGTACTTCTACATAGAGCAGGAAGACAACACCATGTATCCCATGCCGTTGGCCCCAGGTGCCGACGCAACCCTCACCGTGGAGAATGGCCCCAGCCTTATTCCCGGCCGCACCAAGAACAATTACTACTACCGCAGGTCCATTAACTGGGACGAGTACACTTCTACCCCCACGGACATCAACGGTATCAAGACCTTCAGGAGCTATTTCCTGACGATGGTGGAGCAAAGCGCTACAACCGTCTGGGTGGTAGCAGCGCCCACCAACGACTTCTACTATCCGGTGGACGATGTGAACAACTCCACCAATCGGGATACCTTCGCCAACGAAATGGAGGAAGGCAACCTGTATTTCGAATACTACGGTATGCAGCTGCAGGTGAACGGAACGGCCGTGAACAGGGCAACGTCCAACGCAAGCGCACCCATAACCTATACATCTTCAGACACTTCCGTGGCTACTGTCGACCAGGACGGCAAGGTTACCGGCGTGGGCGTAGGTTCCGCAACTATCACTGCCTCGGCCGATGCCTACCGCAACTACACAGCGGCAGATCCGGTATCCTATACCGTAACGGTTACGGACCAGAATCTCAGCGGCCTGTCTGTGAAATGGCTGCATGAGCCTATATTCGTGGTCAAGGTCGGCTCTGACGTGCAGACGCCGGGCACATATACCTTAGCAGACGGGTACACCGGCACGCCTACGGTAACGTATTCATCTGCAGATACAGGCATTGCAACAGTATCTTCCAACGGTACGGTACGTGGCGTTGCTCCAGGCTACGTCCTTATCACCTATACCGTAGAGGTTCCGGCAGGTAACGGCTATGCAGGGACAACCCAGTCGGTACATTACGAGATTCAGGTTGTGAATGCACGCGGAGATGTGGCTTCCGGCACCGTCCACCACGAGGAGACCTTCATGGCCAATAATATGGGTGACTACACGATCATTCAGGAGAAGGTCACCGACGGTGAGACGTATCAGTCCGGAACTGACAGGACGGCCGATTTCATCCGCCTCACCTGGTTCAGTGCGGGCCGCTGCTACAGACACCTGTGGTATCCTTATTATAATGTTGGTACAGGCCTGTCCTATGGTGTTGCCCAGTCTGCCTGGGGTGCCATCGATGAGCCCACTGACCGCTGGAACACCGATACTTCCCAGTGGGAGACGGACTACCACAACGCCCGCTTCGCCGCCTTCTCCAAGATCTCCTCGAAGGATATCGACCTGTCCACTTCGAATGGTGCCACCATCACCTTCTATCACGCTGGCAACTACTTCGATGACCCGGCCAACCCCGATGCCCGCGCCAATATGAGGGCCGACGCCAAGATGCGGTTCAGCAAGGACGGTGGCACCACCTGGAGCGAACCGGTCAACATCAACTATCCTCCGGGAACCAACTGGATCTACATCAAGGCCCAGGCGGAGATCCCGTCGGACTACCTGGTGTCCAACTTCCGCGTGTCCTTCGAGTGCGAAAGCCATCCTGATCACTTCACGCAGCTCTACTACACCACCGCGGACTCCAACGTCACCACGACCACCTACACAGATTATAAGGTGTACTATGATGTGGTAACGGTAGGCTCTGAGCAGCGCGTGACGACCAGCTACACCCACACCAATACCGGCTATCCCGTCACTGTCTCCCTTGACGACGGCCGCGCCGGTACCTGGGAAATCAAGAACCTGATCATCACGGAGAACTAACGCCTCTCCGGCACAATCCGAAAGCCGCCGCCCATCACCCGGGCGGCGGCTTTCGCTTTCAGCTCTTTTCGGTCCCGCCCTGTCAGTTGCCGTTGGTGGTTTTGGGCTCAGTCCGAGAGGATGCCCATCAATTCGGTGTTGAACCAGATGAATTCTTTTCCGACCTTTTCCTTGCTTAGCATCCCCAGCGTTTCCAGAGCTGTCAGGTATTTCTTGGCGGTGTTGATGCTCTTGATCTTGTCTGAGAGCAGATTCTTCGGCCTGATGTAGGGCTGTTCGAAGAGTTTGGCCAAATCTATTCTGGAAACGGGTAACTTGTTATCCAGCATGGTCTTCTGCGTCTTTTCCATCAGGGATTTGATACGCAGGATTTTGTCCGTGGTATATTCTGCTGTCTGAGAGATGGCCTCCAGCATATACAGGATCCAAGGTTTCCAATGTCGGTCCCCGGTAATGCTGTTCAGGCGATGATAGTACTCATCTTTGTTCTGAAGGATGTATGCACTCAGATACAGGATGGGCAAGTCCAGCAGTTGTTTTTGTATCAGATACAGGATGCAGAGTATCCTTCCTGTACGGCCGTTTCCGTCCCTGAAGGGGTGGATGGCCTCGAACTGGTAATGGGCCATGGCCATTTTCAGCAATGAATCGATAGGGAACTTGCCATCGTCATTCAGGAACTCCAGAAGTTCAGCCATCTTCTTCTCCACCACGCCTTTTCCTCTGGGAGGGGTGTAAACGGTCTCGGCCACCAGCGAGCCCCATCCCCGCTTCTTGATGACCACCTCTGCCTGATACGGGCGGATCCCGTCGTGGGTGCGTTTCACTTCGCGGTAGACGTCAATGATTGTCTCCAGGGTCAAGGACCTGTCAGCCACAATGCCCTGATATCCTTTCCAAAGAGCCTCACGATAGTGAAGGATCTCTTTGGCGGGACCCTCCGGATGATCGTCTTCCGGGTAGGACAGAGACCGGTAAAGCTCGTCATCTGTGGTGAAGATATTCTCGATGGCGCTACTGGCCTTGGCCTCACGTAAGGCGATGGTATTCACGAAGATGGACTGATTGGGGAGCGTGGATGCAAGTCCTTTCAGCTCGGCCAGCCGGCGGCTGGCCTGCATAAGCTTATGCATCACTTCGTCGTCCTGGTATAAGTCCGTTGCCGGGGGGAGAGGAGGCAGCTGATTGTAGGGTATGTTGCGGTCGTACGCTTCCATCTATTTGACACTTTTCTTTTCAAGTGTCAAAAATAACAAAAATTTGACAGAAACAAAAGAATCTGTCAATCCGGGGAGACCTTATTTCCTCCGGGCTTCGACGAGCTGGATCTGGGTAAGGACGCTGGAGAGGAGCTTCTCCATGATGATCGGCTTGGTGATGAAGTCGTCGGCGCCGATGCTGAAGCCCTTCACGATGTCGTCCTGGGAGTTGAGGGCGGAGAGGATGACGATGCGGATGTCCGCCGTGGCGGCGTCCGCGCGCAGGCGGCGGATCACCTCGAAGCCGTCGATGTTCGGCATCATCAGGTCCAGCAGGATGAGGTCCGGCTTCTCGGCGGCGACGGCGTCCAGCGCCTGCTGGCCGCCGGAGGCCGTCCGCAGGCGGAAATTGAAGCGGGAGAGCATCTTCTGGACCAGCAGGAGGTTCAGGGGAATGTCGTCCACGGCCAGGACGGAGAATGCGGAATAGTCGCGGTCTTGTGCGTAAAGGGGAGTCATATGGCTATTGGTTATTTGTCGGGGCAGGGGATTCGCCGGTCGGGGCCGGCGAATGACGATTAAGATCAGGCCCAGCAGGCCCTTCAGCGGGCTCTGGGTTGACGGGAACCACGAAGACAAACCGGGCGCCGCCGGCGGTGTAGGTGGTGTCGAGGTAAACGCGGGCACCCATGCGGTCCGCGATGTCGCGGCAGATGCTCAGGCCGAGGCCCGTCCCCTGGACGAAGTCGTTCAGTTTCGTGAAGCGGTCGAAGATCGCTTCCGCCTGGTCCGCGGGCACGCCGGTGCCCGTGTCCGTGACGGCGAAGCGGACATAGCCGGGCAGGGCCGTCAGCGAGCTGGAGAGGACGATCTCGCCCTTCGCCGTGTGCTTGCAGGCGTTGGTCAGCAGGTTGATGAGGATCTGCTGCACGCGGCGCGGATCGGTGCGGAACCGGAACGGCGCGCCGTCGCCTTCCGGCGCATAGCGCATCACCACGCCCGGCTGCAGCCGGTGCTCCGCGCTGCTGATCGCCGCCTCGCAGATGTAGTTCACTTCGCCATCCTCATAGTTGATCCGGTAGTTGCCGGAGTCCATGGAGGAGGTGCTGAGGATGTCATCCAGGAGCATGGTGAGCATCTTGGAATTGTTGACGATATGGGAGGCAAACTCCTCCTTCTCCTCCTCGGGGAAGCTCCCGTCCGGCAGCGACAGCAGCTGGCTGAAGCCCACTATGGCGTTGAGCGGCGTGCGGACTTCGTGGCTCATGTTCTGCACGAAGCGCGTCTTGGCGGCGTCTGCCAGGCGCACCTTCTCGTTGGCCTGCTTGAGCTCCTCGATCCGCCTCTCGTCCCGCTTCTGGTCCCGCCGGAGGTTGCGGACATGCAGCCAGGAGAAAAACAGCCCGGTCAGCAGGAAGGCGATCAGCAGGATCATCACCAGACGCGTGATCCGGGCGATCTCGTCGGACTGCCGGGCCAGGTCCGCGGACATGCGGGACTTCTCCCATTGCGAGGAGAGCTCGTCCAGACGGGCGGAGCTCACGGAGGAGAGTTGGGAACGGGCGTTGGATGCCTCCGAATAGGTGAGGTTGTAGGCGACGTTCAGCAGCTCGTACTTGTAGGCCAGGCGGCCCAGGTAGTGCCGCTGCTTGGTGGTCTGGACCGAGTCCAGGCGCGCCGTCGGCGGCTCCCTGCGGGCCAGGATGTCGTCCACGGAGCGCAGGCAGGCATCGCCGGAGCGGATGATGGACTGGAAAGAAGGGTGGGCGAAGCAGAAGTCACGGGCCTTGCGGTAGCGGGGCATGTCTTCGTCGAATGCCGACTGCAGGGCATCGTAGAAGGTGCAGCGGAGCGTATCCAGATCCTGTTTGGCGGAGTCCCAGGCACGATGGTAGTAGATGCGGGCGGAGTCCGTGCCGATGTCGTAGGTGTCCGCCAGGTCGCAGTACATGCGGGCCACGGTCTGCCGGCGGATGGTCTCGTCCGTGGTGGTCTCGTACATCATCAGGCAGCGCTTGAGATAGGCGCGGGTATTGACGATGTCGTTGTGGCTCTGGTACAGCATCGCCAGGTAGCGGAGGGCCTGCCACATGCCGTACTCGTCGTTGTCCTGTTCGGACAGGCGGATCATGTCGTTGAGCAGGGCAAAGGCGCGCAGGGACTGCCCCGTGTTGTAATAATAGGTCTGTGCGAGGTCGAAGGAATAGTAGTAATACTGGATGTAGCCCGTCTGTTTGGCAACCTCCATGAGGTTGCGCTGGGCGGCGTCTACCTCGGCGTTGCAGCGGAGCCGCTCCGTCTCGGGCGCCGCCCGGCCCACGCGCGAGGCACGCTTTAGCTGCTCGACATAGTAGAGTGTGCGGGCCTTCTCGTCCTTCTTGGCCAGGGCCGTCTCCAGCAGCTTCTCGTTGGCCTTCTCGAAGGTGTCGGAGCCGATGTCGGCAACCGACAGCTCCGCCTGCTGGTAGTAGGTGTAGCACTCGTTGTCAATCTCGTACGGATTGTCCTGCGCCGCGAGCGGCAGCACGGCCGCCAGCATCAGCCCCAGGAGCCCTATCGCTAATCTTTTCACGATCCCAAAGATAAGAAAAACATCAGATATGTCCGCCGCCCTCCGCCTTCAATTCCTCATCCACCTTGTTCTTCTCGGCCATCAGCAGGTCGAGGAGCCAGTCCTTCTGCTCGTCCACCAGGCCCAGGTCCCGGCAGGCGCTTTCGTAACGTGCCAGGACGGCTTCCTGGTAGCGGTGGTAGCGCATCGACTTGCGGATTTCGTCCTCGATGGTCTCGTGTTCGATTTCGTAACTGTCCTTGTAGTACTGCTTGTACACTTTCTCGGAGGTGTACTGGATGCAGAAGAAGAACAGGCCGGAGGCCAGGATCACAATGCCGAGGATACCGAGGACCAGGGGTACCTTCTGGATGAGCCCGAGCATTCCCAGGGCGGATCCCGCCAGGAAAATGACAAAGGCCATCAGTTCGCTGCGGTGGTTTTTAAGGATGGAGGAAATCTTCATAATCGGTGAGCACGTTCGTGGTGCGGTTTTGCAGGATTTTGATCCGGTAGTCGTTTTCTGATTCCTTGGCGTCCATGGCCTTCTGGAAGGCACGGCGGATGGCCAGCGATTCGTTGTTCTTGCGGCGCATCTCCTCGAGATTCGCCCGGAGCTGCCACTGCTGCATCAGGATGGCGATGAAGGCGATGGCGAACATCACCAGGAAACCGAGCAGGATCGTGGTCTGGTTCTGGCTCCGGAGCTTCTCCGCCTGGCGGCGGAGTTCGGCGTTGTTCATCTCCGCGTCGAGGATGGCCATGTCTTCGTTCTGGACCCGGATGTAGATGGAATCCTTCTCGGCCATGAGGCTGGAAAGTTCGCCGTAGGCGGGCTGGTAGGTGCCCAGGGCGGCGTAGAGGCCGTGCTTGAGGGTGTGGCGGTCGAGCGCCGTGCCGAGCGAGTCGGCCTTGGCGAGAGCCTGCTCGAACAGGCCGCGCGACTGCAGGTACGCCACGTCCAGGGTGAAGCGGTCGTCCGCTTCCGCCTGCATCTTGTAGAGCGGGTCAGCGAGGAGCTCGTCGTAGCTCTGCCAGAAGGCGTCCCAGTCCTCGCGGGCGTTGTGGAGGAAGGCGCGGGTCATGCGCGTCTTGATGCGCAGGGAGGGGAAGAACTCCTGGTAGCGCTCCGCCTGCTCGCAATAGGACTCCGCGCTGGGGAAGTCCTTGAGCTTGATGTATTCCTGGGCAATGAGGATCAGCAGGTTGGGCAGCTCCTGCTCCGCGCGGGCCTCCTTGCAGTCGTCGGCCGCGCGGGTGAAGTTCTGGATGGCGAGGTGGGCGTTGGTGCGGTAGCTCTGGATCAGGCCGATGATGCGATGGGCGTACATGCGCCCGGCGGCGCTCTCGTCCTCGTCGGCCATGCGCTGCATCTCGCGCGCCTCAAGCATGGCGTCGGAGGCGCGGCCGATGTAGATCAGGTACTGGCAGTACTCGTGGAGGGTGGGGTAGTAGAAGGCGCGCGCCTCGGGGTGGCGCGCAATGTTCTCCTTGATCTCCGCCACGGCCGCGTCCATGCGGTCGTATTCGCCGAGGGCGAAACGGACGGGGAACTCCAGCGAGAGTCCCAGCAGGCGGTAGCGGTAGTGGCCCTGCTGCTCGCCCACGGTGTAGAGCGAGTCGGCGAGGATGAGGTTGTCGGGGTTGTACTGCTGCATGCGGCCCCAGGCGTAGCGCTGGAAGGTCGGGTCGTCCACCTTGAGGCGGTTGACGATCTGGGCGCCGAGGGGCAGGGCGCTCAGTATCAATAGGAATAGGATTGCTATACGACGCATTAGCACAAATATAGCAAAAATATTTGAGATTCCGGGTCAAGCCCGGAATGACGAAAGGTCAAGCCCGGAATGACGAAAGGTCAAGCTCGGAATGACGGCTGCTTCGACAGGCTCAGCAACCGGCTAGTCGAAGAATTTGCCGTCGCGGTCGGAGTCGATGGTGTTGGCGAGCTTCTCGATGTTGAGGCTGCGGGCGGAGGCGTCGAGGATCTGCTTGTAGATGCCGCCGGCCTTGTAGACCTCGTCCGGGTCGCCGCCTTCCTCCACGCGGCCCTTCTGCAGGGCGTAGACGTAGTCGCTGTCGATGATCTGCGAGATGGAGTGCGAGATCATGATGACGGTGCGGTCCTTCTTGATGGCGTCGATGCTGGCCTTGATCTGCTCCGTGGCGATGGCGTCGAGCGAGGCCGTGGGCTCGTCGAGGAAGATGATGGGCGGGTTCTTGAGGAACATCCGGGCGATGGCGATGCGCTGCTGCTGGCCGCCGGACAGGTCCGCCGCCTTGTTCTCAAAGCCCTTGGGCAGGGCCATGATCTGGTCGTAGATGTAGGCTTTGCGGGCGGCCTCGACCACCTCCTCGAAGGTGGCGTCGGGCCGGCCGTAGCGGATGTTCTCCTCGATCGTGCCGTCGAAGATGTGGTTCTTCTGCAGGACGAGCCCGATGTGGTCGCGCAGGTACTGCGTGTCCCACTCGCGCAGGTCCACGCCGTCCAGCAGGATCGTGCCGACCTGCGGCTCGTAGAACTTGTCCAGCAGGTTGACGACCGTGGACTTGCCGGCGCCGCTCAGGCCCACCAGGGCCGTGATCCGGCCCGGGGCGATGGTCATGCTGACGTCGAACAGGGCCTGATTGCCGTTGGGGTAGGTGAAGTCGACGTGGGAGATCTCGAACTTGCCCAGGACCTTGTCGGGGCGGTAGGAGCCGGACGGCTCGACCTCCGTCTCGGAGTCGAGGATGCCGAAGAAGCCCTCGGCGTAGATGAGGGCGTCGTTGACGTCGTCGAAGATGCGCTGGAGCTGCGTGATCGGGGCGATGACGTTGCTGAAGAGCATCACGTGGTACATGATCTTACCGATGGTCATGCCGGGATAGCCCTTCAGGACGAGGAAGGCCGTGAGGATGATCACGAGCACCGTGCCAACCTGGCGGACGAAGCTCTTCAGACCATTATAATAGAAGGCCACGCGGCGGGTTTTCATCTGGTTCTCCGTGACCCGGTTCTGGATGTCCAGCTGCTTCTGGGCCTCGATCTTCTCGCGGTTGAAGCTCTTGATGACGTTGATCGAGTCGATGATGTTCTTGATGCCCTGGCTCTTGGTCTCCAGGTGGGTGCGCATCTCGCGGCGCCAGCCCTTGAGCCGCCGGGCCTGGCGGTAGGTGATCCAGAAGTAGATCGGGACGATGCCGAGGGCCACGAGGCCCACGTACACGTTGGCCGCGAACATGAGGATCAGGGCCAGCAGGGCGCTGGTGAACAGCGGCAGCAGGTCGATGAAGAAATTCTGCACCGTGCGGGAAATGCTGCTCACGCCCTGGTCGATACGCGCCTGGAGCTTGCCGGTGGCATTCTCGTCCGTATTGAAATAGGCCATGCGGAAGGTCAGCACCTTCTCGATGATGCTCTGGGCAAGGTCGCGGGACACGAAGATGCGCATCCGCTCGCCGTAGTAGCTCTGGAAGTAGGTGATGAGCGCGGAGATGAGCTCCTTGCCCAGCAGCACGACGCTGATAATCACCAGGATCCGGGCGGCCTGCGCCCAGGTGAAATTGGTGCCGATCAGGGCGTTGATTGCATCGACCGTGCGGTCGAGCACGATGGCGTTGACCTGCGCCATCAGGGAGCCGATCAGCGTGAGCACCAGGGTGATGACCACGAGCCAGCGGTACGGCCGCACGAAGGGCCGGATGTTCTTGAAAAGCTTGAAAATGCTCATATTGAGATCCCGGGTCAAGCCCGGGATGACGTTATATGTTTACGTCTTCCAACTCCTCCTCGCTGCGGAGGTTCGCGCGGATAAAGTTCTGGCGGTCGAGGGTATTGTCACCCATGTAGAAGGCCATGATGTTGGCGATGGACTCCTCCTCGGCGATCTTGACGAGGTCCAGGCGCATCTCGGGACCGATGAAGTGGACGAACTCCTCGGAGCTGATCTCGCCGAGACCCTTGAAGCGGGTAATCTCGACGCCGGTCTTCAGCGAGCGGATGGCTTTTTCCTTCTCTTCAGGGGAATAGCAGTAGCGGCTCTCCTTCTTGTTGCGTACGCGGAAGAGGGGAGTCTGGAGGATGTAGACATGACCGCGGCGGATCAGGTCGGGGTAGTACTTCATGAAGAAGGTCAGCATCAGCAGGCGGATGTGCATGCCGTCGTCGTCGGCATCGGTCGCCACGATGATGTTGTTGTAGCGGAGGCCCTCCAGGTCGTCCTCGATGCCGAGGGCGGAGATCAGGAGGTTGAGCTCTTCATTTTCCGCAAACTTCTTGCGTTTCTCCTTGTAGCAGTTGAGCGGCTTGCCGCGCAGCGAGAAGACAGCCTGGTAGTTGGCGTTGCGGGCCTTGGTGATCGTGCCGCTTGCGGAGTCGCCCTCCGTGATGAAGATGGAGGAGGCTTCGATATTCTCCTGCGTCTTCTCGGTGACCTTGTCGTTATAGTGGAAGCGGCAGTCGCGCAGCTTGGGGTTGTAGACGTTGGTGCGCTTGTTGCGCTCGCGGGTCTTTTTCTGGATGCCGCTGATCTCCTCGCGCTCCTTCTGGGAGGACTTGATCTTGTCCTCGATGACGGGGATGATCTCCTTGTGGATGTGGAGGTAGTTGTCGAGATTCTTCGCGACGAAGTCGTTGACGTAGGAGCGGATGGTGGGGCCGATGTCGGTCTTGAGCGCCCCCGATTCGTCGTGGATCTGCTTCTCCCACATGTAGTTGGACCCGAGCTTGGTCTTGGTCTGGCCTTCGAAGTTCGGCTCCTGGATCTGGATGCTGATGGCGCCCACGACACCCTGGCGGACGTCCTCGGGGCGGTAGTCCTTCTTGAAGAAGTCCTTGAATGTCTTGGCGATGGCTTCGCGGTAGGCGGCCAGGTGCGTGCCGCCGTCGCGGGTGTTCTGGCCGTTGACGAAGGAGGAGATGTTCTCGCCGTAGGCGTGATCTCGATGTCCTCGCCCTCCAGGTGGATGGGCGGGTAGAGCGGGTCGTCGCTGAGGAGGTTTTCGTTGACGAGGTCCAGCAGGCCGTTCTCGGACTTGTACGGCGTGCCGTTGAGCGTGAGGGTCAGGCCTTTCTTCAGGTAGGAGTAGTTCTTGACCATCGTCTCGACGAAGTCCATGTTGAAGGCGTACTCGCCGAACATCATGGTGTCCGGGGTGAAGGTCACGAGCGTGCCGTTTTTCTCCCCGGGGGCGGGCTGCTTGCCGCTGTCCTTGAGCTCGCCGCGCTCAAAGCGGGCCCAGGAGCACTCCCCGTCGCGGTAGGAGCAGACGTAGAAGGCTTCCGACAGGGCGTTGACGGCCTTGGTACCGACGCCGTTGAGTCCGACGGACTTCTTGAAGACCTTGTCGTCGAACTTGCCGCCGGTGTTGAGGATGCTCACGGCCTTGACCACGGAGTCCAGGGGAATCCCGCGGCCGAAGTCGCGCACGGTGACGTCGTTCATCTGGATAGTGATCCGGATCTCCTTGCCGAAGCCCATCGCGAACTCGTCGATGGAGTTGTCCACGATCTCCTTCAGCAGGACGTAAATGCCGTCGCCGGGGTTGTTGCCGTTGCCCAGGCGGCCGATATACATGCCAGGGCGAAGGCGTACGTGCTGTACGCCTTCGAGCGTGCGTATGTTGTCGTCTGTGTAGTTGCTACTTGGCATTCTTCGTGACGGTCCCCTTGAGGTGCAGGATGACAGGTTTCTTCTGGGCGGAGGTGTAGACCGTGAGGGTCTTGTCAAAGGTGCCCGTGCCTTCGTCGTTGGAGTACGTCGCGGTGATCACGCCGGTCTTGCCGGGGGCGATCGCCTCGCGCGGCCACACGACATCGGTGCATCCGCAGGAGGGGACAACGGCAAAGATGGACAGGGCCTCGTCGCCGTCGTTGGTCACGGTAAAGGTGCAGGTCTGTTTGCCGTCCTTGGCGCCGATCTCACCAAAGTCGTGCACGGTTTTGTCAAACTGGATGGGTGCCGCGAGCAATGCAGCAAGCATGATTGTCAAAAGTGTCTTCATATCTGCAAATTTACGAAAAAATGATTACTTTTGTCATGGTATTTGCAAATACCGGACCGACACACACTAAATTTTTACTGATAATGGCTTACAAGATTAATCCCGACACCTGCGTGGCATGTGGTACTTGCCAGGGTGAATGCCCGTCCGGAGCGATCCAGGAGGGCGATGTCTACACGATCGACCCGAACATCTGCATCGATTGCGGCACCTGCGCCGACGCTTGCCCGATGGGCGCCATCGCCCCCGCCGAGTAGTCCGCCTCTGCGCAGATTCGTCTTCTGGGAGCCCTCAGGGCTCCCTTTTTTTGTTGCCGTCAGCAGGCTTCCCCCCGGAAGGCATCAAAAATAAAGCTGTCGCTAAATGCCTTCCGGGGGGAACCTGCTGCCCGGCAAAACGTTCGTGCGGCGGTTTCGGAGCGAAGCGACGCAGGGGAGCTCGAGGGGGTACGCCCCCTCGTTCATCGATGCTGCTGCGACAGCAGCCGTCCGGCACACAGCGTGTGCCGGATGACGGACGAGTCCGCAGCGTAGACCCAGTCGGAGATAAGGTTGTGACCGGGCTGGAGCTTGGGGTGGGAGAGGTCGAGCAGCACGGCGTCGGCCTGGGCTCCCACGGCGATGCGGCCGGCGTCGATGCCGAAGAATTCCGCGCCGTTGCGCGTGGCCCAGCGGAAGACCTCTTCCGCGGGTAGCAGCGTGGTGTCGCCCTGGACTTTCGCCAGCAGGGCGGCGAATTTCATCTCCTCGCGCAGGTCGAGGTTGTTGTTGGACGAGGCCCCGTCCGTGCCGAGGGTGATGCGGCAGCCGGAGTCGAGCGCCAGCTCGTAGGGGAAGCGGCCGCTGCCGAGCTTCATGTTGGAGCAGGGGCAGTGGGCCACGGTGACGCCCCGCCGGGCGAGGATTTTCCATTCCTCCTCGTCCACGTGGACGCAGTGGGCAGCAATCACGTCCTGGTCCAGGAAACCGAGCTTCTCCAGGTAGCGCACCGGCGTGGTGCCGTGCTCCCGGATGCAGTCCTCCACTTCCTTGCGGGTCTCCGAGAGGTGGATGTGGATCAGCATGCCGTGGTGCCGGGCGAAGTCCGCGCAGCGCCTGAGGCGCGCCGTGCCCACGGTGTAGATGGCGTGCGGGCACATCACCAGCTGGATGCGTCCGCCGGTGGGGTCCTGCCAGTTCTTGATGTAGTCCCGGATGGCGTCCGGCTGCGATTTGGGGTGTCCCTCCAGGACGGTGATGCCGATGGCGGCGCGCATGCCCGTGGCCTCCACGGCGGCGACGGCCTCTTCCGGATCGAAGTACATGTCGGAGAAGAAGGTCGTGCCCGTGGCAGCCATCTCGCTGATGGCCAGTTCGTTGCCGCGACGGATGTCCTCCGGCTGCAGCTTTGCCTCATAGGGCCAGATGTGCTCCTGGAGCCACTCCTGCAGGGGGAGGTCATCGGCCAGGCCGCGCAGGAGCGTCATGGCTGCGTGCGTGTGCGTGTTGAAGAAGGAGGGGAGGATGGCCGTCCCTTCCGCTTCGACGATGCATTCCGCCGGGGTGTCGGCGGGTGCGGCGAGGTCCACAAAGCGGCCCTCGCGGATGAGGATGTTGGTCTGGCGTCCCTCGTGCCGGACCCCGCGCAGCAGGGTGGTCTCCGGCACGCGGAACTCATTGTCCAGACGGCGGTAGTCCGCCAGAATGCCCTCGACATGGTCGAGGAAGACCTTGCCACGGGCGGTCAGCCGCACACTGCCGCGGCCGCGCTCGAAGAGCTGGCCGCCGGCGTTTTTCTCCAGTTCGGCGATGTGCTGGCTGACGGCCGGCTGGCTGATGCCAAGGGCCCGCGCTGCGGCAGTGAAGCTGCCCAGCGCGGCCACCTTGGCAAAAACATTCAGCCGGAAATCTTCGAACATAAAGTGCTCTTATTCAGGACGCATGACGAGCTCGACGAGGTTGCCGTCGAGGAACTCGCGGGCCGCCGCCTTGACCTTCTCAGGCGTGAGGGCGTTCACGGCCGCCTCGTAGTCCTTGTCGTAGTCAAAGCCGTAGCGTGCGTTGATCTGCAGCATGGAGCTCCAGTAGGCGTTGCGCTGGCGGCTCTCCGGGATCTTCTTCAGGAGGTTCTTGACCGTCTTGTCGAACTGGTCGGCGGTGGGGCCGTTCTCGGCGATGCCGCGGAAGCCGCTCTTGGCGAGGTCGCGGAGCTTGTCGGCGGAGTCGACGTTGGTCTGGAAGGCCACCTGCATGATGTGGCGCTCGTCAGGCTTGTTGCTGACCTCGACCGAGGAGCTGGCGCCGTAGGTGCCGCCCTCGTCCTCGCGCAGGGTCTCGGTGTAGAGCATGTCGAGGATGTAGGAGAGGGCGTCGCAGGCCGCCTCGTCCTCGATGGAGTAAGGCTTCAGGACGTTGTAGATCTGAATGACCGTGACCATCGGGGTGGCCATCTGGGCCTTGAAGTCGTACTCGCGGTTGACCGTGGCGATGCCGTCGCCGCGGTACTCGGCCTTGGTGGCCTTCTTGCTCATCGGGATGGAGCCGGCGTACTTGCGGATCAGCGGCATGATCTCGTCCGGGTTGAAGTCGCCCACGATCACCAGGCGTCCGCCCGCTGCGTCAGCGAAGAGGCGCTTGTAGGCGCTCTCAAGGGTCTTAAGGCTGGCCTTGGCGACCAACTCGTCGTCCAGCATGAAGCGGCGCGGGCTGTCGTAGGCATAGTCGTAGAGGGCCTTGTTGAGCTTGTAGTTGGACTGGGTCATGAGGTTCGGCAGGACGGCCTTGATCTGGCTCATGCCCTGGTTGTACTCGTTCTCGTCGAAGCGCGGGGCCGTGAAGTAGAGGTACATGATCTGCAGGGCGGTCTCAAAGTCCTTGACGGTGCTGGTGCCGCTCACGCCGTGCGTGTACTCATTGACGGAAGGCGTCACGGAGAGCTGCTTGCCGGCGAGCATCTTGTTCATCGTCGTCTTCGGGAATTCCGCGATGCCGCTGTTGCTCAGGTACAGGCTCCAGATGTTGGAGTCGAAGGAGAAGAGCTCCTCGTCGGAGAGGAGGCTGCGGCCGCCGTCCTTGCTGAGGTTGAAGCTGATACGGTCCTTCTCGTGGTCCGTCGGGAGGAGCCACACGCGCAGGCCGTTCTTCAGGGTGAAGGTCCTGGAGCCGTAGATGCCGGCCTTGACCTTGGCGTTCTTGCTGCCCTTAAGCGTGGACGGGTCGAGGAAGGCCTCGGGGATGTCCTCGGCGGCGGCCTGCTCGATCTGGGCATTCTCCACGGCGTCGATGACGGCCTGGACCTGCTCCACGGTCGGGTGCGTCAGCCCTTCCTTCTCAGGGGCCTGGTAGATGACCACGAGGTTCTCGCGGGTGATCAGCTGCTGGGCCATCTGGTTGACGGTCTCGGTCGTGAGCATCGGCATGAGCTGCTGGACGAGCTCGTACTCGGCCTGCGGATCCATGAAACGCTCGTTGTCGAAGAAGTTGTAGATCATCGGCATCACGAACTCGGAGTTCGTGCGGGTGTCAGCCTTCTTGGCTGCGGCCTCGTACTGCGAGAGCAGCTCGGTCCGGGCGCGCTCCAGTTCGGCATCGGTAAAGCCGAAACGGCGGAGCTTCTCGGCCTCAAGCATTCCTGCGGCAAAGGCGGACAGGGCCTCGCCGTCCTTGCAGGCCACCTGGGTGATCACCACGTCGGCGGTCTCACAGAGGTTGCCGATGCCGAAGCCGCCCTGCAGGAACGGGGCGTCCGGCTGCGCGGCGATCTCCTCGAAGCGCTCGTTCATCACGATGCTGACGAGATCCTCCACGAGGTCGGTGATCAGGCCAACCGGGGTGCTGTTGAGCTCCTCGGGCGTGGCCTCGCTGCGCCAGTAGGCGGTGATGGAGGTGTTGCGGTTCTCGGGATCGGTGAGGATGGCAATGGCGGGCTGCTCGTTGACCGGGATGGCGATGACGTCCTTCGCCTTGGGGTTCACCGGGGCGGGGATGTCGGCGAAGGTCCGCTTGATGCAGGCCTCCACGTAGTCCACGTCGATGTCGCCCACGACGATAAGCGCCTGCATGTCAGGACGGTACCAGGTGTGGTAGAAGTTCGTCAGGCTCTCGGGCTTGAAGGTCTTGAGGTTCTCTTCGGTGCCGATGATGGTCGTGGTGCCGTACTTCGTATTATTATAGAGGTAAGGGTAGGAGGCCTCGCGCATGCGCCAGGAGGCGTCGTTGCGCGAACGCTTCTCCTCGAGGATCACGCCGCGCTCCTTGTCGATCTCCACCGGGTCGCAGGTCACGAAGTGGGAGTAGTCGTGCATGATGAGGATGCAGGTGTCCACGACGGTGGGACGGATCAGCGGGATGTTGTTGAGCAGGTAGATGGTCTGCTCCACACCCGTGGATGCGTTGACATTGCCGCCGAAGGAGGCGCCGATGCTCTCGAGCCAGTTGAGGATCCCCTTCTCGGGGAAGTTCTTCGTGCCGTTGAAGCACATGTGCTCGAGGAAGTGCGCCAGACCGTCCTGGTCGGGCAGCTCCTGGATGGCGCCGACGTCCGTAGCGAGGTAGAACTCCGCGCGCTGGGCCGGTTTCTCGTTGTGGCGGATGTAATAGGTGAGGCCGTTGTCAAGTTTGCCGACGCGGGTCTCGGGGTCGTTGGGAAGCTGCTGCAGCTGCTGCGCGTTTCCCAAAGCAGCAGCGCTGATGAGCGCTGCTGCAAGGAAGAGGATTCTTTTCATCTTTTGCATTTGATTACTCTTGTCGGATGCAAAGATAATCAACTTTTACTGAAAAACAATAATTCTTTATTGAATTTTGCGTAAAATTTATTCTTTGCCTGCGAGGCGCTTGTAAGTGCCCAGACGGACCTTCGCAAACTCCTCGGTCTTGGCAAGCAGCTCGCCCGCGCTCTCCGGGAAGAGCTTGTACAGGGAAGCGAAGCGGACCTCACCCTTGAGGAAGTCCTGGAACTTGCTCCAGTCAGGCTCCTTGCTGTCGAGCGTGAACGGGTTC
Organism: uncultured Bacteroidales bacterium; assembly: GCA_905234475.1. Classification (GTDB taxonomy): domain Bacteria; phylum Bacteroidota; class Bacteroidia; order Bacteroidales; family UBA932; genus Cryptobacteroides. The sequence continues at coordinate 339 of CAJOHX010000035.1, read as the reverse complement.
TTGCCCTGCTCCTCGAGAGCCGGGTTGTAGCGGTAGAGGTGCCAGTAGCCGCACTCAACGGCGAGCTTCTCCTCCTTCTGGCTCAGACCCATGCCCGCCTTGAGGCCGTGGTTGATACACGGGGCGTAGGCGATGATCAGGGACGGGCCGTCGTAGGCTTCGGCTTCCTTGATGGCGTTCATGTACTGGACCGGGCTGGCGCCCATGGCCACCTGGGCCACGTAGACGTAGCCGTAGCTGATGGCCATCATGCCGAGATCCTTCTTGCGGATCTTCTTGCCGGAGGCGGCGAACTTGGCGATCGCGCCGACCGGGGTGGCCTTGGAGGACTGTCCGCCG
>CAJOHX010000034.1 GCA_905234475.1 uncultured Bacteroidales bacterium | reverse complement strand
GCGGATCTCCGTGCTGCCTTCGAAGCACTGCACCCGGCGGGTGCTCAGGATCTTGCCGCCCTTCTCAATGGAGACGAGGGCGCTGGAGCCTGCGGCGGAAGGAATCGTGATGCGGGCGGTCTCGCCGACCGCATATTTGTCCTTGTCAATGATCATGTTGAGCTGCGTGGAGCCCTCGGAAGCGTCGGAGGCGCCGCTCTCCTGGACCTCGCAGATCATCGAGGCGGCGTGGCCGCCGCGGGTGTCGGTGACGCGGATGTAGTACACACCGTAAGGGGCGTCGGCCCAGTCATAGCTGAAGGAGCCCTTGCCGCCCGAGGTGGAGAAGGTCTTCTCGTAGAGGAGCTCCTTGCTGCGGCTGGCCATGTAGCTGGCGATCTCGCCGGAGGCGTCCCACCACCAGCTCCAGTCCACGTGGTAGATCTCGGCGTGGAGCCCGGGGGCGGCCACGCCCTTGCCGTCGGCGTCCACCGTGGCGACGTCAAACTTGTGGGCCTTGCCGGCCTGGATGAAGCGGTCGCCCCAGCGGTCCTTGTCCAGCTCGGTCTTGATGCCCACGTAGGTGTTGAACGGGGACATCTTCACGCTGGTGTAGCTCGTGCTGAATTCGCCGCTGGGCTCGAAGGCGCGGATCGTGAATCCGGCGTTGAGGAAGCCCGGGGTATTGGCTTTGTTGATGTCGACACCCGTGTTGATGAAGGCGTGGCCTTCTTCGTTGGTCTTGAAATCGTTGTAGTAGAGGGTCTGGTCCGTGAAGGAACGGGCGTCGTCGGTGAAACTGTAGTCCTCCCAGCCCTTGAAGGAGGTGCTGGCGGAGCTGAGCTCGAGGGTGCCGTTCAGCTTGAGGTCGCTGCCCGGGGCGCCGTACAGCCATGCCACGGCGATGTCGCCGACGCACTGGCGGTCAGGCGTGATGACCTTGTCGTCGAAATGCAGGGTGATGTCCAGCTTGTTGGGCTTGATGGCCTCCACGCGCAGGGTCTTGCTGAAAATCTGGCCGCCCACGCTCACGTCCACGCGCCAGCGTCCGGAGATGGCGTCCTCGGCGGTCTGGAACGGGAAATGGTAGATGTTGGAAGCCGAGGCGGGCTGGGTGATGGTCTGCGTGACCTGCCCGTCGGGGTTGCGCAGCTGGGCCGTGATCGGGTGGCCGGCCGGCAGGGGGGCGTCGTCGAAGAGGGTGACCATGCTGACGTGCAGCGTGTCGCCCGGACGCCAGACGCCGCGCTCACCGAAGATGTAGGCCTTGATGCCGCCGTCGTTGGAGGTGCCGCTGACGTCGAAATTACTGGTGGAGAGGGCCTTCTCGTACTTGAGGTCGAGGTAGGCGTAGTTCTTGCCGCTCGTGGCGACCACGAAGCTGCCGTCCGTCTGGGCCGGGAAGGAGACCTGGCCGTCGCCGTTGGTCGTGCCCTTCGCGAGCTCCTGCTGCGCGAAGCTGTAGAGCTTGACCTTGGCGCCGGAGACCGGCTTGCCGGACAGGATGTCATAGGCGAAGACCTCCGTGGTGCTGTCGCCGCGCTTGGCGATCAGCACGAGGTTGCTGGCCAGCAGGTCCACGCTGCGCTCCTCGTACGTCTCATAGTCGCCGAAGTAGCTGTCGCTGTCCCAGAAATCCTCCTCCACGAGGGGCTCGCGGCCGCGAATCTCGATGTGGTAGATGGCACCGGTCTCGGGCTTGATCAGATCGTCCAGACCCAGGCCATAGGTCCGCCATTCGCGGATATGGTCGGCGTCCCGGTCGCCCAGGACGATGGTGGTGTCGATAATCTGCTCAGCCACCTTGTACAGCTCATAGCGCGTCTCGTAGCTGTCCAGCTGCAGGAACTGCAGGATGTTGTTGCTGAACACCTTCTTGACACGCACCTCCGCCTTGGCGTAGGAAACGGAGCCGAACAGCAGGTCCATGCTGCCCTTGGACGGGAGGATGGAGCCCTTGCTGATGAAGCGGATGGTGGGGACTTCGGGATCGATGTCCTCGGCCGTGATGGCGTTACCCTCGTTGTTGAGGGCCATGGCGGTCTCGCCCTTGACGGCGGACACGGCAGGACCGGCGGTCTTCTTGGGCCCCCCGCCCTGGCAGGCGGAAAGCAGACCGGCGGCAGCGATCAAAGTGAGGAAGAAACGGGATGTTTTCATAGAAAAATACTACTTTTGTTCTAACAATGGGCAAAGTTAAGAAAATAGTTCCGATTTCAATACCCCTTTTGCTGATTGTTTGGTATTTGTTCTGTCTGCCTCACAATCTGTTCAAGGTGCCGCTCAGCGCAACGGCCGTGACTGCCGACGGCACGCTGCTCGGCGCGCGCATTTCCGCGGACGGCCAGTGGTATTTCCCGCCCGCGGACCACGTCCCGGACAAGTTCGCCCGTTGCATCGTGACCTACGAGGACAAACGCTTCTGGTGGCACCTGGGCATCGATTACCTGTCTGCCGGACGGGCGCTGGTCCAGAACCTCACGCGCGGCGAGGTGGTCAGCGGCGCCAGCACCCTGACCATGCAGGTGATCCGCCTGAGCCGCCCCGGCGCGCCCCGCACCCTCCCGGAGAAAGTCTATGAGATGATTCTCGCCACCCGTCTGGAGATGCGCTGCACGAAACGCAAAATCCTTTTGTTATATGCCTCCAACGCCCCTTTTGGGGGCAATGTGGTGGGCATCGAGGCGGCGGCCTGGCGCTATTTCGGCCGCAGCGCGGACGACCTCTCCTGGGGGGAGAGCGCGATGCTGGCCGTGCTGCCCAACGCCCCGGGCCTCATCCACCCCGGACGCTCGCGAGACCGCCTGCTAGAGAAGCGCAACGCGCTGCTGGACAAGCTGATGCAGAAGGGCATTATCGATGAGCTCGAGTGCCAGCTGGCCAAGGACGAGCCGCTGCCGGACAAGCCGCTTCCGATGCCGGACCTGGCCTACCACCTGCTGGAGCGCTGCCGGCGCGAGCGGGGCGACGGTCCCTACGTCACGACGCTGGATGCCACCGTGCAGGCGCGCGTCGGCGCCATCGTCCAGCGGCATTACGACGTCTACCGCACCAACCTGGTGGACAACATGGGCGTGCTGGTGGTGGACGTGCACACCGGGGAGATCCGGGCGTATTACGGCAACACGCGCGGCTGCGCGCCAGGTATCCGCGGCGCCGACGTGGACATGGTCCCGGCGGCGCGCTCCAGCGGCAGCACCCTCAAGCCGCTCCTGTATGCGTCGATGCTGCAGGCGGGCGAGCTGCTGCCCACGATGCTGGTCAAGGACACGCCTTACAATTACAACAACTTCTCACCGCACAACTACGGCCGCACCTTCGACGGGGCCGTGCCGGCGCACGAGGTGATCGAGCGTTCGCTCAACGTGCCCTCCGTGCGCATGCTGGAGGATTTCGGGGTGGACCGCTTCCTGGAGGTGCTGCAGGAGATGGGCTTTACGACCATCGACAAGGACGCCGACCACTACGGCCTGTCGCTGATCCTGGGCGGGGCGGAGATCTCGCTGGAGACCCTTGCGCGGGCCTATTATTATCTGGCTGCGGAGCTCGCCGGGGACACGGTCTACGAGGACCTGGGCTACCTGTCCGACGCGCGCCGCGACCGCCTGCCCGCCCGCCGGATCCCCATCAGCCGGGCGGCGGCGTGGCTGACTTTCGACGCCCTGTCGAATGCCAACCGCCCCGAGGAGGAGGCATCCTGGATGGATTTCGCGACGGCGCGCAAGATCGCCTGGAAGACGGGTACCTCCTGGGGCAACCGCGACGCCTGGAGCGTGGGCGTGACGCGCGACTGGGTGGTCGCCGTCTGGGTGGGCAACAGCGACGGCGAGGGCCGTGCCGGCGTGACGGGCGTGTCCTATGCCTCACCGGTGATGTTCGACGTTTTCTCGGCCCTGGCCGGGGGCGGCGGATGGTTCTCCAGGCCCACTGACGAGATGACGCAGATCGAGGTCTGCCACGAAAGCGGCTATCCCGCCAGCGACCTCTGCCCGCAGCGTGACACCGTCTGGGTGCCGGACGTGGAGCTGCAGCCCGACATGTGCCGCTACCACCGGCTGGTCCATCTCGACGCCGAAGGCCGCTACCAGGTCAATTCCAGCTGCTGCCCGCCGGAGCAGATGCGCAGCGAGGTGCGCTTCGTGCTGCCGCCCGCGCAGGAGTGGTACTACATGCAGAAGCATCTGGACTACAGGCCGTTGCCGCCGAAACATCCGCTTTTCGACGTGGCCACTTCCGACTACAATCCCATCGATATCATCTACCCCCAGAACGGCATCACCCTCGTGCTGACCCGCGGCCTGTCCGGCACGCAGAACGGGGCGGTCTTCCGTGCTGCCCATGCCGACGCGCAGGCCACGGTCTACTGGCACATCGACGACGAATACATCGGGCAGACCCGCGGCGAGCACGAGATGCACGTCGATCCCCCGCCCGGCGACCACCGCCTCACCCTGATCGACGAGCAGGGCTTCCGCCGCACGCACCTGTTCAGCATCCGCTGATTATTGTTATCTTTGCGCGTTTTTTCAAAAAGGCGCTATGCAACAGGGTATTTGGACCATCGTGATGCTGATCTGCTCGAACGTCTTCATGACGCTTGCGTGGTACGGCCATCTCAAACTGCAGGAAATGAAAATCTCGACCGGCTGGCCGCTGATCCTGATCATTCTGTTCTCGTGGGGAATCGCATTTTTCGAGTACTGCCTCACCGTCCCGGCCAACCGCATCGGCTTCCAGGGCAACGGCGGCCCCTTCAGTTTAATGCAGCTCAAGGTCATCCAGGAGGTCATCTCCCTGACCATCTTCACGGTAATCGTCCACTTCCTGTTCCAGGGTCAGCAGTTCCACTGGAACCACCTAGCCGCCTTCGGCTGCCTCGTCCTCGCGGTCTTTTTCGCCTTCCTGAAATAAGCCAGGCGGCCGTCATTCGCCGACTCCGATCGGCGAATCTCCCTGAATGATAACCGGTTCCAATTCAGGATCCGGGTCCTCTTCCGGCTCGTTGAAGGGCTCAAGGAAGGGGTTGCCGGTGCGCTCGGCGCCGATGGTGGAGGAGGGGCCGTGCCCGGGGAGGACGGCCGTGGCGGGGTCGAGGGGCAGGAGCCGCTCCAGGATGGCGCGGATCTCGTCGTCGTATTCGCTGTAGGGGAAGTCGGTGCGGCCGATGGAGCCGGCGAACAGGGTGTCGCCGGTGAACAGGATGCCTTCGTCGCGAACGTAGTAGCAGACGCTGCCGGGGGAGTGGCCGGGCGTGGAAATGACCTCGAACCGCATGCCCGCCAGGTCCAGAATCTGCCCATCCTGAACGGGCTGCCAGTCGAACGCTTCCGGCAGGCGGATGAAGAAACGGTCCGCCATGACCTTGTTGTATTCCAGCGCGGCGGTGTCGGCCGGATGCATCCAGGCCGGGATGCCGTAGCGGTCCTGCAGGGTCTTCACCCCGAGGATGTGGTCCAGGTGGGCGTGGGTCAGCAGGATGGCCTCCGGGGTGAGGTTTTCCTGCGTGAGCAGGTCCTCGAGAGCCTGCTGCTCCGCGGGTTTTCCGCAGCCGGGGTCGACAATGGCGCAGCGGCCCCCGTCGCGCCAGACCGCGTAGGTGCGCTCCTGGAAGAGATTGAAGACGGAATATCGGATGTTGAGCATGATTTCTTGGCCTCGATTGTTGGCAAAATTACAAAAGATGTGTTAAATTTGTATGATTGACCACATAGAAATGCACATCGGAATCGCAGGAAATATCGGCAGCGGCAAGACCACGCTGACCCGCAAGCTCGCCGAGCACTACGGCTGGACGCCCAAGTACGAGGCCGTGACCTACAATCCCTACCTGGAGGACTACTACAAGGACATCCCGCGCTGGTCCTACAACCTGGAGACCTACTTCCTGGCGCAGCGTTTCCAGGACCTGCTGGACATCTCCAAATCGGAGGACGTCATCATCCAGGACCGCACCATCCTCGAGGGCGTGGAGATCTTCGTGGCCAACAACCATGACCTCGGCAACCTTTCCGACCGGGACTACGACACCTACATGCAGCTCTTCCGCCTGATGATGTCGATGGTCAGCCCGCCGGACCTCCTGATTTACCTCAAATGCTCTGTCCCGCACCTGGTGGACCAGATCCGCAAGCGCGGCCGCGACTACGAGCAGAGCATGAACCTGGAGTACCTTGCCGGCCTGAACGAGCGCTACGAGAAGTGGATCGGTGCGTACAGGGCGCCGCTGCTGGTCATCGACGCTGACCAGCTGGACTTCGAGAACCGTCCGGAGGATTTCGCGCTCATCACGGACAAGATTGACGCCGAGCTGTTCGGACTATTCAAATAAATCGTTACATTTGTAAGCTATAACAAAAAAGAGTATGCATATTGCGATAGCAGGAAATATCGGCAGCGGCAAGACCACGCTCACCAAGATGCTGGCCGCCCACTACGGCTGGATCCCGAAATTCGAATCGGTGGATTTCAATCCCTATCTGTCCGACTTCTACGAGGACATGGAGCGCTGGTCGTTCAACCTCCAGATCTACTTCCTCAACAAGCGTTTCAAGGACGTGGTGGAGATTGCCAAGACCGACGACGTGATCATTCTTCGCGCCCAACCTCCACGACATGGGCCTGATGAGCACGCGCGACTTCGAGAACTACAGCGACCTCTTCGACCTGATGATGTCGCTGGTGGGCAATCCCGACCTGCTGATCTACCTGCGCTCGAGCATCCCCAACCTCATCTCCCAGATCCAGAAGCGCGGCCGCGAGTACGAGAAGAGCATCCGCATCGACTACCTCACCGGCCTCAACGAGAAGTATGAGAACTGGATCAAGGACTATCCCGGCAACCTGCTGATCATCGACGCTGACCACATCAAGTTCGGCAACAACCCGGAGGACTTCGCGAAGGTCACCGACATGATCGACGCCCAGCTCTACGGCCTCTTCACGCCGAAGGACAAGGTATACGGAGAATAAACACAATACTAAAACCCAATAGAATGGAAAAGAAAAAAATCAACATGGTTGCAGTCATCACGATGTTCTTCCTCTTCGCGATGATTGCATTCGTAACCAACATGGCCGCCCCTGTCGGCAACATCTGGACAATGGATGATGCTGTCGGCAACAACCCGGCCCTCGGCTTCATGGGCAACTTCATGAACTTCCTGGCGTACCTCTTCATGGGTATCCCCGCCGGAAACATGCTGACGAAGGTTGGTTACAAGAAGACCGCGCTGATCGCCATCGCAGTAGGTGTCGTCGGTCTGCTCATCCAGTACTTCTCCGGTTTCAGCTCCGGCATCCCCGGCTTCATCATCTACCTTCTGGGCGCTTTCGTCTGCGGCCTCTGCGTATGTATGCTGAATACGGTCGTCAACCCGATGCTGAACCTCATCGGCGGCGGCGGCGCCAAGGGCAACCAGCTCCTCCAGCTCGGCGGTGCCTGCAACTCCCTGGCCGGAACCATCGCCCCGATCATGGTCGGTTCCTTTGTCGGTGCCATCACCAAGAGCACGACGATTTCTGAAGTCAGCCCGATGCTGTTCGGCGCCATCGCCATCTTCGTCGTGGCGTTCATCGTCATCTATTTCGCCAAGATTGAAGAGCCTCATCAGAACAAGAGTGAAAATGCTGCCGTGAAGCACGAGCACAGCCCCTGGAACTTCCGTCACTTCGTGCTGGGCGCCGTCGCGATCTTCTGCTATGTCGGCATGGAAGTCGGTATCCCGAACACCTTCGGCAACTTCCTGGGCAAGGAGGTGAACTTCAACCTCTTCGATCCCGCCAATTCCTCCAATGCCGCTGCCATCATCGGCGGTATGACCGGTCTGTACTGGCTGCTGATGCTGGTCGGCCGTCTGACTTCCGGCTTCATCAGCGGCAAGATCTCCAGCCGCGCACAGCTGCTCACCGTCTCCCTCGTAGGTATCGTGCTGGTGCTCATCTCCATGATCGTTCCTGCCAAGACCGGCGTCTCCATGGTCGGTTTCAGCAACGGTTCGTTTGCCATCAACAACGTGCCTCTGTTCACCGTGTTCCTCGTGCTGATGGGCCTCTGCACCTCCATCATGTGGGGCTGCATCTTCAACCTGGCCACCGAGGGCCTGGGCAAGTATACGGAGAAGGCCTCCGGCATCTTCATGATGATGGTCGTCGGCGGCGGTATCCTCCCGCTGATCCAGAACTCCATCGTGGGCACCACCATCGCCTCGCTGCGTATCAGCTACGTGATTGTCATCGCCGTGCTCGTGTACATGGTGTTCTATGCGCTCATCGGCAGCAAGAATGTAAACAAAGATATCCCTGTTGACTAATATGGAAAAGCAATTCGTAGTCGGTATCGACATCGGAGGCCAGACCTCCAAGATCGGCGTCGTGGACGCCCGCGGGGATGTCCTCGCGCAGACCGTTATCCGTACGGACACTTTCGGCGCTGACGCGGATGCCTATGTGGCAGCGCTGGCGGAGGCCGTCAAGGGCCTCATCAAGCAGTCCGGCAAGGCCCCGGAGGAGATCCGCGGCATCGGCGTTGGCGTGCCCAACGGCAACTATTACACGGGCGAAGTGGCCTTCGCACCGAATCTCGCCTGGGCGGCCAACAAGTCTGTTTACCTCGCGAAGATGCTCACCGAGGCGATGGACGGCATTCCCGTCTCGCTGACCAACGACGCCAATGCGGCGGCGGTGGGTGAGATGACCTACGGCGCGGCCCGCGGCATGAAGAATTTCATCATGATCACCCTCGGCACCGGCGTCGGCAGCGGCATCGTGGTGGACGGCAAGGTCCTCTACGGCCATGACGGTTTCGCCGGCGAGCTCGGCCACACCAACGTCATGCGCAACAACGGCCGCCTGTGCGGCTGCGGCAAGACGGGCTGCCTGGAGGCTTATTGCTCCGCCATCGGCATCGCCCGCACCGCCCGCGAGTGGCTCGAGGCGTCCGGCCAGCCGACCCTGCTCCGCGACCTGGACAACATCACCTCCAAGGACATTTACGATGCGGCCAAGCAGGGCGACAATTTCGCCCTCCGGCTGTTCGACTACACGGGCACGATGCTCGGCCGCAGCTTCGCGGACTTCATCGCGTTCAGCGCCCCCGAGGCCATCGTCCTCTTCGGCGGCCTCGCCCGCGCCAAGGAGTTCCTCTATGAGCCGATGCTCCGGTCGATGAACGACAATGTCCTCAAGATCTGGAAGGACAAGGTCAAGATCGTGTTCTCCCAGCTCAAAGAGTCGGATGCCGCCATCCTCGGCGCCTCCGCCCTGGCATGGGAACTTTAGAAATCAAGGTTAATTATTGATAGTATGAAAGCAAACAAAATCATTGCAGTCCTGATTATCGGACTCTCTTTGGCGGCTTGCACGAGCAAGCCGGCCGGGGATGCAATCCCCAAAGAATTCCAGCCCGCCCGCGCCCAGATTGACTCCGTGAGCTACCTGCTCGGCATCAACTTCGGCAGCTTCATCAAGGGATATGACTTCGGTTCTGACCTCAACTTCGGCCAGATCATGAAGGGCATCAAGGATTTCGTGTATTCCGAAGGGAATATGCAGGATCCCGACTTCGTCAAGCAGTTCAAGATCGACCCGAACGAGATGAACGACCTGTTCAACAACTACCTGGCGAACCGCCAGGCGGGTGTCGCTGCGGCCAACAAGCAGAAGGGTGAAAAGTTCCTCGCGGCCAACGCCAAGAAGGAAGGCATCATCGAGACCGCTTCCGGCCTGCAGTACAAGATCATCAACCCGGGCAGCGAAGTGAAGCCCGGCCCGAAGGACACCGTCTGGGTGCGCTACAAGGGCACCCTTCTCGACGGCACCGTCTTCGACGAGGTCCCTGCTGACGCATCTCCGATCCGCCTGACGCTCAACGGCGTGATCCCCGGCTGGACCGAGGGTCTGCAGCTCATCGGCGAAGGTGGCGAGGTGGAGCTCTACATCCCTTCCGAGCTCGGATACGGCGAGCAGGGCAACCAGGCCATCGGCCCGAACTCCACGCTGGTCTTCAACGTGCAGCTCAGCTCGATCAATCCTTACGTGGAGCCCGCTCCCGCACCGGAGCCCACTGCCAAGAAGAAATAATGTTATCCCGGCCTGACCGGGGAACTGAATGAAAAATGGCTCGCTTCGTGCGAGCCATTTTCGTTATTCGTTTTCGTCGTAGAGGATTTCTTCTTCGTCCTTGTCCTCATCCTCCTCGTCCTCGTCGTCTTCGTCGTCGAAGTCCTCGTCGTCTTCGTCTTCGTCGTCATCCTCGCCCCGGCGCGCTTCGCCCGGCAGGCGCCGGCGCTCTTCGGGCAGGTCCTCGAAGGCGACGTAGCCGTTCTCGAACTCCAGGGGGATGGGGCCCTTGGACTCGAGGAGCTTCGGGGAGGCCGTGGCCTCGGGGGTCTCGCCCTCGAGGGTGATAATCACGCTCTTCTTGGAGGTGATGTCGTAGAAATAGACAAAGCTGGCGACACCGGCCTTGACCGTGGCGGCGACGGACACCTGGTCCACGGCGCCGAAGCCGATGTCCATCAGGGCATAGCGTGCGACGACCCCGCCCTCCGCGTCCAGCGCCTTGAAGAGAATGGGCTGATCCATCGGGAATTCGAGGTCCGCACGCAGCTGCTTGTGGAACGTATAGAGCGAGTTCTCGCCATTGACGAGATAGACCCGGAAAAAGCCTTTGATGCCGGCCAGCGTGACTCTATATCTGTAATTCATATTGCGAAGATATGAATTATTCACTAATTTTGATTCGCCTATGGCTACAAAAGATACATACAATAGCATTGCAGCGCAGTCAGAGGGCCTTTTCAAGGACAACGGCAGCCGCTTCCTCGCCTTTGCGTACCCGGTGGAGAGCGAAGCTGAAGTCAAGGAGATTGTCCAGCGGCTCAAGAAGGAGTATCACGACGCCAGGCACCACTGCTACGCCTACCGGCTCGGCCTGGACGGGGAGCCCTGGCGGGCGAACGACGACGGCGAGCCCTCCGGCTCGGCCGGCCGCCCCATCCTTGGTCAGATCGATTCTGCGGGCCTGAGTGACATCCTGGTGGTCGTGGTCCGCTATTTCGGCGGCATCAAGCTCGGCATCCCGGGCCTGATCCGGGCTTACAAGACTTCTACTGCGGACGCGCTCGCGAGCGCACGCGTGGTAGAAAAGGTGGCCGGGCGCTGGTACACCCTGCATTTCCCCTACGACAGCCTCCCGGCGGTGATGAAACTGGCCAAGGACATGGACCTCCCGCAGCGCGGCCAGTCCTTCCTGTCGGAGTGCACGCTCGAGGTCCGGGTGCGCCTCTCGGTTGAGCAGGACTTTTTGGAACGTATCAAAAAAATAGGTATATTCACGGGCTAAAATTTTAAACTCGCTTATGGGCAAAAAACATGTCTTCAATGCCGGGCCTTGCCTGCTGCCGCAGGTGGCCATCGACAACACCATCGAAGCCCTCAAGGACTTCAAGGGGACCGGTGTATCCCTGCTTTCCATTTCCCACCGCACCAAGGGCTGGGATGAAGTGATGGACGAGTGCCGTGCACTTTGGAAAGAGTTATTGTGTATTCCCGAAGGTTATGAAGTCGTCTTCCTGGGCGGTGGCGCGAGCCTCCAGTTCCTGATGTCGGCGATGAATTTCCTGGACAAGAAAGCTGCTTACCTGGAGACGGGTGTCTGGGCCAAGAAGGCCCTCAAGGAGGCCCAGGGCGTGGGTGAAGCCTTCGCCGTGGCCAGCTCTGCAGACAAGAACTATTCCTATATCCCGAAGGGCTACGTGATCCCGACGGACGTGGATTATTTCCATATCACCACGAACAACACCATCTACGGCACCGAGATCCGCGAGGACATCGACAGCCCCGTGCCCCTCATCGCGGACATGTCCTCCGACATCCTCAGCCGTCCGGTGGACGTGAGCAAATACAACCTGATCTACGGCGGTGCACAGAAGAATGCCGGCCCTGCCGGCGTCGCCTTCGCGATCGTCAAGGTGGATGCCCTCGGCAAGGTTGGGCGCCATCTCCCTACGATGCTCGACTACCGCACCCATGTGGACAAGCTGTCCATGTTCAACACCCCGCCGGTGGTCTCCATCTTCGTGATGAACGAGACCCTGAAGTGGCTCAAAGGCATCGGCGGCATCCCCGCTATGCACGCCATCGACGTCAAGAAGGCCGACACGCTCTATGCCGAGATCGACCGCAACAGCATCTTCACCGGCACCGCCGCCAAGGACTCCCGTTCGATCATGAACGTCTGCTTCGTGATGGCCCCGGGCCGCGAAGAGCTGCAGGACGAATTCATGAAGTTCGCCACCGAGCGTGACATGGTGGGCATCAAGGGCCACCGTTCCGTGGGCGGCTTCCGCGCTTCGCTGTACAACGCCTGCACCCAGGAGGACGTGGACGCCCTCGTCGCTGCGATGCAGGAATTCGAAAAGATCCACGGTTAGCCTCATGAAAGTCCTTCTCGCTACCCAGAAGCCTTTTGCGGCCGCAGCGGTCGCAGGCATCCGCCAGATCGTCGAAGAGGCGGGCTACGAGCTCGTCCTGCTGGAGAAATACGCCGACCAGGCCGACCTGGTCGCGGCTGTGGCCGACGCCGATGCGATGATCGTCCGTTCGGACAAGGTCACCGCGGAGGTGGTCGCCGCCGCCCCGAAGCTCAAGATCGTCGTGCGCGCAGGCGCCGGCTTTGACAACCTCGACCTGCCCGCCTGCACGGCGCACGGCGTCGTCGCGATGAACACCCCGGGCCAGAATTCCAACGCCGTGGCCGAGCTCGCCGTCGCCATGATGATCTTCATGGCCCGCACGCAGTTCACCCCCGCCACCGGTTCCGAGATCCAGGGCAAGACCCTTGGCATCCAGGCCTTCGGCAACGTCGGCCGCCTGGTCGGCGCCAAAGCCGCGGCCCTCGGCATGAAGGTCAAGGCCCTCGACCCGTTCCTGACCCCGGAGCAGATCCGCGCCGGCGGCGCCGAGCCCGTCGACAGCCTCGACGCACTCTACGCCGGCAGCGACTACCTCAGCCTCCATATCCCCGCCACGCCCCAGACCGTCGGCAGCATCGGCTATGACCTGATGATGAAAATGCCCAAGGGCGCGACCCTCGTCAATACCGCCCGCAAGGAGGTCATCGACGAGGCGGGCCTGGAGAAGGCCCTCGCCGAGCGCCCTGACCTCAAGTACATCACGGATGTGGCTCCCGACAACCTCGCCGCCCTGCAGGAGCAGTTCGGCTTGCGCGTCTTCGCCACTCCCAAGAAGATGGGCGCCCAGACCGCCGAGGCCAACGTCAACGCCGGCCTCGCCGCCGCCCGCCAGATTGTGGCGTACTTCAAGGACGGCTGCACGAAATTCCAGCTGAATAAATAGGGTGGACGTCCCGGAACACCCTGGTCTTTCTGGACAGCCCCCTCGAAAATGAAGGGGCTGTCCCGTTTTTACCGGTAAAACCTGTCTGATCTTCTTATGGATAATGAAGTATTGAAGGCGCTCCGCGAGCGCAGAAGCATCCGGCGCTACAAGCCGGAACAGATCAAGGACGAAGAATTGCAGGCCGTCCTCGAGGCCGGCACCTGGGCGCCGACCGGCATGGGCCGGCAGGATCCCTGGATCGTGGCGGTGCAGCGGCCGGATCTGGTCGCGCGCATCGATGCGATGAACGGGGCGATTCTCGGCAGCCCGCATCCCTTCTACGGTGCGCCGACCATCGTGCTGGTGTTTGGCAGCGACCCCGCCGTCTGGGCCAATTCCGTCCCCGACGGATCCCTCGTGCTGGGCAACATGATGCTGGCGGCGCACGCCGTCGGCCTGGGCTCCTGCTGGATCAACCGCGAGCGGCAGATGTTCGCCACCCCCGAGGGCAAGGCCCTGATGGCCGAACTCGGCCTCCCGGAGGGTCTCGTCGGCATCGGCGCCCTCGCCCTCGGCTACCCCGCCGCCTTCCCGCCTTCCGTCAAACCCCGCAAGGAGAACTATTACCGCATCGTCAAATAACTGATGGCCGGAAGCGGCTGCGACTACCTCCGGAGGGACTCCATTCGGCCGCCTTCGGCGTCCTGCATTCCGGCCCCTCCCATCGTTTCCTGCGTCATCGCTTGTATCACCCCACAAAAGCATGCTTTTGCGGGGACCCCGACTGCGCGATAACTTGTATCCGACGGGCCCCTCCCCCTACCCGTGTCCGGGGGTGGACACGCCCTCCGGAGGCAGTCGCTGCCGCTTCCGGCCAGAATCATTTGGAGGTTTGATAAAAAAACAGTATCTTCGGATATAGATTTGTTTGAAGAATTATGGTACGAGTCAAACCTTTCGCGGCCCTGCGGCCGCCCAAAGACATCGTGACCGAAGTGGCGGCGCCGCCCTACGATGTCTTAAACTCTGAAGAGGCCCGGAAAATGGCCGGGGAGAAATCCCTGCTTCACATCACCAAGCCCGAAATCGACTTCACGCCGATCGCCGGGGAGCACGAACAGCGCACCTACGACCGCGCCGTCGAGAACTTCCAGGCCTGGCAGAAAAAGGGCTGGCTGGTCCGCGAGGACAAGGAGAAATACTACGTCTACGCCCAGACCATGGGCAGCCGCACGCAGTACGGCCTCGTGCTCTGCGCCCACACGGATGACTATGCGAACGGCATCATCAAAAAGCACGAGCTGACGCGCAAGGACAAGGAGGATGACCGCATGATCCATGTCCGCATCCAGAACGCCAACATCGAGCCCGTCTTCTTCGCCTTCAAGGACAACGCCGAGCTCGGCGCCATTATCGCAAAGACCGCCGCCGGCGTGCCGGAATACAAGTTCATCGACGAGAACGACTTCACCCACACCTTCTGGGTGATCGACGACGACGCGGTCAATGCGCGCATCACTGAGATTTTCACCAAAGATGTGGACGCATTCTACGTTGCCGACGGCCACCACCGCACCGCCGCGGCCGCCCGCGTGGGCGCGGAGAAGCGCGCGCAGAATCCGCACCACACCGGCGACGAGGAGTACAACTTCTTCATGGCCGTGTGCTTCCCGGAGAGCCAGCTCGCAATCATTGACTACAACCGCGTGGTCAAGGACCTGAACGGCCTGGACCCGAAGGCGTTCTTCAAGGCCCTCGAAGAGGACTTCGTCGTCGAGAAGAAGAGCTCCGAGATCTACCATCCGGCCGGCCTGCACAACTTCTCGATGTATTTCGAGGGCGTGTGGTACAGCCTCACGGCGAAGCCGGGCCGCTACGACGACGCCGACCCGATTGGCGTGCTGGACGTGACCATCCTGAGCAACCTTGTGCTCGACAAGATCCTGGGGATCAAGGACCTCCGCACCTCCGACAGGATCGATTTCGTGGGGGGCATCCGCGGGCTCGGCGAGCTCGCCCGCCGCGTGGACAGCGGCGAGATGCGGGTCGCCTTCGCCCTCTACCCGGTCAGTATGCAGCAGCTGATCAATATTGCCGACACCGGCAATATCATGCCGCCCAAGACCACCTGGTTTGAGCCCAAGCTCCGTTCCGGACTTGCCATTCACACTTTAGACTAATCCTTATGAAACCCGATTCGGCACTGATACACAAGACTCTCAAAGAGTTTTTCGGCTACGATGCCTTCAAGGCGGACCAGGAAAAGATCATCTCGCACCTGATTGGAGGGGGTGACGCCTTTGTCCTGATGCCCACCGGAGGCGGCAAGTCGCTGTGCTATCAGCTGCCGGCTCTGGTGATGGAGGGGACGGCCATTATCATCTCCCCGCTGATCGCCCTGATGAAGAACCAGGTCGACCTGCTGCGCGGCTTCGTGGCCGGGGAGGGGAGCATCGCCCATTTCCTCAACTCGTCGCTCTCGCGCCAGCAGATTGACGAAGTGCGCGACGACCTGCTGGCCGGCAAGACCAAGCTCCTGTACGTGGCGCCCGAGTCGCTGACCAAAGAGGAGAACATTTCCCTCCTGCGGGAGGTGAAGATCTCCTTCTACGCCGTGGACGAGGCGCACTGCATCTCCGAGTGGGGCCATGATTTCCGGCCGGAATACCGCCGGATCCGGGCCCTGGTGGACCAGATCGGCCGCGCGCCCATCATCGCGCTCACGGCCACGGCCACGCCCAAGGTCCAGAGCGACATCCTCAAGAATCTGGGCATTCCGGAAGCGGCCGTGTTCAAGTCCTCCTTCAACCGCCCCAACCTCTACTACGAGATCCGCGACAAGGTGGACCCGGAGAAGGACCTCATCAAGTTTATCCGCCAGAACGCCGGCAAGTCCGGCATCATCTACTGCCTCAGCCGCAAGAAGGTGGAGGAGATGGCGGAGCTGCTGTGCATCAACGGCATCAAGGCCCTGCCGTACCATGCGGGGCTGGACGCCAAAGTGCGCGCGGAGAACCAGGACAAGTTCCTGATGGAGGAGGTGCAGGTGATCGTGGCCACGATCGCCTTCGGCATGGGCATCGACAAGCCGGACATCCGCTTCGTGATCCATTACGACATCCCCAAGAGCATCGAGAGCTACTACCAGGAGACGGGCCGCGCCGGCCGTGACGGCCAGGAAGGCCTCTGCATCGCCTACTACAGCTACAAGGACATCCAGAAGCTGGAGAAATTCATGCAGGGCAAGCCCATCGCCGAGCAGGAGATCAGCCGCCAGCTGCTCTCCGAGGTGCTGGCTTACGCCGAGTCGAGCCAGTGCCGCCGCAAGCTCCTGCTCAACTATTTCGGCGAGGACTACACGGAGGATAACTGCCAGTGCTGCGACAACTGCATCCGTCCCAAGCCCACTTTCGACGGGCGGGCGGAGATGAAGCTGGTGCTGGAGCTGGTGAAGGCCCTGCCCGAGCACTTCAAGCTGGACCACCTCGCGAACATCCTCGCCGGCGTGTCCAACTCCCTCATCAAGTCCTACAAGCACGACGAGCTGCCGTTCTTTGGGGCCGGCAAGGCCCATTCGGAGAAATTCTGGGCCACCGTCATCCACCAGGGCCTGATTGCCCACCTGCTCGTGAAGGAGATCGAGACCTACGGCCTGATCCATGTCACGGAGCTCGGCGAGAAGTTCCTCGCGGAGCCGTGGGAGCTGCGCCTGGTGGAGGACCGCGTGTTCGCCGGCAGCGGCGACGACGACGAGGACGACGAGGAGGCGGCTGCCGCGGCGGTGGCCATGAAGGCCGGCGGCGGTGCGGGCGATCCGATCCTGCTCGCCATGCTCAAGGACCTGCGCAAGGACCTCTCGAAGCGGCTTAAGCTCCAGCCCTGGATCATCTTCGGCGACCCGGCCCTGGAGGATATGTCCATCCTGTATCCCGAGACCTACGACGAGCTCAAGAACTGCCAGGGCGTGGGCGAGGGCAAGGCCCGCAAGTTCGGCGAGGAGTTCATCAAGCTGATCAAGAAATACGTCGAGGAGAACGAGATCGAGCGCCCGGACGACTTCGTCGTGAAATCCACGCCCAACAAGTCGGCGGCCAAGGTGGCGATCATCCAGAGCATCGACCGCCGCATGTCCCTGGAGGATATCGCCCAGGCGCGCGGCATGGACATGGACGAGCTGCTCGGCGAGATCGAAGCCATCGTCTCCAGCGGCACCAAGCTCAACCTGGACTATTATATCGAGGAGAACCTCGACGAGGAGATTGTCGAGGAGATCTACCGTTATTTCAAGGAAGAAGCGACTTCGGACAACATCCAGGCGGCCATCGACGCGCTCGGACCGGACTACTACGAGAACGAAGTGCGGCTGGTCCGGCTCAAATTCCTTTGTGAGATCGCGTCGTGATACCGCAGGAGACCGTCAACCTCATTCTGGACACCGCGCAAATCGTGGATGTCGTGAGCGACTACGTGACGCTGAAGCGCCGCGGGGCCAATTTCGTGGCCTGCTGTCCGTTCCACAATGAGAAGACGCCCTCCTTCTATGTCTCCCCCTCGAAGGGGATCTACAAATGCTTCGGCTGCGGCAAGGCCGGCACGGCCGTGGGCTTCGTGATGGAGCAGGAGCACTGCTCCTACGTGGAGGCCCTGCGCTACCTGGCCCGCAAGTACCATATCGAGATCGTCGAGGCGGAGGAGTCCGCCGAGGAGATTGCCCGGCGGCAGCGCAGCGAGAGCCTGCTGCTGGTGTCCGACTTCGCCTGCAAGTTCTTCTCCGGGCAGCTTAAGGACGGCGAAGGCCGGGCCGTGGGCTACCGCTATTACCGCGAACGCGGCATCGAGGATGCCACGATCGAGAAATGGGGCCTGGGCTGGGCGCCGTCGGGGCGGACCGCCCTGGTGGATGCCGCCCGCGCTGCGGGCTACAAGGACGAGTACCTGCTGGGCGCCGGCCTGGCGGTACAGGGCGAGGACGGCGCGCTGAGCGACAAGTTCCGCGAGCGGGTGATGTTCCCGATCCACTCCGTGAGCGGGCGCGTGATTGCGTTCAGCGGCCGTACGCTCAAGGCGGACAACCCCGCGAAATATGTCAATTCGCCGGAGACGGAGATCTATATCAAGAGCCGTAACCTGCTGGGTATCTATTTCGCGAAAGCGGACATCGCCCGGGAGGACCGCTGCATCCTGGTGGAGGGCAACGTCGACGTGGTGATGATGCACCAGCTCGGGATCACCAACGTCGTGGCCTCGTGCGGCACCTCCCTGACGGTGGAGCAGGTGCGCCTGATCAAGAAGTTCACGGAGAACATCACCATCATGTACGACGGAGACTCTGCGGGCATCCACGCCGCCCTGCGCGGCATCCCGATGGTGCTCGCCGAGGGGATGAACGTCCACGTGGTGCTGCTGCCGGACGGCGATGACCCGGACTCCTTCTCCCGCAAGCACACGCGGGACGAGGTGCGCGAATTCATCGCGCAGAACGAGAAGGATTTCATCGTCTTCAAGACGGACCTGCTGCTCAGCCAGGCGGCGGGCGACCCGCTCAAGAAGGCGGCCCTGATCAACGACATCGCAGACACCATCGCGCAGATTCCGGACGCGGTCAAGCGTTCCACGTATGTGGAGGCCACGGCGCAGCAGTTTGGCATCGAGGCGTCGATCCTTTTCGACCGGATCACCCGGACGCGCCGGGCCCTCCAGGAGGAGGCGCTCAAGGCGGCGCAGCGGGAGGAGCGGCGCCGGCAGAACGGGCTGCCGCCCAACGCCTACGAGACGGTGACCGGGGACCTGCAGGCGCCGCCCGAAGTGCAGGCGCCGGTGGAGGTGGCGGAGGAAAACCGCATCCTGGCCCCCTCCGAGCGGGACCTGCTCTATTTCTTGCTCCGTCACGGCTGTGACGAGCTGGACTTCGAGAGCGACTCGGACTACTACAGCGGCGACGAGATGGACAAGCCCAGCGTGGCCGATTTCATCCGGGACGCCTTCAGCGACGGCACGCGCATGGCCAACAGCGCCTATGCCGCCGTATATGACGCCTACTTTGCCCTCTATGACGAGGGCCTGACCCAGCAGGACATTGTCAAACGCCTGCTGGACGCGGAGGACCGCCGCGTGGCGGAGGTGACCTCGCAGCTCTCCACGGAGAAATACCGCTTGACCGTGGAGGCGTTTGAGAAATCCATGACGACCACCTCCTCCTGGCTGGTGGCCCAGGTCCCGCGCGCCATCCTCGGCTATGCCGAACGGCGCATGCAGGACCGCTATGACACCCTGCGGCGTTCGCTCTCGGATGCAACGCCGGAGCGGGAAACCGCCATCTTGCAGGAGATGGTCAAGGTCCAGGCCGCCCAGCGCCGGATCAAACAGAAAATGGGAAGAGAAAAAAACACGAAATAGTAAATGGACAAAGAATTCAAAAGAACCCTCGTGACCTGCGCGTTGCCGTACGCCAACGGTCCGATCCACATCGGCCACCTGGCCGGTGTCTATGTGCCTGCCGACATTTATGTGCGCTACCTGCGGATGCGTGGCAGGGAGGTCCTGTATGTCTGCGGCTCCGACGAGCACGGCGTGCCGATCACCATCAAGGCCCGGCAGCAGGGCTGCTCGCCGCAGGACATCGTGGACCGCTACCACGGCATTATCAAGGACTCTTTCGAGGGCCTGGGCATCCATTTCGACATCTACGGCCGCACCACCTCCAAGGTGCACGCCGCCAACGCCGCGGGCTTCTTCAAGAAGCTCTACGACGAGGGCAAGTTCATCACGCAGGAGAGCGAGCAGTACTACGACCCCGAGGCGAAGCAGTTCCTGGCGGACCGCTACATCGTGGGCACCTGCCCCAAGTGCGGCAACGAAGGCGCCTACGGCGACCAGTGCGAGAAGTGCGGCAGCACCCTCAGCCCCGAGGAGCTGATCAACCCCAAGAGCAAGCTCAGCGGCGCCGAGCCGATCAAGAAGAAGACCACCCACTGGTACCTCCCGCTGCAGGACTACGAGCAGTGGCTCCGCGAATGGATCCTGGAGGGCCATCAGGAATGGCGCTCGAACGTCTACGGCCAGGTCAAGAGCTGGCTGGACGGCGGCCTGCAGCCGCGCGCCGTCACGCGCGACCTCGACTGGGGCGTGCCCGTACCCGTGGAGGGCGCCGAGGGCAAGGTCCTCTATGTCTGGTTCGACGCGCCGATCGGCTACATTTCCAATACGATTGAGCTGCTTCCCGACAGCTGGGAGCAGTGGTGGAAGAGCCCGGACACCCGGCTCGTGCACTTCATCGGCAAGGACAACATCGTCTTCCACTGCATCGTCTTCCCGGCGATGCTCAAGGCCTACGGCGACGGCTACATCCTCCCGGACAATGTCCCCGCCAACGAGTTCCTCAACCTCGAGGGCGACAAGATCTCGACCTCGCGCGGCTGGGCGGTCTGGGCGCATGAGTACCTGAAGGATTTCCCCGGCAAGGAGGACGTCCTGCGCTACGTGCTCACCGCCAACGCTCCCGAGACCAAGGACAACGATTTCAGCTGGAAGGACTTCCAGCAGCGCAACAACAGCGAGCTCGTGGCCATCTTCGGCAACTTCGTCAACCGGGCCATGGTCCTGACGCACAAGTATTTCGGCGGCAAGGTCCCGCCTTGCGGCCAGCTGGAGGACATCGACAAGGAGGTCCTGGCGGAGATCCCGCTGCTCAAGGCCTCGATGGAGAAGAACATCGAAGGCTTCAAGTTCCGCGAAGCGCTCAAGGACGCGATGGGCATCGCCCGCGTGGGCAACAAGTACATCTCCGACACGGAGCCCTGGAAGGTCGCGAAGACCGACCTCGACCGCACGGCGACGATCCTCAACATCTCCCTGCAGATCTGCGCGGACCTCGCCATCGCCTTCGAGCCCTTCACCCCGTTTGCCGCGGCGCGGCTGCGGAAGATGCTCGGCTCGGGCCTCGACTGGGAGATCCTCGGCCGTCCGCAGGTACTGCCCGCCGGCCACCAGCTCGGCGAGGCGGAGCTGCTCTTCGCCAAGATTGAGGACGACGCCATCCAGGTGCAGCTCGACCGGCTGGACCGCATCCGCGCCGAGCGCGAGGCGGCGGCCAAAGCCGAGGCGGCGAAGCAGGTCGCCCCGCAGAAAGACGAATGCACCTTCGACGACTTCGACAAGATGGACATCCGCACCGCCACGGTGCTGGAGGCGGAGCGCGTCCCCAAGACGGACAAGCTCCTCAAGCTCACGATCGACACCGGCATCGACAGGCGCGTGATCGTGTCCGGCATCGCCGAGTACTACACGCCGGAGGCAATGGTCGGCAAGCAGATCTGCATCCTGGCGAACCTGCAGCCCCGCACCATCCGCGGCATCGAGAGCAAGGGCATGATCCTGATGGCGAAGCAGGGCGACGGGTCGATGCGTTTCATCACCCCGCAGGAAGCCGTCGCCAACGGCGCCCAGATCGGCTGACCGTCATCCCGGGCTTGACCCGGGATCTCAAAACAAAAAGACGCAAACAGAATGAAGGTACTGATTATTGACGACGAGCGGGCGATCCGCAATTCGCTGGGAGAGATCCTCACCGACGAGGGCTACGAGGTGGACACCGCCGAAGACGGCGCCCAGGCCCTGGAGAAGGTCGAAAAAGACAAATACGACGTGGTGTTCTGCGACATCAAGATGCCCGGCATGGACGGCGTCGAGGTGCTCGGCAAGTTCACCGAGATGGGGCTGGACGCCGCGGTGGTGATGATTTCCGGCCATGCCGACATCGAGACCGCCGTGGAGTGCATCAAGAAGGGCGCCTTCGACTTCGTGCAGAAGCCGCTGGACCTCAACCGCATCCTCATCACCATCAAGAACGCCTCGGAGCGCGTGACCCTCACCACGCAGAACAAGGCCCTCAAGAAGAAGGTCTACGGCGCCGACATGATCGGCGGGTCCGCCCCGATGCAGATGATCCGCGACATGATCGCGAAAGTGGCGCCCACCGATGCGCGGGTGCTGATCACCGGCCCCAACGGCTCCGGCAAGGAGCTGGTGGCGCGCAACCTCCACCAGCTGAGCGCCCGCAGCGCGATGCCTTTCGTCGAGGTCAACTGCGCGGCCATCCCCTCGTTCGGCCACGAGAAGGGCTCCTTCACTTCGGCCATCAAGCAGCACAAGGGCAAGTTCGAGCAGGCCGACGGCGGCACGCTCTTCCTCGACGAGATCGGGGACATGAGCCTGGCGGCGCAGGCCAAGGTGCTGCGCGTCCTGCAGGAGAAGAAGCTCTCCCGCGTGGGCTCCGACAAGGACATCGAGGTGGACGTGCGCGTGATCGCGGCGACCAACAAGGACCTGGCGAAGGAGATCGAGAAGGGGACCTTCCGCGAGGACCTCTACCACCGCCTCAGCGTCATCGTGATCCGGGTCCCGTCGCTGGACGAGCGGCGCGACGACATCCCGATGCTGATCGAGCATTTCCTCGGCAAGTACACCGACGGCGCCAAGCCCCGCAGCTTCTCCCGCGAGGCCGTGGAACTCCTCCAGCAGAAGCACTGGCCCGGCAACATCCGCGAGCTGGACAACGTCGTCGACAGGCTCCTCATCCTCGGCGGCGAGCCCGTCTCCGCCCAGGACGTCAAGACCTACGTCAATCTACCTTGAGGTCGCGAGCGTTCCAAAACCTGATAGAATTCTTTAAACCGCATTAAAACGTATATTTCTCGCGGTTATTCGTCCCAACCACTTGGTGGAAAGAGAAGAGTTTCATTTCTTTGAAGCAACTCCGGTCAGTTTTCCGCGCCGGAAAGTTGTAAAAGATTGAAACTTTTCTTATTTTTGTGACGCTATGAAGAAGATTGTTGCCTACAGGTCCTATTACATGGACTTCATGGCATCTTTGAGCAGAGAGGAACAGTTGAAGATTCGTCGGGTATTGGCATTATTCGGTACAGAGAATCAGATTCCTCTACATTTTATCAAATATATTGGAGATGCTATTTATGAGTTGAGGGTTACACTGCCAAACCGGGAGGCAAGAATCTTTTTCATTTATGACGGGGATACAATGGTCGTGTTGTTCAATTGTTTTATCAAGAAGACGCAAAGGACACCCAAAAGAGAAATCGACAATGCAAAAAGACTGAAAAAAGAATATGAAGAAAACAAATAGTCTTTATGATGTTACCGCCGAACTCGAACGGGAGTTCGGTCCGGTGGGCTCGGATGGCTGGAACAAGGCGATCGAACGGGCGTGGGAAGAGTACAATGCAGAAATACTTCTGGAAGCACGGAAAAAGACCGGGTTGACGCAGGCACAAGTAGCGGAGCGGATTGGCGCTACCAAAAGCTATATTTCAAGGGTGGAGCGTGGCCAGATTGTCCCAACCGCATCCTCGTTTTTCCGGATTGCCAGCGCGCTGGGCTATTCCGTCGAGCTGGTGCCTTCAATTCGGGGTTGACCCGAATATGGGGCGGGTTGTGATTGTTCGCTAATTTCATTAAATTTGTAGTCTATGTCAGACTATGTAGTATCAGCCAGAAAGTACCGGCCGGACTCGTTCGAGTCGCTGATCGGACAGGACAATATCGCACGGACGCTCAAGAACTCGATCCGGCGCGGGCAGCTGGCGCACGCCTACCTGTTCTGCGGCCCGCGGGGCGTGGGCAAGACCAGCGCCGCGCGCATTTTCGCCAAGACCATCAACTGCGCCAACCCCGGTCCGGAGCTGGAGCCGTGTGGCGAGTGCGATTCCTGCCGCTCGTTCGCCGAGGGGCGCTCCTATTGCATCCACGAGTTGGATGCGGCGTCCAACAACGGCGTGGACGACATCAAGACGCTGATGGACCAGGTGCAGATCCCGCCGCAGGTGGGGCGCTATTCGGTGTTCATCATCGACGAGGTCCACATGCTCACGACCTCGGCCTTCAACGCCTTCCTCAAGACGCTGGAGGAGCCGCCCGCACACGCCATCTTCATCCTGGCGACCACGGAGAAGCACAAGGTCCTGCCGACCATCCTGAGCCGCTGCCAGACCTATGACTTCAACCGGATCGGCGTGCCCGACATGGTGCGCAACCTGCGCGACATCGCCACCAAGGAGGGGGTCACAATCGACGACGAGTCCCTGCACGTGATCGCCCACAAGGCCGACGGCGCCATGCGCGACGCCCTCACGCTGTTCGACCAGACGGTCGCTTTCTGCGGGACGGAGGTCGTCTATGAGGACGTGATCCGCAACCTCGGCGTGCTGGACTACGACTACAGTTTCCGCCTGGTGGACGCCTTCCTCGCCGGCGACTACGCGACGGCGCTGCTCGTTTTCGACGAGATCCTCGCGAAGGGCTTCAACGCCCAGCACTTCGTCGCGGCGCTGAGCAAGCATCTGCGCGACCTGCTCGTGAGCCGCACGGGCGGCCTGGAGGCCCTGCTGGACCTTCCCGACTCGCTGCGTGCCCGCTATCAGGAGCAGGGCAGCCGCTGCAGCGTCAAATGGCTCTACGACGCCCTCTCCGTCACCACCTCCTGCGAAGCCGCCTACTCCCGCGCCACGAATCCGAGGCTCCATATTGAGTTTGCCTTGATGAAGCTATCTTTCCTTGGCGGCGCCGGAGCTGCTGCCCCCGCTCAAAAGAACGATTCTTCCTCGGCGGATTCAGAGAAGGGGAAACAGGGATCTGCGCGGATTGCTGATGTTTCCTCGAGGCAGGTTGAGCGAAGCGAAGTCCGCATCAGCGGACCGGCCGGGCCCGGGACTTTGGCGGAGCCAAAGTCGGAAAAGGGCTTGAGGCCGTCAGGGGTCGCAGGGGGCGGAGCCCCCTTAGATAAAGGCGTGAAAGCGACGCGCAGGAACGGCGCGTCACTTTCGCTGTCGGCGCTGCTGAGCGAAGATGAGCCGGAGGTCATGCCGGCGAGCGGAGCGGCGACGGAGGAGCAGGCGCTGCCGGCGGAGGAGCTGCTGGGCGAGAAGTGGAAGGAGCTGGCGGGGCAGTACGGCAGCCAGCCGCGCCTGGCGAACGCCCTGGCCAAGGCCGGCCTGAGCTTCCGCGAAGAGGACGGCCGCAAGGTCGTCTCCTTCACGGTGACCAACGAAGCCCAGAAGAAATGGATCGAAGAGCGCATGCTCCGCGACTTGGAAGACCGGTACGCCAAGCTCGGCTGGAGCCGGTCGTGCCGGTCGAGGAGGAGCAGGCCCCGCGCATCTACATGCCGACCGAAAAGGCCGAAGACCTGATGAGCAAAAACGAAGAAGTCCGCAACCTGGTGGTGGACCTCGGACTGGATATCAAATAGCGGACGCGTATGAAACTGCACTGCGAAAACCTGGTCAAAAAATACGGCCTGCGCACGGTCGTCAAAGGCGTGTCGATGGAAGTCGAACAAGGCGAAATCGTCGGCTTCCTGGGCCCGAACGGCGCCGGCAAGACCACCAGCTTCTACATGATCACGGGCCAGATCGTCCCCAACGACGGCCGCGTCTTCCTCGACGACGAAGAGATTACCGGCCTGCCGATGTACCTGCGCGCCCAGAAGGGCATCAGCTACCTGCCGCAGGACGCCTCCGTGTTCCGCAAGATGTCCGTCGAGGACAACATCCTCTCCGTGATGGAGATGCGGGGCGTCTCCCGCGAAGAGCGCTACCGCAGGCTGGAGTCGCTGATCGACGAATTCAACCTCTCCAAGGTGCGCAAATCGCTGGGCATCCAGCTCTCCGGCGGCGAGCGGCGCCGCTGCGAGATCGCCCGCGCCCTCGCGATCGACCCGAAATTCATCCTGCTCGACGAGCCCTTCGCCGGGGTGGACCCGATCGCGGTGGAAGACATCCAGTACATCATCGCCAAACTCAAATACCGCAACATCGGCGTCATCATCACGGACCACAACGTGGGCGAGACGCTGGCCATCACGGACCGGGCCTACCTGCTCTACGAAGGCACCATCCTCCAGCAGGGCACCCCGGCGGAGCTGGCCGCGGACGAAGACGTCCGCACCAAATACCTTGGCTCCGGCTTTATCCTCAAGCGCTCCGTGTCCGTGGAGCGCGCCAAGGCAGAATACGAAAAATCGAAAACTAAAACCGAATAACCCCATGCGTATCCCTGACATCACCATAGCCATCGACGGCTATTCCTCCACCGGCAAGAGCACGCTTGCCAAGCTGATCGCCACCCACTTCGACTTCCTGTACCTGGACTCCGGCGCCCTGTACCGCGGCGTCACCCTCTTTGCGCAGGAGCAGGGCCTGATTGACGCGGACAGCGTCATCGACCCCGCGCTGGAAAAGGCCCTGGAGGGCCTGGACCTGCACTTCGAGGCGGGTACCACGCTCTACATGGGCGAACGCAACATCGAGAAACTGATCCGCACCATGGAAGTCTCCTCGCAGGTGAGTCCGATCGCCGCCGTCCCGTACGTGCGCCACTGGGTGGATGCGCGCCTGCACGCCTTCTCCGAGGCGGGCCGCGTGGTCATGGACGGCCGTGACATCGGCACCACCGTCTTCCCGAACGCGGAGATCAAAATCTTCATGACGGCCCGGCCGGAAGTGCGCGCGCAGCGCCGCTTCGACGAACTTGTCTCCAAGGGCGAGAACCCGGTGTTCGAGGAGGTCATGAAGAATCTGGAGGAGCGCGACTACATCGACTCCCACCGCGAGACGTCCCCCCTGCGTCGGGCGGAAGACGCATTCGAGCTCAACAATTCTGAGATGGGCCTCACCGAGGAAATTGCCTGGGCGGAGGGCCTCATCCGCGGAAAATTCGGCCTGCTGAATGCGCCGGAGGAGCTGTAATGCAGGTTGAGATCGACAAGAATTCCGGTTTCTGCGGGGGCGTGATCCGGGCCATCGGCACGGCGGAGCGCATCCTCGACAGGGGCGGATGCCTGTATTCGCTCGGCGCCATCGTCCACAACGAAGAAGAGCTGGGCCGCCTGGAGGCCCGCGGGCTCGTGACCATCGACACCGACGACCTCGCCCAGATGGAGGGGCCCGTGACGGGGGAGACCCTGCTGATCCGGGCCCACGGGGAGCCGCCGCATGTCTACGAGCGGGCCCGGAAGCTGGGCTTCGAGCTGGTCGACTGCACCTGTCCCGTGGTGTTGGGCCTGCAGCAGAAGATCCGGCAGGCGCATGAGCGCCTCAGCGGGAAAGGTGGGCAAATTGTGATTTTCGGCAAGATCGGCCACCCCGAGGTGCTGGGCCTGGTGGGCCAGGTGGACGGCGGCGTGCTCGTGGTCGAGACCCTGGAGCAGCTGCAGGCGCGCCTGGGCGACGGCAGCCTTCGCACGGACCGCGACATCGAGCTCTTCTCCCAGACCACCATGAGCCCGGACGGCTACGGCCAGGTCCGCGATCGGCTTGCCGAGGCCATGGACGGCGCCAACTTGACAGTTCATGACACCATCTGCCGGCAGGTGGCCTCCCGCCGCCGGGAAATCTCCGATTTCGCGCGGGTCCACGACGCCGTCGTGTTCGTGTCCGGCAAGGACAGCTCCAACGGCAAGGTCCTCTGCGAGCGCTGCCGCAGCGCCAACATCCGCACCTGGCACGTCGGAAGCGCCGCGGAGCTCCGCCGCGAATGGTTCCGTCCGGAGGACCGGGTCGGGGTGTGCGGAGCGACCTCCACGCCGGGCTGGCTGCTGGAGGAAGTGGCGCAGGCCATCAAAAATTTGCAATAATTGGGGCAAATCGTTAAATTTGCCGAGATATAACGAGATACAAACCAATAAGAGATAACGAGTTTATGGCAACAACAGCTGATTTCAAAAACGGACTTTTCCTCAAGTACAACGGCAAACCGTGCCAGATTGTCTGGTTCCAGCACGTCAAGCCGGGCAAGGGCCCCGCTTTCGTGAAGACCAAGCTCCGCAACCTGGAGAACGGCAACATCCTGGAGAACACCTTCACGGCCGGCATGAAGATCGAGACGATCGAGGTCGAGCGCCGTCCCTACCAGTTCCTCTATGCCGAAGAGGACGGGTTCAACTTCATGCACGAAGAGACCTATGAGCAGATCCTCCTCCCGAAGGACGTCGTCGAGAATGCCGACCTGATGAAGGAAGGCCAGCATGTCGAGATGATGTTCGTGGTGGGTGAGGAGCGCTGCCTGACCTGCGAGCTCCCGACCTACGTCACCCTCGAGGTCACGTACTCCGAGCCTGCGGTCAAGGGCAACACCGCCTCCACCTCCGCCCTCAAGGAAGTCACCCTCGAGACCGGCGCCAAGGTCATGGTCCCGCTCTTCATCGAGACGGGTGAGAAGATCATGGTCAACACTTCCGATCGTTCCTATGGCGGCCGCGCATAAGGCCTTCGAGTACACCCCGATCTATTCCAGAGAGACTGATCTCTACGCGCTCCCGGAGCTGGCGGCCCGCACTGTCGATGCCGCTTACCTCCGGGAGCTGGGCGTAAAGACGGTCCCGGCGCCCGAGACGCTGGCCGGTCTCGCGCGTGGATCGGAGATCTACCGGCAGCGCCTGAAGGCGCACCTGCTGCTGCCGCACCCCCGCTATACCGTGGAGGAGATCGATCCCGCCGCGGTGGAAACGGAGATCCATAATTACACCGGCCACTGCCCCACGCTGACCTACGAGATCAATCCCGTCAAGGGTTGCGGCGTGGGCTGCCAGTACTGCCTGGTGACGGACGGGGTCCACGAGCAGCCGCTCGTCGCCCTGGACAACTACCATCTCTATGTCCGGGCTTTGCTGGACGAGAAGAACGGCCCCGGGAGCGAGAACGCCCCCCATTACTATTATTTCTCGCCCAAGACCGAGGCCTTCCAGGAGCCGACCCTGCTGACGGGCATCGCCCACCGGATCCTCCGGGAATTCATCGACCATTTCCGTCGCTGCCCGGACTCCCAGGCGCGGCTGTTCATCGCCTCCAAAGCCGGTGGGAAGCACCTGCTGATCGAGGACGGCGGCGAGTCGGTGCTGGACTTGTTCGAGCAGCTGCGCGACAAGATGCAGTTCAACACCAGCGTGTCCATCATGCCGGATGCCTTCCGCGACCTGCTGGAGCCCTTTGCCGCGCCGCTCTCGGAGCGGCTGGAGGCCGTGCGGCTGTGCCGCGAACGCGGGATTCCCGCCAACTCCGCCCTCATCCAGCCCATCATCCTGCCCTGGCTGACGGACGAGCACATGAAGGCCTTCTTCGATGCGCTGCACGCGGCGGGCATCATCAACTACAAGCCGGAGTTCCTGACCGCCTGCATGGAGAACCTCTCGATGCTGGGGCCCCTGCTGGGCCACTTCGACCGCGCGCTGGAGCGCGAACTCTACGAGGCCTACCTGCCTCCGGCAAACGCCGACCACCGCAAGCAGCGCGGCCGCACGGCGCCCGACCGGGCGCTGAGCCGCGCCGCCATCGAGAAGATGATGCGCTACACCGACACGCTCGGCATGAGCGTGAGCATCTGCTACTGGGTGCGCGGCCAGCTGGGCATCACACCGGAGGAGATCCCAATCATCAACCGCAACGGATTCCAGTGCCTGGGCTACCAGTCCGGCCTCTTCCGCCATGTTTGACGATCTCGCGTCATACTACCTCCGCTGGTACCACGACCGTCCCGTCGGCATCACGTCGCAGCGCCGCGACGAGCTGCGACGCCTTCACACGATACTTTACCGCTGCGCGGAACACTTCGCGCTGAACTACCGGGATTTCGTGCCCTCGGTGCTGCCGCTGGGCGACAAGGAGCTCGAGATCCTGGAGCTCCAGAGCCAATATCCTTTCCGGGCCGGCACCTGGCGGCCCGACTACATCGTGACCCGGGACGGGGCGCTGAAGCTCTGCGAGATCACCTCCCGTTTCTTCGGCCACGGCATCTTCCTGTCGGTCTTCGCGGAATATGCCGCCGACCGCTTCATGGAGCGCTTTCCCGGCAAGGAGCGGGAATCCCGCTACGGGGAACTGATGGACTGCATGCGCTCGCTCGCCGCGGGCAAGAAGCGCCTGTGCGTGCTCAAGAGCGCCGACAAGAGCAGCGAGATCCGGCTCTACACCCGTTTTTACGAAGCGGAGGGGCTGGAGATTGTCATCATCGAGGCACCCGAAGTGGAGGCGCGCCGCGCCGAATGGGCCCGTCCGGACGCGCTGGTGGTCAGCGGGCTCAACCAGCGTGACCTGCTCAGCTACGGCATGGACACCCTGCGGGCCATGATGGACGTGGGGATGGTCAGCGACTTCCGCAACATCTTCCTCATCCACGACAAGCGCTTCATGCGGCTGTGGTTCGACGACGCCTTCACCGGAGCCTGCCTGAGCGCTGAAGAGACAGCCTTCCTGCGCGAACACGCCATCCCGACGTACGACTGCTCGGATCCCGCCGCGGCGGCCGTCCTGGAGGACGCCCGCGCCCATAAGGACGGCTACATCCTGAAACCCTGCCGCCTGGGCAAGAGCGAGGGCGTGCACGCCGGCGTGCTGGAGCGCAGGCTCGGCTGGCGCCGGCTGTGGCGCCACGGGGTGGACGGAATGGTCCTGCAGCCCTTCCTGGACCAACGGACATTCCCGACCGAATGGGAGGGAAAGCATTTCGAGGACTACCTCTGCGGGATGATGCTCTGCGTGGACGACCGCTATTTCGACTCGGGCCTCTTCCGGACCTCGAGCCTGCCCGTGACCAACGTGGGCGACGACCGCAAGGCCTGCCCCCTGCACACCGACGACCCCGAACTCCTCGCCAGCTGCGACATCCTATGACCCTGTCCGGCAACCAGCCCTATTTCCTCCCGTACCTGGGCTATTGGCAGCTGATCCACGCTGCCGACCGCTTCCTGATTGCCGACGACTACGCCTACATCCGGGCGGGCTGGGTCAACCGCAACTACATCCTTGTCAACGGCCAGCCGCATTTCCTGCGCGTGGAGACGGCCGGCGGCATCGCCTCGCGGCTCATCATGGACAAGCGCGTTGCCATGAAGCCCGCATGGCTGCAGGACAAGCTGAAAACGCTGCGGATGGCTTACCACAGGGCGCCCTTTTTCGAGGCCGGCTATGCCCTCGCGGAGCGGATCCTGCTTAACCCGGAGCGCAACCTGTCGCTGTTCCTGGAATACTCCATCCGGGAAGTCTGCGCCTACCTGGGCATCACTACGCCCATCAGCCACTCCTCCGACCTGCCCGGCAACAGCCTGCTGCGGCGCGAGGAGCGCATCTACGATTTCTGCGCCCGCCTGGGCGCCGAAACCTACATCAACCTGCCCGGGGGGCAGAAACTATACGACTACGAAGCCTTTGCCGCCCACGGCATCCGCCTGCGCTTCATCCAGCCGGTCCTAAAGCCGTACAAACAGTTCGGGGACCGCTTCACGGAGCGCCTTTCCATCCTGGATGCCATCATGTTCAACCCGCCGGACGCGCTGCACGCGATGCTGGACGATTTCACCTGGATCGATGGATGAGATTATGGTCACCGTCATCTGCCTGACCTACAATCATGCAGACTACATCCGCGACGCCCTCGACGGGTTCGCCGCGCAGCAGGCGCCGTGGCGCTTCGAGGTGATCGTCCACGACGACGCCTCCACCGATGGCACGGCGGACATCGTCCGGCATTACGAAAAGCTCTTCCCCGGCCTGATCCGGGGCGTCTACCAGACGGAGAACCAGTATTCCAGGGGGGTCAGCATCCCGCAGACCTTCCTGTATCCGCTGATCCGGGGCCGCTACGTGGCGCTGTGCGAGGGCGACGACTACTGGACCGACCCGCACAAGCTCGCGAAGCAGGTGGCGGCGCTGGAGGCGCATCCGGACGTGGACATCTGCGCCCACCGGGCGCGGCGCCTGCGGGGCGGAAAGCTTCGCAGCTACGTCTCGCCCCGTTGCCGGGACGGCGTGATCCCCGTCCGGCGCGTCATTTCCGGCGGGGGCAAGTTTGTCGCCACGGGTTCGCTCCTCTGCCGCCGGGAGGCCTACATGCAGCAGGCCCCGTTCCGGGAGATCCTCGCCAACGACTATTCCCTGCAGATCCAGGGGTCGCTGCGCGGGGGGATGTACTTCCTGCACGACTGCATGTCCGTGTACCGGCGGGATGTGCCCGGCTCCTGGACCCAGTTGCAGCGCGACCGGAATGCCGCCTACAAGGACCGGCGGCGGCAGATGCTCGAGGCGCTGGACACGTACACCCAGGGACGCTGGCACCGTACCATCCTGCGCCGCCTGCGCCGTTATTCCCATTGACATGAAAAAGATCAACGTTACTCGCACCTCGCTGCCACCCTTCGAGGAATACTGCTCTGAAATCCGCAGGTTCTGGGACAGCCACATCCTGACCAACATGGGAGAGGCGCATGAAGCCTTCCGGGAGAAGTTGGAACAATACCTGGAGATCCCGCACGCCGTGCCGTTCACCAACGGGCACCTCGCGCTCGAGGCGGCGCTGGAAGCGTTCCGGCTGCCCGCAGGCGCGGAGGTAATCACCACGCCGCTGAGCTTCGTCTCCACGACGCACGCCATCGTGCGCAGCGGCCTGACACCCGTCTTCTGCGACGTTCTGGAAGAGGACGGGACCCTGGATCCCGACCGGCTGGAGGGCCTGCTGACGCCGCGCACGGCGGCCATCCTGCCCGTCCACGTCTACGGCCATGTCTGCGACGTGGGGCGCATCGGCGCGTTTGCCGAAAGGCATGGCTTGAAAGTGCTCTACGACGCCGCCCATGCCTTCGGCGTGCGCTACCGGGGCGTCCCGGCAGTCCGCTTCGGCGACGCCGCCGTGCTCAGCTTCCACGCGACCAAGGTCTTCTCCACGGTCGAGGGCGGGGCCGTCTGCACGGCGGACGCGACCCTGCTGCAGGCGCTGGAGGACAGCAAAAATTTCGGCATCCGGGACGAGGAATCCTGTGCCGCCGTGGGCGGCAACGCCAAAATGAGCGAATTCCAGGCGGCGATGGGCCTGTGCAACCTGCGCCGCGTGGACGCCGACATCGCCCGCCGCCGGGAGCACGCGGCGCACTACCGCGCGCTGCTGTCCGGCCGCCCGGGCCTGCGGCTGCCCGCGCCGCGCGAGGGGGTCGAGTCCAACGGAGCCTATTTCCCGGTCGTGTTCGACGGCCGGGCCGCGCGGGATGCCGCTTACGCGCGCCTGGAGACGATAGGCGTCCATGCGCGCAAGTATTTCTATCCGTTGATCCCGGACCTGGCGTGCTACGCCGGCACACCGGTTGCCGCCCGGGCGGACGTGCCCGCAGCGCGACGTTTCGCCGAAGGCGTACTCTGCCTTCCGCTGTATCCCGAATTAACTGAGGAGGAGGTGGAGAAGATCGCGGCTACAGCCGCTCGATCTTGAGCTGCTGGATCTTGTAGGTCTTGCCCTTGGAGCTGACGAAGATTGTGACGGAGAAATTCTCCCCGCCGGCCTTGAGCGTGCCCAGGGCGTACTTCATGTTGTCCCGCCCGGCGGTGTGGTTGACCTCGAAAGAGCGGGGGGTATAGTTCTCGAAGAAGGTCTTGACAATCTGCTTGGCCTGGGCCTTGCTGGCGTTGCTCCCCTGGGAGACCACGGCAATCTCGAGATTGTCGTCGAACCAGGCGGAAAGGTTGTCGGCGTTGCCCTGCGCCATGTATTTGCTGATCGGGACAAACACGTCATAGCCTGCGGGCTGGGCCATGAGCCGTCCGCAGGAGAGCATCGTGAAGAACACGAAAGCGATTGTCAGTAAGCGTCGCACGTGGGAAAACTTTTGCAAATACCGAGCCACATTACTATATTTGTACAGAGATGCGTATCACGCTGGTCACAGTCGGACGGACGGACATTCCGTGGGTCCGGGAGGGCCTGGAGATGTATGTCTCCCGGCTGGAGCATTATGTCCCCTTCACCTTGAAGGAAATCCCTGAGCTGAAGGGAGTTGGCTCCCTGTCCCAGGACCAGGTCAAGGCGCGGGAGGGGGAGGGCCTGCTCAAGCTGGTCAAGCCTTCCGACGAGCTGGTGCTGCTGGACGAGCGGGGCCGGGAATACCGCTCGGTGGAGTTCGCGCAGTGGCTGGAAGGCCGCATGGCGCACTCGGGGCGCGACCTGGTCTTCGCCATCGGCGGCGCGTACGGATTCTCCGAAGCGGTGTATTCTCGCGCGGACGCGAAACTGTCCCTGTCGAAAATGACCTTTTCGCACCAGCTGGTGAGAACGATTTTTGCAGAACAACTGTACCGGGCCTTTACCATCCTGCGGGGTGAGCCCTATCATCACGAATGAAAGCGGGAAAACATATCCGGGAATGGATCGCCATGGCGCTGCTGCTGGCAGGCGTGGTGCTGTTCATCTCCTCGCTGCAGGTCACGCAGCGGCCGGGCGACGCGTCCGGCGCCGCGCGGCGCATGGAGCGCGTCCTGGAGCGGCGCATGGCCCAGCTGGACGGCTATATCGCCCAGGCCCTGTCGCAGGACCCGGTGCAATGGATGCAGCTGGAGGACTTCCCGCGGGACCTGGTCATCTACCGCTACTGCGCCGACACGCTCCAGTCCTGGTGCAACGAATTCCCGATTTCCAACGACAACATCAGCCAGCGGGTTTATGTCCCGTTCCTCGTAGATCCCCGCGTGGGCGCGGAGTCACCGCTGCTGCAGGTGGGCGACTCCACGGGCTTCTACAACCTCGGCACGCGCTGGTACCTGGCCAAGACGGCCGGCGGCGGCGATGTGCGCGTGATTGCGGGCCTGGAGGTGATGGACGAGCTGCCGATGGACGGCAGCACGCTGGTCAATCCCCGGCTCCGCCTGCCCCGGCGCTATGCCATCCAGCCCGTATCGGAAAACGGCGGCGCAACGGTGACCGTGCAGGGCCGGCCGCAGTTCAAGGTGATGAGCGAATCCCTGTCCGCCAGCCGGGATTCCTCCCCGCTGGTCTGGCTCGCCCTGGCCTTGATTCTGGCTGCTTTCCTGCTGTATCTTGACGCGGAGCGGAGCGTGGGCCGGCTGTATATGGTCGGCTCGGGCGTAATCGTCCTGCTGGCGGGTCTGTATTTCTGGGGTAAGT
Organism: uncultured Bacteroidales bacterium; assembly: GCA_905234475.1. Classification (GTDB taxonomy): domain Bacteria; phylum Bacteroidota; class Bacteroidia; order Bacteroidales; family UBA932; genus Cryptobacteroides. The sequence continues at coordinate 10,488 of CAJOHX010000034.1, read as the reverse complement.
TCTCGCGCAACCGGATCCTCATTTTCTCGCCGATGCTCTTCGCCGGCGGCGACCTGCTCTATTCGCTGGGCGCCGTAATTCTGATCAACCTGGCCATCCTGATCCTGTCGGTCTGCCTCTATATGGTCCGGAAGGACCTGGTGGCGCGCATGGACACGCGGGGGCGCAGGATCGCGCTGGCCGTGTGTGCCATGCTCGCCGTCCTGGGGATTGTGATCTATTCGCAGTCCGCCCTGCGCAGCATTATCCTCAACTCAGGATTCTCGCTGGAGCTGTACAAGCTCTCGCAGTTGAGCCCGTTCAGCGTGCTGGTGTATGTGTCGTTCATCACGATGCTGCTGAGCGTGCCGCTGCTGCTGCAGCTGGCCGCTCCCGCCCTGGACGAACTCACCGGACGGAAGTTCGATCCCTTCTCGCTGACAGGGCGCGTGGTGCTCTCGCTGCTGCTGGGCGTGTACCTGGTCACGACGACGGCGGTGCTGGGCTTCCGCAAGGAGCAGGACCGCACCGAGTTGCTGGCCAACCGGCTGGCCTTCGACCGCGACATCGCGATGGAGCTGCGCCTGCGCCGGATGGAGGCGCAGATCGCAGACGACATGATCCTGTCGGCGCTGTCGCACTTCCAGGGGGCGGACCAGGCCATCCAGAGCCGCATCGCGGACTACTATTTCGCGGGCGGGGAGCGGGATTACCTCGTGACCGCCCGGGTGTTCAACGAATACAACAACACGCGGCAGGCCGCGATGGAATACAATTCCGCCCTGCGGGACGGCGTGCCGATCGCCGACGACTCGCGCTTCCTGTATGTCAAGCGCGACACCGGCCGGCCGTACTACGTCGGCGTTTTCTATTTCCTGTCGGAGACGGGCGCCATTTCCCGCATCCTGCTGCGGGTGGAGCTGCGGGAGTTCCGGGGCGGCCGGGGCTATGCCGGCATCTTCGGCATCACGCAGCCGGGGCAGGTGATGCTCCCGTCCGGCTATTCCTACGCCCGCTACTCCGAGCGCAACCTGCAGGCCTACAAGGGCCGCTACCCGTACCCCACGCGCATGGACGACGAGCTGTACCTCCAGACGTACGGCGCGCGCCGCAACCATGTCCAGTCCGGCGGCTACACCCATTTCCTGAATGTGGTGGGTGAGGACGAGGCGGTCGTGATCTCCCGCGCGGGCATCAGCCCGCTGTCGTACATCGTGGCCGGCGTGATGCTGGCGCTGCTGGCCTTCCTGACCTTCTCGGTCGTCGTGCTGCGGCGGCCCAAGCCGGCGGTCTTCCGCAAGACCTACTACAAGACCCGGATCTCCGCGGTCCTGCTGGTGTCGCTGCTGCTCACCCTGCTGGCGATGGCGCTGGTGAGCGTGCTCTTCGTCTATTCGCGCAACGACAGCAACCGCCAGTCGGTGATGACGGACAAGATCAACTCCATCATCGCCATCATGGACACCGGCCTGGAGGGCCTCCCGTCCGCGAACTACCGCATCCTCGTGGAGCAGGTCAGCGGCGAGACCGGATGCGACATCACCCTCTATTCGCCCGACGGGCGCATGCTCTTCAGCACGACCCCGATCGTGTACGACCAGCTGATGACCGAAGAGCGGATGGACGGCACGGCCTACTACAACATCATGTACCGCAACCGCCGCCAGTACATCCAGCAGGAGCGCTTCGCCATGCAGCGCTTCTACAGCATGTATGCCCCGCTGTTCGCCGCGGACGGTTCGATGGTGGCCATCCTCTGCGCCCCGTACAACGAAGAGACCTACGACTTCGAGGAGGACGCCGTGATGCACTCGATGACCATCCTGTCGCTGTTCGTGCTCTTCCTGCTGATGGCGCTCTTCATGGTGTCGCGCATCGTGGACCGCATGTTCAAGCCGCTGAGCGAGATGAGCGGCAAGATGGAGCAGGCGGACCTCGGCTCGCTGGAATACATCCACTACGACCGCGACGACGAGATCTCCTCCATCGTCGAGGCCTACAACCGTATGGTCACGGAGCTGTCCGAGAGTTCGCGCAAGCTGGCCCAGGCCGAGCGTGACAAGGCCTGGAGCGGCATGGCCCGCCAGGTGGCGCACGAGATTAAGAACCCGCTCACCCCGATGAAGCTCCAGCTCCAGCGGGTGATTCGCCTCAAGGACAAGGGCGACCCGGCCTGGCAGGAGCGCTTCGACGAGGCCAGCAAGGTCATTCTCGACCACATCGACATCCTCACGGACACCGCCAACGAATTCTCCACCTTCGCCAAGCTCTACACCGAGGAGCACACAGAGATCGTGCTGGACCGGCTCCTACACGAGGAGATCTCCATGTTCGACAACCTCAAGAACGTTCATTTCGACTACCTCGGCCTGTCGGATGTGGTGATCAAGGGCCCGAAGCCGCAGCTCACCCGCGTGTTCGTGAACCTGCTCGGCAACGCCGTGCAGGCCATCGGCGACGCACCGGACGGCCGCATCATCGTGTCGCTGCGCAAGTCCGTGCACGACGGCTTCTGGGACATCGTCGTCGAGGACAACGGTCCGGGCGTGTCCGAGGAGAACATCGAGCGGCTCTTCACCCCCAATTTCACCACCAAGAACGGCGGCTCCGGCCTTGGCCTCGCCATCAGCCGGAGCATCCTGGAGCGCTGCGGCGCCACCATCTCCTACTCCCGCTCCTTCACCCTGGGCGGCGCCTGCTTCACCGTCTGCTATCCGGTCTAGCTTCGTCATCCAGACCATTTGTCATCCTGAGCTTGCCGAAAGATCTCTTTTTTTGTATATTTGGCATAGCCAATCCACTGTGTTATGAAAAAAATGATGACCCTGCTGCTGGGGATGCTGTCCGCGATGGCGGACCTGCCTGCCCAGGAAAACGTATTCTGGTTTGACAAGCCCGCCACCTACTGGGAAGAGGCGCTTCCGATCGGCAACGGCCGCATCGGCGCCATGATCTACGGCGGGACCGACGTGGAGGAGATCCAGCTCAACGAAGACACCATCTCCACGGGCGGTCCCTACGAGAACTGGCACCCCAAGGCCCTGGAGAACCTGCCGAAGATACGCGAACTCATCTTCGCGGGCCGCTACGACGAGGCCCAGAAGCTTGGCGACGAGACCTTCGTCTCGCCGGTGGGCGAGGAGATGTCCTACCAGACGGCCGGGTCGCTGAAGATCGCCTTTGCCGGCCGCGCTGGGGAAGTGGGCGGCTACCGCCGCGAGCTGGACCTCGAGCGGGCCGTCGTCCGTACCCGCTACACCGTCGGCGGGGTGGAATACGTCGAGGAGGCCTTCTCCTCCAAGCCTGACCAGCTCATCATCGTGCGCATCACGGCCTCGAAGCCGAAGGCCATCAGCTGCGAGCTGACCTGGTCCACGCCGATGAAGAACGTGCGCATGAGCGTGCCGGGCCGTGACCGCATGCGGCTGGAAGGCAAAGGCGACGACAAGAACGGCATCCCCGGCGCCATCCGCTATGTGAATGAACTCAAGGCGACACCCCGGGGCGGCCGCCTGCAGGCCACGGACAGCAGCCTGGTGGTGACGGGTGCATCGGAGCTCCTGATCCACATCTCGCTGGCCACCAACTTCGTGGACTACAAGACCGTGACGGCGGATCCGTATGCGCGCAACGCAGCTTATATGAAGAACAGCAGCAAGCGCTACGACAAGGCGCTCGCCGCGCATGTGGCCGCCTACCGCGAGCAGTACGCCCGCGTGAAGCTGGAATTCGCCCCGTCGGGCGTGCCTGACGCGCCGATCCCCGAACGGATCCGCAACTTTGCACAGAACCGTGACGCGCAGCTCGTCTCGCTCTACTTCCAGTACGGGCGCTACCTGCTGATCAGCAGCTCGCAGCCTGGCACGCAGGCCGCGAACCTGCAGGGCATCTGGAACGGCCGTCCCACAGCCCCCTGGTGCGGCAACTACACCACCAACATCAACACCGAGATGAACTACTGGCCGGCGGAGCCGACCAATCTGGCCGAGCTCCACGAGCCGATGCTGCAGCTGATCCGCGACCTGGCCGAGAGCGGCGCCGTGACGGCGCGCAAGATGTACGGCTGCCGCGGCTGGACGCTGCACCACAACTCCGACCTGTGGCGCGTCACCGGCGTGCTGGACTACGCCTACTGCGGCCTCTGGCCCACCGGCGCGGCCTGGATGTGCCAGCACCTTTGGGAACGCTACCTCTACAACGGCGACAAGGCCTATCTGGCGGAGGTGTACCCGCTGATGAAGGGCGCCGCGGAGTTCCTGGTGGACTTCCTCGTGGAAGACCCGAACACGGGCTACCTGGTCGTAACGCCGTCCAACTCGCCGGAGAACCGTCCCGCCGGGATGAATTCCAACCTCTTTGCCGGCATAACGATGGACAACCAGCTGGTGACGGACCTGTTCAGCAACACCGAGGCCGCCGCGGCGACCCTGGGCTGCGATGCGGCTTTCGCCGACACGCTGCGCACGATGCGCCGCCGCCTCCCGCCGATGCAGATCGGCCAGTACGGCCAGCTGCAGGAATGGTATGAGGACTGGGACAACCCCAAGGACGACCACCGCCACGTCTCCCACCTCTGGGGCTTCTTCCCGGGCCACCAGATCTCGCCCTACCGCACCCCGCTGCTCACCGAGGGCGTGCGCAACACGCTCCTCCAGCGCGGCGACCCGTCCACGGGCTGGTCGATGGGCTGGAAGGTCTGCCTGTGGGCCCGTATGCTGGACGGCGACCATGCCTTCAAGCTCATCACGGACCAGATGACCCTGGTGGATCCCAGCCGCCGTTTCGGACAGTCCGGCGGCACTTATCCCAACCTGTTCGACGCTCATCCGCCCTTCCAGATCGACGGCAACTTCGGCTGCACGGCCGGCATCGCCGAGCTCTTCATGCAGAGCCATGACGGCGCCGTGCACCTGCTGCCGGCCCTGCCGGCTGCGCTGCCCGACGGCCGCGTGGAGGGCCTGCGGGCCCGCGGCGGCTTCGTCGTGGAGAGCCTGGTATGGCGCGGCGGCCACCTCGTGGAGGCGCGCATCCGCTCCACCGTCGGCGGCAACCTCCGCATCCGCTCCTACGATGCGCTCTCGTCCGAAGTTACGCTGAGTGAGGTCGACGGGTTGCTGAGCGAAGTCGAAGCAAACCCCAACCCCCTCTTCGCCACGCAGGAGGTCCTCCGGCCGATGGTCAGCGAACGGGCGCCGCTGCGCGGCTACGTCGCCCCCGCCGCCCACCTCTATGACATCCCGACCGAGCCGGGGCAGCTGATTTATTTGCATTCTTCAGAATAAAAGTTTACTTTTGGCTGAGTTATAGTTAGTAGTATGTCTGAAAAACGATTGTTGCTTGGCGATGAAGCCGTGGCACTTGGCGCCCTGTATGCAGGCCTGTCCGGTGTCTACGCCTATCCCGGCACCCCTTCCACCGAGATCACGGAGTACATCCAGCAGAGCCCCCTGGCGCGTGAGCGCGGGGTGCGGAGCCGCTGGTGTACCAACGAGAAGACGGCCATGGAGGCGGCGCTGGGTATGTCATATGCCGGCAAGCGGGCCCTCGTCTGCATGAAGCACGTGGGAATGAACGTCTGCGCCGACGCCTTTGTCAATGCCGCCATCACGGGTGTGAAGGGCGGCCTGGTGGTGCTGGCGGCGGACGACCCGTCCATGCACTCCTCGCAGAACGAGCAGGATTCCCGTTTTTATGGCAAGTTTGCCATGGTCCCCATTTTCGAACCGTCCAGCCAGCAGGAAGCCTTCGAGATGGTCGGCGACGCCTTCCGCCTGTCGGAGGCGCTGCGCCTGCCGGTGCTGATGCGCCTCGTCACGCGCCTCGCGCATTCCCGCGCAGCGGTGCAGATTGGGGAGCCGCAGGCCCAGAACGGGCTCGCCCCCGACGATGAGCGGGGCCGCTGGGTGCTCCTGCCCGGCATCGCGAAGCGGCAGTACGCGTCGCTGATCGCCAAGCAGGAGGAGATCCAGGCCGGCGCGGAGGCGTCGGTCTACAATCGGTTGGAGATCCCGGGTCAAGCCCGGGATGACGAAAAGGGGGCCGGGCAGGACGATAAACTCGGCGTCATCGCCGTGGGCATCGGTTACAACTACGTCCGCGAGTCGCTGCCCGCGGGCGTGTCCGTGCTCAAGGTCTCGCTATATCCGATCCCGGCGAAGCAGGTCCGGGAGCTGGCGGCGCACTGCAGCCGTGTCCTCGTGGTCGAGGACGGACAGCCGTTCGTCGAGGAGCAGGTGAAAGGCCTGCTGGGGCCGGATTACCCCGTCCGGGGGCGCTTCAGCGGCGAACTGCCCCGTACTGGGGAGCTGACCCCCGACTGTGTCGCGGCCGCGCTGGGCGTGGCGCTGCCCACCCCGCACGAGCGCGCACACAATCTTGCCGCCCGCCCGCCCCAGCTCTGCCAGGGCTGCGGCCACCGCGACGTCTACACCGCGCTGAACCGCGTGGCCGCGGAATTCCCCGGCGCGCGCATCTTCGGCGACATCGGCTGCTACACGCTGGGGGCGCTGCCCCCGTTCCAGGCCATCGACAGCTGCGTGGACATGGGCGCCTCCATCACGATGGCCAAGGGTGCGGCCGACGCCGGCCTGCGTCCGGCCATTGCCGTGATCGGCGACTCCACCTTCACGCATTCCGGCATGACCGGCCTGCTGGACGCGGTCAACGACCACTCGGCCATTACGGTAATCATCAGCGACAACCTCACCACGGCCATGACCGGCGGACAGGACTCCGCCGGCACCCATAAGTTCGAAGCCATCTGCCTCGCCCTCGGCGTGGAGCGGGATCACCTCCATGTGGTCGTGCCCCTGCCCGCCAACATGGAGGAGATCACGCGCATCCTGCGGGAGGAGATCGCCTACGAGGGCGTGTCCGTCATTATTCCGCAGCGCGAGTGCATGCAGACGCTCGGCCGCAAACTCCGTCAAAAGAAGCAGCAGTAGTCATGAGCAAGATCGATATCAAACTCTGCGGTGTGGGAGGACAGGGCATCCTCTCGATCGCCACGGTCCTGGGCGAAGCCGCCACGGCGGCCGGCCTGCAGCTCAAGCAGGCGGAAGTCCACGGCATGAGCCAGCGGGGCGGGGATGTCCAGAGCGACCTCCGGCTCAGCACGGACGCCATTTGGAGCGACCTGATCCCTCTGGGCGGCGCCGACCTCATCATCTCGATGGAGCCGATGGAGGCGTTGCGCTACCTGCCTTACCTGGCCCCGGACGGCGCCATCGTGACCTCCGGCAAGCCGTTTGTCAATATCCCGAATTATCCCGACGAGGCGGCGCTGTTCGCCGAGCTGGACGCCCTCCCGCACGTGGTGCGGCTGGACATCGAGGCGGTGGCCCGCGATAGCGGCCTGCCGAAGAGCGCCAACATGGTCCTGCTGGGCATGGCTGCCCCGTACATCGGCCTGCTGCCGGAGGAGAGCCTCCGGGGCGCCATCGCCCGCGTCTTCTCCCGCAAGGGGGAGGCGGTCGTGGAGGCGAATCTGAAGGCCTTCGCGCTGGGCCTCGAGCATAGCAAGCAAGTTAGTAAGTAGTGTAAATATGATTTGGAATCCCAACAAAGAGTGCATGAGCCGCGACCAGATGCGTGAGCTTCAGGGCAAGCGCCTGCACAAGATTGTGGAGTACGTCTACCACAACGTCCCCTTCTACCGCACGCGGTTGCAGGAGATGGACCTCTCGCCGGACGACATCCGCACCATTGACGATATCGTCAAGCTCCCCTTCACGACCAAGAAGGACCTGCGGGATAACTATCCCTTCGGCCTGCAGGCCGCCCCGCAGAGCGAGATCATCCGCATCCACGCCTCCTCCGGCACCACGGGCAACCCCACCATCGTGGGCTACACCCGCAAGGACATCAGCATCTGGAGCGAGTGCATGGCGCGCAGCCTCACGGCCTACGGCGTGGGCCGCAACGATACTTTCTCCGTCTCCTACGGCTACGGCCTCTTCACGGGCGGCCTCGGCGCCCATAACGGCGTGGAGACCGTGGGCGCGGCCGTCGTGCCCGCCTCCACCGGCAACACGGAGAAGCACGCCCGCCTGATCCGCGACCTGGGCATCACGGGCATCGCCTGCACGCCTTCGTACGCCCTGTACCTCGCCGAGACGATGGACAAGCTCGGCATCACCAAGGACCAGATCAAACTCCGGGTGGGCGCTTTCGGCGCAGAACCCTGGACGGAAAGTATGCGCAAGGAGATCCAGGACCGCCTGGGCCTGAAGGGCTACAACCTCTACGGCCTGAGCGAGATCATGGGCCCGAGCGTCAGCTACGAGTGTGACGAGCAGAACGGCTCCCACATCAACGAAGACCATTTCTTCCCCGAGATCATCGACCCGGTCACGCTCGAGCCGCTGCCGCTGGGTCAATCGGGCGAGCTGGTGTTCACCACCTTGACCAAGGAGGGCATGCCGGTGCTGCGCTACCGCACGCGCGACCTCTGCTCCCTGTTGCCGGGCGAGTGCCCCTGCGGGCGCACCAACGTCCGGATGTCCGCCATCGCCGGCCGCACCGACGACATGCTCATCATCCGCGGCATCAACGTCTTCCCTTCGCAGGTGGAGAGCGTCGTGCTCACGATGCCGGAGTTCGCCCCGGTCTACATGCTCATCGTGGACCGCATCAACAACCTCGACACCCTGATGGTCCAGGTGGAGCTCCGCCCGGACTACTTCAACGCCACCCTCGATACGCCCGCCGCCATCGACGAGCTGGAGAAGCGCTTCGCCGACAAGCTCCGCAGCGTGCTGAGCATCAGCGCCAAGGTGCAGATCAAGGCCCCCGGCGCCATCGAGCGCAGCCAGGGCAAGAGCGTCCGTGTTATCGACAACCGTAAACTGAAATAAATGATTCCTCTCGATTCTTCTCCTTACTTCAATCCGGAGATGGAAACCCTCTCCGTGGAGAAACTTCGTGCCCTGCAGGGCGAGCGCCTGCAGCAGACGGTCCGCCACTGCATGCAGTCCCCCTTCTACCAGGAAAAGTTCGCCGCCCTGGGCATCAACCCCGACGACATCAAGTCGACGGAGGATGTCCGCAAGCTGCCTTTCACGACGAAGGAGGACCTGCGCAGCCACTATCCCTTCGGCCTCGCCTGCGTCCCCATGCGTGAATGCGTGCGGCTGCATTCTTCGTCCGGCACGACCGGCAATCCGACGGTGGTCCTGCACACGCAGAGCGACCTGGATGCCTGGGCGGAAGCCGTGGCGAGATGCCTCTGGATGGTGGGTGCCCGCCCGGACGACGTCTTCCAGAATTCCGCCGGCTACGGCATGTTCACGGCCGGCCTGGGCTTCCAGTACGGCGCGGAGCGCGTCGGCATGCTGACGGTCCCCGCCGCCGCGGGCAACACCCTCCGGCAGATCAAGTTCATCCGGGACTTCGGGACCACGGTCCTGCATGCCATCCCGAGCTACGCCTCCCGCATCTTTGAAGTGATGAAGGAGCAGGACGTCGACCCGCGCCGCGACACGAAGCTGCGCGTGCTGTGCATCGGCGCCGAGCCGCACAGCGAGGAGCAGCGCCGCCGCATCGAGGACAACCTGGGCGTCAAGGCCTACAATTCCTACGGCATCTCCGAGATGATGGGCCCGGGCGTGGCCTTCGAGTGCCGGGAGCAGAACGGCCTCCACATCTGGGAGGACTACTACATTGTGGAGATCGTGGACCCGGTCACGCTGCAGCCGGTGCCCGACGGGCAGCTCGGCGAGCTGGTGCTCACCACGCTGCGCCGCGAGGCCATGCCCCTGCTGCGCTACCGCACGCGCGACCTGACCCGGATCCTGCCCGGCGACTGCCCCTGCGGCCGCCATCACCTGCGGCTGGACCGCCTGCAGGGCCGCAGTGACGACATGATCATCCTCAAGGGTGTCAACATCTTCCCCATCCAGATCGAGAAGATCCTCCTGCAGTTCAAGGAGATCGGCACCGACTACCTCATCACCCTCGAGACCAAGGAAGGGGAGGGCGACGTGATGAACGTCGACGTGGAGGTCAACAACATCTTCACCGACGACTACGCCTCCCTGCAGAACCTCGAGCGCGAGATCACGCGCCAGCTCCGAGACGAGATCCTTGTTAAGCCCAAGGTCCGCCTCGTGCCCAAGGGGACGCTCCCCGTCAGCGACGAGAAGAAGGCCGTGCGCGTCCGCGACCTGCGTAAACTTTATTGATACAACACGAAAACTGACACGATATGACTATCTCCCAACTCTCCATTTTCATCGAGAACCAGTCCGGCACCCTGATCAAGGTGCTGGAACTCCTCAAGAAGGCCCGCATCCAGATGATTGCCTGCACCATCGCGGACACGGCCGAATACGGCATCTTCCGGATCATCTGCAGCGAGCCTGACCGGGCCTGCAGCGAACTCAAGGCGGCCGGCCTGGCCGTCGCCATCTCCAAGGTCTTCGCCATCGAGATGGACGACCGTCCCGGCGGCGCGGCGGATGCCGTCAAGGCCTTCAGCGACGCCGGCATCGGCATCACCTACATGTATGC
>CAJOHX010000033.1 GCA_905234475.1 uncultured Bacteroidales bacterium | reverse complement strand
CCCCGCCGCCGCCCCCGCCGCTCCTCCCGCAGGCGCTCCTGCAGGCCCTCCTGCCGCTGCGCCCGGCCGTGGCGGCGCACCTGCCGGTGCACCCGCCCCTGGCGGAGCGCCGGCCGCCCAGCGCCCGCGCGGCAATGGCGGTGGCATGATGGGCGGCTATGCCGTCCGCGTCAGCTCCGACAAGGTGCCCAACCCGGTGGCCGTGCGCTACGGCTTCGGCCCGTTCAAGCCGGGCAACCTCCACAACACGGAGGGCCTGCCCGCCTATCCTTTCCGTACTGACTCTTGGCCGCTTAAATAAGCGGATCTTTATAGGGTAATTTGGTTTTTGACTCGGAGCCGGCACCTTGTGAAAGATGCCGGCTCATTTTTTGTTGTCAGCAGATTTGCTTAACTTTGTCCCGTTATGAAGAAAGTCCTTATTCTGTTAGTCGCCCTGTTGTCGGCGCTGGGCGCCCGGGCGCAGGCCCCGTTTGCCAAATACCTCGACCAGGTGGATTCCACCCCGTTCATCGTCATTGACAAGCAGGCGTTCAAACTCACGCTTGTGGACGCCGCCGGCCAGCCCATCAAGGAGTACGGCATCTCCTGCGCCATCAACTACGGTCCCAAGAAGGTCCGCGGCGACCACAAGACCCCGGAGGGCACGTTCAAGATCAACGAGCTGCTCAACGCCAAGGGCCTCACACACGACTTCAAGGACGGCAAGGGCCCCATCAAGGACGCCTACGGCCCCTGGTTCCTGCGCCTGGACGTCCCGGGCTTCTGGGACATCGGCATCCATGGCACCCCCTTCCCCGAATCCATCGGGACCCGCGCCACGGAAGGCTGCATCCGCCTGCGCAACGAGGACATCCTCGACCTCAAGTCCCGCGTCAAGCTCGGCACCGTCGTCATCATCCTCCCGGATCCCGTTTAACATTTTTCGACCTTATTCGTCTTATTGTCGGAGCGGTTGTCATTTCGGCTCTCCCGGTCGTCATTCCGGGCTTGACCCGGAATCTTCCGCTCCGACAAAAGTTGTGATATATATGAAGAAGTTTTTATTGATTTTTGCCCTGCTGATCCCGCTGGCGGCCTCCGCGGTGCGGCCGGCCAAGTCGGTGTCGCGCTCGGAGATTGCCTCGATCATCTCCGATTTCCGCCACTATGACGGCGTGGAGGTGGTGCGCCTGGGCCGCCTGGCAACCGGCGCCCTTAAGGGCATCATCCGCACGGCCGGCATCTCCGACCCCGACACCCGCCAGGCGCTGCAGCTGATCCAGGGCCTCAAGGGCCTGACCGTCCTGGAGTACGAAGACGCCCCGTCGGACATCCGCTACCGCCTGGACCGCCGCATCGAGCGGGCGCTCCAGAAGAGCGAGCTGCTGATGGAAGCCAAGGACGGCGATTCCATGATGCGGATGTTCGGCGTCGTGGACGACGCATCGGGCTCCGTGCGGGATTTCGTGATCTACGTCCCGGACAGCAGCTCGCTGATCTGCCTGTTCGGCCGTATGTCGCTGGAGACCCTCAAAACGGTGATGGCCGATGACTAGCGCGGCTTTCCAGACGGAGTATCTCGCACTGGCGGAGACCTTCTACCGGGTGGCCTTCTTCATCCTCGAAGACGCCGCCGCTGCGGAGGACGCTGTGCAGGAGCTCTACCTTAAGCTGTGGGACCGCCGGGATGTCCTGGACGGCATCCGGAATCCCAAGGGCTACGGGATCACGCTCCTCAGGAACCTCTGTCTGGACCGCATCCGGCGTAGCCGGAAAATGGAGACGCCCGCCACCCTGCCGGAGCCGGAAATGCCCGGCATCCAGGACGAGGCGATCGACGAAAAGGAACGGCTCGCCAAGGTGCTCGCCGCCATCAAGTCCCTGCCTGACAGGCAGCGGGAAGTCCTCACTCTCCGGACCCTCGACGGCCTCTCGTACGAAGAGATATCCGAGCGGACCGGCATCAATTACCTCACCCTTCGCGTACTGCTCTCGCAGGCGCGGTCCAAATTAAAGAAACTGTTATGAAGACCCTCGAAGAAATAGAAAACCTCAGCCCCGAAGAGCTGGAGCAGGCGGCGGCCGGATCGGCCGTCCCGGTCCCGGACGGCCTCGAGCGCGGCATCCGGCAGGCCCTCGCGGCCCGCGAGCTCGCGCAGGCGGCCTCCCGACCCCGTCCGGCCCGCTGGGTCCCTGTCGCCGCGCTCGCCGTGGCGGCTGCCGCCGCAGCGGTGGTGGTCCTGCCGCAGCGCGGCCCGAAGGACACCTTCGATGATCCCCGCCTCGCCTACGCCGAGGTGGAGAAGGCCTTCCAGCTCATCTCGGACAAGATGTCCGTCGGCGCGGAGCTCGCCCGCGAAGCCCGCACCGTCAGTGAAAACACCCTCAACATCATCGACAATATCCAATCCAAATGAAACGCATTATCATCCTCCTGACAGCCCTGCTGCTCAGCATAAGCGCCTTTGCCCAGAACGGCAAAAGCATCTACCAGAAATATTCCGACGCCGACGGCGTGACCGCCGTCTATATCTCCCCGGCCATGTTCCGGCTCATCGGCACCATTCCCGACCTGGAGGTCGGCGACGACAAGGTCAACATCTCTCCGCTGATCCAGGCGCTGACCGGATTCTATGTCCTGAACAGCGAGAATCCCGACATCAACGGCAAGCTCCGCGCTGACGCGGAACGCTTCATCAACAGCGGCAAATACGAGCTGCTGATGGAAGTCAAGGATTCCGGCGAGACCGTCCGCATGTACACGATGGGCAATGACCGGACCATCAACGGCTTCGCCATGCTCGCCACCGAGGCCGCCGAGGTTACCTTCATCAGCCTCGACGGCGAGATGCCCCGCAAGGAATTCGAAGCCCTCATGGCGAAGGTGATGAATTCCTGACATTAATTCCTGGCATTTTATTAAATATGTGGTCATGAAGAGATTCCTGACCACATTTTTATTTTGTCTGCTTCTTTCTGCCGCCCTCCCCTGCGGGGCCCAGAACACCCGGCCCTGGACGGCGGGGCCGCTGAGCTGGAGCGAATTCAGCCAGGTCCAGGGGGAAGATGCCGCCTCCTACGCTTCTTTCTCCGTGGGGAAGGCCGAATGCAGCCTTTTCGGTGGAGTGGGCTACACCTCCTGGAAGAAGGGGGTGGTCATGAATCATCCATTGGCTTGCGGCCTGACGCTCAGCGAGGGCATCACCGCCGACATTCCGCTCCACCGGACGTACAACTTCCTGGCTAAATCGCCCCAGGCCCAGGATCTGGGCGTGCGGGTCAAGCTCTATGTCGACGAGATGTACGTCGCGGCGCAAAAGACCGTCATGCCCACCGTCAATCTCTCGGTGGGCGTGAATTTCGGTTTCACCAAACTGTCCAGGGCGGAATAACCCCCGGCACTACTGATTGATCCGGTTCGGCGCTCCCGGCGTGGGTTCGTCCGACAGGCGGAAGTCCTCGCAGAGGACGTCTCTGTCGGCGCCGTCCGGGAAGCGGGCGAGGCTGCGCTCGGCGGTCTTGGCCAGCTCCGGGTTTCGCGCCAGCATCCAAGCCGGGACGGGTCCCGGCGCCACGGCCTGGCAGCCGCCTCCGTGCTGGTTGGCTTCGAGCACCGCCAGCTCGGGGCTGGTGATCGTGCCGTTGGCGCTGGAGTTGCTCTGCTGCGAGCCGTAGACAATCGAATCAAGGACCGTTTCCGTCTCCGGGTCGATGAGGGCCACGGAGCCCGCGCTCGGAGAAGGTGCGTAGCTCAGGTACAGGCCCGGCGTCGGCGTCCAGCCCGCGCCGAGGGGCTGCAGGGCGTCGCCGCTGCTGTGCGCGAAGCGCGTGGCGGGTTCGAACCGGATGCCGCTGCCGGGGCAGGACACATCCACACCGACGGCATGGTCGCGCTTCAGGGGCTGCTCCAGCGACACGAGGCCCGGCCCGTGCGGCCGTTCCGGTTCGCCGAAACGGCGGACATAGGGCTCGACGCGCTCCAGCACCTCCTTGACCCGGACAATTTCCGTCCGGTCGCCGGTGTCGACCGTCAGTTCGTCGCCCGGCTGCAGGCTGGCCGTGGCGTCCACGCGCAGCTCTGTATCACCGGCCTTGGCCGCCGCGCCCAGGCTGCTCTGTGTCGCGGGCGTGCCCACCGCGGTGACCGTCACCTCTTCGTACTGCCCGCCCAGGTCGATGCCCATCTTCTCGCCCACGGTAAATCCGGATACGGAAGCCGCCGGGAGCACGCTCACCCCTGCCGGGAAATGGAGTTTCGGCCCCGTGGACACGGGAATGAACACCGTCGTGGCCGGGGCTGCCGGCGCGGCGGGATCGACGTTCAGCAGGAGATGTTTGCCCGCCGCCAGCTTTGTCCCTTCCGGGAAAGTCAGCGCCTCCACCGGGGCCCAGCCGCTGCGCCGGACCTGCACGACGAGGCCGGACAGGTCCGCCTCCGCAGCTTCGGCGTTATAGAGCTCCACGAAGGGAGTACCCAGGCCGATCTCGTTGATCTTGAGCGCTTCCGCGCAACGGATCTGCGCGACTGCCGAGGCCTCCCCGCCTTGCCAGGAGGCGATGACCTCCAGCTCGCCGGACGCACGCCAGGCCGGGCCCGTCACCGAATAGACCAGGGTCGCCTGCCCGCCCGGCTCCAGGCGGTGCGTGAAATCGCCCTCGCGCCGGACAATCCAGCCGCGTGACATCGCGAAATTCATCTGGATGTCCTCCATGGGCTCGTCCGTCACGTTGTCGATGACCACCTCCAGCTGCTGGGTCTCGCCCGGCCTGAAGGTCGTCAGGCGCGACAGGGAGAGCGGATAGGGGCGGTATTTCGCGTCCGCGATGTTCTTCTGCACGGCGGTGATCGTCTCGTCGGAGGGATATCCCACGGTCATGACGCCTTCGTAGAAGGTCCCGGCGGAGCCGTTGCCGTTGTCGCCGCCGTTGCCCAGCAGCATGCCGCCCTTCTTGTGCATAGGGTAGTAGGCGTCGCTGTCGGGGGTGCCGGGGCGCACGCCGCTGTAGAAGGTGGTCACCTCCGCCTGCGTGGCATCCGCGCCCCGCAGGTCCCACTGGTTGCCGCCGCCCCCGTTGACGTACACCGACACGAAGCGCCAGTCCTCGATGCTCGGGACATCGTTCTGCTTGGCGCCGTAGCCGGAGAAGAGCCCGGCTTCCATGTCGGACATGATCCAGGGACCCTCGCCGTTGCCGCGTCCCCAGGCCGTGGACGTGCCGTAGTAGGTGGTCTCCATCGTGCCCGTGCCGACGGCGCGGCCGTTGGTGGAGGAATTGCCGTAGTCGAAGCAGCAGCCGCTGTCGTAGTGCGTGCCGTCGATGACGTAGTACATCCCTTCCGGCTCGTCGTCGACGGCCAGGCCGCGCGCGTTGTTGCAGCGGTAGCCCATGCCCGGCATGATGTACACGCCGTAGACCTTGTGGCCGTCCAGCAGCGCCGGTGCCATGTTCGCCAGGGCCGGATTGTTGAATCCGCCCTTGTCGGGGCCCTGGAAGGTCCCCGGCGGCGCGGGCAGCAGGTCGTTGCCCTGGCCGGACTGGTCGTAGATCACGGTGATGCGGCCGACCGTCCCGGTGCAGAAGGCGTCCTGCGTCGCCGCATCGGCATAGCCGTCGCGCGTGGGATAGATGTCGATCGTCGCGCCGTCGTAGTCGCGCTGCACCTGGTAGAGGGGCCCGCGGTAGCGGGAATTCAGCAGGCGGGTGGTGCTGTGGGCGGTGACGCAGGGCGTGCCGCCCCGGCGGTAAATGTCGCACGGGCCTTCCTTGGACCCGGAGGTGCAGCCGGCTAAGAGCAACGCGGCGAAAAGAAAAGTGGTCACGAGACGTTTCATGACCACTAATATAGCAAAAGATTTCTTGACTTCGCTCGAAATGACAAGGGATGACGTCTAGCGAACCGGTTTCAGCCGGAGGATGCCGATGGAATTCTCCGGCATCGTGAAGTCGAAGCTCTTGCGCACGGTGCCGAGGTCCTTGGTGTGCGGCACCACGGGCTCGGTATACTTGACGCGGCGGCCGAAGCGGAAGGCCATGTTCACCAGGGCGGGACGCTCGCCGGCGGCGGGATTGCCTACCATGGGCGGCGTGGCGTAGTCCGGGTGGCTGGAATAGTAGTTCTGGCCCTTCTGGTTCTTGACCGAGGTGTCGTGGGAACTCACGAATTCGAGCGTGGCCTCGTACTGCGTGCCACTGCCGGTCTTGACGGTGAAGACCTTGTCCAGCGCCTCTGCGTTGACGAATTTGATGAAGATCTCGCCCGTGGCGCTGTCAATGGTGGGGGAGGTGTAGACCTTGTCGTCCACCCGCTTGCCGTCCATCGCGTCGGACATCTGGAAGGCGCGGTCGCCCGCCACGCTGAACAGCTGCTGGTACCAGTAGTTGCAGGAGCGCCACATGCCCCGGTTGTCGAACCAGATGAGGTTCGAATCCCATTTGTTGAAGCCCTTCTTGCAGAAGAGCGGGGCGTAGGCGGCCATCACCACCATGTCGGAGTTGCGCTCCAGGCCGGTCCAGTAGGCGGCTTCCGCCATCGCGGAGGAGTAGGCGTTGTTGGCGCGGTTGTTGGCGAATTCGCCCACGAACACGCGGGTCGGCTTCTTCCGGTCGTAGGTGTGACCCTCGGCTCCGCGCTCCTTGCCGGGATTGTAGCGGTCGCGGTTGGAGTAGAACCAGTCGTCGCCCTTATAGTAGTGCTCGTCCACGATGGTGTCGGGGTACTTCGCGTCGATGATGGCCATGTTGGCGTTGAACTCCCGGCCCGCGTCGGAGGCGCCCGCCGTAGAGACGATGATGATGTCGGGATACTTCTCCTTCACGGCGTTGTACATGATGTCGAAGCGCTCCCAGAATTCCGGGCCCTGGTTCTCGTTGCCGATGCCCAGGTACTTCAGGTTGAAGGGCGCCGGGTGGCCCAGCGCGGCGCGGCGGGCGCCCCACTCGGTGGTGACATCGCCGTTGCAGAACTCGATGAAGTCCAGCGCGTCCTTGACGAAGATGCTGTAGAAGCGGTCGCGGTCGGCCTGGGTGTCCAGCGGGGCGATGTAGGAGTGGCCCGCGAACTGGCAGGTGACGCCGTTGTTGAGCACCGGCAGCGGCGTGGCGCCAAGCCCCTCCGCCATCAGCAGATACTCATAGAATCCGATGTACTGCGAGGTCCAGTAGCCCCAGTGGTTGCGGAAGCCGATGCGCTCCTCGCGCGGGCCGATGGAGTTCTTCCAGAACACCTGCCCGAAGTAGTTCGGCCCCTCGGAGGCGCAGCCGCCCGGGAAGCGCATGAACGTGGGATGCAGGGCCTCCAGCGCCTCCAGCAGATCCTTGCGGAACGGGCCGTACTTACCGTCCTTCCACAGCTGCGAGGCTTCCGGCACGAGGGTGACGAAATCCAGCCAGAAGGTGCCGGGTGCGTCGGCCACGATGGCCAGGCGGCAGTCCACGGAGCGCTCCGCCTTCAGGGTGCCGGCGTACTTCTGCCACTGCCCGCCGAGGCGGGAAATGGTGACGGCGTTGGAGTTGCGCTGGCCGGCTGCATCCTCGAGGTAGACGGATATGGTGCCGCCGTAGCCCGCCCCCTGCAGGTAGAGGGTGAGGTCGTAGCTCACGCCCTGCACCGCCGGGATGGAGGGCGTCTGGGTATTGTCGGAATAGATGAGGCCCGGGCCGCGCTTGTATTCGGCGATGCCGAAACCGTTGGCGGCGATGCCGAAGCCCGCGCCGGGCTGCTCCACGTCGAAGCGAACGCTGTATTGCTTGTAGCGCAGCTCGTCGTCGTATTTGTCGTTGGGATCGAAGTCATACCAGCGCTTCAGGTCCGGGACCAGCGGCTTGTCCGCGACGGCGCGGGCGCTGCCTTTGGCGCCCTCCCCGCGCAGCACGGTCCAGCCGAAGAAGACCGTGTCGGAGGTGGAGAATTCATTCTCCGGCCCGTCCGGGACGTTGTAGGCCTGGAAGGAATTGTTCTGGATCAGCTGGGCGCTGATGCCGCCGTCCACGCTCTGGTTGATGTCCTCGAAGAAGATGCCGGAGAGGGTCGGGCTGATGCGGATGCCCATTTTCTTCGGCTTCAGGGTGAGGGTGCGGCGCTCCTGCTGCTTAAAGCCCTGGAGCTCAAGCATCTTGTCCGCCATGCGGTAGCCCATCAGGCGCATGCCCTCGGTGTTGAAATGGAACTGGTCGCCCGTGCTCTCGCAGCCGAGCGCCGAGATGACGTAGGCGTTGGGCATCACCTCCGGCAGGTGCGGCAGCACCACTTCGTTGAAGGCGGCGCAGACGCCGTCCTGCTCGGCATATTTGAGCTCACCCGCGAGCAGCGGAATGTCCTTGGGGTTCAGCCCCAGCTCGGCGCAGAGGTCGTCGTGGATCTTCTTCACGCGGCCCGGCCACTCCGGGTCGTCCGGGTTGGACTCGCCCTGGTGCAGGAGCATGCCCTTGATGACGCCGTATTTCTGCGCCTCGCGCGCCGTGTCCACCAGGCGCTGGAAGGGATTCATGCCGTATTCTTTGGCCATGTTGACCAGCCACCCGCGCGAGGGGTCGGCGGCCTCCATCGCGAGGTAGGCCTCGCAGGCGTCCTTGTCCCAGAGCTCCAGCTTGGCGCCGGCCACGGAGACGTTGATCACGCCCACGCGGTACTTCTCCGGCAGCACCTCGATCATCTTGCGGCCGAAGAAGTCGACCGGGCCCATGTTGTTGGTCTCCCGGCAGATCGGCGGCACGGCGGTGTACCAATGGTTCCGCTCCCGCTGGAAGCGGGGCATGTCCACGGCCGCCATAAACTGGAAGCGGGGATCGTTGAAATCCTTGTCCTGCTCCGCCGGCACGGCGCCGGCCTCCATGTTGGACTGGCCGAAGCAGAGATAGATGAAGAAATTGGGGTCGGGCTGCTGCGCAAAGGCCACGAGGCAGACGAGCGCAGTCAAAAAGAATGTGGTCACGAATCGTTTCATGACCACAAATTTAATAAAAAAGATTTCTCGACTGCGCTCGAAATGACAGAAACTACCGGCTGCCGCCGCCGCGGCTGCCGCCGAAGGAGTGGCCGCCACCGCCGGAGGAGAAGTGTCCGCCGCCGCCGGAGCTGCGGTAGCTGCTGCCGCTGCTGCTTCCGCTACTGCTGCTGATCGCGTGGGCGGCTTTCTCGGAGAGGGCCTGGCGCATCGCCGAGGCGGAGATGTCGTCGGAGCAGCGCAGGGTGTTGTAGAGCGTGGCGGCGTTGGTGAAGCCGGTGCTCTGGGTGAAGTTGGTGAATTCGACCGGGTAGAGCTTTTCGAATTCCTTCGCGACCTTGTCGGCGATGCCGAACAGGGCGGCGAAGATGAGGTAGTCGCGCCAGAGCGTGACTTCGATGGCGCCGCGCTCCTTGCTGAGGGTGAAGTCCTCAAGGAAATTCTTGAACTCGATCAGGTGCCGTGCCTGCTCCTGGCCCTCTTTGTTGAGGTGGTCCCCATGGGCGACGTAATTCCGGTCCTGGAACCATTTGAGGCCGCGCGTCTGCTCGCGGGCGGGCAGGTTGGAGATGCGCTTGAAGGATTTCCTGGACCATTTCTCGAGCTCGCCGGCCTCCAGAATCAGGTTGCTGCCGCTGGCTTCGCGGACCATCGCGTAGAGGTCGTTCTCCGCCGCCTCCTCGAAGCTCTGGTGCTGCTGGAAGGAGAGGTTCACGCGGCTGTCCTTCTTCGGATCGGGGAGCACCTCCACCACGCCGTCCAGGACCCATTTCAGGAAATAGGCGCTGATCAGGCGGTTGGAGATGTCCTTGCCCAGGTCGGTCATCATGTCGCCCTTGGACAGGGCGTAGTAGGCGGCGGGGATGCTGCCCTTCAGCGGGACGTCGCGGTACCAGCCCTTGATGCGGCGGGCGCCGAAGATCTTCTTCTCGTATTTCCAGCCGAGGACGTGGTAGTTGAACAGGCAGACCAGCAGGACGATGAGCCCCAGGGCGATCCAGCCCACGGGGGTGAAGATCAGGAGCCCCAGGATGATGAGGATCCAGATGAAGATGTCCTCGGCGGTGACCTTGTCCTTATAGTCGCTGCCCTTGAAGGCCAGGTTCTGCACCTTCTCGAAGTCCTTTTTGTAGTCCACCGCGGGGGTGAACAGGTCCGGGTCGAAGCGGACCAGCACCGTCATGGCGCTGTTGTAGCCGAAGGCGGAGGTGGACTCGGCGCGGATGGCACCGTCCTCCACGAAGATCTCGCTCGGGCTGCGGAAGCCCCAGACCTTGACATTTTCTTCCGTCCATTCCGGGCCTCCGGTCTCGTTGACCAGCGTGACCTTGACGTGCTGCGGGGGAGCGGTGAGCCCCGGGTTCACAAAGGAGAAATAGAGGCCGTTGTACTCGCCCATCTTCATGACCAGGCCGTCGATGGTGTAGCTGACCGTCCAGACATGGTCGCCGTAGCTGCCCTGACCCCAGCAGAGCTCCACGCCATGGCTCTTGCGCACGATGCCGCAGCGGCCGAGCTTCTGCGCCAGCGTGCGGTCCACGTCCCACTTGTCCCCTTCGGAGACAAACTGCACGTCGCCCTCGCTGACGGCGAGGTCGCGGATGTTGAGCGGACCGAGGTGGTCGAAGGGGAGGTAGAACTCCGTGCCGGACACGACGTTGACATCCCATACCTGGGTGATCCGGGCGCTGCCGTCGGCCTGCAGCACGACGGTCTCGTCGATGTCCCGGATCTCCTGCGCAAAGGCCGCAAGGCAGAGTGCGGCGAAAACAAAAGTGGTCAGGAATCTCTTCATGACCACAAATGTAATAAAAGATTTCTCGACTGCGCTCGAAATGACAGAAATTACCGGCTGCCGCCGCCGAAGCCGCCGCCGAAGGAACCGCCGCCTCCGCCGGAGGAGAAACCGCCGCCACCGCCGCCGCTCCAGCCGCTGCCGCTGGAATGTGAGGCCTTCTCGCTCATCGCCTTGCGCATCGCCGAGGCGGAAATGTCGTTGGAGACCCGCAGGGTGTCGAGCAGACAGGAGGTGTTGTACAGGCCGGTGTCCTGGGCGAACTGCGAGAATTCGGCAGGGTAGAGTTTCTCGAATTCCTTCGCGACCTTGTCGGCGATGCCGAACATGGCGGCGAAGACGAGGTAGTCCCGCCAGAGCGTCACCTCGACGGAGCCGCGCTCCTTGCTCAGGGTGAAGTCCTCGAGGAAGTTCTTGAACTCGATCAGGTGCCGCGCCTGCTCCTGGCCCGTGGGATTGCAGCGGTCTCCCTTGAGGATGAAATGCTTGTCCTGGAACCACTTGTGTCCTTGCGTCTGCACGCGCCCAGGCAGGTTGGAGATGCGCTTGAAGGATTTCTTGGACCATTTCTCCAACTCTCCGGCCTCCAGGATCAGGTTGGCGCCGCTGGCTTCGCGGACCATCTGATAGAGATCGTTCTCGACGGGTTCGTCGAAGTGGCTCTCTTTCTCGAAGGAGAGGTTCACGCGGTTCTTCTTGTCCGGGTCGGGGATCACGCCCACCACGCCGTTCAGCACCCATTTGAGGAAATAGGCGCCGATGAGGTTCTTGGAGTGGTCATGATTGACGAAGCCTTCCAGCCGGTCGCCCTTGACCAGGGCGTAATAGGCGGCAGGGATGCTGCCTTCCAGCGGGACATCCCGGTACCAGCCCTTGATCCGGGACTGGCCGTAGATGGATTTCCAGTATTTGAATCCCAGCAGGGATGAAATCCGCAGGAAGAGCCACAAGACGATGACGATGACGAAGATTCCGACGGGGGAGAACAGCAGGCCCACCAGGCCGAAGATCCCCATGATGATGTTCCCCAAGATTTCCGTGAAGCTCTTCTTGGGCTTGTAGTCGCTGCCCTTGAAGGCCATCTTCTGCACTTTCTCGAAGTCTTTGCTGTATTCCACCGCGGGGGTGAGCAGGTCCGGATCGAAGCGGACCAGCACGGTCATGGCGTTGTTGGAGCCGAAGGAGGAGAGGGACTCGGCGCGGATGGCGCCGTTCTCCACGTAGATTTCGCTCGGGCTGCGGAAGCCCCAGACCTTGACGTTGTCAGTGGTCCACTCCGGCCCGCCGGTCTCGTTGACCAGCATCACCTTGACATGCCTGGGCGGCGCTGAGAGGCCCGGGTTGACGAAGGAGAAATAGAGCCCGTTGTAGTCGCCCATCTTCATCACCAGGCCCTTGACGGTGTAGGAGACCGTCCAGACGTGGTCGCCGAGGCTGCCCTGGCCCCAGCAGAGCTCCACGCCGCCGCTCTTGCGCACGATGCCGCAGCGGCCGCGCTTCTGGTCGATGGTGCGGTCGGTGTCCCAGCCGTCGCCCTCTTCGTAGAAGGGCTCGCCGTTCTCGCTGACCGACAGGTCGGTGATGTCCATTGGCCCGAGGTTGTCGAAAGGCAGGTAGAACTCTGTGCCGGAAACCACCGTCACGTCCCACACCTGGGTGATGCGCGCGCTGCCGTCGGCGCGAATCACGACGGTCTCGTCGATGTCGCGGATCTGCTGCGCCGCCGCGCCCAGCGCCGCGGTGAGGGCCAGAAGGAAAAGCAGAAAACGTCTCATAGGTCGGACTTTTCCTCAAAGATAACGCAAAAACCCTCGAAATCCAATTCCCGCCCGGCGAATCTCCCGGAGAAATCCACCAAACCGGCCTTCTGCTCCCTTCCAAATGTACTTCTCCGGAACGATAGTGCCCTGGAGGGCCGTTTCCCCAAAGAGAAATCCAGCCAGACAACCCTACAGGGCCGATTAGCTGGATTTCTCTTTTCTTTGCGCCAGTCACCGCTCCTCGCGTCCCCAGTTATGTCCCGGTAGGAGCGTTTTACCCCTGTTTTTGCTTCTACCGGGCCATGGATGGGACGCGGGGAGCATCCCTTCTGTCAACGCACCAGCACTTAAAGATGCTGTTGGGCAGTCGCCGCCGCGCGATAGCGGTGCGCGGCGGCTCCGCCAGGTGCTTTTGCTAACTTGACCCCATCAACCAACCCATGGTCCGAAGGCAACGCCGCCGACCATTACGGTAGTCGACGGCTGCTTGCTGCCCAGTTTTTTGGAGTGGCAGAGCCCGGGCAACGGCAGGCGCGGAGCGGGCCGTCCCAACGAGCCCGGCGACGCGTCCTGCCGTACGCGTCGCGCATCGCTACCGCGCGGCGCGGGTGCTATCAATGAAGGGGGCTAAGCCGCCCCCTGTGACCCCTTGCGGCGCAAGCGCCGCCTGCTTCCAATTCAGCGGGGGAAGAATCCCCCAAACCCCCTCGGTCGCTTTGCTCCGAAGCCCCCTTTCCGTATTTGCCCTTCGGCCAAATACCCGGGGCCGGCCGGTCGGCTGATGCCGACTTCTATTGCGCAGCTGCGACTGCCCTGGTCTGCGGAAAAGGCGGATGTGCTTATTTTCTGTGAGCCGTAATCGACAGATATTCAATCAAATGACGATTTGTATTCCCCCGAATCCGGAGGGAGTACAAAATAGCAAAATGCAGTAAGCCAGGGCGTTGCCGCTCACAACTCGGCGCCGAGGCTGCTTTTGGAAGTCGGGTCGGTGCTGAAAAGGGCGGTAATTGGCGCCGAGGTGGCTATAGAAAGTCGGGTCGGGGCCGATTTAGGGTGTTTTTGGCGCCGAGGCTATTGTCGAGAGTGGGGTCGGCGCTGATTTGGTTGGTTTTTGGTGCCGAGATTGTTTTTGGCGGTGGGGGTGGGATCGATTTTGGCGTTTTTCGGTGCGACCCCCGGGTGCGCAGCCGGGGGTTGGATCGATTTCGGCCATTTTCGGTCCCAGCCAGACAGGTAAATCTACAAACGAACCATGCCGGGCAGGGGGCTGTTGCAGTTAAATGGCTGAATGATTATCTTTGCAATATGATGAAACGGATTTTGCTCCTGGCGGCGCTGGCCCTGTGCGGGATTGCGCAAGCGTATGACGGTCCGCAGTGGGCCGTGGTCAACAGTTCGTCCTGTTTCCTGCGGCTCAAGCCGGACTACGAGTCGGGCTGCGAGACGCAGTGCCTGATGGGCACGGTGCTGCGCGTCAAGGACGCCGAGCGCTACTGGCGCAAGGTGGACGCGCCGGACTACAGGGACGTCTGGACTACGGAGCTCAACGTCGCCTTCATGGACGAGGCGGGCAAGGATGCGTGGATCGCCGCACCGAAATACATCTGCACGGCGGAGTACACGCACCTGTTTGCCGAGCCGTCCACGACGGCGCGGCGCCTGTGCGACTTCACGATGGCGGACCTGGTCCGCAAGGGCACGGAGAGCCGTCGCGGCTGGGTGCAGGTCTTCCTGCCCGACGGCCGCGAGGCCTGGGCGCGCGCCTATGACGTCATGGATTTCGAAGAATGGACCCGCACCCGCGAGGCCACCGAAGAGGTGCTCCTGCAGACGGGCCTCTCGCGCATTGGCACGCCTTACATGTGGGGCGGGGCGAGCGTCAAGCACTTCGACTGCAGCGGCTTCACGCAGTTCGTGTACCGCCAGGCGGGGATCGTGCTGCCGCGCAACGCCCGGGAGCAGATCTACACCGGCGAAGCGGTTCCCTACGATTTCTCGAAGATGCGCCCCGGGGACCTGCTCTTCTATGGCACCCTGAACAAGGACGGCTCCTTCCGGGTGGTCTCCCACGTGGCCATGTACTACGGCGACAGGAAGATCATCCACTCCTCGCAGGTCGTGCGCATCAGCTCGCTGACCCCCGACGGCGAGGACTTCTACGACCGCGAACCCATCGCGGTGCGCCGCGTCCTGGGCCACGTGGACACGGGCGAAGGCATCCGATCCGTCGCCGCCAGACCCTGGTATTATTAAAGAATAAACTCCAAACTGTCTGATATGAAAAAGTTATTCCTTTTGCTCGCCGGCTGCGTGTGCTGCGCTGCAATCCATGCGCAGGCGCCGGTGACTTTCACGGCCCAGCAGGACCACCAGAACATGCTCGACCAGCTCGGCATCAAATCCATCCGGGCGCCTTTCGACGCCGATGAGAGCAGCCCCCGTGCCGCCAATTACGACGAGAGCAAGGCCAATCCCTATCCCGTCCTTCCCGAGATTCTCAAGACGAAGGCAGGCAAGAAGGTGACCACCGCGAAGCAGTGGTGGGAGGTCCGCCGGCCTGAAATCGTCGAGGGATTCGAAAGCGAGGTGTACGGCCGCGTGCCGGACAATGTCCCCGGTGTGACCTGGACCGTCGAGGCGGAGGAGATCGAGATGGTGGGCATGATCCGGGCCAAGGCCAAGCAGCTCCGGGGGCACGTGGACAACAGCGCCTGCCCCTCCATCAACGTCGACATCAAGATGGTCGTCGTGACGCCCGCCAACGCCACGGGGCCGGTGCCGCTCCTGATGATGTTCGGCGCCGCCAACCTCCCGAATCCCGTCAAGCCGGGCGCGGAGGACATGGCCGTCATCAACAAGACCCTGCGCCGCCTGCTGGAGCTCGACCCTGCGACGGCCGAGCTGATGAAGAAATACCCTGCCTGGCAGCCTTTCGAGCCGGCCAATCCGTTTGCCAACTTCGGCCGCAGCACGCAGCAGGCGCCCGGCCAGGACCCGCCGTCCAACCAGCAGCTGCTCGCCGCCGGCTGGGGCTATGCGATGATCGATCCCGGCAGCATCCAGGCGGACAACGGCGCCGGCCTCACCCGCGGCATCATTGGCCTGACGAACAAGGGCCAGCCACGCAAGCCGGACGACTGGGGGTCCCTCCGGGCCTGGGCCTGGGGTGCCGCGCGCGGTCTGGATTATCTGGAGACCGACCCGGACGTCGATGCGAAGCACGTCGGCATCGAAGGCGTCTCGCGCTATGGCAAGGCAGCCCTCGTGACGCTGGCGTTCGAAGAGCGCTTCTACATGGGCCTGATCGGCTCGTCCGGCAAGGGCGGGGCGACCCTGCACCGCCGCCTGTTCGGCGAAGGCCTGGAGAACCTGGCCAATTCCGGGGAGTATCACTGGATGGCCGGCAACTATATCAAATACTGCGCGGTTGAATCGAAGAACGGCGCCGGCAACGCCGGCCAGCTGCCCGTCGATTCTCACGAACTCATCGCGCTCTGCGCCCCGCGTCTGGTATTCATCAGCTACGGTGTGCCCGAGAAGGGAGACGCCCTGTGGCTGGACCAGTACGGCAGCTGGCAGGCGACCGTCGCCGCCGGCGAAGTCTTCAAGCTCCTGGGCGCCAAGGATCTCGGCCTGTCCAACGACTATCGCAAGGAGCCCATGCCACCGGTGCTCACCGGCCTGCTGGACGGCGAACTCGCCTGGCGCCAGCACGACGGCGGCCATACCGACGGCCCGAACATGAAGTATTTTATCGAGTGGGCCACCCAAAAGATCCGTAAATAACGGGCGACCGCCGATATTTGCGGAAAATACACTATCTTTGTGCCGAAAAAATAAAACACCATCCTATGAATCTTAGAGACATTAAAAAGGACATCGAATATGTGCTGAGCGCATTCGTGGAGGATTGCTCCGTGGTCGCCTGCGTCAACCCCAAGGTCACCGACGGCAGCGTCAGCGAGCTGATGGAAGAAGCCATCGCTCCGCGACAAGGTGAACGGCAAGATTGAAGGCTCCAAGAAGGCCTACTACAACGAACTGCGCAAGGAAGTCCTCGCCAAGACGGACGCCCTTTACGAGAAGCTCAGCGCTGCCGTAAAGGACGCGGTCAAATGAGACGGCACCCTCTGCTGCTGATATCAGTCGCGCTTCTGCTTACAGCCTGGAGCGCGACTGCTGGTATTCCCCGGACGGAAGCCCAGCAGGCCATCACGAAGATCCGCGGCCAGGAGCCTCTGCGCAGCGCCCTGATGGGCGTGCTGGCGGTCCGCGCGGACGGCGACACGATTGTGGCCCTCAACATTCGCGAGAAGCTCGTCCCCGCCTCCAACATGAAGCTCCTCACCACGGGCCTGGCGCTGCACCGGCTCGGTGCGGACTACCGCTTCGAGACGCGCCTGGCGTACTCCGGCGAGATCGTGGATGGGCGCCTGCAGGGCGACCTCTACCTCGTCGGCGGGGGAGACCCCACCACCGGGGCGCGGACCGATTGCGCGGAAGCGGTCAATAAGACTTTTGCTGCCTGGGCGCAGCTGCTCGCTGACGCCGGCATCACGGCCATTGACGGCCGCGTGCTGGGCGATCCGCGCATCTTCGGCGACGTGACGCCGCAGAACCTGGGCTGGACCTTCGACGACCTCGGCTGCAACTACGGCGCCGGCCCCACCGGGCTCAACTTCTTCGAGAACGCCCAGAACTTCTACATCACCCCCGGCGCTGCCGGCCTTCCGGTCAATTACCGCGTGCAGTATCCCGACACCCCTTGGATGCAGTACGCGAACCACACGGTGACGGGCTCCGCCCGCTCCTCCAACTCGCTCTATTACGTGAACGGCTCGCTCGCCCCGCTCGGCGAGCTCGCGGGCTCCTTCCCCATCGACCGGAGGGGCTACACGCTGGAGTGCACCAATGCCTACGGGGCGTACACCTGCGCCTATTATTTCCATAACTTCCTGCAGCAGACCGCCGGCGTGGAGGTCAAGGGCGGCTGGGGCGACATCACCCCGCAGGGCGGGATCCGCACGGACCTGTCATTCGGCGCCGCGCTGGACGCCGCTGCCGCTCCGGAGGAGCTGACGCGGCTCGGCAGCACCTTCTCCGCGCCCCTGTCGGAGATCGTGCGCGACACCAACGGCGAGAGCGACAATTTCTACGCGGAGACGCTCCTGAAAATGGTTTCCCTGCGTTCCGGCCGCACGGCCGGGCAGGACGACTGCCAGGACGCCGCGGAGGCCGGGATGCGCGCCCTGGGCCTGCGCACGGACAACTGCTACCAGCAGTTCGACGGCAGCGGCCTGTCGCGCAAGAATTACGTCAGCCCGGAATTCTTCGTCAAGTTCCTCCGGAAAATGACCACCCTGCCCGTCTGGGACGCGTTTTTTGCCTCGCTGCCCACGCCCGGCGCGAAGGGCACGCTGGAGGACCGTTTCCCCAAGGCCCCGCAGGAGTTCAAGGACCGCATCCACATGAAGACTGGCTCGATGAACGGGGTGCGCTGCTTCAGCGGCTACATCCTCTCCACCGACGGGGATCCCAAGCACACGATCATCTTCTCCCTGCTCATCAACAACTGCCCGGCGGCATCCTACCTGATGGTTCCGCCCATGGACGCCATCATCGAGGCCCTCGCTGCGGAGAACTGAGATTCGCCGGTCGGGGCCGGCGAATGACGAACGATACGTCATTCCGGGCTTGACCCGGAATCTCCAAAAATATTAGTATCTTTGTAAGCTATGCGTAAATCCTTCATACTGGCACTGCTGCCCCTCCTGCTCTGCTCGTGCAACGCGATCTCCTCGCTGATCCACGACGACGACGTGGTGGCGCGCGTCGGCAGGACCAAGCTGTACAAGTCGGAGGTGGAGCGTTTCATCCCCAACATGATTCCGGCGGAGGACAGTCTCCGCCTGGCGGAGCAGTACATCAATACCTGGGCGATGGACCTGCTGTACCTGGACGTGGCGGAGACGCAGCTGTCCAAGGCGGAGCTCGACGTGACCGCCGACCTGGAGGATTTCCGCCGCTCGCTGCTCAAGTACCGCTACGAGCAGCGCTACATCAACGACCGGCTGGACACGCTGATCACCGACGGCCAGATCAGCCAGTACTATACCGCCCACGCGGATGAATTCGAGCTGAAGCGTCCCGTGCTCAAGGTCCGCTTCGTGGACGTGATGAAGGATTCGCCCAACAAGGACGCCATCCTGAAGATGATGAGCTCCCAGGAATACGACGACATCCAGCGGGCGGACACACTCGCCAAGTCCACCGCCCTGCGCTGGTTTGACAGCGCAGACACCTGGATGGACGCCGGCGAACTCGCGAAATCCTTCGGTCTGGACTGGGAATCCATGCTCTCCCACCTCAAGGGCGACATGATCCGCTACGAGCCGGAGGACCGCACCGACCTGATGGCCGCCTACGTGGTCGAGATCCAGCGCAAGGGCACCGCTCCGCTGGAATTCGTGTCCGACCGCATCCGGGATATCCTGATGAGTGCAAGAAAACACGACCTGATGAACAGTTTGGAACGGGACTTGCTTGAAAACGCGCTCGAGAGTAAGAAATTTGTAATCTACGAGAATGAATAATCCGTTGAAGAAAGCGGCGGCTGCGGCCCTTCTGCTCAGCATGGCCTTCGCCGCATCGGCACAGAAATACCAGGGAGTCGTGGACAAGACCGTCGCCGTCGTGGGCGGCGAGATGATCAGCCTGTCCGAGATTGAGGCGCAGGTCCAGACGATGCGTGCCCAGGGCATGGCGTCCGACCGCAACATGCGCTGCGAGGTCCTCGAGAACATGATGGAGACCAAGCTCTTCCTGTCGCAGGCCCGCGTGGACTCCCTCGTGGTCAACCAGGACAACGTTGCCGCCCAGCTGGACCAGTACGCCGCCCAGATGCTGACCGCCCTCGGCGGCGAGGACGAGCTGGCCGACTACTTCGGCAAGCCGCTGTACAAGCTCCGCCAGGAGTGGCGCCAGCAGATCGAGGACCAGAGCCTCACCCAGCAGGAGCAGCAGGAGATCGCCCGCAGCCTCCCGGAGCTGACTCCCTACGATGTCAAGCAGTACCTCGACACGGTGGACACGGCCGCGCTGCCTGTCGTGCCGATCAAATACCAGATGAGCCAGATCTGCGTGTATCCTGACCGCGAGGCCGCGGCCATTGCCGTCAAGGAGCGCCTGCTGGACATCCGCGAGCGCATCATCAACGGCGAGCGTTTCGCCACGCTGGCACGCCTGTATTCCGAGGATCCGGGCAGTGCCCGCAAGGGCGGCGAGCTGGGCATGGCCTCCAAGTCCATCTTCTGGCCGGCCTTCTCGGATGCCGCGATGTCGCTCAAGCCCGGCACCATTTCCCAGATCGTGGAGACCCCGGACGGTTTCCACATTATCGAAGTGCTGGAGAAGAAGGGCGACATGTTCAACGCCCGCCACATCCTGATCCGGCCGAGCTACACCATGGAGGACCAGGAGAAGGCTTTCAAGCGCCTGGACAGCCTCCGCACGGCCATCATGGACAGCACCATCACCTTCGAGATGGCGGCGCGCTTCTACTCCGAGGACCCGGCGACCCGCACCAACGGCGGCCAGATGGCCGACCCCAGCACCGGTTCCGCCTATTTCGAGATCGACCAGCTCAAGCCGCAGGACTACGCGGCCGTCCAGGACCTGGAGGTCGGCGAGATCTCCGAGCCGATTGCCTCGCTGGACAACGAAGGCCGCGACGGCAACCTCGTCTACAAGATCGTCCGCCTGGACAAGATCGTCCCCGCGCACACGGCCACCTTCGAGAATGACTACACGGAGCTGCTCGGGATGGTGCAGAACGGGAAGACGGTGGAGGCCATTGACAAGTTCCTCGACGACAAGATCAAGAGCAGCTACATCATCATCGATCCCCTGTTCGGGGATTGTGAGTTCTCGCGCAACGGATGGTCGGAAAAAATCAGAAAAGACTGATTCTCGGCGCATTCCTGCTGGTCTGCGCCCTGCCGCTGTCCGCCCAGTCCTCTTCCGGGCAGACGGATTCGCTGGTGCGCTTGATGAACGCCCAGTACATCGAGCAGGTGGAGACCGACGGCAGGGCGATACGCAAGGCCATTTCCCCCACATTTTTACACAACGGCACCTACCTCATTTGCGACACGGCCCTCTGGCACGTGGATGACAAACTGATCAACTGCTACGGCCACGTCCAGCTGATGCAGGGCGAGTCCGTGCTGACCAGCGAGACGCTGGACTATCTCATCGACCAGGACCTGGCCCAGTTTCGCGGCGGCGTGGTGCAACTGCGCAACAAGCGGGACAACCTCCTCCGCACCCGCATCCTCGACTACAACACGAAGGATAGCCTGGCCACCTTCCATGGCGGCGGGGCGATGATCAGCGAGGACGGCCAGATCATCGAAAGCGACGACGGGACCTATGCCAACGCCCGGAGCCTGTTCACCTTCCAGGGCAATGTCAACATGTTCACGGACTCGGTCTTCGTCAAGACGGACCTGCTCGACTACGACTCCGAGGCGGAGCGGGCGGATTTCCGCACGGCGATCGACTTCTGGAAAGACGGCAACATGCTCTCGGCCGGCAGCGGCTGGTACGAGCGCAGCGCGGAGATGTTCTTCTTCCGCGACGCGGTCCACGGCCTGGGGAGCACCCAGGAATCGTGGAGCGACAGTCTCTACTACTACCGCAACTCCAACAACCTGCTGATGCTGGGCAATATCCAGATCCAGGACCAGAGCCGCAAGGTGGCCGCAATGGGCGACCGCCTGCACTACGTGGACTCGCTTAGCCGCGTGGTCCTGGAGAACCGCGCCTCGGCGGCCCTCTGGGACGGCCAGGGGGCGCATCCGGACACGACCTACCTGGGCGCCAGGCGCTTTGTGTACAACACGATGAAGATGTGTGACATCCCGGAGTCGGAGATCAAGGTTTCCGCCTCCCGGCTGGAGGAAATGCTGGGCGACCCGGTGAGCGAATACCGCCGCCGGGCGGCGCAGGAGGCGGCTGACGCCGCCGCGCAGGCCGCCCGGGACGACCCCGCCGCACAGGCCCGGCAGTCCGCTGCGCGGGCGCGGCAGATGCAGGCGGGCATCGCCGGCGCCAACAATTCCGGGGGCGACCGGCGGGACACGTCCCGCGGTAACGGTCCCTCGACAGGCTCGGGAACCAACCCTGCCGGCGGTCCGGGTGGCCAGGATGCCGGTCCGGGCAACCAGCGTGTCGTTTCGAGCGGAGCCGAGAAATCTGACAGCCTTGCCGTGACCGATTCCCTTGCCATGGCCGACAGCCTGGCGCAGACCGACTCCCTTGCCTTCCGGACCGATTCCCTCGCCGTGCAGCTGGACACCATCCCGCCGCCGCCCGACACCACCAAGGTCGGCTTCCTGCTGGCCACGGGCGACATCCGCATTTTCCGCAAGGACATGCAGGTACGCTGCGACTCGCTGCGCTACTCCGACCTCGATTCGATCGCCCGCCTGTACAAGGACCCCGTGGTCTGGAACGAAGTGCGCCGCCAGTACAACGCCGACAGCCTCTTCGTGCTGATTCGGGACAGCAAGATGGAGCGGGCGAACCTGATGTCCAACGCCTTCATCCACACCGAGGAATCGGGCGGATACTTCGATCAGATCAAGAGCACGGATGTGCTCGCGTATTTCTCGGATTCCACCGCCCTGCGGCGTTTTGACGCGCTGGGCGGCGTCACGTCGCTCCTCTACCTGGAGGAGAACGGCACGATCGCCACGGTCAACAAGACGGAGTCCCGGATGATGATGGCCACCTTCGATGCCGACGGCAACGTGGACCATGTCTACAACTACGACGCCCCCAAGAGCGACGCGTATCCGGTGGTGCAGGTGGCCCGGTCCGATCACATGCTGAAGGGATTCAACTGGCAGCCGGAGCGCCGGCCGCAGAACAAGTTCGACGTGACCTCCATGGTGGTCCGCCCCTCCGAACGGGCGGAGTACGAGGCCCATCCGCAGGCGGATTTCCGTCAGACGGAGATCTACTTCCCCGGCCACATGAAGAAGGTCTACGATGCGCTGGAGGCCGCCAAACAGAAGAAGAATGATCGTCATTCCGGGCTTGACCCGGAATCTCCTGCCGATATCCTTGATGTCGGAGATTCGCCGAACACGTCGGCGAATGACGGAGAAGGGACAGCGAATGACGGAGAAGGGACAGCGAATGACGGAGAAGGGACAGCGAATGACGGAAGGGGAACGGCGAATGACGATAAGGGTGTAATTTCGAGCGGAGCCGAGAAATCTCCCTCCGACACCCTGCGGGATCCCTCGACTGCGCTCGGGATGACAGTCCCCGCGGATTCCCTGGCCGCGCCCGCCGACTCCCTCGCGGCGCCGGTCGATTCCCTCGCGCAGCGCGACACCACCTGGATGTCCCCGCGCGAGCTGCGGCGCGCCCTGCGCATCGCGCGGCGCGACGCCCGCTGGGCGGAGCTGGACGAGCGCGATGCGGCCAAAGCGGCCGCCCGGGAAGCGCGCAAAGCGGAGCGCAAGGCCCGCCGCGCTGCCCGTGTCGCCGCCGCCGAAGCCCGGCAGGCGGCCATTGATGAAGCCAAATTGCAGAAATACATAGCATTCTACCAAAAACAGAAAGAACGCGATGAAGCCAGAAAACAAAAATCTGTCACTTCCGGAAAACGCTCATCGGGAGCTGAAGCCGGGGGAGAGCTACCAGCCCCTCCTGGGCTCGAATGAGAAGCCGCTGGAGGTCACGCCGTACAGTGTGACCCTCGGCCTGCTGATGACCATCCTCTTTTCCGCGGCCGCGGCCTATCTCGGGCTGAAGGTCGGCCAGGTGTTTGAGGCGGCCATCCCCATCGCCATCATCGCCGTGGGCCTCACGGGCGCCCTCGGCAAGCAGGGCGGCCTGGGGCAGAACGTCATCATCCAGAGCATTGGAGCCTGCTCCGGCGTGGTGGTGGCGGGCGCCATCTTCACGCTTCCGGCCATCTACATCCTCGGCCTGGACGTGAACTTCTGGCAGATGTTCCTGAGCTCGATGCTGGGCGGTTTCCTCGGCATCCTGTTCCTGATCCCGTTCCGCAAATACTTCGTCAAGGACATGCACGGCAAGTATCCGTTCCCGGAGGCCACGGCCACCACGCAGGTGCTCGTGAGCGGCGAGGGCGGCGGTAAGAGCGCCAAGACCCTGCTCATGGCAGGTCTGGTGGGCGGTCTGTACGACTTTGTCGTGGCGACCTTCGGCGCCTGGGCGGAGACGCTCAGCACCACCGTGATGCACTGGGGCCAGGTCGTCGCCGACAAGGCCAAGGTCGTCCTGAAGCTCAACACCGGCGCTGCCGTGCTGGGCCTGGGCTACATCGTGGGCCTCAAGTATGCGTTTATCATCTGCTGCGGCTCCTTCCTCGTCTGGCTGGTGATCATCCCCCTGATGAACCTCATCTGGGGCGGCAGCGTCATCGACCTGATGGGCACGGGCATCGCCCAGACCATCTCCGAGATGTCCCCGGACCAGATCTTCAAGGAATACGCCCGCCATATTGGCATCGGCGGCATCGCCACCGCGGGCATCATCGGCATCATCAAGAGCGCCGGCGTGATCAAGAGCGCCGTCGGGCTGGCCGTCAGCGAATTCAAGCCCAAGGCCGGTGCTGCGGCCGGCAAGCCGGAGCGCACGCAGGAAGACCTGCCGATGAAGACGGTCGTCTGGGGCATCGCGATCGCCCTGCTGGCCGTGTTCGCATTTTTCGCCTTCGGCGGCATGGTCCACAACGTCTGGCAGGCCCTGATCGGCCTCGTGATCGTGGCGGTGATTGCCTTCCTGTTCACGACGGTGGCGGCCAACGCCATCGCCATCGTGGGCACGAACCCGGTCAGCGGCATGACCATCATGACGCTGATCATCACGGCCCTGGTGCTCGTGGCGGTCGGCCTCAAGGGCAACGCCGGCATGGTGGCCGCGATGGTCATCGGCGGCGTGGTCTGCACGGCCCTCAGCACCGCCGGCGGCCTGATCACCGACTTTAAGATCGGCTACTGGATCGGCACGACGCCGAAAAAGCAGGAGGCGTGGAAGTTTGTCGGCATCGCCGTAGCGGCCGCGACCGTGGGCGGCGTGATGCTGATCCTGAACAAGACCTACGGCTTCACGGGCGACGGCGCCCTGGTGGCCCCGCAGGCCAATGCCATGGCGGCTGTCATCCAGCCGATGATGAGCGGCGGCAGCGCTCCCTGGCTGCTTTACGGCATCGGCGCGGTGATCGCCATCCTGCTCACCGTCTTCAAGGTGCCGGCCCTCGCGTTCTGCCTCGGCATGTTTATCCCGATCGACCTGAACCTCCCGCTGCTGCTCGGCGGCGCCATCTCCTGGTACGTCAGCACCCGCAGCAAGGACAAGGCCGTCAATACCGCCCGTCAGGAGAAGGGCACCCTGATCGCCAGTGGCTTCATCGCCGGCGGCGCGCTGATGGGTGTCGTCTCCGCCATCCTGAAGTTCGCCAAGGTGGACTGGTTCATGAACGCCTGGAATACCGTTGCCCCCGGCCACGTCGCCTCCGGCGCCGAAGCCATCGCGATTCTCCCGCTCATCGCCATCTGCGCCTACATGATCCTTGCCGCCAAGAAGGAATAATCCATTTCCTGATATGAGAGCCTGGTTTTCAAGATTTGATAATGCATTTATCCGAAAAAAACTATCTTTATAGCGTATTAATAACACTTTAGATGCTTATGAAATGACTTTTAACCTTCGCGCTTTGCGCGGCTGCGGCCCTGCTGGTTTGCGCCTGCCAGGAGAAAAACGGAGGCGGCAAAAAGCTGGATCCTTCCCTGACCCTTGAGCTGCTGGGCGGCGCTGACGCGTACACGTTCCCTTGCGATGGCGACTCGTTCGTATTGGGTTTCCATGCGTTTGTCAATGAGACCCCCGCCGCATGGACGGCGAGCACCGACGCCGACTGGTGCACGGTTGATCCCGCTTCCGGCACGGGCCAGGGAGAGATCAACGTCATCGTCCAGGCCAATGAGATCAGCCGCGAGCGCACGGCGACCGTGACCATCACCTCGGGCGACAAGAAAGTTACCAAATCGATCAAACAGAGCCTCAACGCAGGCGCCCTGCCGGCGGAGTCCTGGTTCTCCACGTATTACTGGGAGCGGACGGACCGCGAGCAGGCCGGTTTCCGCGGCCCGGTCAAGTGCTGGTACGACGCCCACTACACCACCTTCCACAAGTTCTATTACGACACGGCCGGTCATCTGGTGAAAGACGAGTATCATGACACGGAAGAAGGTTCCGTCACGCTCAACTGGGAGCATTTCTACGATGACGCGGGCCACCGCATCAAAAGCCAGTCCCTGTATGACGAGGGCGGTCAGAACGGCATGTTCTTTACCTTTGAATACGAGAACAAGGGCAAGTTTGTCGCCACAAGTCCATCTGTCTGGGTGCCTATCTATGTGAGCGGACTCGACTTCCCTGTTACTATCTTCAAGGATCTTTCCGCCATCCATTACCTGGACACGTCGCCGGCCTATTACGCCAAGACCGACATGACTTTCGTGTTTGGCGACGACGGCAACCTCACGATCATGGAAGAGTCCCAGGTCGGACGGGACGGAGAGGTGCAGAAGAGCACCAATAAGGTCGTGTACGAAAACGGCTATCCGGTCTCTTGCGTAGAAGCCGGGGTGATGGGGGTGACCTATGCAGCCAACGGTATTCCGCTCACCCTTTCCGAACGGAGCGGCAAGAAGACCTGGACCTTCGTGAAGACCGACAAGATGCTCCTGATGGAGACCATGAAGGAGCCTAATGCTTCCGGCATGGTCGCCGAGTACTGGTCGGAGTACAAGTACAACGCCAATGGTGACGAGACCGAGTACAAGCGTGCCTACTTCACTCCGGACGACGTCTACGTCAACACCTACAGCCTGTACTTCTACGACAGCTACGGCAACTGGATCCAGCGTCGGGAGAGTATCGAGCCCGCCTTCCAGAAGGGTGAGTTCTCCGTCTCCACCGTCGACCGCGTGATCGAATACTATTAGTCCCGGTCCCTTCCGGTTCGGGGTGAATTGTGAAATTTTGCATAGAAAACAAGGATTTCCTTTGATTGCTGTGCAAAATTTCTCATATTTGCGGGTGAGATGAAGAAGAACCCGCTACTTGTCTTTGGAAATGTCCCGGTGCAGGCCGATGCCATATCGACTTGTTATCCGGGCTTGTCTGCGCCTGCGGAGAAGATCCTGGCCCTGGAGCGCGACGGCCAGATTATCCGGCTGAAGCGCGGCCTGTATGTGGTGGCGCCGGATCTGAGCGGCAAGCCGGTCAGTCCCGGCCTGTGCGCCAACCATATCTACGGACCGTCCTACGTCTCGTTCCACTGGGCCCTGCGCTGGTATGGACTGATTCCGGAGCGGGTTTTCCAAATGACTTCCGCCACGACCAAGCGGTCCCGGACATTCGATAACGCGCTGGGCCGCTTCGACTATTATCAGGTCCCCGACGGGTATTATTCCATCGGACTGAGGAGCGAAGAGGCGAATGGCGTCAGTTTCCTGATTGCTTCGCCCGAAAAGGCGCTGTGCGACTTCATCCTCCGGGACCGCTATGTGCCGGAGCGTTCCGTGAAGCGGCTTGCGCAGTACCTGGAGGAGGACCTCCGTTTTGACGTGGACGAATTGTCGGATTTCGAAACGGATATTATCGAGGCCTGTGCGGAATATGGCCGCAAGGCGGAAATACTGAATAATCTGGTAAAGATGATCAAGCGATGACGATATTTGAATCGATGCTGGCGGAATACGCCGGCCCGAAGGGTGTGGCGACGCCCAATGCGGAGCAGGAGGTGATGCAGCGGATTGCCCTGGCAGGGTTGTATCAGGGCGGCTTCTTCAAGCATGCCGCATTCTATGGCGGCACGTGCCTGAGGCTGTTCCACGACCTGCCGCGATATTCGGAAGACATGGACTTCACCCTGACGGAGAAGCGGGACGACATCCATATCGAGAACTACTTCCAGGCGATTGTCGACGAATTCCACCACGACGGGATGGAGGTCGATATCGTTAAGAAGGACAAGAAGATGTTCGGACGCGTGGAGTCGGCATTCCTGAAGGAGAATACGGAGGCGTACGACATCAAGTTCCAGACGAAGAAGACCGTCAAGGTGAAGATCGAGCTGGACACGGATCCGCCGCTGGGCTTCGGGACCGAGCAGAAGCTGATGATGCGGCCGATGTCTTTCATGACCCGCTGTGTGACGCTTCCAGACCTGTATGCCGGCAAGCTGCATGCGTTGCTCTATCGTGCCTGGGCGCACCGGATCAAGGGCCGGGACTGGTTTGACTTCGAGTGGTATGTCCGCTACAATATCCCGTTGGATTTCAATCATCTGCAGGCCCGGATCCTGGAGTTCAACGGAGAAGAACTCAGCAAGGAGACCTTCCTGGAGCGCCTCCGCGATAAGCTGGCTACAACGGATATTGACCTGGTCAAGACGGATGTGAAGAATTACATCACGGATGCCTCCATCCTGGACATCTGGTCCAACGACTATTTCGTCTCGCTCGTCGACCGCATCCGCTTCCTCTGAGACAGGCTGCCTGTTTTCCCAAGGGGATTTGCATCTGTAGTCGATAATGACTATCTTGCAGGCATAACACGAAATGCTATGAACCGATTGCACATTCTTCTTG
The DNA here is from genome assembly GCA_905234475.1 of uncultured Bacteroidales bacterium. Lineage (GTDB taxonomy): Bacteria > Bacteroidota > Bacteroidia > Bacteroidales > UBA932 > Cryptobacteroides. Next base: position 2,837 of record CAJOHX010000033.1, on the reverse strand, counting down.
TGGCGGTGCTCTGCTGCCTGTCACTCTCTGCTGCAGCGCAGCGTTCCGGGCGCTCGGGCGTTTTTACCACCGATTTCAATGACATGGTCTTCACCTGGGACGGCAACAAAGTCTCCGGGACGTATGATTTCCGGAACGGCCGGATCGAGGGTACGCTCAGCGGCCATACGCTGACAGGCCGCTGGACGCAGGACAACGCCAAGGGCCGCCTCGTCTTTGTGTTCAACGACGACTTTACCGCCTTCACCGGCAAATGGAGCTACAACGACGCTGAGCCTACTTCCAGCAAGTGGGACGGCAAACTGAAATCGGGAAGCGGCCTGAAGCCGGACAGCAGCACCGGCAGCCACAGGAAGGCTTCGTCCGGCAACCTGATTCCTGCAGGGGATTTCTCGTCCACTTTCAACGCGATCCGCTTCAGCCAGGACGGCAAGCGGGTCACCGGCACGTATGACTTCCGGAACGGCCAGGTGGAAGGCACGCTCGACGGGCACACGCTGACGGGCCGCTGGACGCAGAACAACGCCAAGGGCCGCCTCGTGTTTGTGTTCAACGACGACTTCACCGCCTTTACCGGCAAATGGAGCTACGACGACGCTGAGCCCAAGGGCACCTGGGATGGTAAACTGACTGCCGTAGAAAGCGTGAGCAAGCTGCCGGCGGGGGATTTCTCTTCCGATTTCAACGCGATCCGCTTCCGCCAGGACGGCAACCGGGTCACCGGCACGTATGACCATCAGAACGGCCGGATCGAAGGTACGCTCAGCGGCCACACGCTGACGGGCCGCTGGACGCAGGACAATGGCAAAGGCCGCTTCGTATTCGTGTTCAACGACGACTTCACGGCCTTCACCGGCAAATGGAGCTACAACGACGCCGAACCCACTTCCAGCAGGTGGGACGGCAAACTTAAATAGAATCAGAACACGCCCTCTGGTAACGATTCCGGCCGAAATCGATGCGACCCCTGGCTGCTGAGCCGGGGGTCGCATCGAAAATGGCCTGTTTCGGGTCCAGACTATTCCGCATAGAGCGTGATGAGGTTGCGGATCACGGCGGCAGCCTTCTCCATGTTCTCCACGGTGACCCACTCGAATTTGCCGTGGAAGTTGAGCCCGCCGGCAAAGATGTTGGGGCACGGGAGCCCGCGGAAGGAGAGGTTGGCGCCGTCGGTGCCGCCGCGGATGGGCTGGATGCGGGGCTTGACGCCCGCCATTTCCATGGCCTTGACGGCCTTCTCCACCACGTGGTAGTGGGGCTCCACCTGCTCGCGCATATTATAATATTGGTCTTTGACCGTCACGGTGGCCGTGCCGGCGCCGTAGCGCGCGTTGATGAAGTCGCCGCACTGGGCGATGACCTGCTTCTTCTGCTCGAACTTCGCACGGTCGTGGTCGCGGATGATGTAGGAGAAGGACGCCTCCTCGACCGTGCCCTTGAGGCTGATCAGGTGGAAGAACCCTTCATAGTCCTGCGTGTACTCGGGGCGCTGGCTGACCGGCAGCAGCGCGTCGAACTCCTGCGCGATGTGCAGGGCGTTGCGCATCTTGCCCTTGGCGTAGCCGGGGTGGACATTGCTGCCCTGGATGCGGATGCTCGCGGAGGCGGCGTTGAAGTTCTCGAACTCCAGCTCGCCCACGTCGCCGCCGTCCATGGTGTAGCCGTAGTCGGCGCCGAAGCGCGCCACGTCGAATTTCACCACGCCGCGGCCGATCTCCTCGTCCGGGGTGAAGCCGACCTTGATCTCGCCGTGCTTGAATTCCGGATGGGTCATGATGTACTGGACCGTGTCCATAATCTCCGCCACGCCGGCCTTGTCGTCGGCGCCGAGCAGCGTCGTGCCGTCCGTGGTCACGACCGTCTCGCCCTTGTGCTCGAGGAGCTCGGGGAACTCGACGGTCTTCAGCAGCAGGCCGGGCACGCCCTTCAGGGGGATGTCGGAGCCGTCGTAATTCTCGATAATCTGCGGCTTGATATTGGCGCCGGAGGCGTCAGGGGCCGTGTCCACGTGGGCAATAAAGCCCACCACCGGGACTTTCTTATCAATATTGGAGGGAATCGTGCCCATCACGTAGCCCCATTCGTCGAGGGTCGCCTCGACGCCGAGGGCCTCCAGCTCTCCCTGGAGCATGCGGAGCAGGTTCAATTCTTTGGCTTCGGAGGGCTGGCTTTCGCTCTCCTCGTTGGACTGGGTGTCCACCGCGACATAGCGCAGAAATCGGTCAAGTATTTTTTCCATAGCCACAAATATACAAAAAAAGGAGATTCGCCGGTTGTGGCCGGCGAATGACGGGGCGAAGATTTTTTAAAATATTTTCGAAAAAGATTTGCAAGTTCAAAAAAAGTGTGTACCTTTGCCGTCCCTTCCGATGAGGGACACTCCGAAGGAGGGATTTGAAAGTTCTTTGATAATACTGAGAGAGATAACGAGGTAAGAAGTTTAAAAAGAGATTATAGTCTGTATAAGAGTAAATTCGAGTTTTTTCGAGTTGCGAAATATGGGACTGCAATTTCAAGGCAAAACGAGTAATAATTGAGACGTAAGAGTCGCAATTGATTCACTTAAAAAAGTACGAGAAAGAGAACAAGAGCGAACGGGGGATGCCTAGGCTTCCGGAAGCGAGGAAGGACGTGGTAAGCTGCGAAAAGCTCCGGGGATCTGCAAACAGGAATTGATCCGGAGATGTCCGAATGGGGAAACCCGGCGGGTTGAAGGCCCGTCGCCGATTTTATATCGGAGCGTACGCAGGGAACTGAAACATCTTAGTACCTGCAGGAAGAGAAAGAAATATCGATTCCCAAAGTAGTGGCGATCGAAATGGGAAGAGCCTAAACCG
>CAJOHX010000032.1 GCA_905234475.1 uncultured Bacteroidales bacterium | reverse complement strand
GCCGTACAGGGCCTTGATCTTGTCCTGCATGATGTAGCGGTTCTGCTTGATGTTGTTCTCCTTGTAGAGCTCGTTGCCCAGGGTCACGATGTTCTTGCGGGTGACGTTGGCGTTGGCGTCGAACTTGGAGCCCGTCGCGGCGTTGGAGGCCTTGATGTAGTCCTTGATGAAGTCGCGCTTTTTGCGCAGGTCAAGGTCGGCGTCGAACTTCTCGATATAGGCGAGGGCGACCTTCTTGTTGACCGACATCAGCGATTCTTCCACCTGGCGGCGGATTTCCTGGCTGGTGATGCCTTCATAGACATATAGGTTGTTGATGATCGACACGACAATCGCGTCGTCGCAGTACTCTCCTGCTGTCTTGTATGCCTCGTGTATGCCACGGGCGAGTTTGGCTTTATCGTACTCTTCGTACGATCCGTTGGTTTTACGTACGTCCATATTGCTTTATTCTGATTTCCGAAGATTGGTTCGTGGTCAAGGGGACATCGCCCCCTCACGGGGGCTGCTTGTCCGGATGACAAATTTAGCCCTTATCCCCGGCAAAAACCGGGAAATCCGCTTGTATTTATCAACACACTTATTAACATGCAGCGCTGCGGGTCAGGCGGGTCCGCATCCAGCGCCCGCGGGCGATGCGGACGGCGAAGACGACGCCCTTGACACAGAGCTCCGTGGCCATGGCGATCCAGTAGCCCACCAGCCCGTAGCGCGGGATCAGAATGAGCGCGAGCCCGAGGCGTATCACCCACATGCTCAGTAAGTTGATGGCAGAAGGGACCAGGGTGTCGCCGGCCCCCACGCAGCAGCCGTAGGCCACGATGCTGACGCCGTAGAGCAGCTCCGCCCAGGCCTCGATCCGCAGGCACCTTGCTCCCAGCGCAACGACCTCCGGATCCGGGCTCAACAGCCCCATCACCTGCGGGGCGAAGATCCACATGAGCACCGCCAGGAAGGACATCATCGCGGCGCCCGTGCCGATGGTCAGCCAGGCGAAGCGGCGGGCCATGTCCGGGCGTTTCGCGCCCAGGCTCTGCCCCACCAGCGTGGTGGCGGCGTCCTCCATGCCGTAGCCGGGCAGGTAGCAGAAGCCTTCGGCAATGATGGCGAAGGAATTGGCCGCGATGGCGATGGTGCCGAGCGGCGCCACCAGCACGGTCGCGGCGATGTACGCGCCGCGTGAAATGAGGTTCTGGATCCACAGCGGCCAGCTGATGCCGAAGGCCTGCCGGAACATGTCCTTCTGGCCCCGGTCGAAAAGGGAGTCTGCCGCGCGGGCCTCCGTGCGCAGCGTCCGGATGCTGCCTACGATGCGGCGGGCAGGGCGCAGCCAGCTCCCCTCCTGGCGGAGCTCCTCGCTGTGGCGCGCGGCATACACGACGAGGAACGCGCCCGCGCAGGCCGTGGCAAGGCCGGTTCCGAGCGCCGCGCCCTTCACCCCGAGACCCGCCACGAAGATGAGCAGGTAGTTGAAAACGACGTCCAGCACGCACATCGCCACGCTCACGATGCCGGGCACCTTCACGTTGCCGCTGGCAATCAGCGACGCCTCGGAGAAAATGGCGACCTGCAGGCACGGCAGGAAAAGCGCATAGATCAGGAAATAGGCGGAGGCGTCCTCCAGGATTTCCGGGGTGCCGCCCAGCCAGTGCGGCAGCGCACCGTGGATGGCCACGGCCAGCAGCGCCAGCAGGACGCTCACGGCAAGGGTGATCCAGATGCCGTGGCGGAACAGGCGCCGCGCCCCGGCGAAATCCTTCGCCCCGCAGCGGTGCGCCACCTGGACGCTGAAACCGGAAGAATTGGCATAGCAGAAACTGCCGAAGATCCAGGTGGTCGTGCTGACGAGGCCGATGGCGGCGGCCTGCGCGGAGCCGAGCCGTCCGACCATGGCCGCGTCGATGTAGCTCATCAGGCACATCGACAGCTGCGCGAGGATGGACGGCCATGCAAGCAGGAGGGTGAGCTTGAAACGCTCACCCCCGCTCAGCGGCGATCCGCCGCGCAATTTGCCCAGCAACAGGTCCCTGGTCCCCGCCATGCAGCATTTGACATTAGCGCTGCCTGGAGAAGGCAAGGCGCCGGCCGGCCTCAGCAGGCTTCACGACCAGCGAATCGATGTCGAGCCGCTCAATCCGGTATAGAAGGGTCTGGGAAGGCGCTTTCCCGTCCGGATCCACGGACGTGAGCACGAGGTCTTCCCCATCCAGCGACCAGTCCTGCAGGGTCAGGCCCGCCAGGCCCACGGCCCGGGCGGAGCCGTCCTCGGCCAGCACGAGGCCCACTTCATCCGCATCCGAGCAGTCGCGCCAGATGCCCGGCAGCAGCCGGTAGGCGGACGGCGTGAGGATGTCAAGCTGCACCGCGCGGAGGACATCCAGCTCGGGGAGCACCTCGTAGGCGATGCTGACTTCGTCGCCGGGCAGCACGCCCGGCACGAGCATGGGATTCGTCCCCAGCGTGCTCACGACGACGGATTCGCCCTCGGGCGTCTCCACGGTGACGGAATGGATGGTGGCATCGACGACACGGCCCTCCACCGTCGGGAGGACGTTCTGCCGGCAGGCGGCGACGCACAGGACGGCGGCCACGGCGGCAAGTATGGAAAAAGCTTTCTTCATATCGGTTATCTGTTACAATTCACAAATATAATAAACTTTTTCCATACGTCCCCCGCCCCCAGATTTGGCAATCCGGAAAAAGAGTGCTATCTTTATAAGTTGGAATGTAATTATTGTTGTCATGAAGAAAATCGATGTCGTGCTCGGGCTCCAGTGGGGCGATGAGGGCAAAGGCAAGGTGGTCGATGTCCTGACCCCTGATTATAAAGTAATTGCGCGCTTCCAGGGCGGTCCCAACGCGGGGCATTCCCTGGTCTTTGACGGTGAAGGTTTCGTACTGCACACCGTCCCCTCCGGCATTTTCCGCGAGGACTCCGTCAACGTCATCGGCAACGGCGTGGTGATCGACCCCGTGATCCTGATGGACGAGATCCGCGCCATCGAGCAGAAGGCCGGCGACATCACCGACAAGCTGCAGATCGCCAAGCGCGCCCACCTCATCCTTCCGACCCACCGCATGCTCGACGCTGCGAGCGAGGCCGCCAAGGGCAAGTCCAAGATCGGCTCCACCCTGAAGGGCATCGGCCCGACCTACATGGACAAGACCGGCCGCAACGGCCTGCGCATCGGAGACCTCCTCTCCCCGGAGTTCATGAACCGCTACAACGCGCTGAAGAACAAGCATATCGGCCTGCTCTCCCAGTACGACTTCCAGTATGACATCACCGACTACGAGAAGCAGTGGCTGCAGGCGGTGGAGGAGCTTCGGCGCTTCCGCTTCATCGAGAGCGAGATCGTCGTCAACGGCTATCTCGATGACGACGTGCCCGTGCTCGCCGAAGGCGCGCAGGGCTCCATGCTGGACATCGATTTCGGCACCTATCCCTTCGTCACCTCTTCCAACACGATGACCGCCGGCGTGTGCACCGGACTCGGCGTGGCGCCCTGCCGCGTCGGCAAGGTGATGGGCATCTTCAAGGCCTACTGCACCCGCGTGGGCAGCGGTCCCTTCCCCACCGAGCTCTTCGATGACACGGGTGAGAGCCTGCGCCAGATCGGCCACGAATTCGGCGCCACGACGGGCCGCCCCCGCCGCTGCGGCTGGCTGGACCTCGTCGCGCTCAAGTACGCCGTGATGATGAACGGCGTGACGGAGCTGATCATGATGAAGTCCGACGTGCTCAACAGCTTCAAGACCATCAAGGTCGCGACCGCCTACGAAATCGGCGGGCAGCGCGTGGATTATTTCCCTTTCGAGAGCGGCGAGGAGGTGAAGCCCGTCTATCAGGAATTCCGCGGCTGGGACTGCGACATCACCGGCGTGCGCCGCTACGAGGATTTCCCGCAGGCGTTCAAGGACTATGTCGCCTTTATTGAGAAGGAGACCGGCTGCCCGATCCGCATCATCTCCGTCGGCCCCGACCGCAGCGAGATCGTCCTGCGCTAAGTCGGAACCGCTTTTGACGTTTTATGGCGCCGACCCTGCCGTTTGGAGCTGGGTCGGCGCCGTTTTCAGCCGTTTTCGGTGCCGGCCCGGTTCTTTTTCCGGTCGCGAAGTTCGGCGGTGACGGCGAAGAAGACGTCGCCGCTGGAGTTGAGGGCGGTCTCCACGGAGTCCTGGACCACCCCGATGATGAAGCCGACCGCCACGAAGGCCGCCGCGAGCGTGCTCACCAGATAGAGGAGAATGACCGTACGGAAACGGGGCCCCAGGCCGACCAGGATACGCAGCACCAGGCTTATGTCAGACCATTTCCTGAAGATGGAAGCAAGGGTGCTCACAGAATTCCGACGCGCTTGAAGATGTAGTCGACGTTCTTGAAATAGTAGTCGAGGGTGAAGCAGGACTCCAGCTCTTCAGCAGTGAGCTGTGCCATCACGCCGGCGTCGGCGAGCAGCAGCGTCTTGTAGTCCAGGCCCTCGGACCAGGCCTTCATGGCGATGGGCTGCACGGTGTCGTAGGCCGCCTCGCGGGACAGGCCCTTGCCGATCAGGGCGTTCATCACCCGCTGGGCGAAGATGACGCCGTTGGTGCGCCAGATGTTCTTCAGCATATTCTCCGGATAGACCGTGAGGTTTTCCAGAATCCCCCTGAAGCGGCAGAGCATGTAGTCGAGCAGCTCCGTCGCGTCCGGGAGGATGATGCGCTCCGTGGAGGAATGGGAAATGTCGCGCTCGTGCCAAAGGGCGACGTTCTCGCAAGAGGCAGACATGTAGCCGCGCATCACGCGGGCGCAGCCGCAGATGTTCTCGCTGCTGATCGGGTTGCGCTTGTGCGGCATGGCACTCGACCCCTTCTGGCCCTTGCGGAAGGCCTCCTCGGCCTCGCGGACCTCGGTGCGCTGGAGGTTGCGCACCTCGAAGGCCATCTGCTCCAGGGTGGAGGCAATCACGGCCAGCGTGGCGATGTAGAATGCGTGGCGGTCGCGCTGGAGCACCTGCGTGGAGATGTCGGCGGAGGCGATGCCGAGCTTCTCGCAGACGTAATCCTGGATGGAAGGCGGGATGTTGGCGAAATTGCCCACCGCACCGCTCATCTTGCCGGCCTCGACGCCCTGGCGGGCGTATTTGAAGCGGTCGATGTTGCGCTTCATCTCCTCATACCACAGGGCCCACTTGAGGCCGAAACTCGTGATGTCGGCGTGGATGCCGTGCGTGCGGCCGATACAGGGGGTGTCCTTGAATTCGAGCGCACGCTTCTTCAGGACGGCGAGGAAGTCCTCCAAGTCCTGCAGCAGGATCTTGTCGGCCTGCTGGAGCAGGTAGCCGTTGGCCGTGTCTACCACATCCGTGGAAGTCAGCCCGTAGTGCACCCACTTGCGCTCTTCACCGAGGCTCTCGCTGACGGCGCGCGTGAAGGCCACTACGTCGTGGCGCGTCTGCTCTTCGATCTCCCGGATGCGGGCGACCTCGAATTTCGCGTTCGCGCGGATCTTCTCCACGTCTTCCGCCGGGATGACGCCCAGCTTGCTCCAGGCCTCGCAGGAGAGGATCTCGACCTGCAGGTAGGCGTTGAACTTGTTCTCTTCGGTCCAGACGTCCCGCATCACCTTGCGGGAATAACGCTCGATCATAGGGCTATTTGTTAAGGAATGCGTTGATGTTGGCTTCGATGCGGGCGGCGTCGCCGGGGGCGGGGGCGAATTTGTCGCCCGTGATGTGCTCGTAGAGCTCGACGTAGCGGTCGGTGATGCCCGCGACGACCTCGTCGGTCATCTCCGGCACCTGCTGACCGGCCTGGCCCTGGAAGCCGCCGGCCATCAGCCACTCGCGCACGAACTCCTTGGAGAGCTGCTTCTGGCGCTCGCCGCGCGCGAGGCGCTCCTCGTAGCCTTCCGCATAGAAATAGCGGGAGGAGTCGGGGGTATGGATCTCGTCCATCAGGATGATCTTGCCGTCGCGCTTGCCGAATTCGTATTTCGTGTCCACGAGGATCAGGCCCTTGCCGGCCGCGATCTCGGTACCGCGCGCAAACAGGGCGCGGGTGTAGGCCTCCAGCTGCTCGTAGTCCTCGCGCGAGACGATGCCCTGCGCAATGATCTCCTCCTTACTGATGTCCTCATCGTGGCCCTCGGCGGCCTTGGTGGTCGGGGTGATGATGGGCTCCGGGAAACGCTGGTTCTCGACCATGCCCTCCGGCAGGGGCACGCCGCAGAGGCTGCGCTTGCCGGCCTTGTATTCCCGCCAGGCATGGCCCGTGAGGTAGCCGCGGATCACCATTTCCACCTTGAAGGGCTCGCAGCGCCAGCCGATGGTGGCCATGGGATCCACCTCCGCGATCTTCCAGTTGGGGAGGATGTCCGCCGTCGCGTCCAGGAACTTGGATGCAATCTGGTTGAGTACCTGGCCCTTGTAGGGGATGCCCTTGGGCAGGACGACGTCGAAGGCGGAGATGCGGTCGGTGGCGACCATGACGAGGTAATCGGAGCCGATGCTATACACGTCGCGCACCTTGCCGGTGTACTTGGCGACCTGGCCCGGGAAATGGAAATCTGTGCTGAGGATGGCTTTCATGACAATCATTGAAAATGTGGGTACGAAGTTACTCTTTTTTTCTCACTCCGCGAAAATAATGTTACATTTGGGGGATGATACGTGAAGAGACCGTTTTCGGGCCCATCCACAGCCGCCGGCTGGGGTCTTCGCTCGGCATCAACCTGCTGCCGCGCCATGGGAAGTTCTGCAATTTCGACTGCATCTACTGCGAGTGCGGCTGGAACGCCGACGGCCGCGACGACCGCGTCCTTCCGACGGCGGCGGACGTCCGTTCCGCCCTCGAGGACAAACTGGCCGAATGCCTGCTGGAAGGCACCCCGATCGACTCCATCACCTTCTCCGGCGACGGGGAGCCCACGCTCAATCCGGAATTCCCCCGCATCATCGACGATACCCTCAAGCTCCGGGACGCCTACTACCCCCGCGCCCGGGTCTCCGTCCTGTCCAATGCCACACGCGTACACATCCCGGAGATCGCCGCTGCGCTGCGGCGGGTGGACAACCCTATCCTAAAGATTGACGCGCCCACGGACGCGCTCGTCGCGCGCATAAACCACCCCGCTCCCGGCTACAGCCTGTCGCGGGTGATCGAGGCCCTGCGCGCCTTCAAGGGCGATTTCGTCCTGCAGACCATGTTCCTTCGCAGCCCGGACTTCGACTCCTCCAGCCCCGAAGTGCTGGGCCCCTGGATGGACATCGTCCGCGACCTGCGGCCCCGCCGCATCATGGTCTACACCATCGACCGCCCTACGCCGGCCGAGGGCCTGGAGAAAATCTCCGCCGCAGAAATGCGCACCCTCGTCCAACCGCTCCTGGACGAGGGCTTCCAGATCGACATCAAAGGTTAATCCCGCCGCCTCCCCGCATCTCCCGGGCACGCTGGCACCCCTTTCCTTGCCCGGCAAAAGTTTTTGCATTTTTCGAGAAAAATATATTGTTTTTCAATAATTATTTATATCTTTGCAGAAACAATAACCGATTTGACTTATGATAGAATGGTGGAACTCCCTTGAACCGGCGATGAAAGTCCTCTGGGCGGTGACCCTCTCGGCTTCGCTGGTCTTCGTCATCCAGACCGTGATGACCTTCCTCGGCGCAGCCGGGGACACAGACTTCGACATCAACTCCGACTTCAGCGGAGAAGCCCCCGGCGACATCGCCGACGGGTCCGTGGACGTGGGCGCCGATGTCGGAGGCGACTCCGACGCAGTCCATCCCAGCACGGGGATGAACCTGCTGACCTTCCGCAACTTCATCAACTTCCTCATCGGCTTCGGCTGGACGGCCATCCTCCTCAAGGACAGCGTCCCCGCCGTCGGCCTGCGCATGCTGATCGCCATCGTCGTCGGCCTGGTGCTGGTCTTCATCGTCATGCTGCTCTTCAAGTGGCTGACCGACATGCAGCAGTCCGGCAACATCGACGTCTACAAGTCCGCCGTCGACTGCGAAGGCAGCGTCTACCTGACCATCCCCGGCGAGCGCGCCGGCGAAGGCAAGGTCCAGATCACCATCAACAACGCCGTGCGCGAGTACGCGGCCGTGACCGACGGCCCGACCCTCAGGACCGGAGCCCGCATCCGCGTCGTGGAGGTCGTGAGCGCCAACACCCTGCTCGTCGAAGAAATCAATTCCGTCATCATCTAATAACCTTATATCAATATGGAACTTTACCTCATCCTCATCATCGTGGGCGTGCTCTTCGTGACCTTCACGGCCATCCTCGCCCGCTACAAACGCTGCCCTTCCGACAAGATCCTCGTCATCTACGGCAAGACCGGCCGTGACGCTTCCGCGAAATGCATCCACGGCGGCGCCGCCTTCATCTGGCCGGTGTTCCAGAGCTACCAGTTCCTGGACCTGACCCCGATCTCCATCGAGTGCAACTTGACCAACGCCCTCTCCAAGCAGAACATCCGCGTGGACGTGCCCTGCCGCTTCACCGTCGGTATCTCCACGGAGCCGGACAGCATGACCAACGCCGCCGAGCGTCTGCTGGGCCTGCACATCGACGACATCCGCAACATCGCCACCGATATCCTCTTCGGCCAGCTGCGTCTCGTGATCGCGACGATGGACATCGAGGAGATCAACGCCGACCGCGACAAGTTCCTCGCCAACGTGTCCACCAACGTGGAGGCCGAGCTCCGCAAGATCGGCCTGAAGCTCATCAACGTCAACGTCACCGATATCCGCGACGAGTCCGGCTACATCGAGGCCCTCGGTAAGGAAGCCGCCGCCAAGGCCATCAACGACGCGAAGAAGAGCGTGGCCGAGCAGAACCGTTACGGTGAGACCGGCAAGGCCCTGGCCGACAAGGACACCCGCGTCAACGTGGCCGCCGCCGACGCCGACGCCGTCAAGGGTGAGAACAGCGCCAAGATCGAGATTGCCAATTCCGACGCCCAGCGCCGTGAGAAGCAGGCCGAGGCCGAGCGCCTGGCCGTCGCCGCCGAGAAGGTCCAGGCCGCAAAGGCCCTCGAGGAGGCCTACAAGAGCGAGCGCGACGCCGAGCTTGCCCGCGCCGAGCGCGAGAAGGCCACCCAGCAGGCCAACATCGTGGTCGCCGCCCAGATCGAGAAGGAGAAACGCATCATCGAGGCTGAAGCCGAAGCCGAGCAGCTCCGCCGCAAGGCGAAGGGTGAGGCCGACGCCATCTTCGCCAAGATGGACGCCCAGGCCCGCGGTACCCTCGAGATCCTCGCCAAGCAGGCCGACGGTTTCGGCCAGCTGGTGGCAGCCGCAGGCGGAGACGCCCAGCAGGCCATCACGATGCTCATCACCGACAAGCTGCCCGAACTCGTCAAGACGCAGGTCGAGGCCGTCAAGGGCATCAACATCGACAAGGTCACCGTCTGGGACGGCGGCAAGGGAGACAACGGCAAGACGGCCACGGCCAACTTCGTGTCCGGCCTGATGGGCTCCGTGCCCCCGCTCGAGGAGCTCTTCAAGATGGCCGGCATGAGCCTGCCGGGCTACCTCAAGGGCGCCCAGCCGGCCGCTCCGGCAGAAGAACCGAAGAAGACGGAGGAATAGCTGTATGATCGTCATCAATGTAGATGTGATGCTTGCCCGGAGGAAGATGTCCTCCGGGGAACTAGCCCAGCGTGTGGGGATCACAGCTGCAAACCTCTCGATCCTCAAGACAGGCAAAGCCAAAGCTATCCGCTTCTCCACGCTCGAATCCCTCTGCCAGGCGCTGAACTGCCAGCCCGGCGATTTGCTCGAATACGTTCCGGATCCATAAGGATTCTCCACCTAAATCGGGGCGCAAGTTCGACTTGCGCCCCGATTTTTTATTATCTTTGCGCCGAAGTTTGTGGTGTGTTGCTATGCAACCGTAAAGGGGAACCCGGTGCGAACCCGGGACTGTGCCCGCAACGGTAAGATCCAATCGAGTCCGAATACCTGCCACAAGCAAAGTTGATACCGGAGGCCCGGGGTCAGGCCGCCCTAGCGACGCAGTATAATGTTCTTAACCTCCCTTTTGATCGCGGCGGGTCTGCTGGTGGCAGAGACGCCGGACACCCTGCAGGCCGTCACCATCGTGGCCGACAAGGGCGTCGTCGTGTCCCGGACGGACACGCTTGTTTTACGCACGGGCGGCACGGCCGCCGAAACCCTCCTTCGCATCCCCGGCCTGGGGCTCAGTGACTACGGCGGACTGGCCGGCCTGAAGGGCGTCAGCCTCCGCGGCCTCGGCACGGCAGGCACCGACATCTACCTGGACGGCGTGCGCGTCAGCAATTTCCAAAGCGGCCAGAACGACCTCGGCATGCTTCCCGTCGAAACCCTGGGCAGCGCCGTGGTGGACTATGCCCAGAACAGCGTCAGTTTCCGGACGGCACGTCCGACTTTCGGGCGCAGCCCCTTCGCCGGGCAGCTTGGCCTGCAGGCCGGCTCCTTCGGCACCTGGATGCCCTCCGCGCGCTTCGACGTGAAGGTTTCGGATCGGGTTGCCCTCAGCGCCCATGGCGCCGGGGTCATCACCAAAGGCGATTTCCCGTACGGGGACGCCGGTGACCGCCGGACCGGCAATGACCTCAAGCAGATCCGCGCCGGACTCGACGGCTTCGGCACGATGGAGGGCGGCGAATGGCACGTCAAGACCTATTACAACGCCTCCGACCGCGGCACGCCCGGCTCGCTCTCCTGGCCCTCGGCAGACCGCCAGCAGGACAAGAATTTCCTCGTGCAGGGCTCGCTGCGCAAAGCCTTCTCCGATCTGTATACCCTCAATCTCAGCGCCAAGGGCGCCTGGGATAAGATCTTCTACCAGAGCACCTGGGGCGACAGCAATTACGACTTCAGCGACTTCCAGCTCAACTCCTCCCACACCTTCCGCCTGACGGACTGGTGGGGCGTGTCGCTGGCCGCCGACCTGGAGCGCGGCACGCTGAAGGCCACGGACTACGAAGCCGCCCGCACGGCGGCCATCGCCGCCCTGGCCACGGCCATCCGCCTCGAGCGTTTCCAGGCCGACCTGGCCCTGGAATACCGCGGGACCTTCGACAAGGGGCAGCCCGCCCTGAACAGCTTCTCCCCTTCCCTGGACCTGCGCTACACCCTATTCGAGGGCTTTGACCTCGTGGCCTTCGGCCGCAGGGCCTTCCGCGCCCCGACCTTCAACGAGCTCTATTACCCGGGCTACGGCAACCCCGGCCTCAAGCCGGAAGACGCCTGGCTGGCCGACCTCGGTTTCGACTGGCACAAGGCCCTGTCGGACAGCTGGTCGCTGGGCATCAAGGCGGACGCCTTCTACAATGACCTGAAGGACAAGATCATCTCCGCCCCGTCCGAGGCGGATCCCTGGGTGTGGCTGCCGTACAACATCGGCCGCGTGCAGGCCAAGGGCGCCGATGCGTCCCTGACCGCCCGCTGCGACGACGGCCTGTGGCGCGGCGGCATCTCTGCCCGCTACGCCTTCCAGTCGGCCCTCGACAAAACCCCGGACAGCGCCACCTTCGACCAGCAGGTCCCCTACGTGGCGAAGCACACGGTCGTGCTCGCGGGCGATGTTTCCCGCGCAGGCTGGCGGCTGGATGCCCTGTGGAACTGCCGCAGCGGCCGTTTCGACGCCACCGGCGAACTTCCCGCCTGGAATACCCTCGACCTCTCGCTCAGCAAGACCCTGGACCTGGGGAATGCCGGATCCCTCACGTTCAACGTGACTGGCCGCAACCTGCTGGACTGCCGCTACGAGATGGTCCGCGACTACCCGATGCCGGGCCGGAGCGTGCTCGGCGGCTTCACCTTCAAGTTCTAGGCACATGCTCCTGCTCAGTCTGCTGTACGTCGTCCTGTCGGGAATCGCCCTTCCCGTAGGAGGCATCCAGATGCAATACCTTTGGCGCAACCAGCTCGGGGACGTCTATTCCCTCGGGCTGGGCAGCGCCGCCTGCCTGGGCGCCGCAGCCGCCACGATGTCCGGCTGGTGCTCGCTGACCGTCGGATCCTTCGTCTGCACGCTCATCTGCACCATTGTCTGCTTCTTCGTGACCCTGCGGGTGTCCACGCAGAACCTCATCACCTTCGGCATCATCTTCGGCACCTTCATCGGCTCGCTCGGCACCATCGTGGTCACCAACGCCCCCACCGGCGACCTGCTCAAGCAGTACTACCTCTGGGGCGCAGCCAATTTCCACCTGGAGGGCGTGACCACCGGCGACATCATCTTCTCGCTGGCGCTGTTCGCCGTCGGCCTGGCTTTCGCCATCGGCTCCAACCGCGACCTGACACGGCATTTCAACGGGGAGATCGAGCTCCCCGCCTGGCGCAAGGCCGTGAGCCTGACGATGATCATGTTCCTGGTGACCTCGGCGGTGAGCATCTGCGGCACGATCGGCTTCATCTCGCTGGGCGTGCCGAACCTCAGCCGCATCATCTGCAAGAGCACGGACATCCGCAAGCACTACCTGCTCTCCAGCGCGATGGGCGTCGGGCTGCTGCTGATCACCTATGTGGTCGTGGAATACGTAAACTTCGGAATCTACCTGCCGGTCAGCGCCACGATGGCCATCATCGCGCTGCCGCTGACAATCTTCCTGTTCACCAAAAAATAAAAGCCCGGCACCTCCGGGCTTTTATTATCGTCGTTCCAGGTCGCCTTTCCTCATTCCGGGTTCGACCCGGAATCTCATTTCGCTTTCTTCGCCGCCTCTTTCAGGCCGATCTGGATATTCTCGATAACGGCCTTCGAGGAGAAGGTCGCTCCGCTGACAGCGTCCAGTTTGATGGCCTGGGCTTCCTGGACCGTCTTGCCGATAAGTTTGGTGAAGATCGGGCTCTCCTGCACTTTCTGGAAATAGGAGGGCGTCTCGCTGTTGGGCAGCGCCACGACTTTCTCGATCCTGCCGTCCGTGACGGTAATCTCGACCGGCGTCGTGCCGGCGAACCCCATCACGGCCTTGCCGGATTTCGTCGTGTTGACCACAAAAGACTTCGGCTTCGCGCCGGCAGCGGCGGCCACCAGACAGACGGCCACCGCGAGAAGGATAATCACAGCTCGTTTCATGGTTGCAAAGATAGCAAGTTTTTTATTAACTTTGTGGTAGATGGAAAACAGGGAAAAAGCGATCAGGAAGGTGACGCTGGCGGGCAGCGCGGTCAACGTGCTGCTCACGGTCTTCAAGTTCGTCGCCGGCATACTCGGGCGAAGCGCCGCCATGACGGCGGACGCCGTGCACTCGCTGTCGGACCTGCTCACCGACGCCGTGGTCCTGGTCTTCATCCACATCAGCAGCAAGCCTGCGGACCGCAAGCACGAATACGGCCACGGCAAGTTCGAGACCCTCGCGACGTCCTTTATCGGCCTCGCGCTGATGGTCGTGGCCGGCGGCATCGCCTACAACGCCTGCCTCGCCCTCTGGGCCTGGCTGCACGGCACCGACCTGCCCGCTCCCGGCATGCTGGCCCTCTGGGCGGCGCTGGTTTCCATTCTCCTGAAGGAACTGACCTACCGGTATACCGCCAGCAAGGGGCGCAAGCTCAATTCCCCCGCGCTGGAAGCCAACGCCTGGCATCACCGCAGCGACGCCCTCTCTTCGCTCGGCACGCTGGTGGGCATCGGCGGCGCCATCCTGCTGGGCCGGCGCTGGACCGTGCTCGACCCGCTGGCTTCCCTGGTGGTCGCCTTCTTCATCATCCGGGTGGCCTGGAAGCTCCTGCGGCAGAGCCTGGGTGAGCTGACGGAGGCCGCCCTGCCCGAGAACGTGCAGAAGGACATCCAGCAGATCGTCGCGTCCTTCCCCGATGTCAGCGACCTGCACAACCTCCGCACCCGCCGCATCGGCAACCACTACGCCATGGAGTTCCACATCCGCATGGACGGCAACGTCACCCTCATCGAGGCCCATTCCCGCGCCCACTACATCGAGAAAGCGCTCCGGGAGCATTTCGGACCGGACACCCTCGTCACCGTCCACGTCGAACCGACCAAGCCCTTCCCGAAATTCTGATTTTTTTCCGAATCGTTTGCAGGTTTCAAAAAAAGTAGTACCTTTGCAGTCCACAAACGGGGTATTAGCTCAGTTGGTAGAGCGTTTGAATGGCATTCAAAAGGTCAGGAGTTCGATTCTCCTATGCTCCACTTTAAGAGGTTTTTCTTTAACGAAAGTTAAACGGAAAACCTCTTATTTTATTGATTTTCAGCACCTTTCTTAAAAGTCGGCGTTAAGCCCAATAAAGCCTCGAAAAGGAATTTTAGTACACTTTTAGTACATTTTAAAGGATTAATTTCGTATATTTGTGATGACGATTTTAATACTTATGTACTATGGCGACATTGTTTACATTGCTGAAAAAACAGACGTCCGGGATGGCGACTGTTTTTGCGAGGGTCCAATGTTCACACCCAAAAGTGAACGTCAGAGTATCCACGGGCATCGAAGTTGACGCCGCAAAGTGGAATCTCAAGCGGGACGGAGTGGCGTTCCGGAATTTCCAGAGTTCGCCGGAAGGAGAGAAACTTTTCAACTATCTCGGCAAAATCGAAAAGGCCATCAATTTTCAGTTAGAGCAAGGAAAGGCACTCTCCTCCCCTGATGTTAGGAAAATCATCGAGGAAATTGTTTTCGAGGAAGAGAAGCGCTTGCTGGAGGAGAAGATGGAGAAAGAGCGTCTGGAGATGGAAAAGGCGAACCGGCTTACGCTAAACCAATATATTGATAAGTACGTTGAGGATATCAAGTCCGGGGCGCGCTCCACTTACAAGGGCAGTAATTTTTCGCCCAATTCTACCAAAACCATCAACAGCGTGGCTAACCGGATCAAAGAGTTCCAGGAGGAGCAGGGCCGGGTTTTGGGATTTGAGGATATCGACATGGATTTCTACCGTGACTTCATGGCATTCATGAAGAACAAATCCTACAACATCAACACCACCGGCAAGATCATCAACCTTTTTAAGACGATGCTCGCCTGCGCCGAGGAAGACGGATATCCGGTCAACCCTGCTTTCCGCTACAAATCCTTTAAGGGCCAGCGGGTTTTGGTTGATACCATATATTTAACGCGCCAGGACCTGAAGAAGATGATGGCTGTGAACCTATCCAAGATGGATCCTTGTTACGCCAAAGCGCGAGATATCTTCATGATTGGCGTGTGGACTGCGCAGCGTGTCTCTGATTACAATCATCTGTCGAAGGAGAATCTGTCAGAGCAAGTTGTTCGCAAGAAGGAAAAGAATGGCTCCTATACGGAGCGCACGGTCAAAACGCTGACTATCGTTCAGCAGAAGACTGGAAAGCGCGTTATTATCCCCTGCTGCAAGGAACTCTGCAAGATCCTGGACAAGTATCCGGATGAATTCCCCTTCCTCTGGGATCAGAAATTGAATAAATACATTAAGGAAATCGGCAAGAAGGCCGGTCTGATAGATCCTGTGGAGGTAACCACAACCAAGGGCGGAAAGATAGAGAAGACCATTCTGCCCAAGTATGAGCTCATTACCACCCATACTGCGCGACGTACGGGAGCAACATTGATGTACCTGGCTGGTATGGATGTCTTTGATATCTGCAAATTCACCGGCCACAGCGATGTGCAAACGCTTCTACGATATATCAGAGCCGATGAATTGGAAACCTTCAAGAAAGTGGCTGAGCATTATGACTACTTCAATTGACAAGAAAGCCCTGGGCCGGGCCAAGGGATTGATTGTTACGGCAAGCGGGGCTATGCGCAATGTGACGGCCTCGCTTGCCGGCGTTGATCATCAAGAAGGATTCAAGGCATTGCACGATGCAGCACTGCTGGAGGCAAACCTGCCAGAGCTGTCAGTCGCCTTGGAAGAGGCATTTACCTTCTTGGCTGAATCCTGGGAGGAGATTCGGGATAATGAGGTGCGCCTGTACGAGGTATTCCTCTTTATCAGCGAATACAGGAAGTTCGCCGAGACGGTGGATGCGTTCGATGACATGATAAACTCCTGCATTTATGCGCCACGTCTGTTCTCGGATGCAACAATCGGCAATGAGTATTATTTGCTTGCATCCAAGTATGAGCAGCTGCTGCAGCCTGTGTTGTCTGTGACTGATGGAAAATATGGTCAGAAAAACGGGAGCCGCTTTGCCGGCCTTGCCGATGCGCTTCATGCCTATATCCGCAATGCCGAGGATTCTGTCTTGGAAGGAATCATCACGGGGACAAATCTTCCTGAGCATAAACTTCGCTGGACGGGACCACTGAATGAAGCGACGCTTTTCGGCCAGCATTTCGGATTGTCCTGCAAATGGATGAACGATTGCTTTGAGTTCCGCAGCAAGGACCGCAGGGCGCAGCGCCTTCATTACTCCAGCAACCGTCTTAACAACGATGTTAAAGAGTATCCGATTTCTGAAATACTTGTTAAGTTTTCCCAAACTAAATAACGCCATTCGAGCATCCTTTCCCGACGTGTAATAATTTAGACGGCCTCTGCTCCGGAGGCCGTTTTTTCATATCCGTGCGTACCTCAACACCCAAAAACGCCACTCGTGGAGTTTTGAAAATGAAGCGGATACGGCGTAACTTTGTATTGTCAAGAAAACGTCTTGATGCAGGCTTGGCCAGTCCTGTTTTGTAGTTCTTCAATTTTAGACCGTATGGATTATTCAAGTTACTTGAGGTCCTTCTGTCAGGAAGTACTGCGCCCTATCATCGTGGATGCGGTGAAGGAGGCCGTGCCAAAAGAACTCCAGAAGAAGGACAAGCAGTATTACACCAGGAAGCAAGTGTGCGAGATGCTGCACATTTCCGCTCCCACCTTCTACAGTTATGTCGACAAGGGCATCTTGACGAAGGTGAAAATCGAAGGCAAGACGCTTATCGAGGTGTCTGATTTCGAGCGTGCCGTGGCGGCGAAACAACTGGTCCGCTACAAGCATTCTCCCAAGAAGAAATAGCCGGGCGTATGGACCGATCAAAGGTTGAATGCCATAGGCCGCAAGGCGGCTATGGTGAAATGCCCGTGAGCCTGTTTCCAAGCACGATGCCGGATTATGATGCGCTGAAGGTCGGAAAAGATGAGGCTTATCGTCGAACTCTCACACCCATGCGGACAGTTCCTCTTTCTGAGTTCCTATCTATGGGAAAGGGCTATGGCGATGTCATTGCACGAATTCATATGGTTGAGGACAAGGATGAACGCAGTCGGCTGAAGCTGAGGATGCTTCCCTGTGCTACGATTTCCGCCACATTCAAGACTCGCAGCCGGGAAGTGCCGCTTGAGGAACGGATGGAGCAGTATAATTCCCTAATGGTCCTGGATTTTGACGGCCTGGCCGA
>CAJOHX010000031.1 GCA_905234475.1 uncultured Bacteroidales bacterium | reverse complement strand
GGTGGCTAAGATGGAAAGATGATTCGTAAAAGGCTGATTAAAACAACAAAATGGGACGAAATGTTTCAGGGGGTCAAAACAAATAAACGTTTAAATGTTCGACAGGTCTCCACACAGAACGCGTAGAATGGCGTTTTGCGGGAGACCTGTAGATAAGTTAGAGCAGTTCCTGCTTCAAGTCTTCGATGTAACGGTCGATGCGGCGCAGCTGCGTCGGGATCCGGATGTTCTGCGGGCAGAGCGACTCGCACTGGTGGCAGGCGATGCAGTGGTCGGCCTGACGCACCGTCGGAATCGCCTTGTCATAGGCCAGCAGGTATTTCTTGCGCGCCCGCGCATAATCCTTCTGATCCTTGCTGACCACGTAGGTTCCTGCGGTGACGTTGTCGTTGTAGAACTTGAAGATGCCCGGGATGTTGATGCCGTAGGGGCAGGGCATGCAGTACTGGCAGCCCGTGCAGGGCACCAGCGGATAATCCTCCATCTGGTCCGCCACGCTCCACAGGAACTTCTTCTCCTCATCGCTGAGCGGCTGGAAGTCCATGAAAGTCTGCAGGTTGTCCTGCAGGTGCTCCATATAGGTCATGCCGCTGAGCGCGCACATCACGCGCGGGAAACTGCCCACATAGCGGAAGGCCCAGGAGGCGATGCTGAGTTCGGGCTCGCGCGCCTTGAGCTGGTCAGACAGCTGCGAGGGGATTTCCGCGAGGGCGCCGCCCCGAAGCGGCTCCATGATCACGATGGGGATCTCCCGCTTGTCGAGCTCCGCATAGAGGTAGTCGGCGCGGGTGTTGCGTCCACTCGGGTGCTCCCAGTCCACATAGTTCATCTGGATCTGCACGAAATCCCAGTGGTACTTGTCGTGCAGGGCCATCATGTAGTCGAAGCCCTCCTGGTGGCCGTGGAAGGAGAAACCGAAATGGCGGATACGGCCCGCCTCACGCTCCTTCACGATAAAATCCACGATCCCGGAATTTTCGAAACGGGATACGAAATCCTCCCCGCTGCTGATGGCATGCAGCAGGTAGTAGTCGATGTGGTCCGTCTGGAAGATCTCCAGCGAGCGGCGGTACATCCGCACGCAGTCCTCGAACGACGAAGGGCCGAACATGGACAGCTTGGTGGCCAGCAGCCAGCTCTCGCGGGGATGGCGGTTGAGCGCGGTGGCCGTGGCCTGCTCGCTCTCTCCGCCCGAATAGACGGGGGACGTGTCGAAATAGTTGACGCCGTGCTCAAGCGCGAAGTCCACCAGGCGGTTCACTTCCTCCTGGTTGATATGGTCGCGGCCGTCCTCTCCCTTGACCGTCGGCCAGCGCATGCAGCCGTAGCCGAGGGTACCGATGCCCGGATAGTTCTGGAGCATCGAGCCGTGGAGGTCGCTGTTGAGTTCGTGGGCTTTCTGCCGGACGGCGCCGGGTGCGCAGGCGGCCACGCCGATCGCGGCGGCGCCCAGGCCTGCAGTCTTGATGAAATCTCTTCTGTCCATACGCTAGCCTTTGATGTGGTGGATGGAATTGCCGCGGACCGTGATCGCACTGACCGGGCGCGACGGGCACAGGAACTCGCAGGCGCCGCAGCCGATGCACTGCGCCTCGGAGACCGTCGGAACGGGATGCACGCAGCCCTCCGTCGCGACCAGGCGGATGGCGCCGGTCGGGCAGTGGACCGAGCAGTTGCCGCAGGTGCTTTCGCCCTGGGCGGCGAGGCAGAGCGCCAGGTTCACGTGCGCCAGGCCGATCTGGATGGTCTGTTTCTGCCCCTTCTCGACGGGCAGGATGGCGCCCGCCGGGCAGACCTGGCTGCAGGCGTTGCACTCCGGGCGGCAGTAGCCCTTTTCGTAGCCCATCTCGGGCTGCAGGAAATGTTCGAAATCGGTGGACGGGCGCAGCACCCCGTTGGGGCAGGCGCTCACGCAGAGCTGGCAGGCGGTGCAATGGCTGTAGAACTCCTTCTCGCCCCGCGCGCCGAACGGTACCAGGCGGGTGCCGCGCTCGGGGTTCTGCTTCGGAACGACATTCGCGAGACCACCCTGGTTGTGCTGCTGGGCCTTCGCCGCGAGCGCGGTGCCGACCAGTGCCGTCGTCGCGAGAAATGCCCGCCGGCCGCCGTCGGTTGCCTTTTCGTCATTCGCCGGCTTTCCTTTTTCGTCATTCGCCGGCTTGACCGGCGAACCTCCCAGCCCCACGAACCGATACTTGATCGCCCCCTCGGAACAGTTCTCCAGGCAGTCGAAGCACACGACGCAGCGGCTGTAGTCGATCTTGTGGTTCGCCGTGTCGATGCAGGAGGCCTTGCAGGCCTTGCCGCAGCGGGCGCAGTTGACACACTTGGACGTGTCGATGGTCGGGCGGAAGAGCGCGAAGCGGCTCACCAGGCTCAGGGTCGTGCCCACCGGGCAGACAGTGTTGCAATACTCCCGTCCCCACAGCCATGCGCAGACGAAGATGATCACCAGCGTCAGAAGGCCCGTCAGCAGCAGCGGCACGGCAACCGAGCCGGAGGCGACGCCCACGATGCTGCGCACCACGCGCCCGTAGGCGCTGTACGGCGCAATCAGGGCGATCAGCATCTGCCCGCTGACAAAGATCGACACGATCGACAGCACCAGGACGGGATAGCGTACCCATTTGTGCTCCTTGACATAGCCGAAGCGCTGGAGGTACTGGCGCACCTTCGGCTTCGCGTCGGAGCCGCTCTCTTTCAGCTTCTTGAGTTTGCGGGTCTGGGCATTCTGCAGCCATTTGCCGACGGTCCGGCGCAGCCAGATGACGACGTCCTGGAAGACGCCCATCGGGCAGATTACCGAGCAGTACACGCGGCCGAAGACGAAGCAGGCCAGCAGGATGATCCCCGCCACGACCAGGTTCAGGGCCAGGGCCGAAGGGAGGAACTGGAGCTTTGCCATCCATCCCAGCCAGCCGTGGCCGATGCCCACAAACAGCAGCGTGATCCCGATCAGGAACACCGCTGCCAGGGCGATTCGGATTTTTCTCAACATATTATCAGTGTATGTCCTACAAAGATAGGAGAAATCCGGACAATTCCAATTGCCTATTTTGCCCAATTGTTGTCCTATTCTCCCTGCCCGCCGGCATGGAGCTTCTGGCGGCGCGTCTCGGCCGAATCGTGGCCGAACAGCAGCCGCGGCCCCTCCGCCGCCCGCCATGCCTTCGCGTCAAAGTCCTCCGGATCCCGCGGGCTCACATACGCCCCTTCGTGGTCAATCACGAACGACAGGTACGTGATCGGATACCCCTGCTCCAGGAACAGCTGTTCATAGAACGTCTGTACCTCTCGGACAACAGGTTGAACATCAACCTGTTGTCCGTACAAATCAACTGTATTGCAAAGGATCTGCAGGTTGTTGGCGCGGCAGACGGCGAGGGCGTATTCGTGGAGGAAGCGGGAATCGGTTTTCAGGTGGACGATGCCGCCGGGCCGCATGAAACTGCGGTAGCGCTCCAGAAAGAGCGGCGAGCAAAGCCGCGAATTCTCGCTGCGATACTGCGGGTCCGAGAACGTCAGCCACACCTCCGACACCTCGCCCGGCGCAAAAAAAGCCGTGATAAACTCCACCCGCGTCCGCAGGAACGCCACATTCGGCAGACGGTGCTCCGTGGCATACTTCGCCCCCTTCCAAAGCCGCGCGCCCTTGATATCCACCCCAACATAATTCCGCTCCAGATCCCTTTCCGCCAGCGCCACCGTGTACTCTCCCTTGCCGCACCCCAGTTCCAGAACGGTTCCCGTCCTGGAACCCTCTGATACGGGGGCATATCCCCCGAGCCCCCTGCGGCCCTCAAGTCCCTTTCCGACTTTGCTCTCCGCAAAGTCCCGGGACCGGGCCGGTCGGCTGATGCCGACTTCGCTGCGCTCAAAGCAATCTCCGGCAACGTCCGCAATCTGCGAATACCGCAAGCCCGCGAAGAACTGGGCCCAGTGGCCTTTTACGGCGTGGTCGCGGAGATGGAAATAGCCGTCGGCCAGGAGCTCCTGCGCGGACGGCTGCAGGAGGCAGGAGAACGTCTCGTTCTCCGCGAACTTGCGAAGCTTATCGTGCCCCATCCCTCTGCTTCTTGCAAACAACCCCGAACCCCAGCAGCGCCTGCGCGGCATCCACCGGCCGCACGCTGAGCTGCCAGTCCCCCGCCTGCGCGGGAATCACCCCGCTGCGGTAGCGCTCTTTCGTGCCCCGGGGCTCCACCGTGCGCATATAAACCGTCTCCGGAAAGGCGTCGCCCGACGGGGCAAGCCACTGCACGTTGAGGCGGAGATTCTCCACCCGATGCGACGCCGCCCGGCTGTAGAACCAGAAATCATAGGCAGCGGTCGTATCCTGCAGCGGGATCGAAAACACATACACCCCGTCCCGGGCATCCTCCTGAAGCACAAACGCTTCCAGATCCTCCGGACGAGAACACGCAGGCAGCACCACCGACAGGCAGAGCGCCGCGACAAGACAATGGATGAGGGCTCCCCGCGCCATCCTCTAGCGGGCCGGCTTGTCCTTCTTCTGCCCGCCCTGGCCGCCACCGGCCTTGGCGCCGCCGCGTCCCTTGCGGTTGCGCCCGCCGCGCGAACGCTTGCGCTTGGGCGCGTCAAACCGGCTGATGCTGTCGTCGCCGACCGCCGTCACGAACTCGGGCACATACGGCGCCGGCTCGGAGCGCAGCGACTCGGGCTTCTCGCCGGCGCGGTTCATCTCGATGATGTCCCACACCTCGGCGGCATCCAGCGGGAACAGCTCCGCGTCGGACCCCTTCTCGTACGAGAAGTACATCACCTCGCGGAGGATGTCCGTCTTGCGCAGCCAGGCCTGGCCGTCCTCGAACTCCAGCGGCTCGGTGACCTTGGGAATGCGGGACTGGGCGTCCAGGTACGTGGCCACCTCGTAGTTGAGGCAGCACTTGAGCTTGCCGCACTGGCCCGCGAGCTTCTGCGGGTTGAGCGACAGGTCCTGGCAGCGGGCGGCCGCCGTGGAGATGCTCTGGAAGGAAGAAATATAATTGGCGCAGCAGAGCTCGCGGCCGCAGATGCCCAGGCCTCCGATGAGGCCGGCCTCCTGCCGGGCGCCGATCTGCTTCATCTCGATGCGGATGCGGAACTCCTCCGCAAACACCTTGATCAGCTGGCGGAAGTCCACGCGCCCGTCGGCGATGTAGTAGAAGATGGCCTTGGAGCCGTCGCCCTGGAACTCGACATCGCCGATCTTCATCTCCAGGCCCATCTCGGCCGCGATGCGGCGGGCCTTGATCATGGTGTCCTCCTCGCGGGCGATGGCCTCCTGCCACTTCTCGATGTCGCTCTGGCGGGCCTTGCGGTAGATCTTCTTGAACTGCGCCGTCTCGGGGTCAATCCCCTTGCTGCGCATCTGGCGCCCGACAATCGGGCCCTCGAGGGTCACGATGCCGAGATCCTGGCCCGTCGTGGCCTCCACGACCACCAGGTCCCCGAGCCGGACGTTCTGCGAGGAATCATTGATATAGAATCCCTTGCGCGTATTCTTGAAGCGCACTTCGAACAGACCCCGGAAGGTCCCGTCGGAGGCGTCCTTGAGCCAGTTGTAGTCCCCCAGCTTGCAGCAGCCGGCGCGGTAGGTGCAACGGGTCTCGCCCGTCTCCTCCCCGTGCGTGACCACGCAGCCCCGGGAGCAATCGTATTGGATGGTTTCGTTTGTCGTCATATCGCTAAAAACAGGCGGTCGGCCATATCGGAGAAGAGGATCTTCAGGTTGACGTTGCGGCCGATCAGGTTTTGTGCACGGTCCAGGACCTCAAGGGCCTGGCGCGGAAAAGTCTTGCGGCACCGGGAAGCCCACTCCCTGGCTTTCGGGGAAATCCCGCCGGCCCCCGTGATCCCCTGCTGGGCAAGGAACACCTGGCGGAACCGGTCCGATGCATACGCACAGAACGCCTTGGCGCTCTCGCGCGAGGGCAGCGAGGCGATCCGCTCGGACATTTCCTGCGCCAGCAGGAGGTCCTTGGACAGCAGTGCCGCCATGAGTTCGTCCAAAAGGTCCGCATCCGCGAACGGGACTTCCGAGGCCGTCCCGGCAGGCAGGATGCGTATGCGCTGGCAACGGGACAGGATCGTCGGCAGCACTTTGTCCACCTGGTGCGCGATCAGCAGGAACTGCGTCAACACCGGCGGTTCTTCAATCATCTTGAGGAGGCGGTTCGCCGCCTCGGTATTCATGCGCTCCGGCAGGTAGATCACCACCGCACGGTATCCCCCCTCGAGCGCACTCAGGGACAGCTTCTCCAGCAGCTTGCGCGCTTCGAGCACCGTGATGGCAGCGCTCTTGCGCTCAAGGCCCAGGGCGCCCAGCAGGTCCGCTTCGCGGAAACAGGGCTGCTCGCCCACCAGTTGCCGGAACGGCTCCATGAACTGTTCGGCAACCATGCCTCCCGCCGTCGGGAAGACGAAATGCACGTCCGGATGGATCATCCGGCCAATAGGGCAGGCGCCGCAGGAGTCGCCCCCGCTGCGGTGTTTGCAGAAAAGGTACTGCAGGAAAGCCAGGGCCAGCGGGAAAGCCCCGCCGCCGTCATCCTCTTGCAGCAGGATGGCGTGCGGTACGCGGCCGGCGTTCACCATGCCGGCGAGCGCCTTCTTCACTTCTTCGTTGCCTTGCACCTGCGAAAACGTCATACCTCCCTCCATTCGTTATAGCGGGCGATGGCGGCCAGATAATCCTTCGCCGGCCCGTCGGGGAACGCCTCCAGCACCAGCGTGGCGCGCTCCACCCATTCCGAAAGCCGCCGGGCGGCAAACCCGACGCCGTCCCGTTCTGCGATAAAGCGGCGGATCCGCTCGCAGTACTCCGGATGGGACGGAATGTCGCGCACCAGGGCGCGGATTTCCGCTTCGTCGGGCGAGCCCTGCAGGGCGCCCAGCAGCGGAAGGGTAATCTTCTGTTCGAGCAGATCCTGGCCGACCGGCTTGCCCAGGCTGTCCGTGCCCGCATAGTCGAGGATGTCGTCCTTGATCTGGAAAGCGATGCCCAGGGAAGAGCCATAGGCGAGCGCCGCCGCCATCTGCTCCGGGTCGGCATCGACCGACACGGCCGCCGTCTCCGTCGCCGCGCAGAACAGCGAAGCGGTCTTGCAGTGGATGATCCGCAGGTAATCCGCCTCCGTGGTGTCGCCGGAAGCGGCTTTCTCGAGCTGGAGCATCTCCCCTTCGGCGAGATCGGTCAGCGTCCGGGCGAATTTCCGGATCACGGCGTCACGGTGCCCCGTGTCCACGACCAGGTCCACCGCACGGGCCAGCCAGTAGTCGCCGACGAGCACGGCCGTACCGGCGCCAAGCAGCGCGCTCAGGGTCGGCTGCCCGCGCCGCTCCTGGCTCCCGTCGGCCACGTCGTCATGGATGAGCGTGGCGTTGTGGAGCAGCTCCGTGGCGGCGGCATAGCAGATGCTGTCCTCCGTGGGCGTACCGATGGCGCGCGCAATGAGCAGCGACACCATCGGGCGGAGCATCTTGCCGGCGTTGGCCAGAAGTCCGTCGTTGGTCTGCTCCAGCAGAGTGACATCCGAATGCAGGCGACTACGGATCAGGACCTGGGTGCGGTCCCAATCCGATCCGAGGAAAGATATGATGTCCTGCCTGCTCACAAAAGATTCTTCAGTTCTTCGACCGTCTCCGGGAAATGCATCAGGGCACGGGACGCCTCATCCATCATCCCCCGCTCCACGTAGAGGTCAAGCTGCTGCTTGAACGGCTCGTAGAATCCGTCCATGTTGAAAGCAACCACCCGGCCGGGATAGCGGCCGAGTTTCGCCAGGCAATACGTCTCCGCGATCTCGTCGAGCGTACCGATGCCGCCCGGCAGGGCGACGGCGAGGCAGGTTCCCTCGCGCATGGCATCCTTCCGCTCTGACATCCGGTCCGTCCAGATACACTCCGTCAGGCCGGGATGCTCAAATCCCTTCATGAAACGGGGAAGCACCCCGATCACGCGCACGCCATGCTTCAGGGCCTCGTCGCAGACATGGCCCATCGTCCCGCGCCACGACCCTCCAGAGACAATATCATATCCACCTAAACAAGCTGCGCGGACAATCTGCCGCGCAGCTTCGTTGTAGGTCGGATCGATGTCGGCGCTGGAGGAGCAATAGAAAACTGCCCGCTTGTCCGACATGTTCTGAATTAGAAGAGGAGGACGACGGAAGCCATCACACCGTTGGCGTTCTTGCTGGCGGCGGAATCCTTGATCAGGTTGATGGCGTCGCTGATGCTGCTGATGTTGGAGTCCTTGGTGGCGCCAAGGTTCCAGAAGTAGCGGACATTCAGCTGGACGTGCTTGATGAACTCGACGCCGGCGCCAAGGCCGAAACCATACTCGAGCTTGTCAGCGAAGTCGACATTGGAGAGATCCCTGGCCTCTTTGAGAATCTGCTGGGTGACCTGCAGACCCACGAAAGGCTCGGCAAGAGCATACACGCGGCAAAGATCGCCGATGCCCAGGCCAGCCTGCAGCTGGACGGGAACCTCGAGGTAGCCGTTCTTGTAGTCGAAGGAGTTCTGGTCCTTGACCTCACCGATGCGGGAGCCCTTCACGTTGTAGATAATGGCCGGCTGGATGGCAAGGAAATTGCCAAGGCCGAGCTTGAAGGTAAGACCCACATGATACTGGGTAGCGGCCTGGACAGCGTCGTTGGCAGCCTGCCAGTTATCAAACTTGGTCTGAGCGGAAGTCATACCGGCCACAACGCCGAGCTGGGCGTGCGCGCTAACTGCGATGAGCAGGGAAGCGACGATAACGATTAATTTTTTCATCTTTAATTGGTTATAAAGGTTGTTAAACAGTCTTACATCAAACTCTCAAGCTTGGAGACAATCTCCTGCTTGGACACGACGCCCACCGTGCGGTCAGCGAGCTGGCCGTCCTTGAAGAAAAGCAGGGTGGGGATATTGCGGATGCCGTACTGGAGGGCGATGTCCTCGCAGTCGTCCACGTTGCACTTGGCCACGACGGCCTTGCCGACCATCTCTGCGGCCACCTCGTCCACCGTCGGGGAAAGGACGCGGCAGGGGCCGCACCACTTGGCCCAGAAATCCACCAGGACGGGGACTTTGGCGGAGAGGATTTCCTGGATATTGTCGTTAGTGATAACGTTTTCCATATCAAACAATATTATGATGCACTTTCCAGCACATCAGTTGCAAAGATAGTAAAAAATTAATAGAAACAATCAATGCACCAGACAAATGCGCGCAGGCCCAGGTCCGGCGCTTCCTCGTCTTTTGCCTTGAGCGCCTCCAGCAGCGGAGCCACTTTGGCGTCCTCCAGCATGACCAGCAGGGCATGGTTCATCTCCGGCCACGCATGGTTGCCGAAACGGGGGAATCCGTTGAATCCGCCCTTTCCTTCCACGTTTTCCCAGCGGGTGAAACCCCGCTGTCCGTGGGCGGCAAGCAGCTCCACGATCTCTTCATTGTACGCCTGGTTGTAGGCGATAAACATCGCTTTCATCGTTTGTTCTTCCTCTTTTCGATTCTATAGGTAAGCGAGCAGTACACCGTCGGGATGAGCACGAGGGTGATGAGCGTGGAGACGGTCAGACCCCAGCACACCGTGATACCCAGCGAGTTCCACAGTTCGGAGCCCTCGCCGCGGCCGATGGCCATCGGGAGCATGCCCAGGACCGTGGTGAGCGTGGTCATCAGGATCGGGCGCAGACGGCTCTTGGCCGCCGTCGTGGAGGCGTCGCGGATGTTCATTCCGCGTTCGCGGCACAGGATCGTGTAGTCGATCAGCACGATACCGTTCTTCACCACGATGCCGATCAGGATGATGACACCCACGATGGACATCATGCCGAGAGCCAGGCCGTTGAGGCGCAGGCCGAGCAGCACGCCCACCAGGGCGAACGGCACGCTGAACATGATCACGAACGGGGCCATGAGGTTCTCGAACTGCGAGGCCATCACCATGTAGACGAGCAGGATCATCAGGACGATCAGCGCAAACATCTGGGAGAACATCTCCTTCTGGTCCTCGAAATCGCCGGCGACCACGGCGGTGATGCCGCCGGGCAGGTCCGTCTGCGCGATGGCCCGGTTGGCGGCGGCGACGCCGTCACTCAGGGCGGCGCCCTTCGCCACGATGCCCGTGACCGTGATCAGGCGGGAGCGGTCCTTGCGCTCGATGGTCGGCGGGACGAGACCCTCGACCACCTGGCCGAGCTCCTTCATCTTGACCGTCGCGCCGGTGGGCGTGGTGACGGAAATGTTCTCCATGTCCTCCACGCTGGTGCGGAACTGCGGGGCGTAGCGCACCCGGATGTTGTATTCCTCGCCGTCCTCGCGGTACACCGATGCCACGGTGCCGCTCATCGCCGCGCTGAACGCGGCCGCGGCCGTCGTGGAATTGAGCCCGTGAAGGGCGAGTTTCGTGCGGTCGAAGTCCATCCGCAGCTCCGGCGTGTATTCCTCGCGGCTCAGGGTCACCTGCGTAAAAGCGGGCTCCTGACGCAGCAGGGCGCGGATATTCTGGGCCACGGCATCCGTCTGCGCGAAGTCGTAGCCATAGATCTCGACATCCACCATCGAGGCGCCGCCCGGCCCCATCATGCCCTCGGACACCCGCGACTCGCGGATGATCGGGTAGTTGGCGCATATCTTGCGCAGCACGTCCGAAATCTCGGCCGAAGAGCGCTTGCGCGTGCTCGACGTGCCGATGTTGATGTTCAGCGAGAGGATGTGCGTGCCGTTGCTCTGCATGCTCGCGAAGGTGTTGTCGGTGTCGGCCTGGCCGAAGGTGGCGTTGATCGTCCGGATCTCCGGGACGGCCTCGACCACGTCGGCATAAATCTGTTCGTAGACGCTGCGCGTGACATCCTGGGCCGTACCCATCGGAAGGTTGACCGTGACCGTGAGGCGCTCGGAGTCGCCGCGCGGGAAGTACTCGGTCTTCAGGCCCGGCACGAGCAGCACCAGCGACAGGACGAACACCCCGAAGAAGCCCAGGATCACGAGCTTGCGGCGCTTGGTCGCCCAGTGGATGACGTGGGCGTAGCCGCGGGAGATCTTGTCGATGGCCTTGTTGATCGGCACGAAGATGGCGTTGTAGAGCCTGCCGTGCCGCTGGTCCCGCTTGAGCCAGCGGGAGCAGAGCATCGGCACGAAGGTCAGGGCTGCCGTCGTGGACACGATCATGATGATCGAGACGATCCAGCCCAGCTGGCGGAACATGATGCCGGCCATGCCGTTGATCATCGTCAGCGGCAGGAACACGCAGAGCATCGTCAGCGTGGACGCGATGACCGAGATACCCACCTCGGCGGTGCCGTGGACGGCGGCCTCCTTGGGCTTTTCGCCGCGGGCGATGTGCGTGCTGACGTTCTCCAGGACCACGATGGCGTCGTCCACGACCATGCCGATGGCGATGGCGAGCGCCGACATCGAGATGATGTTGAGCGTGTTGCCGGTGGCGTACAAGTACATCAGCGAGGCCAGCAGGGCCAGCGGGATGGACAGCACGATGATGATGGTGGACTTCCAGTCCCCCAGGAAGATGAACACCACGAGCATCACCACGAGGAAGGTGATGATGATGGTCTCGATCAGGGTCCGGATGGTGTTGATGATCTCCGTGGAGCCGTCCACGATGGTCTCGATTTTGACGTCCGCGGGAAGGTCTTTCTGGATCTGGGCGAGCTGTTTCTTCACGCCCCGGATGACGTTGACCGTATTGGCGTCGCTCTGCTTCTGGATGATGATGCGGGCGGCGCGGCGGCCGTTGGTATAGGACTCCTGTTCGCGCTCCTGCTGCCCGTCCACGACCGTGGCCACGTCGCGCAGGTAGACCGCCCGCCCCCCCGTCGCGCCGACCACGATGTCAAGCAGGTCGGACGGGTCGGAGAACTCCTGGTGCACGCGGAGCGTGTAGGTCTCGGAGCCGATGTCGATATTTCCCGAAGGGAGGTTGCGGTTCTCCGCGGAAATCACGGATGCTATCCCACTGATGCTCAGCCCGTAGGCCTGCAGCTTGGAGGGGTCGCAGTAGACCTGGATCTCGCGGCCCGGGGCACCGCTCACGGACACCGTGCCCACGCCGGACACGCGTGCCAGCGGGGTGGACACCTTGTCGTCGAGGATCTTGTCCAGGCCCGCGAGGCTCTCGTCCGCCGTGGCGGAGAGCATCATGATCGGCATGTCGGAGGCGCTGAACTTGAAGATGGTCGGCATCGACACCCCGTCGGGGAGCATCTGGTTGAACATGTCCAGCTTGTCGCGGACGCTGTTGGTCGCCGCCTCAATGTCCACGCCGTAGTTGAAGGTAAGGGTCAGCAGGGAGATGTTCTCCTTGGACTGGGTGGTCATCTCCTTGAGGTCCTCCACGCCGTTGAGGGCGTTTTCCAGGACCCGGGTGAGGTTGGTCTCGATGTCCTGTGCGTTGGCGCCCTGGTAGGACGACATCACCATGATCGTGTTGGAGTCGGTCTCCGGGAACTGGGCGATGGACGTCCGGGTCAGGGAGAAGACACCCAGGATCGCGAGGGCGATGAAGACCAGGGCGGTCGTCACGGGATGCTCGACCGCAGTACGGTAGATGCTCATCGCCGGACCTCCACTTTATCGCCTGCCTTGAGGTTGGTGTGGCCGCCCGTCATCACCTGCTCGCCCTCCTCCAGTCCGGAGAGGATCTCATAGCTGGTGCCGAAATGGCGTCCCACGGTGACAAGCCGCATCTCGGCGGTGTTGTCGGGCGTGAGAACGATCACGTTGCGCTGCCCGGAACCCTGCTGCTTGAGCACGGCCGCATCCGGGACGACGATGCTCTCCCGCGCGCCGAAGTCCACCGTGACCCGGGCATACATGCCGGGACGCAGTTCGCGGTTGGTGTTCGCCACGCGCACTTCCGCGTTGAAGGTGTGCGAGGCGGCGTCCATCGTCGGATACACGCGGACGATGCTGCCGCTGTAGGTCTTGCCCGGCAGGGCGTCGGCCGTCAGGCTCACCTTGTCGCCGCGTTTCACGCGGGTGTAGTCGGTCTCCGAGATGGGGACCAGGAGCTTGACCGGGGTGATCTGCTGGACGGTATAGATGGGCTGCGCCATGGCGTAGAGGTCACCGCGGTCGTAGTTGCGTGCGGAGACGACACCGCCCACCGGAGCGCGCAGGATCGTGTTTTCGAGGAGGTTGTCGTAGCTGCTCTTGGCCACCTTGAAGGCCAGCTCGAGCGCCTCGTAGTCCGACTGCGACACGCCGCCCTCGGCGAAGAGCTGCTTCACGCGGGCGAGTTCGGTCTCGTCGTTGCGCAGGCGCAGCTCGGCCTGGTCCAGCTGGACGCGGTCCATCTCGGCGAGGATCTGCCCGGCGGACACGAAGTCGCCGACCTCCACGTTGAGTTTCTGGATACGCCCGCTGCTCAGCGGGGCGATGTTGTTGACCGCATTGGCCTGGACGGTCGCGGAGTACACGGCATCCTGGGAAACCTGCTGCCGCACGGCAGCGGTCACGGTGACGACCGGCACCGCATTGGGATCCTTCATCGGGAAGGGCGGGGCGGAAGCGTTGTTGCGCGGCGCGCAGGAAGCGCACAGCAGTGCGCACAGGGCCGCCGCCATCAAGATATGCTTATTCATTGCTGTAGGTTTTATTCAGTTGGACATTGCCCTGGTCGTCGATGAAATCGGCGCCCAGGGTCCCCTCGAGGCCGGCCTTGGCCACGACGAAGTTGTACACGGCTTGCGAGACGCCGAGCTGCGCCTGCGTGAGGGCGAGCTGTGCGTCGTTGAGGTCGGTCAGCGTGCTGCGGCCGACGTTGTAGGACTTGGAGGCGATGTCGTAGGCCTTCTGCGCCGTCTCGGCGGCGCTCAGCGCGGAGCTGTAGCTCTTCATCGCCGTCTCCATCCTGTTGAGGTACTGCCGGATGGAGATCTTCAGCTGGCGCTCGGTGTTGGCGCGCTGGACTTCCAGTTCCTGCGCCTGCACGCGGCTCTGCCGCACGGCGTTGAGCCGCTGGCCGCCGGAGAAGATCGGCACCGACAGGCTCAGGCCCACGAAGGAATACGGGGACCAGTTGTATTCGCTGAACTTGTAGTCGTTGGCCATCGCATTGAGGCTGTAGTTGAAGGACAGCGAAAGCGACGGCAGGAAGGCGTACTGCTGAACCTTGATCGCGCTCGCAAGCTGCTCGGCCTGGATGGCCAGCTGGCGCATCGTGGAGTTGTCCTCCAGCGAGAGCTCTTCGCTGGCGTGCAGGTCATAGAGCATGTGGTCCGCATAATCGCCCAGCGCCCCCGCCACGTCGATGTTGCTGTCCAGGTCCACGCCCATCACGGCCTTGAGCTGCCACAGGGACAGGATCATCGAACTCTCGGCGTCGTAGACGTTGGGGATGGCGTTGGAGAGCGTGGTCTTGGCCCGGGTCAGGTCCAGCTCCGAAGCGCGCTGCGCGTTGTAGCGGCGCTCGATCTGTTCGTAGTTATCCAGGGCGTTCTCATAGGCCGATTTATACACCTCGAAGGCCTCGCGGGCCAGCAGGCAGGCGAAGAAGGCCTGCTTGACCTGGTTGACCGTCTCGAGGCGCGAGCTGCGGGCCTTCTCGACGGCCAGCTCCACGTCCTGATCGGAGATCCGCAGGTTCTGCCAGAGCTGGGCGTTGACCAGCGGCATGCTGGCGCTCACGCCTGCGGACCAGGTGTTCCACCGGCCCACCTCGATGCCGCCGCCGCTCTTGCTGCCGGATCCACCGGACCCGCCGGATGCGCCGGCGCCGGAGGCATCATCGCCGCGACCGCCGCCACCGAGCGCGCTCATGTCGAAATCCATGTACATCACCTGCTTCTTGATGGTCCGCTGATAGGACCCCGACCCGTTGATCTGCGGGAATAGGGATGCGTAGGTGCCCTTGCGGGCGTATCCGACCCGTTCGATCTCCTGGTCTGCCACTTTGACAGACGCATTCTCGCTCAGCGCAATCCGGAGCGCGTCCTCCAGGGAGAGCAGCGTCGGGGCCTCCGTCGTGTCGGCCTCCTGCGCCAGGGCGATCATGGGGAGAAGGATGGATACTACTAACGATAATATCTTTCTCATAACCAAAATGCGCGCAAAGATATGCAAAAATTGTGCTATCTTTGCACCATAATTGAAAGGATTATGAATCTTTTGTTATACATCCACTGGCACGTCAACCCCATCCTTCTCCGCCTCGGATCCCTCGAAATACGCTGGTACGGCCTGCTGTTCGTATCGGGCTTTGTCATCGGCTGGTACCTCTTCAAGTGGTTTTTCACCCGCGAGAAGGTGGACACCAAGCTCATGGACCCGCTGCTCTTCACCCTGCTGATCGCCACGATCGTGGGCGCCCGGCTCGGCCACTGCATCTTCTACCAGCCGGACTACTATTTCGGCTCCTGGCAGGGCTTCTGGGAGATCTTCATGCCCTGGAAGGGCGGCCTGGCAAGCCACGGAGGCGCCATCGCCCTGCTGCTGGCCATGTGGTGGTTTGTTCATAAATACGGCAGGAAGAACGATTTCGATTTCCTCTGGATCCTGGACCGCCTGTGCATCACGGTGGCCTTCGCCGGCTGCATGATCCGCCTGGGCAACCTGTTCAATTCCGAGATCTACGGCAACGTGACCTCCCTCCCCTGGGGTTTTGTCTTCGAACTGCGTGGCGAGACGGAGCCCAAGCACCCTACCCAGCTGTACGAGGCTTTCTCCTACCTGCTGCTGGGCTTGATCATGGTCTGGGTCTATAAGAACAAGCTGGACAAGGTCCACCGCGGATTCTTCTTCGGCTTCTTCCTGGTGGGCTGCTTCGGCGCCCGATTCCTGATCGAATTCATCAAGGAGCCGCAGGTCGAGTTCGAGCAGACGATGCTCCTGGACATGGGCCAGCTCCTTTCCATCCCCTTCATCATCGCCGGCATCGCCCTACTGGTCTATGCCGCCAAGGCAAAAAAACCGGCCGCGGTCGTACACCCGCAGCCGGTTAAGAAAGAGCCCACCCACTACGCCCACTCAGTGAAGCAGTAGCCGGGGCAAACCCGGGAATGGCTTATTCCCCGACGAATTCACCTTCAGACCACTGGCCGGAATGGATGACTTCGCCTTTGGCGTCGTACATCGTGCCCTGGCCGTGGGGCTTGTCGGCTTTCCACTCGCCGTCGTATTTCTTGCCGTTGTAGTAGATCTGGACGCCCTTGCCTTCCTTCTTGTTGGCCACCCACTCGCCGGTGTACTCGGACCCGTCGATGGAATGGCCGACGCCGAAGCCGTTCTTTTCGCCCTCTTTCCATTCGCCGTCATAGAGGAGCTTGCCGTCGGAATCCGTCAGGACGCCGTGGCCGCAGCGCATGTCGGCGACCCATTCGCCGTCATACTTCTCCCCGTCCGAACGGATGAAGATGCCGTGGCCTTCCCAGATGCCCTCCTTCCAGTCGCCGGAATACGAATAGCCCGCCTCCGCGGTGTAGGTGCCGAAGCCGTCCATCTCCCCGTTGGTGAAATGACCTTCGTACTTGTCGCCGGTCGACCAGGTGAAGACGCCGTTGCCGTTCTTCATGTCGTTCACCCACTCCCCGTCGTACTTGTCCCCGCCTTCGTAGAGATAGACGCCATGGCCGTTCTTCTTGCCGTCCTGCATCATCCCGGTATAGCTCTCCCCGTTGGGCATGGTGATCGTGCCTTCTCCATGCGGCACGCCTCCCTTCCACATACCGGAATAAACTTTGCCGTCGGGGTACTTGTACGTGCCTTCCCCGTCCTTGATTTTCTTTTGGGCGCCGCAAGGGATGGCGACCGCCATCATTACGGCCAGGGCGAGCGCCCTGAGTGCAAGCTGTTTCATATCTGTGTTATTAAAAGATTAGTCTACATACCTGTACCACTGGTCCTCGCCGAAGCGCTGC
Organism: uncultured Bacteroidales bacterium; assembly: GCA_905234475.1. GTDB lineage: Bacteria > Bacteroidota > Bacteroidia > Bacteroidales > UBA932 > Cryptobacteroides. Next base: position 17,523 of record CAJOHX010000031.1, on the reverse strand, counting down.
AGCTGGTCGCCCTGCTGGCGCAGGGCATAGATATTCACGCTCTCGGGGGCATTGTGGTTGAAGAAGAGGATCACATTGTCGTGGAGGTCGAAAGCCACGCACAGCAGGTCGGGAATCCCGTATTCGCCGTCGTCGTCGACGTTCCAGACACTGTATTCCCCTTCGCGGGGATCGATCTCCGTCGTCTGCACGTAAGTGGCCTTGACCTTGCCGCCGACGACCCAGGCGATCACGAACATCGCCTGACCATCCTTCGGCTCAAACTCAAAGATTCCCACGCGGCCGTCCTCCTCGCGGAGGTTGCCGATGTAGCGGGACCGGCGGAGCGTGCGGTCATAGCGGGTCTCCATCTGCTTCTCGAGCGTGGCGCCCATCGTCTGCGTCGTCTCGCCCCACTTCCAGCGGCTGAACGGCGGGAAACGGTGGAACGCGGCGAAGCGGCAATCCATCACGAGCCCGACGACCTCCTGCGCGTCATAGCCGCGGAACATCGCCTTCTTGACGGAAGCCTCCACGGGCATCTCAAAGAGCACGCCCTGCATCCGCTCGGCATTCCAGGGGCTGTAGCCCCACTGGTATGAGTCCTCATCCATGTGGTCTTCCTTGAAGGTCAGCGGCGCATAATTGTGCTTGAAGAACATCCATCGGGGCTCATACCGTTCGTACTCTTCGACCTTATCCTGGAGCACGAACAGCGAGAAATCATCACTGGGATAGATATACTGCGGCAGACCGTAACGGTTGTCCCAATAATAATGGATGCCGCTGCGGTAGAAGGCCGACGGGCCCACGTACTGCTCCGAGCGGTCATAGTTGACATCGGTCACATCCTTGTTGTCCCGGAAGGCGTCCGCGGCGATCCCCGCTACCTCGAGTTCCTTGCCCCCGACGACCAGCGTCCGGGGAAGGTTGACCGTACCGGAATAGCGGCCACCCGCACAGAGCTCCAGCTTCAGGCCTTCCACATACTGATAACGGTAGCCGTTCTCGTCGGTCACCAGGTTGTTGTCGGGATCCAGGGTCCCGCGCACGGCAGACTCGTCCTGCGCAAGCCCGGACACCGCCGCGCAGAGCGCGAGGGCGGCGGTCATAAACCATTTAATCCGCATAGATCGATTCCTCCAAATCATTTTCATTCTGAATCCTCAGCCCGGAAGGAAGGACATCCGAGCCGGACAATTCCATTTCATAAACCATGCCGCGGACAAGGACCTTGCAGCTGCCCGTAAGGGGTTTATAGTCATACTCGAAGCCCTCGTCGCCGATAAACATGCAGTGTTCGCGGCGGAAGGTGTACTCGCGGTGGTCTTCTTCCCACTCCGTCTCCATGAAGGAGCCGGAATAGCCCTCGTGCGGGGAATAATCCTCCCGACTGATGCAGAGCACGTTGTAACGCCACTCGGGGGTGAGGGAGATCTCGTAGATGTATTCGTCGTCCCGGCCATAATAGATGCCGCCATCCAGGAAATACGGGAGCTCCGTGCGGCCGCCACGGGCGTCCAGGGCATAGATGGTCACGTATTCGTAGAACGAATCGCCGTCGCCCAGGTCCACAAGTCCGCCCCCGCCGCTCTCCAGGCCGGTCACGTCCTTGAAGCCCGGCAGGGCGGCACCCAGTGCGGGCTCGCCGTGCTGCATGGCGTAGAAGATACCGCAGGTCTTGACGGAACCGTCCTCCATCACCACACAGGCCACGGGGTTGTAGTCCTGCCCGATGGTGCCGAGGAACACGCCCTTGCACAGGCCGTTGATGCCGCTGAAGACCTTGTCCCCGTCGGCCTCCACGATGGAGTCCTCGTCGAAGCCGAAGTACGTCAGCGGGGCGGCCGAGCTGGTCAGGATGGGCTGGCCCGCCTTCAGGCTGAGGCGGATGCCGAAATCGTGGCCGTCGCCGTCGTCGCCGTAATCAAAGAAGGTGTAGCCTTCCAGCGGTTTGGGCATCGGCAGGGAGATATCCAGCACGGAATCGTCCTTCGGAACTTTCAGGGTACCCCTGTCGTCAATCCCGGGGGTATAGAGGGTCGATCGGCCTTCGTTGTCCGTGCAGACCACCAGGCTGTTCTCCTCGTACCAGTTGTTGAGGATCAGCACCGGCTTGCCCTCTTCGCTGCGGTAGAACACCCGGCGGTTGTCGTCCGTGACGTACTCCCCGTCCTCGTCGACGGCAAGCGTCGCCATCGGGTCGCGCGGGACCACCAGATACAGCTCGCGGCCGATACCGGCCTCGACCTGCGCCGCCTCCACAATCTGCGGGAAGGCCTTGGTCAGGGACACGTACGAGGGGGAATTCTCGAACGCGCCGAAGGAATCGTAATAACCCAGGAACGCGACAGCCAGCAGGTTGTCGTCCTCCCACTTGATCTGTCCGCCGGCTTTCTGAGGGCCGCCGCCGCAAGCGACAAGGGCCGGCAGCATCAGAGCCGCCAGCCCAAGGATTAGCAATTTCTTCATGCGAAGACTATTCTGCATCGGTCTTCGGGGCCTCCGGGACTTCCGGTGCCGCAGGAGCGGCGGGCGCTGCCGGGGCAGCGGCGGGAGCCGGCTCGGGTGCAGCCTTGCTCTTCTTGATGAGGAAGACGACCAGGGCGACGATGACCACGGCCAGCACAATCGCCAGCACCGGCCTGTACACCACCCAGGCTATGAGGATCACGAGCAGCGACCAGATGAAGCCGACCACGGCGGTCACGAGGTTGATGCCCAGCTCGCCGACCTTGGCCAGCGGAGGGAGAACCTTGAGGATGGTGACCACGATGCTGAACATCATGCGCAGGGCAGCGATCACCAGTACGATGCCGAGGATGCGGAGCAGCCACAGGATCGCCTTGTTGGCGGCCTTCTCGCTCTCGAACATGGACTCCATGGAGTGCACACCCATCGACAGGACCATGAGGCTCTTGCCGTTCTTGTGCTTGTAGGACTCGAAGGTGTCGCCGACCACCTGGGCCAGGATGGAGGCGTCGCCGCCGGTACCCTGGGTGAAGGTCACGCGGACGTCACCGACCGCGGGGTTGTTGGGATCCTCGCCATAGTAGAGGACGTTGTCATCCACGTAGGAAGTCCTGTTGTCAGCGAGCTCTGCAGGCAGGGCCACAGGGTCGCGGGCCGGGATGGCGTTGACCAGCGAATTCGGCAGGGTATAGCCGCCGAAGCTGACCTTCTCGGCGCGGAGGCTGTTGTCCTCCACCACCAGGCGGGTGCTGTTGACACCCTGGTAGTCCGGATCATGGAAATTGTTGGAGTTGACCGGGGAGCCCACCCATTCGCGAGAATAGGTATAGGTCGTAACCGTCTCCTGGCCGCCGCCGATCTTGTCCTTGGTCTCGGAGGTGGAGTGCTCCACCCACTGGTAATACTCAACGCTGCGGCGCAGCCAGATGGCGTTAGCCACAGAGATGCCGTAGTCGGGATCGGTGAGGGTCTCATCGGTCTTGGCAAGGGCGGTGGCGTGGATCAGCTTGCCGTTGAGGGCGGGATCCACACGGGAGACATCCGCGACGTCCACACATTCGGTGGCGGCGGTCTTAAGCATTTTTGCCGTTTTGACTGCGCGGCCTTCGTTCCACCACAGCAGAACGGTCGCGAGAACGAACAGCAGCAGGCCGGAACCGATCCCCTTCAGGGAGCTGCCCAGGCGGCTGCCATAGCTGGTTTTAGTTACTTCTTGGTAGGCCATACACTATTAAAATTTAAATGAACATTCAACCAAGCCACAAAGTTACGAATTTCAACAATAAAAAATACATTCCGACTGCCGGAAGTCAGTCGGAATGTATTAAAAATCGTGCAAACCAGCGGTTTAGCCGCGGATGGCAGCGATACCCGGCAGGTCTTTGCCTTCGAGGGCCTCAAGCATGGCGCCGCCGCCCGTGGAGACGTAGCTGACCTTGTCGGCGTAGCCCATCTGGGTCACGGCTGCGACGGAGTCGCCGCCACCCACGAGGGTGAAGGCACCCTTCGCCGTGGCCTCGGCGAGGTCTTCGGCGATCTCGAGCGTACCCTTGGCGAATTTCGGCATCTCGAACACGCCGACCGGGCCGTTCCACAGGATGGTCTTGGAGTCGAGGATGACCTTCTTCCACTCCTTCAACTGCTCGGGACCGGCATCCATGCCCTGCCAGCCGTCAGGAATCTGGTCGGACGGGACACACTTGGCGTTGGCGTCGTTGCTGAAGTCGTCGGCGATGACCGTCTCGTTGGAGATGTAGATGTTAACGCCCTTCTCCTTCGCCTTGGCGAGGATCTCGAGGGCCTGCGGCATCAGGTCGTCCTCATGGAGGGACTCACCGATCTTGCCGCCCTGGGCCTTGATGAAGGTGTAGCCCATGCCGCCGCCGATGATGAGGTTGTCCACCTTCTCGAGCATGTTCTCGAGCACGGCGAGCTTGGAAGAGACCTTGGCGCCGCCGATGATGGCGGTGAAAGGACGCTGGGCGTTCTTCAGGACGTTGTCGATGGCCTTGATCTCGCCTTCCATCAGGTAGCCGAACATCTTGTCGTTGGGGAAGTAGTCGGCGATGAGGGCGGTGGAACCGTGGGCGCGGTGGGCCGTGCCGAAGGCGTCGTTGATGTAGCAGTCGGCGTAGGACGCGAGGGTCTTGACGAACTCCTTCTGGCTGGCCTTGACGGCAGCCTTGGCAGCCTTCTTCTCCTCATCGGTGGCATCCTCGGCGAGCCCGCGGGGCTTGCCTTCCTCCTCGGCATAGAAGCGGAGGTTCTCCAGCAGCAGGGCCTCGCCCGGCTTGAGGGCGGCCACTTCGGCCTGGGCCTTCTGGCAGTCGGCGGCGAAAGCCACCGGCGCGCCGAGGCACTCGGCCACATGGTCCACGATGTGACGCAGGGAATACTTGTCCGTCACGCCCTTCGGACGGCCGAGGTGGGACATGATGATGACGGAACCGCCACCGGCGAGAACCTTCTTGAGGGTCGGCATGGCCCGGCGGATACGGGTGTCGTCGGTGATTTCGAACTGCTCGTTGAGGGGAACGTTGAAGTCCACGCGCACGATCGCCTTCTTGCCGGCGAAATTGTAGGAATCGATGTTTTGCATACTATTTTGATATTTGATATTAGATTGTTTCCAGTCTACAAATATAACGATTTTTCATGAGAAGTCATCGCGTCATCCGCACGACAATTGACAGCGGCAGCGCCTTGCCGAATTTGTCGTTCAGCGCCAGTTCGCCGCTCTCGAGCGTGCCGGCGTGCATCGCCTCGCGCACCAGGGTCTCGCCCAGCAGGGCGGAATAGCCGTTGGAGTAGAGGTTGAGCACCAGGAAGGCGTCCTGCGGCGCCAGGATGGCGCCCACGCTGCGGAGCAGGCCGAACAGGCACTCGTCGAGTTTCCATTTCTCGCCGTCCGGCCCATGGCCGTAGGCGGGCGGGTCGAGGATGATGCCGTCGTAGCGGTTGCCGCGGCGCTCCTCGCGCTGCGCGAATTTCATCGCGTCCTCCACCACCCAGCGGATGCCGTCCAGGCCGCTGTGCTCCATATTGCCGCGCGCCCAGGTGACCACCTGCCGGACGGAGTCCAGGTGGGTCACGTCAGCGCCGGCAGCCCGGGCCGCGAGCGACGCGGCGCCGGTGTAGGCGAAGAGGTTGAGCACGCGGGGCGTGCGGCCCTTCGCCGCGAGGGCGCGGGTCTGCCTGTAGATCCAGTCCCAGTTGGGCGCCTGCTCGGGGAACACACCGACATGCTTGAAGGATGTAAGTCCCAGGCGCAGGTCCATTTTCAGCCCGTCGGCATTGGCATAGCGGATCCACCACTGGTCGTCCATCTTGCGGAGGCGGTTCCAGGTGCCGCTGTCCTCCTTGCCGGCCTTGCCAAATCCCGCCCCGGGCGTGAAATCGGTATGCGCCAGGCGGCGCCATTCCCCCGCGAGGAGCGAGGGGTCCCATAGGGCCTTGGGCTCGGGGCGCGAGAGAATGTACGGGCCGAAGCGCTCGAGCTTGGCACCCGCGCCGCTGTCCAGCAGCTCGTAGTCTTTCCAGAGGGGTGAAGGGAACTCCGTCATACCGTCTAAGAAGCTTCCAGCGCAGCGGAGGCCTCGTCCACCAGGGCCACGAGGCCGTCGGTAAGCAAGGCAGCCAGCTCTGTGTCGCCGGCCTGTTTCATCACGTCGCTGAGGAAATAGAGATACTGGCCCACGAGCTCGAACTCGTCCCGGGCCCAGTCATAGAACTCGATATAGAACTTCGCGCTCTGGAGCAACTGCGCGCCGAGCTCAGAGGCAAGCGAGCGGGCTTTTTCGGTCTGGCCGAGCTTGTAGTAGTCCTCGATCATCAGGACGACCATGTAGTCGTTGCCCGAGAAGCCCAGCGGAATGGTCTCCAGCGGATAGTGCTTCATCACGTCCGCAGCCATATCGATCATCTCCAGCGCCCGGTCGTCCTCGCCCGCCTTTATGAAAGCTTCGGCGCTGGTGACGAACATGCCCCGCAGGGACATGACCCCGAGATGCGTGTACATGTTCTGATAGTCAATGAAATAGTTATCGCGCGAGACCGCGTCGAAACGGAAGGTCTCCGTCATCAGGCGGTACAGCTCGTCCGTATCCACGAAGCCGGCCTCGGTGGTCGTGGTCTTGTTCTTGATCGGAACGAACTTGAAAGAATAACCGTTGTACTCGAGGTACTCCTTGATGCCGATGTTGAGGTCGCCGCCCATGTTGAGCAGGTGCAGCGGGCGGTCCCATTCGTAGCCCGCCAGCAGGTCGAGCATGAAGAGCTCGGGCTTGCTGAGGTAGTCCTTGTCCTTGGAGATCGTCAGCACGATTGAATCCGGGATCTGGTCGGCGAACTTGGCATCCAGGATGCCGTATTTGATGACATTCTCCCTGTTGACGGGGATGACAATCTTGCGCGAGGGAATGTAGTCCACCTTGCGGCCGCTGGTCATCGGGGCCTTGGCCTGGGGATGTTTGAACACCGCCATCACGTCGGAAATCAGCATTTCGCGCTCCTGCGTGTCATAGATCGGGATCCATTCGTTGGTCCCGTAGAGATACTGGTCCGGCCCCACGCTCAGCGGCAGCGGGGCGGATTCGTTGACCGCCCATTTCATCTGGTCGATGTGCCAGTCGGTGCCGAGCAGGGAGGTATTGCAGATGCGCACGTCCGTGCGGACATCCTCCACCTCCTGGGCGTACCAGAGCGGGAAGGTGTCGTTGTCGCCGTGCGTCACCAGGATGCCGTCCTGCCCCACGGAATTGAGGTAGTTGCAGGCCATCTCCACCGCCGTGCGGCGGTTCGAACGGTCGTGGTCGTCCCAGTTCTGCGCCGCCATCTCCACCGGCACGAGCAGGCACAGCCCCGTCAGGGCGCCGGCGGTCAGCAGGCTGCCCCGCCCCTTGCGGGCGCCGTCGATCCAGGAGAACAGCGCCGCCACGGCGAGGCCCGCCCAAGCGCTGTAGAAATAGAAGGATCCCGCGTAGGCGTAGTCGCGCTCACGCACCTGATAGGGCTGCTGGTTGGATGGCGATGCCCGTCATGAAGAACATCAGGAAGGTCAGCCAGCAGCCGCGCTTGTCGCGGTCGAACTGGAAGAACAGGCCCAGCAGGCCCAGCAGCAGGGGCAGGAAATAATAATGGTTCTTGCCCTTGTCCTCTGCCAGGGAGGAAGGCGCGTCGCCCTGGTCGCCCAGCAGGAGGTTGTCGATGAAGGTCACGCCGCTCTCCCAGTTGCCGTGGAAGATGTCGCCCGGGTTGGGGGCGTGGACCTGGTTCTGCCGTCCGGCGAAATTCCACATGAAATAGCGCCAGTACATCCAGTGCAGCTGATAGTCGAAGAAATACGCCAGATTGGCGCCCATGGTCGGCTTGCGGGCGGTCGCGCCGGCGACGCGCCGGCCTTTGCCGCCCGTATAGGTCTCGTAGAAACGCTCGTAGCTGCCGTCGGGGCTGGTGGCCCACATGCGCGGGAAGAGCATTTTGCCCGAAGGGCTGTAGCGCGCGTCGATCGGGCCCTCCACCTTCTTGTATTTGCCGTCCAGCGGCGCCCAGTAGGTCTTGGTCTTGAGCTCGTACGGCGCGCCGTAGTACTGGCCGTAGATCAGCGGGGCGGAGCCGTACTGCTCGCGGGACAGGTAGCGCACGAGCGTGAAGGCGTTGTCCGGCTGGTATTCATTGGTCGGGGTCTTGGCGCAGGAGCGGATGATGTCGATGCTGAACACCGAGAAGCCGATGGTGATGGTCGTGACGCAGAGCAGGGCCGTGGCCGCGAAGACTTTTTCGCGCTTCAACGCGCGGAAAATGCCCCAGAAGCACAGGGCCAGCAGGGCCAGCAGGAAGAAGGCGGCGCCGCTGTTGTACGGCAGGCCGAGCGTGTTGACGAAGAACAGGTCGAAATAGGCCGCCAGCTTGGGCAGGTACGGCACGAACAGGAACACGAGCAGGGCGAGGATCACCACGCCCACCAGCATGATCTTGACCAGCTCCCAGAACGTAAAGGGTTTATCCTCCCGCTTACGGTAGTAGAACATGAAGACCATGGCCGGGATGGCGAGCAGGTTCAGCAGGTGCACGCCGATGCTCAGGCCCATCAGGAAGGCAATCAGCACGATCCAGCGCAGGGCATACGGCTCGTCGGCCCGGTCGTACCAGACCGTCATCAGCCAGAAGACCACGGCGGTCAGCAGCGAGGACATCGCATACACCTCGCCCTCCACGGCGGAGAACCAGAAGGTGTCCGAGAAGGTGTACACCAGGGCGCCCACGAGGCCGGAGCCGAAAATGGCGACGGCCTGCGCCGTACTGTATCGACCGTCTGCGCCGGGACGCACCAGGCGCTTGGCCAGCCAGACGACCGTCAGATACAGGAACAGGATCGTCAGGCCCGAACACAGCGCGCTCAGCGCGTTGACCAGGATGGCCGCGTGCATGTTGTCGCCGAACAGAGTGGCGATGCGCGCAAACAGCTGGAACACAGGGTTTCCGGGCGGATGGCCCACTTCGAGCTTATAGGAGGACGCGATGAACTCGCCGCAGTCCCAGAAGGACGCCGAGGGCTCGAGGGTCAGCAGGTAGGTGACCGTCGAGACCGCGAAGGCGAGTGCCGCGCAGATACGGTTCCACAGGGTGAATTTCTTCTCGTTCATAACTTGCAAAGGTACAACTAAAAATCTGTATCTTTGCAAAAATTGTCCCACCAATGGCACAACAGGATTGGAAAAGCCGTCTGGGCGTCGTGTATTCCACGAACCCGGACTTTCAATATCAGACGGCCCCGCAGGAGGCCGAGCCGGACACGCTTCCGCCCGACAGGCAGCGGCTCACCGTCCGGATCGACCGGCGCCAGCGCGCCGGCAAGCAGGTCACGCTCGTGGACGGATTCGTCGGCCGCGCCGACGACCTCGCCGCCCTGGCAAAGACGCTCAAGACCAAATGCGGCGTGGGCGGCACTGCCAAGGACGGGCAGATCACCATCCAGGGAGACCTTCGCGACAAGCTGGTCACCCTGCTCACCGGCATGGGATACCAGGCCAAGCGGGGGAACTGACCCATGCTGACGGAGGAGCTCTTCCGCGGCGGGACGCTGGACATGTCCGCCGAGCCGTGGCCCGCGCTCACGGCCGGGGCGGCGTGGACGGATCTGCTGACCAACCGGATCCTGGCCTGCGTGGCCGTGGTCCTGCTGCTCCTGGACCTCCTGGACTTTTTCCGCATCGCCCCGCATTTGCTTTACAGCTACGACCGGCCGCACGGCGCCGCTGCCCTTGAGCACAACATGGGCTTGGCGCGCAGCCGCAACCAGACGACGCTCTGCTGCCTGCTGCCCCTGTGCCTCGTCGCCGACCGCTTTGCGCTGGCCCGGCCGCAGCTCTTCGATGCCATTCCGCCCCTCTGGACCGCCCTGGCCACCATCGCGCTCGTGTTTGCCTTCCTGCTGCTGCGGTCGATCTGCTATTTGATTATTCGTCCCCGCCGGCTCACCGGGGAGGAGGTGCTGACGCTGCGCCACAACATCGGCAATTATATCATCCTGCTGGCGGCCCTGATCCTTGCGACCGTCGGCGTGTGCGTGGTTTTCCACATCCCGGACGGGACTGCGCGGACGGTCCTGCTCGGGGAGACGGCGGCCGTCTGGCTGTTCTATCTGCTGCGAACTGTGCAATTATTGGCCTCGCATGTATCTGGTTTTTCAATATTTTTGTACCTTTGCGGGCTCGAATTATTGCCAGCCGCCGCGCTGGTGACAGTAGTAGTGTTATTTTGAACATTTTTGCAGCCAGATGAAGATCCTCATATCCCAGCATGTCCCGTCCAATCTCGCACCTTACGAGATTCTGCAGAGCCGGTTCGGAGCGGAGCTCGCGTTCCACCCCTTCTTCCTCATCGAACCGCTTTCGGCCAAGGAGTTCCGCGCGGAGCATATCAACCTCCCCGACTACACGGCCATCATCTTCTCGTCCCGCCACGCGATTGACGCGTATTTCAAGCTTTGCGAGGAGATGCGCTTCAAGGTGCCCGAGACCATGAAGTATTTCTGCTCCACGGACGCCGTGGCGATGTATCTCCAGAAGCACATCGTCTACCGCAAGCGCAAGATCTTCTACGGCACCGGCACCCCGGCGTCCGTCGCTGCGCTGATCACCGCCAAGCACAAGGGGGAGAAGTTCCTGGTCGCCACCAGCGACGGCGCCAACACCGCCCCGCTGACCAGTCTCCTGGATACGGCCGGGCTGGACTACACCGTGGGCGTGCTCGTCAAGGCCGTCTCCCAGGACCTCCACGCACTGGACCTGAAGTCCTACGACATCGCCGTCCTGTGCAATCCCGCCGACGTGGCGTCGCTGCGTGAGAATTTCCCTGATTTCAAGCAGGGAGGGCTCAAGATCATCTCTTTCGGCAAGGCCGTGGTCCGCTCCCTCGAGGAGGCGGGCTTTGAGATTGCCTTCAAGGCCCCCACGCCGGAGGCCACTTCCATCAGCAAAGCTGTCGAGGTCTATCTGCAATCCCTCAAGTAGATGTCCGCTCCGCAAGGCCATACCCTCCCCAAGGAGGAAAGGCTGTGCGGGAAGACAACTGTCTCCGCACTCATTTCCGACGGGAAATGGGGCGCCACGGCGCATCTGCGCTACTGCTGGGCGGCGGGACGCAGCAGCGGCTGCAACCGCCTGATGGTCGCCGTGCCCAAGAAATTCTTCAAGCGCGCCGTGAAGCGGAATTTGTTGAAGCGGCGGCTGCGCGAAGCCTACCGGCTCCAGAAGGAGCTCCTGCCCGGCCCCGGCATCGACCTGATGCTGTCCTACTCCCACGCCGAGGTTGCCGACTTCGCCACGCTATACGCGGAGGTCGCCAACATCTTGCAGCGCATCTCCCATCATACCGACCAAGAAGAACGTCATTCCGGGCTTGACCCGGAATCTCCTGTCATTTCGAGCGAAGTCGAGAAATCTCCCGCCGGCCTATGACCTTCCTTCAGACCTGCAAGCGGATCCTCGCGGCGCCCTTCATCCTGCTGATCAAATTCTATCAGCTCTGCATCTCGCCCCTGAAGCCGCCCACCTGCCGCTTCACCCCGACCTGTTCGCAGTACGCCCTCGAAGCCTTCCGGAAATACGGCCCCTTCAAGGGCTTCTGGCTCAGCCTCAAGAGGATCCTCCGCTGCCACCCCTGGGGCGGCTCCGGATACGATCCCGTGCCGTAGCCGGCACAGGATCATCGCTGCCACTATGACGTAATCGACATATCCTGTCGTCAATGTCCGGAAAAAACGGACATTGACAGCATTTTCGGCCTTTTTTGACGTCAATGTCCGGAAAACGGGGACATTGACGACACTTTCGATGAACGGGAGGCGGGATTTAGATCGAATCCATCAGGTCGACGGCTTCTTTATAGGGAATCCCGAGGATCCGGGACAGTTGTGCGACATCGGCGCTGAACCGGAACCGGAGCTGCCTCAGGAGCTCACCTTTCTGTTCCCGGGAGAGTTCCTGCATGGAATTCATCCTGAATAATGACCGGATCAGGTCCGGGGTCGCCGCCAGGATGCTCTGGTCCCGGAAGGCGGGCAGCGCACTTTCCTGCAGCCGGATTTTCGCCTTCGAGGAATTCTGGAGATGGTAATTGTATCGGGACGGCTTTCGGAAATGTTCTTCGACCGAAGGGACATCAATGTATGAAGCCGGATCGACAAACCCGGCATCGGTTATCCTGAAAGACCGGGGGAGAATGGCGTTGCTGTTGAGCGCCCGGACCTGCGCCCGCCGCGAAAGGGAATGGAGAGGCGTTCCAGCAGGTCTTGCGGCATTGAAGAAAAGCGGCCCCGTCCCCCAAGGGTATTGGGAAGGGTGCGCGCAGATGTTCGCCGCGACGCAATTCATCTGCACATAGGCGATGGCCCGCTCCAGGGCCTCCCCGTCCCGTCCGACCGGACGGATGTCCACACCGTTCTCCCGCAGGAATTCCCGGATGCCATATTTCCGCTGATAATATTTGCTGTACCGCCGCTTGAACTCCGTCACAAAAGCGGCGATGTCTCCGGGGTCTCCTTCCAGGACGAAATGAACATGGTTGGACATCAGGATGAAAGCCAGGATCCGGACGTTGGCACTGGCGGCGAGGATGGCGACATAATTCATCCCAACCTTGAAATCCTCATCGTCCCGGAACCAGAGCCGTTCCGACAGATGGTCCGTGGACACCAGATAATAAAAAAGCCTTTTCATAGCCCAAGTTTTTTGCAAAGGTATCATTCTGGCGGGATTCCGCAAGATTCCTCCCGGGAGAAGGCCCCATTTAAACGTTTAATTGCACTTTACTGTCGTCAATGTCCGGAAAAAACGGACATTGAAAGCAAAAACAGCCTTTTTTGACGTCAATGTCCGGAAAACGGGGACATTGACGACACTTTCAGGCGAGATGGATGATAGGAAGAAACTTATCGGGAAAGCCGGCGCCGGAGGGCGAGCAGGTAGCGGCGGATGGGTTTGAGCATGCGCCAGAGACGGGCGCGGCCGGGAATGCGGACACGCCCGGAAGGGCGGATGATCTCCGCGACGGTGCCGATGACGTTTTCCGTGCGGCAGGATTCCGTGCCGCGGACGTTGCCGTCGCCCATCAGGGTGAGGGCGTCCCCTTCCCGGGCGATGACGCGGTGAAGGATGTAGCGCTCGCCGATCTTCACGAGCACGATGTCGCCGACGGCGACCCTCTCCTGCCGGCGGAGCACCACGCGGTCCACGCCGCCCCGGATGAAGGGCAGCATGCTGTTTCCCGTAGGGATAATGACGGCCTCGCGGCCTTCGTCCAGGACGGCCGCCACCTCCCCGAGGAGGACATCGTTGGGCAGGGTGCGCTTATCCATCGACCGTCTCGTGGCAAAGCCGGGCGGCTGCAGCGTCCGGCAGACATTCCAAATGATAACAGGGCACGCCGGCGGCGATGGCGGCGAGCGTCTCGTGCTGGGCGTCCGCGATCTCGCGCAGCGGGCGGAAACCCGAGCAGGAAGCCATCACGGATGCATACGCCTGGACGACACCCAGCCGCGCAATGCGGTTCTGCGGCGCCTGCTGCAGTCGCACGATGGCGCCGACGGGCACGTCCTGCGCTTTATAGCACGGCGTCTTCCCGCTCCAGGGCGTACCGTACACCCGCGCGACACCGTCCGCCACGCGCAGGACCGGATTGTCGTCGTTGAGCAGCTCCGTGCCGTCGATGTGCTCCAGCCATAGGCGGCTGTGGGTGCTCTTGCCGGTGCCGCTCCTGCCGAGAAACAGGAACCCCCGCCCGCCGCGCGTCACCACGGACGCATGCATCTCCAGGGCGGAAAACGGCGCCGAGGCAAAGGCGTACAGCAGCATCAGCGCATTGTTCACGGCAAAGGCCTGGTCGGCGGGTGCGCCTCCGGCCCAGAGCCGCCCGGCGCGGAAATCGCCATCCATCAGCAGCGCCCCGCACACCGGCGCGCCGGGCACGGGCGCAAACTCCGCGAGGTAGCCCTCCCCCATCCGGAACAGCCCCACCACCGGCTCGCCGCTCTCCTCCTTCGCCCGGAAGAGCGCCTCCCGCGGCCCCTCAGGGCGCTCGGAAGTCAGGGTAAGGCAGAAGACAGATTCTTCGCTTCGCTCAGAATGACAGCGGAGATCAGAATGACGGCAGAGGAACGGATCGTAGTTATGCAGCCGCTCCCCCGCCGGATGGCCATCCGGCAGATCGAGCGAAAACACCAGCCCCGCGACTTGAAAACGGCGAATCATTTCATCAATCCTGTCAGCACAAAGGTATCAATTTTCTCGGACAAGCCGGTCATTTTGCCTCTCCGGATCAAATTCTGCCGATTTTGATCCGGCACGGTCGGAGTTTCGGCAAGAATGATTATCTTTAGCATTTGGAAAAAAGTGTATCACCATGATAGAAACGACAACCAGTAAACTTCCCTACGAGGCCCCGGCGACGGAGGTCGTCGAGGTGAAAACCGAGGGGATCATCTGTGGCAGCGGTGACCGCCAGTACTATGATCCAATCAACATTCCTTAATCCGCAGCGCAAGATGAAAAAGAACAGATTCAATCTCATTTTCCCCGCGCTGCTGATCCTCACAGCGCTGGCAATCGGGCAAAACACCTGGGCGATGCAGTTGTTCGTACAACGTATGCAAACAAGCCAAACGTACACCTTTGAGGTGGAGCCAACCGATAGCCATGAAGCATTGAAAGCGAAAATACAAGAAAAACTGAGCATTGATCCAGCGAATCAGTGGCTAGTCTATGGCGACACGAAGTTAGAGGACGGGAAAACACTTTCGGATTATAACATTCAAGCGGAAAGCACTGTCAAACTCTACGAGACGAGCGCCACGAGCGGTTTCTGCGGCGTTGCCACGGTGAATGGTGGAGCAAACGTGACGTGGACGTACATCGAGTCATCGAACACCCTCACCATCGGCGGCACCGGCCCGATGACAAACACTTTTCCTGGTAGTAACGACCCCAGCGTCACACCATGGGGAAACTATAGGTCCCAAATAGCTCACGTTGTCGTCGAAGATGGCGTGACCAGCATCGGTAAGTGCTCTTTTTATTATATCCCTACTATTTTAAGTGTTTCTATCGGTCGCGGTGTCAAGTCTATCGGCAACCTTGCGTTCTACCAGTGTGAAGGTATCACGGAAATGATTATTCCGGATAATGTGAATACTCTTGGTAATAGAGTTTTTTATAATTGTTTCAATCTTGCAACTATTACTGGCTGTGCTGGCATCACTTCCATTGGGTATGATGCTTTCTTCCAGACCAAGTGGCGAAATGATCAACCTTCGGATCAAATTCTGTATGTCGGGAATGTGGTCTTGAGCGCCAATGGTGTCACTGGTGACGTCAGTAATTTCAGGGATGGCGTCGTGTCTTTTGCAGAGCGAGCCTTTTACGGGAGCAGAATCACCTCCGTTTCCATTCCCGCCAGCATTACTTCCATAAGCGAAAGTGCTTTCTACGGTTGCAGTAAGTTAACCTCCGTCAATATCCATTCCAGCGTCACGAACATTGGCGAAAGCGCCTTTGAAGGATGCATAGCCTTAACCTCAATCACCATTCCTGCAAGTGTCACAAGCATTGGTAATTCTGCTTTCTGGGCATGTACGAAACTGGCAAGCGTCAACCTCTTAGGGACCACTCCGCCAGCGCTGGGCTACTCGGCTTTTGGGGTTCATACTGAAGAAACTTACACAGCTCGGGTTTTCAACGTCCGGTCGGCCGATTACCTTACTGCCAGCCTTTGGGCTGACATTGTCAACAAAGTGAATGATTACGAGGACCACGCGAATTTCTCGATGCAGGTGATTTACGGGCTTACCCTCGCCGGTGGGGCGACCGTCGGCACGGCTGCGATTGTCAGTGACACCTCCGCCAGCTACTATACCGAAGGCACAGAGGTCACTCTCGGCCATGGCACAGTTCCAGTGGGTTATTCGGGATTCGCCGGTTATGCAGTCACTGCAGGAACCCTTAACGGAGACGTACTCACGATGCCGGCCAACGATGTGACCGTCACGGCGACCTGGACAGAAAGCGCCGAACTGGCCATTACCGCCAGTGCGGCCACGCTGACCGGCCTGGAGAGGAACTGGTGCACCTTCTACCATCCTTCATTGAGCTACTCGCTTCCGAATGGAGCGCAGGCTTTCACGATGAAGGCCGACAAGGGGCTCTACCTCGTGGGCGACGGCAGCGAGATCCCGGCTGGCACTCCGGTCGTCATCATGTCCGATGCCGCGGCCATCACGCTGACGAAGCTCGATGCCTCGACGATGACGGCGGAGTCGGACAATATCTTTCAGGGAACTGCGGCGGAGACACTCAGGACCAGCCTGATTACGGGGAGCCAAAAGGTTTACGTGCTCGGCAAGGTCGGGGACGAGTTCGGTTTTTATGAATACACGGGAGACACGATCCCGGCAAACAAGGCATATTATGTGGAATAGGAGATTTCTCGACAAGCTCGAAATGACAATATCCCTGCTGGGCGCGGGGCTCTTGGTTCTGGCCGGATGCCAGAAGGAACCGTTCGAGGAGCCGAAAGAAAAGCCGGCGGAGCAGGACGAATGGCGCATGACGCTGGAGGCGGTGAAGGGCGCCGACACCAAGGCGCTGAACATCGAGACCGACGGAAAGCTTTCGGCGACGTGGACTACAGGCGATCTGGTCGCCGTGTTCCTGAAGAATGGTGCAGCCGAATCACTCGGCAACCTAACCGCTACTGTCAATCCCTCGATCAATACGAGGGCCTCGCTGGCAGGGGCGCTGACCTCCGTGACCGGCGTGACGGGCGGGAGCACGCTGACACTGCTCTATCCCCGCGCCATCTGGGATTACTCCGGACAGGACGGCTCGGCACCGTCCGCTAGCGGCACCCTGGCGACGAAGTATGATTATGCGCTGGCCGACGTGACGGTGTCTGCCGTGGATGGCAGTGCGAAGACCATCACCACGGACGATGCATTTTTCGCCAACCAGCAGAGCATCTACCGGGTCAAGTTCACATCGTCTGATAATCCACTGAGCGTGAAGCAATTCACGGTTTCTTCCAGTCACAACAAGCTGGTTCAATCGCGCAGTTACAACGGCTCGGCCTGGACTTCGGCCTTCGGGTCCGTCTCCGTGGTGAGCGCCAGTGCAACGGCCGATTGGCTCTATATGTCCCTGCGCAACGAATACGCCGATCACGACCCACTTATCGCTATTGATGATGACGTTTACACTTTCGTGGTCAAGGGGAGTGACAACGCCACCTATACGGGGACAAAGAGCATTCCCGCCACGACGGCACTAAGCGGGTACGGACACTTTATCAGCATAGAGAATGTGACCGTGTCCAAACTGAGCCTCCTGGCGAAGACCGGCGCAATCGCCCTCAAAGAGGATATCTGGTAACGGGATTCCGGGTCAAGCCCGGAATGACATTTAGGAATCCAGCTTCAGCACCGCCATGAAGGCGCTCTGGGGGACCTGGACGGTGCCGATCTGGCGCATGCGCTTCTTACCCTCCTTCTGCTTCTCGAGGAGCTTGCGCTTGCGCGTGACG
>CAJOHX010000030.1 GCA_905234475.1 uncultured Bacteroidales bacterium | reverse complement strand
AATGAAAATCTTGAGTACTAGCCGTTATACGAACCCACCAAACTCATCCCAAAGCGCTATGCGCCAATTTGGGACTGCAAAGATAGAAAACTTTTTGGATATGACAAATTAATTTTTCCATTCCCAGGAGTAGAGGATGGACTCTACCTGGCGCAGGTACTGGCGTTTGTCATATCTTGGCGCATAAACGAAAGCCTCCGCCACGATGATTTCCTCGCCGTTAGGGCTGTAGAAAGAGTGCGAGACGAAGGGTCCGCCCATGTAGTCGTTCTGCACGTCCCACATGCCGCGGGTCTGCACGAGGTCGCGGCCGCGGTATTTGAGGTATTCCGTCGTGGGGGTGAAGAAGTCGCTGGTGGTCATGTAGGAGCCCTCGATCATGCCCGGGACGTTGTCCTTGACAATCTCGTTGCGGTGGGCGATGATCTTCTCCAGCGTGAAGGGGTCCGCATCCGCGGGATAGCGGTAGATGAGGACGTCCTGGTAGACGTACTGCTTGTCGTCGGCGATCCACACGAAGTCGTCGGTCGCCTTGCGGAGCCGGTAGCCGCTGGGGAAATGCGGCGAGCCGCCGAAGATCTCCGCCACCTGCTGGTACAGGGGGCGCTCCTCGTAGCGCAGGGTGTTGCGGATCACGCGGTCGCGCTCCGCCTGCTCGATGGAGCTGACGATCATCGCTCCCTTCTCCTTCAGCAGCGCGGACGCCTCGGCGGAGGTGGGGGCGCTGAGCTGGATGACGCACTGCGGCGCCGACCAGACGTCATGCTTGTAGATGATGCCGGTGCTGTCCACCTGCGGGCCTACCTGGAAGAGGAGGATGTTGCGGTGGACCTTGAACATGTTGACGAAGTTGGACGGGGTGATGTTGACCAGCGAGTACAGGGGCTCCTGCTGCGCGAGCCAGGGGCAGTCGCGGGCCAGCAGGTCACGGACGTCGTTGCCCAGGGTGTCTTCCCAGTCGGGCTTCTCCATCACCACGATGATCTCGCCCGCCTTGCCGCTGACGCTGGGCAGGAGGGTCTGGGAGTTCTTGCAGCCGGCGAGCAGCGCTGCCGCGGCGGCCAGGACGATGAGGAGGAAATGTCTTTTACTCATATATGCAGTCTCGTTAATGGATGATTCTTGCGATGTCGTTGCCGAAGGCCAGGAACATGAGGCCGAAGATGATCACCATGCCGATGATCTGGGCGATCACGAGGAATTTCTCCCCGGGCTTGCGCCCCGTGAGGATCTCAAACAGGGTGAAGAGGATGTGGCCGCCGTCCAGCCCCGGGATGGGGAGGAGGTTCATCACGCCGAGCATGATGGACAGCAGGGCCAGGATGTTCAGGAAGCGGAACCAGTCCCACGTCTCCGGGAAGACCTGCCCGATGGCGATGAAGCTGCCCACGGACTTGTAGGCGCCGGTGGACGGCCGCGCGAGCAGCGACAGGTCGTCGAGGTAGCCGCGGATGGTGCTGCCGGCCTCCCGCCAGCCGGCGGGAATGGCTTCCAGCAGGTTGTAGTGCTGCGTGCGGATGTTGGGCATCTGCATGTAGACGTCGAGCCGGCCGGTGCTGTCCACGCGCACCGGGAATCCGACGGTGTCCGCGCCGCGGACCACGGCGGCAGGTACCTCCTGGCTGGTGCGGGTGGCGAGCAGGGCCCGCGAATCCTGCACGAAGGCCACCTTCTCCCCGTCCAGGGAGACGATGCGGTCGCCGCGGGCCAGCTCGGAGGCGGCGTTGAGGCCGTCGGCCATGACGGAATCGACCACCAGCGGCACCGCCAGGTCGAACATCAGCGGGGCGCTGAGCACGTCGCCGATGCGCGCCTGGTCGATGTAGATGTCGAGGGTGTCGCCGTCGCGCAGGACGGTGGCCTTGTGCACGCCCCGGCGGGCGAGGTCAGCCTGCAGCATCCCGAAATTGCGGGGGACGTAGTCGTCGAAGCGCAGGATCTCGTCGCCGGTCCGGAAGCCCATGTCGTAGGCGAGCTCGTCCACGTAGATCTGGCTCCCGCTGTTGTCGATATAGGATTCGCCCCAGATGGCCATGATGGCGATGAAGGCGAAAATGGCGAAGATGAAATTGTTGATCACGCCGCCGGCCATGACCAGCAGGCGCTGCCAGGCCGGGTGCGAGCGGAACTCCCAGGGCTTGGGCTCCTGCTTCATCTGGTCGAGGTCCATCGACTCGTCGATCATCCCGGCGATCTTGCAGTAGCCGCCGAAGGGGAGCCAGCCGATGCCGAACTCCGTCTCGCCCCACTTCCAGCGGGCGATGGCCTTGCCGCCGATATCGAAGAAGAGGTAGAACTTCTCCACCCGGATGTTGAAGGCGCGGGCCCACAGATAGTGCCCGAGCTCATGGATGAGGATGAGTACGGACAGGGCGAGGATGACCTGCAGCGTCTTAATCAATATAACCATTGGCAATCTCGGCCGTCGCGCGGTTGGTTGCGAAGATGTCGTCGAGCGATGGATCTGCTACAAAATCCACGCCTGCGAGCGCGCGTTCACCGATTTTGGCTATATCGTAGAAAGAAATAAGGTCTTTGAGATAGGCGGCCACCGCCACTTCGTTGGCGGCGTTGAGTGCGCAGGGGGCGTTGCCGCCGCGGCGCAGGGCCTCGTAGGCCAGCTCGAGGCAGGGGAAACGGCCGGTGTCCGGCGCCTCGAAGGTCAAGCCGCCGAGGGCGGCGAAATCGAGACGGCGCGCACCGATGTCCAGGCGCTGGGGGAATGCCAGCGCGAAGGCGATGGGCTCGCGCATGTCCGGGCAGGCAAGCTGCGCGATCACGGCGCCGTCCTCGAACTCCACCATCGAGTGGATGACGGATTCGGGGTGGACGACCACGTTGATCCGGTCCGGCTCCATGTCGAAGAGCCATTTGGCTTCGATGACTTCGAAGCCCTTGTTCATCATGGTGGCGGAGTCGATGGTGACCTTGGCGCCCATGTCCCAGTTGGGGTGCTTGAGGGCCTGCGCCGCGGTGGCGCCGGCGATGCGCTTGCGGTCCCAGGTGCGGAACGGGCCGCCGGAGGCGGTCAGGTGGATGCGCTCGACGGGATTTTCGCCTGCGGCGAGCAGGCACTGGAAAATGGCGGAATGCTCCGAATCCACGGGCAGGATGACCCCGCCGTGCTCCCGCGCCGTGCGGGTCACGACGGACCCGGCGGCGACGAGGGTCTCCTTGTTGGCCAGGGCCACGACCTTGCCGGCACGCAGGGCGGCGAGGGTGGGCCGCAGGCCGCTGAAGCCGACCATGGCGCCCACGACGATGTCTACGCCCTCCATGCCTGCGAGGTCGCACAGGCTGTCCACGCCGGCCCAGACCTTGGTGTCGCTATTTTGCAGGGCGTCCGCGACCGTCTTGTAGCGGGATTCGTCGCAGATGACGACGTGGGCGGGATCGAACTCGAGCGCCTGCCTGATCAGCAGGTCCGTGCTGCTCCGAGCGGAGAGGAGGGCGACTTCGAACAGGTCGGGATGACGGCGGATGACGTCCAGCGTCTGTGTGCCGATGGATCCGGTGGATCCGAGTATGGCGACTTTTCTTTTCACGCTTAGAAGCTGATGTATCGGGTGGGATCGAGGCTCTCTCCGTCCTGCCAGAGCTCGAAATGGAGGTGCTCGGCGCCCTCGGAGCGCGAGGTGCCGCCGACCAGGGCGATGGGCGTGCCGGCCTTGACTTCGTCGCCGGCGCTCCGCAGGAGCTTCTGGTTGTTGGTATAGACGCTCAGCAGGTCGTTATGGTGCTGGATGATAAGGATATAGCCCTGCTCTGCGTCCCAGGCGGTGAAGACCACCGTGCCGTCCAGCACGGCGCTCACGACGGTCCCGGTCGGGGCGGCGATTTCGATATACGGGTGCACGGCGCGCTCAAAGCCGGCGGAGACGACGCCCTTGATGGGGGTGAAGAAGTGCATGCCCTCGATGGGCAGCTCGCGTTCGCTGCGGGCGCTGACGCCGAACTGCTCCTCCTTGAGGACGGTCTCGCGCAGGACGGAATCCTGCCGGGCCAGCTCGGCGGCATCCTTGTCGGAGAGGTAGCGGGCGGAGCCGGCGCGCACGAGGCTGTCGAAGTCTACGGACGACTCGCCGGTCAGCACGCGGCTGAGGTGCTCGGCGTAGACGTTCCAGCGGATGACGGCATTCTCCAGGGAGTCGATCTTGATGGCGTTGGCCACCGCTTCTTTCTTGGAGTGGGCGTTGGGATAGCCGGGGATGATGGTCCGCAGGGGCGTGAAGGCGAACAGCAGGTAGGCGATGATCAGCAGCGCCAGGACGGCGGTGATGATCCAGTAGATCCCCTGCGCCCGCCCGAAGCGGACGGACCGGATGGGTTCGTGGGTCTCATTGTCCACCAGGGTCAGCCTGTATGTGTGCTTTCCGACGAGCGGATTTTGTCTTCCCATACTTTTGAATTAAATTTGCGGTGATGAACAGGACGATAGGCATAGACTACGGACGCGCCCGCGTCGGAGTCGCCGTGAGCGACCCGCTGGGCATCTTCGCATCTCCCCTCGAGACCGTTCCCGCTGCAAAGATAATAGATTATCTCCAAAAATACGCTGCCGGCGACGATACCATCGTACGCTTTGTCGTCGGCTGGCCGCTCAACCTCGACGGCCGGCCTGCCCAGGCCGCGGCGGACGTGGAAGCCTTCCTGAAGCGCCTGCACAAGGCATTTCCGGAGATCCCGGTCGAGCTGGAGGACGAGCGCTTCACCTCGGTGCTGGCGCACCGGGCGATGATCGACGGGGGGATGAAGAAGAGCGAACGGCGGGACAAGGCCTCCGTGGACAAGATCAGCGCGGCCATCATCCTGCAGAGTTATTTGGACAAGAAGAAAGCATGATACAACCGATCTACCTCTACGGCTCGGAAGTGCTGCGCAAAGTCGCGGCGCCGGCCGATCTCTCCGACAAGGCGGCCCTGGACACCCTGGTAAAGGACCTTTGGGATACTCTCGACCATTCCGAAGGCTGCGGCCTGGCCGCGCCCCAGATCGGGGTGAGCCTGCGTGTCGCCGTCGTCAACGGGGACATCATGGAGGACGTGTACCCCTACCTGAAGGGCTTCCGCCGCACCTTCATCAACCCCGAGATTATTGAGGAGAGCGCGCAGCAGTGCGAGTACAACGAGGGCTGCCTGAGCGTGCCCGGCATCTACGCCGACGTGCGCCGCCCGGAGTCCATCACGGTCGAATATTACGATGAGAACCTGGAGAAGAAGACGGAGACCTTCGACAAGTTCGCCGCCCGCATGATCCAGCACGAATTCTCGCACCTGGACGGGGAGCTCTTCACGGACCTCGTGGCCCCAATCCGCCGCAAGATGCTCGCCAAGAAGCTGCAAGGCATCGCCCACGGCAAGGTGAGCACCGTTTACAAGACTAAAATCAAATAACCAATAACCATATTATGGGAGCATTCCACGCTTATGATATCCGAGGGATCTACGGGGTAGATTTCGACCGGACCACGGCCTACAAGGTCGGATTTTTTCTTCCCGAACTGCTCGGCGCCGGCGAGGTGCTGGTGGGGCGCGACTGCCGCACGTCCTCGCAGGAGATCCACGACGCGCTGCTCGAGGGCATCTGCGACGCGGGCGCCGATGTCGCCGACATCGGGCTCAGCAGCACGCCGATGGTCTATTTCGCCACGGCGAACTATGGCTACAAGGCCTCCGTGCAGATCACGGCGAGCCACAACCCGGCCGAGTACAACGGCATGAAGGTCAGCCGCGAGAATGCCCTGCCGGTGGGCCTGGACACGGGCCTGGGCCAGATCAAGGCCTGGATCGAAGAGGGACGTCCCACCCCGGTGGCCGCGAAGCGCGGCACCGTGCGGCAGAAGGACATCCACAAGGATTATATGGACTTTATGCTGAAGTTCAAGGGAGACTACAGCGGGCTCAAGATCGCCTTCGACCTGTCCAACGGCATGTCCTGCCTGTTCGCGCATGAGGTGTTCGGCGAGGAGCCGGAGTATCTTTTCGACACGATGGACGGCCGCTTCCCGAACCATGAGCCCAACCCGCTGGTGGCGAAGAATGTGGAGCCGCTCAAGGAGCTGGTCCGCCGGACCGGTGCCGACGTGGGCGTGATCTACGACGGCGACGCCGACCGCGTCATGTTCGTGGACGACAAGGGACAGTTCGTGGCCCCGGACCTCGTGATTGCGATGATGGCTCTGTATTTCTGCGACGAGCGGGGCGCCAAGGCACCGCGCGTACTGCAGGAGATCCGCAGCTCCAAGGCCGTGGGCGAGTACCTCGCCCGCTACGGCGCCGAGCTGCACACCTGGCGCGTGGGCCGCGCCTTCGCCGCACCCAAGCTCCGCGAGATCGACGGCCTGTGGGGCGGGGAGCTCGCGGGACATTATTATTTCAAGGATTTCTTCTATTCCGACAGCGGCCTGCTGTCCTCGCTGATCGTGCTGCGCATCGTGGCCGCCCTGAAGAAGCAGGGCAAGACCTTCAGCGGGCAGATTGCCGAGATTGCCGGCTATTGCAATTCCGGCGAGATCAACTTCCGCCTGGAGGACAAGCCGGGCGCGATGAAGGCTGTCTGTGACTATTTCTCCGCCCAGGAGGCTCCCCTCAAGGTGATGGACTTCGACGGCTTCCGCCTGGAGTTCGCCGACTGGTGGTTCAACATCCGTCCTTCCAACACGGAGCCCTACCTGCGCTTCATCTGCGAGGCGCGTACGGAGGCGCTGCTGCAGGAGAAGGTTGCCCAGGCGCGCAAGCTGCTCGAGGAGCAGTTCGGCGCCATCCGTTCGTAGTTTTATGATGACCAGACGTTTTGTACTTTACCTGAGCCTGATTCTGCTGCCGCTGGCCGTCCGCGCCCAGCTGCCCGATTCCCTGGCCATCCGGGAAATGGTGGCGCTGCTGGACACGCTGGACACCCCGCCGGATTTCCGCACGGAGATGGGTGAATTCCAGCAGGGCAAGGGGGCGGACGTGGACACGCTCGATATCCAGGACGGCCGCCTGCTGCTCGTGCTGCGCGACGACCACACCTGGTACTATATCAAGAATTTCGAGAAGGTGGCCGAGGACAGCACCTTTATCAAGGACTGGATCCCGAATTCCACCAACCCCTACAAGACGCGGCTGGAGGACCTGCCGCTGCGCAGCACCATCTGCCTGGTGGACTCGGCGAGCACCTTCGTCGTCCCCAACCAGACCAAGGTCTTCTCGCGCTTCGGCACGCGCCGCGGCCGCGCCCATCAGGGCGTCGACCTGCCCCTGCCGGTCGGCAAGGCGGTCTATGCCGCCTTTGACGGCCGCGTGCGCGCCTCGACCTACAATTCCGGCTACGGCAACCTCGTGATCATCCGCCACGAGAACGGCCTGGAGACCTACTACGCCCACCTCTCCAAGCGCGAGGTGGAAGTGGGGGACTGGGTGCATGCGGGCGACGAGATCGGCCTGGGCGGCTCCACCGGCCGCTCCACCGGCCCGCACCTGCATTTCGAGACGCGCTACCAGGGCTTCGCCTTCGATCCCGAGTGGATCGCGGACTATGAGACGGGGGAGCTCCGCAAGAATGTATTCGTGCTGCGGCGCAGCTACCTGAACGCCAATTCCCGCTATGTCCCCGAGTCGATTGACGAGGAGGAGGAGATCTACGCCACCGACGAGCAGATCATCGAGGAGGAGAAGCGCATCGCGGCCGAGCAGGCGGCGATCCGGTACTATACGGTCAAGTCCGGGGATACGCTGGGCGCCATCGCGAAACGCGAAGGCAAGTCGCTGAATACCATCCAGAAACTCAACCCGGGAATCAATCCCAACAAACTCTCCATTGGACAAAAAATCCGAGTCAATTGACTCAAAGTCAATTGACCCAATACTTAATGACCGGGGGAGGTTTCCCCCGGACCCCCTCTGGTCGCAAAGCTCCGACCGCCGTCAGCTATTGCTTCTTCGAGATGGCGTCGGCCTTTTCCTTCATCCGCTCGGCGCGCATCTGGCTGTCCGGGTGGGAGGAGAAGCGTTTGCTGAGCTCCGAGGTCTGCTGGCTTCCCGACAGGCTCACGAGTTTGTTCAGCGAGTTGTACATCCCGTAGGGGTCGCGGCCGTTGGCCACGGAGAATTCAAATCCGAAATCGTCCGCCTTGAGCTCCTGCTTCTGGGAGAACTGGGCGTTGATGTAGGCGTCGGAGACGTTGCCGAGCAGCATCACGGCCATCTGCCCCACGCCGCCCGCGGCATAGACCGCTTCCTGGGCGGCGGCGCTCAGGTAGGCCCGCTGCATGGCCTTCTTGGAGTCCTTGTGGGCCACGTGGCCGAGCTCGTGGCCGATCACGGCGAAGAGCTCGTCGTCGTCCATCAGATCCATCAGGCCGGAGTTGACGCGCACGGAGCCGTCGCCATAGGCGCAGGCGTTGACCTCTTTATTGTTATACACCTTGAAATTGAGCGGCTTGCCGTCCACGGCGTTCACCCCGTTCATCACCTTGAGCAGGCGCTGCTGGTAGACGGCGCCGGCCGCCGGGGTCTGGGAATCGGCATAGGCGACGCTCTGGCGGCAGAGCTCGTCGATCTGTTCGTCGGACATGGTGGCAGCCGTGATGGCCGTGCCGGCGGCGTTGGTCAGGTGGCCGTAGTCCCAGTCCAGGCCGGCCAGAACGGCGCAGCCGCTGGACATGACGACTGCGAGCAGCAGGGGAAGAAGACGCTTGATCATAAACTCCAAATGATAGACAATTACAAAGATAGGCAATTCGCTGAAAAAATCGTATATTCGCATAGAAAACATGATGACAGGTGCGCCAAAAGACAAACCGTCCTGGTCATCACGACCAGGACGGCGTCCTTTCATAGCGCCTTCTTATTAATAACACACGATTGAACTTGCGCTAAACACCACAAATATAATACTTTCGTTTTAATAATCAAAACAACAATTTATATTTTTTGTGAATTTGGTACTCAAAATACAATTATGCAGATGAAAAAAGTCATGTTGGCCCTGGTCCTTTTGGGGATCGGCCTGGCGGCTTCCGCCAAAATTCAGCTTCCTCCCCAGGTGGGAGACTACATGGTGCTTCAGCAGCAGACCGGCGCCCGGCTGTGGGGCTGGACCGACCCGGGTGCGACCGTGTCCGCCACGGTGTCCTGGAGCAAGCAGAAGTACAGCGCCCGTGCGGATCAGGACGGCCGTTTCGAGCTGGTCGTGAACACGCCCAAGGGCAGCTATACGGAGTACACCATTACGCTCAAGAGCGGCAAGGAGACTGTGACCCTGCAGCATGTCCTGATTGGTGAAGTGTGGCTCGGCAGCGGACAGAGCAACATGGAGATGTCCCTGAAGGGCTACGACGGCTGCCCGGTGGACGGCCTCATGGACGAGGTCATGGGCGCCGGCCACTTCACGGGCCGCATCCGCTTTTCCATGATTCCCCGCACGGAGGCCTATTCGCCCCGCCGCGATTCCGGTGGCCCCTGGAAGGAGTGCACCCCGGAGAATGTCCTGAGTTTCAGCGCCACGGGCTGGTTCTTCGCCAAGGCGCTCAACCAGGTGCTGGATGTCCCCGTGGGCGTGATCTGCAACGCCTGGGGCGGCAGCAGCGTCGAGGGCTGGCTGCCGAAGGAGGTCTGCGCCGGATTCCCGGGCTGCCCGGCCGATTCCGCGTCGGTGCGTGCCGTGATGAACTCCATGCACCGTCCGACCATCATGTATTATGGCCAGTGGTGCCCGGTGCGCCCCTACACCTACCGCGGCGTCATCTGGTACCAGGGCGAGACCAACGTCAACGTCCGTCCGGACACCTACGCCGAGCGCCTGGAGACCCTGATCGACCTGCTGCGTGCGGAGACGGGCAATCCCGAACTGCCGTTCTACCAGGTGGAGATTGCTCCCTATGCGGAGAACAACAACCCTGACGGGCTCGAGTGCGCCAAGCTGCGCGAACTGCAGCACAAGGCCGCCCGCGAGACCGAGAACTGCTGGATCGTGACCACGGCCGACCTCATGCACGACTATGAGATGTGGCAGATCCACCCGGGCAACAAGAAGGGCGTCGGTGACCGCCTGGCCTGGATGGCACTGAACCACACCTACGGCATGACCTTCTTCCCGGGCGTAGCCCCGACCTATGATTCGATGGACATCGACGAAGAGACGGTGACGCTGCGCTTCAGCAACGTCCGCGAGTCCGGCGGCTTCAACCGCATCGACCACATCGAAGGCTTCGAGATCTGCGGCGCGGACCAGGTCTGGTATCCCGCCGAGGCCCGGGCGCAGGGCATGGGCGGCAACGTCACGGTCTCGAGCCCGAACGTGCCGCATCCTGTCGCGGTCCGCTATGCGTTCCGCAACTGGAAGCCCGGCAACCTGGCCGGCACCAACGGCCAGGGCGTGCCGCCGTTCCGCACGGACCGCATCCTGGAGGGCGAGACCCCCTATGATCCGTCCACGGCTCCGGACGCCGATGTCACCGGCCGCTGGACCGGCACGTCCCGCATGATGGGCCGCGAGACCAACTATGATTTCACGCTGAAGAAGCTGGAAGACGGCAGCTGGCGCTGCGAGATGCCCGGCCAGGAGCCTCGCGACGCGCGCGTACGCGGCAATAAGGTCACGTTCAACATGCCGGTTGCCCCGGGCATGGAATTCCCGATGACCCTGCGCCTGCGCGACGACGGCAAGCTGTATCTCGAACAGATGATGGGCCCCGCCGTCGCCCTGTCCCGTCAGTGACGAAATTTTTGCTATCTTTGCAGCACCGTTGCGGGTGTGTTGTAATTGGTAGCCAAGCGGGACTTAGGATCCCGTGCCGCAAGGCGTAAGGGTTCGAGCCCCTTCACCCGCACCTAAAGTACAATAAAAGCTTCGGAGCGAGTGCTCCGAAGCTTTTATAGTTTCCGGGTCATCCTTCGACAGGCTCAGGATCCGCCCGGAATGACGGGGAGGGGCGGTCTGCTAGAAACCGCCGAAGCCGCCTCCGCCAAACTGCTGCATCATCTCTTTCTGGTGCTTGTCCCAGGCCTCGAACTGATCCTTGGTCAGGATGGCTTTCAGCTTCTTGGTCTGCTCCTCCTGCTGCTTCTGCATCGCCTCCATGTCCGGCATCTGGCCGGAGCTGAACTGCTTCTCCATGTCCTTCATCTGGGCAGTGTAGAGCTCCACGACCTTCTTGTACTGATTGTCGTCGAGTTTGACGGTCTGCTTCATGTCGTCGGCAATCATCTTGGCGATCCCGTCAGGATCCATCTGGAAACCGCCGCCCATCTGGGCGTTGGCGTTGAAGGCTCCCGCGAAGATCATCGCGGCAGCCACGAAAAGTTTAACAATAGCTTTGCGCATAATAATAGAAAACTGAAAAAGGTTTTGGGAAAAATGTGCTACAATATTTGTGCCCGGAGATTCCGGGTCAAGCCCGGAATGACGAGAGGGGTCAGGGGTCGATCTGGGAATCTTTTAAGCCGAGGAAATACAGGATACCGTCCAGGCCGATGGAGGTGATGTTCTGCTGGGCGTTGGCCTGGACCTTGGGCTTGGCGTGGTAGGCGATGCCCAGGCCGGCGAGCGAGAGCATCGGCAGGTCGTTGGCGCCGTCGCCCACGGCCACGGCCTGGGCGAGGTTGATGCCCTCGACCTGGCACAGCAGGCGCAGCAGCTCGGCCTTGCGGCGGCCGTCCACGATGTCGCCCACGTAGCGGCCGGTGAGCTTACCGTCCTCGATTTCCAGCTCGTTGGCGTAGACGTAGTCGAAGCCGAACTTCTGCTGGAGATGCTTGCCGAAGTAGGTGAAGCCGCCGGAGAGGATGGCGGTCTTGTAGCCCACCATCTTGAGGATCTTCATCATGCGCTCCAGGCCTTCGTTGTAGGGGAGGTTGCGGGCGATGTCTTCCATCACGCTCTCGTCCAGGCCCTTGAGCAGGCGCACGCGGCGCGTGAAACTCTCCTTGAAGTCGATCTCGCCGCGCATCGCCTGTTCGGTGATGGCGCGGACCTTGTCCCCGACGCCGGCCCGGGCGGCGAGCTCGTCGATGCATTCCGCATGCACGAGCGTGGAGTCCATGTCGAAGCAGATGAGCCGGCGGGCGCGCCGGTAGATGTCGTCTTTCTGGAAGGAAATGTCCAGGCCATCCTTCGGGAGGCTGAGCAGGGCGTTCTGCATCGCTTCGCGGGCGGCGTGGTCGAGCGAGCCGCGCACGGAGATCTCGATGCAGGCCTTGGAGGTATTCTCGTCCACTTCCTCGAGCGGCGGGCGGCCGGTCAGGCGGCGGATGGCGTCGATGTTGAGCCCGAAACGGAAAATGACCTCCGTCACGTCCGCAATCTGCCGGGCGGTCACCGACCGGCCGAGCAGGGTGACGATGTAGCGGTTCTTGCCCTGGCGGGCCACCCAGGCGTCGTACGCTTCGCGTGAAATGGGGGTGAAGCGGATCTGCACGCCCAGCTCGGAGGCCTTGAACAGCAGGTCCTTCATGATGAAGCCGGACTTCTGGTGCGTCGTCTTGAAGAGGATGCCCATGGTCAGCGACTTGTGGATGTTCTCCTGGCCGATGTCCAGGATGGCGGCATCGTACTGGGCCAGGATGGAGGTCAGGGCCGTGGTCAAGCCCGGCTTGTCCTCGCCGGATATGTTGACCTGGATGATTTCTATCATGATTTCTTCTCCTTGTTTTTCAGTTTCTCCATTTTGCGCAGGATGCGTTTGTCGTAGATCTGCTCCGCGTACTGCTGCATCAGCCTGTCGGTGTCGAGGGTGGCGGCTGCAATGGCATCATTGACCTCGGCGTCCAGCGCCGCCTGCTGCTCCTCGAGCTCGACGGCCAGCGCGAAGTCGTCGATCTCCTGCTGCTCCTCGGGGGTGAGCGGTTCGTCGTCATCGTCCTGCCCGACCCGGAGCCGCTCCTGCTCCAGGTTGTAGGCGTTCACATGCTTGATGCCGCTGTCGAAGATGTTGCGGATGCCCTGGGCGATGTTGAACTGGACCGTGTCCAGCTGCTCGGTGAACACCGGCACGCGCCCCTCCTTGTATCGGGCGCGGCCCAGCGAGAAGCGCCAGTTGTCCAGCGTGCCGTAGAGGTTGATGCCGAAGCGGATCAGGAAGGGGGAGCGGAGGATCGAGGCGTGGTAGTACATGCTCTTGTCGAAGCCCTGCGTGCCGCGCAGCGCGATGCGGTAGCGGTCCACGCCCAGCTGGAAGGGGAAGACCTCCACCTGGGAATTGTGGATGACGGCATCCACGCTGAGGTCGTCGATGTGGCCGATATTCTTGTTGCGGAACAGCAGCAGGCGCGTGATGCGCCGCAGGTCGCCGGCGTCCTTGACCTCCAGGTCGTGGCCGGTGATGCGGATCAGGCCGTCCAGCGTCGGGATGACGACGTTCATGTTGGTGTCCAGCTGCGTGGTGGCGGACACTTCGCAGCCCAGCTTGCCCTCGAAGGACTTGAGCGCCGGCATCATGTCGTCCACGGACGGAATCATGTGGATGATGTCATGGGCGTCCATGTCCACGAGCGAGAGGTTGACGCCCGCGGAGATGTCCTGCTTGCTCTGGGTGGAATAATAGGCGTCCAGGGCGATGCGGCCCATGTCGGAGATGACGTGCGTGCCGAGGATCTGGGCCGTGCGGTCCTGGACGCGGGCCACCGTGATCACGGGGCCGAGCCGCAGGTCGGTGTAGTCCACCGTGTCAATCTGGATGCCCAGGGTGGCCTTGATATTGCCGGGGACGACCACCAGCGACATCTTGTCGGGATCGATGACGGCGTTCTCCAGCGTGTCGGTGACGAAGCTTTCGTCCTGCTCGTCGGCGGGATCCACCTTGCCGAGGTCCTCCGTGCCGAGCTGCAGGGCGGCGATGATCTCGTTGGTGTTGATGCGCCGGGAATCCACGTTCAGGTTCGCTTCCAGCACGCCGTGGCGGAAGAGCGCCCCGTGGATGCCCGACACGTAGCCGGCGGCGAGCACATCGGAACTGCCCGACACGACGCCGAGCGAGTCGAGGTTGACCGAGTTGTCGTCGAATCCGGCGCGGAGCACCGTCAGGCGCGTGCGCAGCGGCATCTGTGGCGAGGCGAAGAAGCCTTCGCCGGCGACGATGCTGCCGGAAGGGGACCATTTGCGCAGGAGCTCCGCCACGCTCTCGTCGAGCGTGATGGCGAGGTCGCTGTCCGCGAAATCATGATGCGCGCGCGGCGGGCGGTTGAGCTCGCGTTCGGCGAGCTGTGCCGCCAGGTCGGCGCGCGGCACGTCGGGATACAGGGCCTGGAGGGAGTCCAGCTGGCGCTTGCGCCTGTCGCTGCCGTAGCGGACGCGCTGCCGGGCGGCCAGCCAGACATTGACGTTGTCCACGCCCATGCGGCTGGAGCCGATCTTGGCGAAGAGCTGCCCGTTGTCGCTGGAGACGTACAGGCGGGGGACCATCTGTCCCTGGACGTCGATCTTGCTGATCTGGGCGCCGTTGCGCATCTTGCGGACGCGCGCCTGCAGATCGATGCCCTTGTCCAGGTAGAGGCTGTCGAAGTCGGCGCTTACCTGCAGGCCGGACTGGTTGGAGCCGAGCTTCACGCGGGTGCGGAAGAGCTTCGCGTCGATGGAATCGAGGGGGATGGACACCTGCAGCCTGTCGCTGCGCAGGGACCCGGTCACATCGGCTTTCTGGAACTGGTAGGTGGTGATGGCATGCTGCGTCACGTCGGCCTTGAGCTCCAGGTGGACGTCGCCGTCGGCGTCTTTGATGCCCAGCGAGGCGGGCACGAAGCGCAGCAGGGGACGCACCTGGGCGTCCGCGCCGGCGTTTACCCGGTAGCGGGGATTGTCTCCCAGCAGGTCCGCGGCCGAGCCGCCGAGCGTCACGTCCAGGCCTGGCACATGGGCCTTGAAATCATGGATCTGCGCATCCAGGCGCTTCTGGGGGCTCAGTTGTGCGTCGATATCGACCGTGAGGTCGGCCCCGAGGTCCATGGGGCGGTAGAAGCTGTGCGATGCGGGGATCCGCACGCAGGCTTCCACCTTCGGGACGCTGCTGTCCGACAGGGTGCCGTCCGCCTCGACCTCGATGGTCAGCCGGGCGTCGGTGGAGAGGTCCCGGGAGACCTGCAGATAGTTGTCCAGGTAGTCCCGGAGGATATCGTTGAGCGGGCAGTCGGAGATGGCTGCGGCGGCTTTCAGGTCGATGCGCTCCTTATAAAGGGTGGCGTCGCCCTCGGCGTGCAGGGGGATTTGCGCGATGCGCGCATCGAGGCGGGGCAGCTCGACCTCGGTGCGGTCGGGGTGCTGCTCGAAGCCGGCGCGGGCGTCCAGCTGCAGCGGCACCGACAGGCGGCCCAGCTGCTCCGTGCGCACGAGCGCATCGGCCGCCAGCGCGAGGTCAAAGAGCTGGCGCGCGCCGTGCTCGTCGACTTTGAGATAATCCAGGTGGGCGTCGAGCGTGTCCGTCGGGAGCTGTCCGGAGACGTGCAGCGAGTCGAGGGCGAGGTGTACGCCCTGCAGGCGGATCTGCTCCGAGGAGAGCTTGGCATCGCCCTCGAGGAGGAGCTGCAGGAAGCCGGCGTCGGCGTAGAGCCCGTCCCGCTGGGCGGTGTAGACCACCCGGGGCCGGCCGGAGATGCGCAGCTCGCGCAGGCGGATCCACGGGAGGTCGAACCCCGTGGTGTCCTTCTCGGTCTGGGGCAGGCGGATGATGTCCCAGTTGGCGGCTTCGCCGTAGTTGTGGCCGAAGGCCGCGAAACGGTCCAGCGCCAGCCGGTGGACACGGATCTCCCCGAAGAGGAGCCGCCAGGCGTTCGCGGCTGCCTCGAGGGTGCCGAAACGGGCCAGGGTGTCCTTGGGCGTGCCGCGCCCCGCCTCCAGCAGGGGTGAAGCGAGGGTGTCGTACTGTGCGAATCGTTCGTGCGGGTAGGTCACCGCCACGTCCTCCAGGGTGATCCCCACGCGGGGGAAATGCTTGTAGAGGGAGACGTGCAGGCGCGAATACTCCAGGTTGCCGTCGATGTACTCCGCGGCATACTTGTCCACCAGGTTGGTGACCACCTTGGAGTTCAGCACGAACGGCAGGGCGATCAGCACGAGGAGGATAAGTCCGAGCAGGGAGGCCAGGACGATTCCGCCAATCCGCAGCGCTTTCTTCATTTTATCCTATAATCCGAGTTGCTTGAAAAAGTCGTTGCCCTTGTCATCCACGAGGATGAAGGCGGGGAAGTCCTCGACGCGGATCTTCCAGATGGCTTCCATGCCGAGCTCCGGGTATTCCACGCATTCGATGCTCTTGATGTTGTTCTGGGCGAGGATGGCGGCGGGGCCGCCGATGCTGCCGAGGTAGAAGCCGCCGTGCTTGCGGCACGCATCGGTGACGCACTGGGCGCGGTTGCCCTTGGCGAGCATGATCATCGAGCCGCCGTGGTCCTGGAATTCATCCACGTACGGGTCCATGCGGCCGGCCGTGGTGGGGCCCATGGAGCCGCAGGCCATGCCTTCCGGCGTCTTGGCGGGGCCGGCGTAGTAGATGGGATGGTCCTTGAGGTACTGAGGCATCGGCTCGCCGGCGTCGAGCCGGGCCTTGATCTTCGCGTGGGCGATGTCGCGGCCCACGATGATGGTGCCGTTGAGGCTCAGGCGCGTGCTGACGGGATATTTGGTCAGCTCCGCGAGGATGTCCTTCATCGGCTGGTCGAGGTTGATGCGGACGGCCTCGCCTTCGCCGGCGCGGCGCAGCTCCTCGGGGATGAGCTCGTAGGGCTTGTCGTCCATCTTCTCGATCCAGATGCCGTCGGCGTTGATCTTCGCCTTGATGTTGCGGTCGGCGGAACAGCTCACGCCCAGGCCGATGGGGCAGCTGGCGCCGTGGCGCGGCAGGCGGACGACGCGTACGTCGTGCGCCATGTACTTGCCGCCGAACTGCGCCCCGAGGCCGATCTTGCGGGTCTCCTCGAGCAATTGCTTCTCCAGCTCGACGTCGCGGAAAGCGCGGCCGGTCTCGTCGCCCGTGGTGGGCAGGCCGTCGTAGTAATGGGTGGAGGCGAGCTTGACCGTCATGAGGTTCTTCTCGGCGGAGGTGCCGCCGACCACGATGGCGATGTGGTAGGGCGGGCAGGCCGCCGTGCCCAGCGAGCGCATTTTCTCCACGAGGAAGGGGACGAGCGTGCCGGGGTTCTGGATGCGCGCCTTGGTCTCCTGGTAGAGGTAGGTCTTGTTGGCGGAGCCGCCGCCCTTGGTCACGCACAGGAAACGGTACTCGGCGCCTTCGGCCGCCTCGATGTCAATTTGGGCGGGGAGGTTGCACTTGGTGTTGACTTCCTTGTACATATCCAGCGGGGCGTTCTGGCTGTAGCGGAGGTTCTCCTCCGTGTAGGTCTTGTAGACGCCCAGGCTGAGGGCTTCCTCGTCGCAGCAGCCCGTCCAGACCTGCTGGCCCTTCTCGCCGTGGATGATGGCGGTGCCGGTGTCCTGGCAGAGGGGGAGTTTGCCCTTGGCGGCCACTTCCGCGTTGCGCAGGAAGGTCAGCGCCACGTATTTGTCGTTCTCGGAAGCCTCAGGGTCATGAAGGATCTTTGCCACCTGCTCGTTGTGGGAGCGGCGCAGCAGGAAACTCACGTCGCGGAAGGCCGTGTTGGCCATGACGGTGAGGGCTTCTTTCTTGATTTTCAGGATCTTGTGACCTTCGAAGTCAGCTATGCTGACAAACTGCTCGGAGCCGGGGATCCGGTAGTATTCGGTCGTGTCTTCGCCCAGCTGGAACATCGGGGCGTATTTGAATTCTGCCATGGGTGGTATCAGTTGTGCATTAGGAATTCTTTCATGAAATCGTTGAGGTCGCCGTCCAGCACGCCCTGCGTGTCGGCCGTCTCCCAGCCGGTGCGGAGGTCCTTGACCATCTTGTAGGGGTGCAGGACGTAGGAGCGGATCTGGGAGCCCCATTCGATCTTGCGCTTCTGGCCTTCGAGCTCGGCCTGTTTCTCCTGGCGCTTCTTGAGCTCGATGTCGTAGAGGCGCGACTTGAGGATGGTCAGGGCCCGCTGGCGGTTGTCCTGCTGGCTGCGGGTCTCGGTGTTCTCGACCGTGATGCCGGTGGGCAGGTGCCGCGTTCTGGCCGCCGTGGCCGCCGGAGCGGAAAGTGTCCCACTCGATGTCGGAGGGGTTGATCTCGATGTTGATGCTGTCGTCCACGAGCGGATACACGAACACGGAGCTGAAGGTGGTCTGGCGCTTGCCCTGGGCGTTGAAGGGGGAGATGCGCACGAGGCGGTGCACGCCGGATTCGGCCTTGAGGTAGCCGTAGGCGTAGTCGCCTTCGTACTGGATGGTACAGGACTTGATGCCGGTCTCGTCGCCTTCGATCTCCTCGGTGACGGTCATCTTGTAGCCGTTGCGCTCGCCCCAGCGCATGTACATGCGCATCAGCATGGCGCTCCAGTCGTTGGC
>CAJOHX010000029.1 GCA_905234475.1 uncultured Bacteroidales bacterium | reverse complement strand
TGGAGAAGGCCGTGGAGTACCTCCAGGGCGAGCTTAAGAACTACAAGCCCCTCCCCGGCACCCCGGCGGCTCCGGACAAGAGCAAGTAGGCGCGCTATCGCATGATTTCATAAAGGTTGCGCCGGTCCAGGAACCGGTACGACGCAGCCTCGAGCAGGTGGGCGGGACGGATGTCTTCCGCCCCCTCGAGGTCTGCGATGGTGCGGGCCACGCGGATGATGCGGAAGTACGCCCGCATCGAGAACCCCATCTTGGCCATCAGGTTTTCCAGCGTGGTCCGGCAGGCCTCGCTGAGGGGGCAGTGGCGCTCGATCTGCTTGACGCTCATCTCGGCGTTGGTGCTGATGGCCTCCGTGGCGAACCGGTGCTTCTGCGTGATGCGCGCCTTGAGCACGCGGGCGGCCACGGCCTCGCTCGGTTCGGCTTTCGGCGCTCGCACGATGCGGTCGGCCGGGACGTTGTGGAGCCACAGCTGCAGGTCAATTCTGTCCAGAATCGGGCCTGACAGCTTACTGAGGTAGCTCTGCCGTTGGGTCGGCGTGCAGGTGCAGCGATCGCCTTCGCCGTAGTAGCCGCAGGGGCAGGGATTGGAGGCGGCCACCAGCATGAAGGACGAGGGGAATTCGACCTTTGCCTTGAGGCGGGAGATGCATACGCTCCGGTCCTCGATCGGCCCCCGGAGGGCCTCGATGACTGATTTTGGCATTTGCCCGATCTCATCGAGAAAAAGCACGCCCGCATGGGCGAGGGAGACCTCCCCGGGGAGGATGCCTTCGCCCCCGCCCCCGCCGATGATTGCCGGCAGCGAAGCGGAGTAGTGCGGGGCGCGGAAGGGCCGCCGGCTGATCAGCCCGTCCTGCGGGCTGGCCTTGCCGGCGACCGAGTAGATCTTGCTCGTGACGAGCGCTTCCTCCTTGGTCATCGGCGGAAGGATGCCCGCCATGGCGCGGGCGAGCGAACTTTTCCCGCTCCCGGGTGCACCGACCATGATCACGTTGTGACCCCCGGAAGCCGCGATTTCAATGCCGCGCTTGGCGCCTTCCTGGCCGATGATGTCGGCGAAGTCCATCCCGGCTTCCACGCGGGGGGCGGCCATCCGCGTGCGGTGCGCCTTGCGGTAGCGCTGCGTGTTCCAGATCAGCAGGTCCTCGAAGTCTTCCTGCCCCTCGAGGATGCGCACCACGTCGCCCAGGCCCTCGACCCCGTAGATCTGCATCTCCTTGAAGTCGGAGGCTTCCAGGGCGGACGCCGCCGGCAGGATGATGCCTTCGTAGCCCGCGTTGCGGGCCATCTCGGCGAAGGGGAGCGCCCCCGGGATCGGGCGCACGCTCCCGTCCAGGCCGAGTTCGCCCATCAGGATGAAGCGCCCGGCACGTGGAAGCTCGCGCTGCCCCGAGGCGGCGATGATTCCGACGGCGATCGGGAGGTCATAGCCGCTGCCGTTCTTGCGCAGGTCGGCCGGCGCCAGGTTGATGACGATCTTTTTGCCGGGAATGTGGAATCCCAGGGCCTCCAGCGCCGTGGTCGTGCGCAGCAGGCTCTCCTTGACGGCCACGTCGGCCAGTCCGACCAGGTGGATGCCGATCCCCCGGTCGATGTCGATCTCCACCGTCACTTCGACGGCGTCGATCCCGATGCATTTCGCACCGTGAATGTGTGTCAGCATAGCAGTAGTATCATATTTTTCGTACCTTTGTGCAGTCATGTTGCAGCAGATCGTCATACCCTCCCTGTCGGAGATCTATGCCGCGGCGGCGGAGTTCCTGCGCCGCCTGGGCGACAGGCGCCTGGTCGCGTTCCACGCTGCGATGGGGGCCGGCAAGACCACGTTCACCACGGCCGTGTGCCGCGCGTTGGGCGTGTCTGCCGATGCGGTCAGCTCCCCGACTTTCGCCATCGTCAACGAATATCGCACGGCGTCGGGAGAGCCGGTCTATCATTTCGATTTCTACCGGATCACAAAGCTGGAGGAGGCGCTGGACATCGGCCTGTACGACTATCTTGACAGCGGCGCCCTCTGCCTGATGGAGTGGCCGGAGAACATCGCGGAGCTGCTGCCCGAGGAGACGCTCGTGGTGGACATCACCGTTGGGCCGGACGGCTCCCGGACGCTCAGCTGGCAGGAGGACTGACCTCCACCGCCACGGCGCTGACATATCCGTTCAGATAGATTTCCCTTTGCTGCGTTCCCTGCAGGATGCGCAGCGGCTGAGCCATGTCCAGCGGCGTCAGCGCGAGGATGAGCTGCCCGTCAAAGACGGTCGCGCAATTCGGGGTGAAGAGCCGGGCGGGCTCGCCGGCATTACCGGATTCTTCCGCTCCGTACCAGCGGACGCCTCCCGCTGCATCCGTCGCGACGGCCCAGATCCCTTCGGGCGTGAAATAGAGCTGCGCCTCCTCCCGGCAGAGCTGCCGGGGCGTGGTGTCCGCGAGGCCGTCCATCCAGCCGGAGTAGCCCCGGCCGCGGCCGGAATGAAACTTCCCCGTGACCACCTGTCCGGCGTGGTATCGCCAGAGGCGACCGTCCAGCAGGTAATACGAGAGGAATTTCGTGTGGAGGAGGCGGACCTCACCCTCGCAGACCTTGCAGTCGAGGACCTGCCTGCCGGGCGGATCGTCCGTGATGAGGCTTTTCGCGCCGTCCCACACCAGATAGAGCTGCGTCCCGTCACGGTAGCAGAAGACAGGGACCCCATGGTCCAGGTACAAGGCGCCTGTCGGGCCGAAGGACGGTTCAGACAGGTCGCCGAAAGGGGTGCCGCTGTCGCTCTCCAGCAGGAGGATCCCGTTTTTGCGATAGCTGAAACCCGTCCCGGAAGTCTTTCGGGACAGGGTGTAGAGGTCCGCTCCGTCGGGCAGCAGCCCGACGAGGAATTCCCGTCCCTCGAAGCGGAACAGCTCCTGCCCGTCGCACCCCACGCGGGTGTGCCCGCCGCTCATGCACTCGGTGTAGAGGTGGCCGCCGAGGAGGTGGTGCCGGTCCGGATCCGGGCCGAAACAGGCCTCGGAGTCCCAGGCGAGGGTCAGCGCGGGGACATGATCCCGGTAGAGGATAAGCTCGAAGGGGACGGAGCCATAGGCGGTGTCGCGCTGCCAGTCATAGCCGTCCGGGAAGCGGACGGTGCTGTAGTAGAGCAGTGTGTCCGGTTCCGGAGCGGGCGGCTCCGGGGTGTCGGGTACCACCGGGGGGATGTCCGGCTGCGGCCGGCGCTTGTCGCCGGCGGTCTGCGGTGTATCCAGGGGAGTACAGGCGGAAAGGATCCAGCCCAAAAGCAGAAAGAAGAAAATGGTCTTGTTTCCCATAGCCTTTTTTCTGCAAAGAAGGCGAAAAAACAAGAACCCCGCGATCAGAATCGTATCTTTTCGCGGGGTCGTTCGTCACAAAAATACGTTTTTATGCGTTTTTGTTTTTTTATCGGCCGAGGTTGAAGCGCACACCTGCATCGAAGTTCAGCAGGAAGGGCTTCTCTGTCCGTATGCTTTTAGGTTGATTGCCAGGGAAATAGTAGTTGACACCCGGGTCGAAGTAGATGCCGATCTGGCGGGTGAGCCGGAATTCGACGCCCAGGCCGGCTCCGGCGGAGAGCTGCGGTCCGGCGACGGGGTAGCTCTTCACGATGTCGGGGTTGGCGAACAGGCGGTACTGGTTGGAGACGCAGTATTCGATCTCGCCGCCGCCGTAGACGTAGAAATTGATCTTGCTCGCAGACACGATGTCATAGTAGAGCTTGACCGGGATGCCGATGTAGTGCATCGTGTGGGATACGCTGCCCGACATATCTCCGTAGCTGCCCGTGAAGGTGCGGGTCAGCAGGGAATAGTCCAGACCGGTGCCCAGCGACAGGCGCGGGGCCAGGTGGAAGCGCACGCCGAGGCCGACGGTGAAGGGGATGCCGTAGGACGAGGCGCCCTGCTCGGCAAAGCCGCTGGGCTCGCCCGGCGCCATGAAGGCGCCCCGGAAGGCCTGGCGGAAGTCGGAATCGTTGCTGCCCAGCGTCCCCTGCGCGTAGAGGTCGATGCTGGAGGTCTTGCGCGGTGCGGCGGCGACAAGCGGCTCAGCGAACGGGTCAAGCGCCGGCAGGTTGGGACGGGTGGCGGGGGTGCGGCGCGCCGGGGCGGATTCGCCGCGGGACTCAGTCGGCTGCTGGCTGTCAGCAGCGGCGACGGGGTCTGAACTGGGCGCCGGCGCCTCCGCGACGGGGGATTCCGTCGCGGAGGTGGTCGGCGCGGCTGCCCGCGGGGCCGGACTGTACCGGCGGGCGGGATTTGTGGCGGCTGCCACTTCAGCCGCTTCCCCGGCCGGGGCGGCTGCCGGTGTCTCGACTGGGATATCGATAGCGGCACCGGCAGGCTCACCGGCCTGTGCAAGCAAATTAGCCTGCTCCTTGGTATTATAATAATTGGTTGGAATTGAGTGGCGTGTACCGGTGAAGAAAAGGCCGGCGGCGATGGCGGCTGCCGCAGCGAGCGACAACCCCGCCCATTTCATCCAGCCCCAGGGGCTGGCGACGGGCGCTGCATCGGCGTCCAGACGCGCGGACACACCCTTCCAGACGCGGCGAGAGGGCTTCACCTCCGCGTCTGTAAGCATCGAGCGCATCTGCGCGTCGAAATCCATGGGATGTCTATCCTGCATCTTAATACCTTTCTTTGATCTTTGTCTGCAACAGCACCCGCGCCCGCTGCAACTGGGAGCGCGACGTGGTCTCGGAAATCCCGAGGGCCTCGGCGATCTCCTTGTGTGAATATCCTTCTACGATATACATGTTGAAGACCGTCCGGAAGCCCGGGGGGAGGGCGGCGATCATCTTCAGCAGATCGTTGTAGCCGATCTTCTGGATGGCGTTGGGATCGTCGCTGGTGATGTTCCAGGCGGCGTCCACGTCTTCCGTGTTCTTGAGCGCGTCCTTCTTCCTGAGGCTCATCAGTGCAGTGTTCACAAAGATCTTGCGGGCCCAGCCTTCGAAGGAGCCTTCTCCCGAATAGCTGTCCAGTTTGGAGAAAAGGGTTACAAACCCATCCTGGAGGATATCCTCCGCGGCTTCCCGGTCCCCCATGTAGCGCAGGCAGACTGCGAACATCTTGGCGGACAGGAGGTCATAGATGGCTTTCTGGCTGCGGCGGTCGCCGCGTCTGGCCCCTTCAATCCATTCTGCTTCCCGAGTGTTAAGATGCTTCTTGTTTTTAAAAAGTTGCATCCTGCTGCCCGAAAAATATATTTCATGCGAAAATAGCCAATTTTTCTCATAAAAAGCCTATTTTTGTGTTCACGATGCGTAAGGTTTTCACTGCATATCTGGCGCTGCTGCTGACTGCCTGCTGCCTGCGGGCGCAGGCCCCGGGCGGGACGGATCCGTTCCTGCAGGCCGCGGCCGTGTATGCCGAAGGCAATTACGCCGCCGCACGCGAACTGCTCCGCCCGCTGCATGAGCAGGATCCCGCGGACGACGCCGTCAATTACTACCTTGGCCTCAGCGAGATGGCCCTCCGCGACTTCGATGCCGCGGAGGAGCACCTGAACGCCGCCGTGACGGCGGATTCGACCAACGCCTGGTACATCTACGCCCTGGCTTCGCTGTACGACGTCAAGGGCGACCAGGTCCTGGCGGGCGAGCTGGTCGAGAAGCTGGTCAAGATGTCCCCGGCGCAGTACAACAACCCCAACACCCTCTCCATGGTGGCGGACGCGAAGGTGATGGCGCGGCAGGACTCCACGGCGCTCGCATACTACAACAAGGCCCTGGAGATGGATCCCGAGTATGTCCCGGCCCAGCTCGGGCGCACGGAGCTGCTCCGCCGGATGGGCAATTTCCCCGCCTTCTTCTCGGGGCTGGAGGCGTTTATCCGCAACGAAGCGGTACGCCCGGAGATCAAGAGCAACTACCTGACGATGCTGATGGACAACATCGACTCCCCGTTCTACTGGGTCTGGGGCGACACGATCAACCGCCTGGTGGACCTGGACCGGGAGCTGCATCCGGAGGACTATGACATCCAGATGCTCAAGCTGCGCATGCTCTACATCAAAGAGGACTGGCCCGGCGTGATCGACCAGTGTGAAGTCATGGCGGACCTGGGTCGCGCGCAGGGCGACCTCTCGCGCGTGGCGGAGGCACTGGCCATCAAGGGCGACGTCCAGTACCAGGAGCTGAAGGATGCCAAGCTGGCGTACAAGACGTACGAGGAGGCCCTCAAGGCCGATCCCGACCGCACGTCGGTGCTCAACAACTACGCCTACTACCTGTCGCTGGAGCACCGCAAGCTCCGCAAGGCGCTCAAGATGAGCCGCCGGACCGTGGAGCTGGAGCCGGACAATGCGACCTATCTCGACACCTACGGCTGG
Source organism: uncultured Bacteroidales bacterium (assembly GCA_905234475.1). Taxonomy (GTDB): domain Bacteria; phylum Bacteroidota; class Bacteroidia; order Bacteroidales; family UBA932; genus Cryptobacteroides. The sequence continues at coordinate 13,475 of CAJOHX010000029.1, read as the reverse complement.
ATCCTCTACCTGCTGCATAAGCCCAAGGAGGCCAAGCCCTGTTTCAAGCATGCCATGCTCTACGGCGGCAAGGACAGCGCCGTGATTCTGGAGCATTATTCCAAGGTGCTGGAAGCCCTTGGCGAGACGGATCTCGCCACCTATTATAAGAATCTTTCCGAGCAGAAGAGCAAATGACGCGTCCGCTGTGCATACTGGCGGCCGCTGCCGCGCTGCTGCTCGCCGCTCCGGCGCTGCACTCGCAGGACACCGCCGCCCAGGAGTCGCGCCGCGCCGCGCTCCAGAAGGAGATCGCGCAGCTGGAGCAGCAGATCAAGGAGAATTCCACCAAGAGCAGCAACGCCCTCAATGAGCTGACCCTCGTGCGCCGCCAGGTGGCCGCACGGCGCAGCCTCGTGCAGGAGAGCGAGCTGGTGGTGGCGCGGTTGCGCGACACCATCGCCGCGCGGCAGGCCGAGGCGGACCGGCTGCAGCGGCGCCTCGAGACGATGGAGACCTACTATCGCCGCCTGGTCCGGAGCGCCTACAAGAACCGGGACGCCCGCCTGTGGTATTCCTACCTCCTGTCCAGCAAGGACCTCGGGCAGGCGTCGCGCCGCTACACTTACCTGAAGGACCTGTCGGGCCAGATGAACACGCAGGCGCGCCGACTCAAGGACCTGCGTGCCACGCTGGGCGAAGACCTGGTCCGGCTGTCCGAGCTGCGCAAGGAGGCCGAGGACATCCGCAATGCGCGGGAGCAGGAGCTGCAGGACCTGCGGAAGGAGGAGCAGCGCTCCGACAAGCTGGTGGCCAGCCTGCAGCAGGACAAGGCCCGTTACCAGCAGCAGCTGGAGACCAAGCGCAAGCAGGTGGAGGCCCTGAACCGCGAGATTGAGCGCATCATCGCGCAGGCCATGGAAGAAGCCCGCAAGAAGGAAGAGGCCGCCGCCAATTCCGGAAAGAAGACGGGCAGCAATGCCGAGGATATCAAGCTCGCCGGCGAATTTGCGGCCAACAAGGGCAAGCTTCCCTGGCCGGCCGACGGTCCGGTGGTGGAGAGCTTCGGCCAGCACAACCATCCCGTCTATACCGCCCTCGTGATGCCGGCCAACAACGGCGTCAACATCGGCCTGTCCGCCGACGCGGAGATCCGTGCCGTGTTCGACGGCGAGGTCAAGCGCGTGATCGTGATGCCCGGCTACGGCCGCTGCGTGCTGGTGGGGCACGGGACCTATTTCACGTTCTATTGCAAGCTGCGCGATGTCGCCGTCAAGTCCGGCGACAAGGTCAAGACCGGGCAGCTGCTGGGCCGCGTGGACACGATCGACGGCCAGACCCAGCTGCATTTCGAGGTCTGGAAAGAAAAGGAACCAGAGAATCCTGAGACCTGGCTGAGGAAGAAATAGCGCCTCTAGCCTACCACCCACACGAGGACGTGGCGGTCGAAGGTGATGTATTCGAGCTGCAACTCCTCTTCGTAGCCGTCCTTGTCGGTGAAGGTGGCGTCGAGCTCACCCTCGCCCCGCAGGCGGAAATCATCGATTTCAATCTGCTCGGCGAAGTCCACCTTGTACTGCGAAAGCTTTTTGTAGATGGCTTCCTTGGCGCACCAGTAGATGGCGAGCTGCTCGTTGCGCTCGTCCTCGTCGAGATCCTCCACCTCTTCGATTTCGTCTTCCGACAGGGCCTTCTTCTTCACGGCCGAGAAGTCGCGGTCGAGCGACTCGCAGTCGATGCCCACCTCTTCCGTGGGGTTGAGGATGACGGCGACGTAGCGGTTGGTGTGCGTGATGCTGATATTGATGGCGGAGTTCTCGATATACGGCTTGCCGTTGTCGTGGTGGCTCAGATACACCTTCTCCTCAAAAAGTGCGTCCAGAAGGCAACGTACGGCCAGTTTCTGCTTGCGCAGGGATTCACTTTTGATATAGGAGATTTCCTCCATTTCGTCGGAGGGAACGGATGAGAGCGCGCGAAGTTCCTCTTCGGTCTCTGTAATCTGCCAGACCCCTACCCGCGAGTGGTAGTCGTCGTCCAGATCCTTGATGAGATATAGGGCCATAAATACTTTATAACATCGCAAAGATAATGATTTTTTGTATATTTGCGCGGTTTTTGTCAAAGACGTCATTTATGAACTATCTTTCTGATGAGAAATTGGTGATTGTCGGCGCTGCCGGTATGATCGGATCGAACATGGCCCAGACAGCACTGATGCTGAGACTTACCCCGAATATTTGCCTGTACGACGTGTACGAGCCGGGCTTGCGCGGTGTCGTCGCGGAGATGGACCATTGCGCGTTCGAGGGAGCCAACATCACCTGGACGACCAACCCCGCCGTCGCCTACAAGGATGCCAAATATATCATTTCCTCCGGCGGTGCCCCCCGTAAGGAAGGTATGACCCGTGAGGACCTGCTCAAGGGCAACTGTAAGATTGCCGAGGATTTCGGCAAGGATGTCCGGAAATACTGCCCGGACGTGAAGCATATCGTCGTGGTCTTCAACCCGGCCGACCTGACCGGTCTGGTGGTCCTGCTGCATTCCGGCATCAAGCCCGAATGCGTGACCACGCTCGCCGCCCTCGACTCCACCCGTCTCCAGGAGACGCTCGCGCTGACCTTTGGCGTCCAGCAGAGCAAGGTGACCGGCGCATACACCTACGGCGCCCACGGCGAAGTCATGGCCGTGTTCGCCTCCAAGGCCACCATCGACGGCAAGCCGATGTCCAAGATTCCCATCTCGAATGAGATGTGGGAGATGATCAAGTTCAAGACCATCCAGGGCGGTTCCAACATCATCAAGCTCCGTGGGCGCAGTTCCTTCCAGAGCCCGGCCTACAACGCCGTCAAGATGATCGAGGCGGCCATGGGCGGCGACAAGTTCACCTGGCCTTCCGGCTGCTACGTCGTGAGTGAGGCTTACAGGAATGTCATGATGGCCATGCCGACCGTGATCGAAGCGACGGGTGTCCACTACACCATGCCGGAGGGCACCAAGACCGAGATGGCCGACCTCCAGGCTTCCTACGAGCATCTCTGCGCCATGCGCGACGAGATTATCGAGCTCGGCATCATCCCGCCGGTCTCCGAGTGGAAGAAGCTTAACGCCAATCTCTAGACCGGGATGCACCTCGCGGGGTGTGGCGCAGTTGGCTAGCGCATCTGGTTTGGGACCAGAGGGTCGAAAGTTCGAGTCTTTTCACCCCGACGGAATATTACAATTTAAGGCAGTTCTGCAATCAGCAGTTCGAACAGGCGGGGCTTGGCATAGCGGTCAAGCTCCGCTTCGTCTATCCAGATGTAGCCTTCCGGCAGGACGGGCTCTTGGGCCGGTTCCCAAAGATAGAAATCCACCAGCAGTGTCCGGTGCGTCAACTGGTGTTTGACGCCCGCCTTCAGCAGCCGGAGCTCCCGGGAGCAAATCAGCCCTTCAGCGCTCCCGGCGGCCGTTTTTTTCGCTTCCCGGGAGCAAATAACCCCTTCTGTGCTCCCGGCAACCGCTTCCCCTCGGACCAGCGGTTCCCACAGCCCGGTCCAGATGTCGCCGGGGCCCCGGCGGCGGATGGCGATGCGGCCCTGCCAGCGCAGGTAGATGTAGTCGAAGCGGCGCGTCTGCACGGCGGCGGCCTTCTGCATGACGGGCAGGCGCTCGGTCGCGCCGGCCGCGAGCGCGGCGCAGGAGGCGGTGAGCGGGCAGAGCAGGCAGGCGGGCGCGGCCGGCGTGCACTGCAGCGCGCCGAAGTCCATCATTCCCTGGTTGAAATCGCCCGGGCGGTCCGGGGGCAGCAGCGACTGCGCGAGGGCGGTGAATCCTTTCCGGGCGGCGGTGGAGCCGACCGGGGTGGCAATGCCGAAATGGCGTGCCAGCACGCGGTAGACGTTGCCGTCCACGACGGCGGCGGGCAGGCCGAAAGCGATGGAGCCGATGGCCGCTGCGGTGTAGTCGCCCACCCCCTTGAGCGCGCGGATCCCCTCCAGCGTGTCGGGGAAGTGCCCCAGCGCGACGATCTGCCGGGCGGCGGCATGCAGGTTGCGCGCGCGGCTGTAGTAACCCAGCCCCTGCCAGAGGCGCAACACTTCGTCCTCGCTCGCGGCGGAAAGCGCCTCCACGGAGGGGAAGGCCGCCATGAAACGCTCCCAATAGGCGCGCCCCTGCGCGATGCGCGTCTGCTGGAGGATAATCTCGCTGAGCCAGATGGCATACGGGTCGCGCGTGCGGCGCCAGGGAAGGTCCCGGCCGCACGCGTCGTACCACGCTAGGATGGTTTCGGTAAAAGAGGACATCGTCCCGCAAAGTTCCATATTTTTTTGTATTTTTGCGATTGGTATAAACGAAATCGACGTGAAAAAGATCCTGATTCTCCTGGTCTTCGCCACCCTGCTGGGCGGGCAGGCCGCCAAAGCGCAGTCGGAATGGAACGCCGGCATGGGCTATGCCTCCACGACCTTCAATGGGGTGGACTGCTCCAGTTTCCTGAGCACCCACGCGCTGAGCGGATTCTATGCCGGGGTCAGCCACGAGTTCTACTTCTCCGCCTTGGCGGGCCTGACCTTCGAGCCGTCCCTGCTGTTCTACTACCAGTCCGGGCGCAACAGCAACAATGCCAAGCCGAAATACATCAAGATGCACTACCTGTCCCTGCCGCTGGACGTCAAATACAGCTTCGAGCTGTCCCCTTCGATGATGGCCAGCATCTTCACGGGACCTGTGCTGAACGTCGGCGTGGCCGGCAACCTCTACAACAAGAACACGTTCGTCACGACCAAGGATCTGTCGGATTCGATGCACCCGCTCACGCGCGTCAACCTCCAGTGGAACTTCGGCATCGCCGCCACGATTGCGCAGGCCGTCCAGATCCGCATCGGCTACGCCCTGGGCGTGAGCCGCCTGATTCCTGAGCAGGAGGTCCACAACAACACATTCACGGTCGGAGCCGGTTTCCTGTTTTGAACGTCGTCCTGATCATCCTCGCCGTAATTCTCGGCGTTGTCGGCATCATCGGCAGCGTCGTGCCCGGCCTGCCCGGACCGCCCATCAGCTGGATCGGTATCCTGCTGATGTATTTCTTCGGGGGGACCAACGGCGCGGGCGACAGGATGTCGCTGACGCTGATGCTGATCATGCTCGGCGTGACGATCCTGGTCACCATTATCGACTATATCGTCCCGGCCTGGTTCACCAAGCTCACCGGCGGCAGCAAATACGCTTCCTGGGGCGCCATCATCGGGCTTTTCGCGGGCCTGATTTTCCCGCTGCCCTTCGGCATGATCGTGACCTCGCTGCTGGGGGCCTTCGCGTTTGAGTTCCTGTTTGCCGGCAAGGGCGCGGGCTCCTCGGTCAAAGCCTCGCTTGGCGCCTTCCTGGGCTTCCTGTCGGGCACGGGCATCAAACTCATCGCCTCCGCGGTGATGATGTACTATATTATCGTCTATATCTAGAAAGCCCCCACGACCAGGTTCCAGATGAGGAACCGGGCAATCTTCCCGACCAGCAGCAGGACGAAGGTCCAGACGGGCTGCGTGCGGTAGAATCCGAGTGCCAGCACCAGCACGTCCCCAATCACGGGCACGCCGCTCACCAGGCCCAGCCAGGCGCCGTATTTCGCCACGGATTTCTGGTGCTTCTCGAGCTTCTCGTGGCTCACCTTGAGCCATTTCTCAATCCATTCCCACTTACCCAGCCAGCCCAGCCAGTAGGTGAACAGACTGCCCACCCAGCTGCCGGCCGTGCCGGCGATCAGGCAGCCCACCGGCTCCTTGGTCGCCGCCAGGATGGCGATGTGCAGCGCATCCGAACTGAAAGGGAAAATGGAAGCGGCCAGCGCGCTCCCGAGAAACAGGCCCAGCAGGCCCAGGCTCTGCAACCACTCCATACCCTACACGAACAAGCCGTCCTGCATGGTAAGGGTGCGGTCGCACAGGGCGGCGAGGGCGGGGTCGTGGGTCACGATGACGATGGTCTGCCCGAGCCGCTCGCGCAGGGAGAACAGCAGGCGGTGGATCTCCTGCTTGGTCACGGAATCAAGGTTGCCGGTGGGCTCGTCGGCGAAGAGTACGGCGGGGTCGTTGACGAGGGCGCGGGCAATGGCGACGCGCTGCTGCTCGCCGCCCGACAGTTCGGCGGGTTTGTGGCCCAGCCGGTCGGACAGGCCGACCTCGCCGAGCAGCCGCACGGCCTTCGCCTGCGCTTCCTTCATCGGCGCCCCGGCGATCAGCGCCGGGATCATCACGTTCTCCTCGGCGGAAAACTCCGGCAGCAGGTGGTGTGCCTGGAAGACGAATCCGATCCGCCGCCCGCGGAAAGCGGCCAGCGCGTCGCCCTGCAGGCGCAGGACGTCCTCCCCGTCGATGCGCAGGCTCCCGCTGTCCGGCGAGAGGAGCGTGCCGAGAATCTGCAGGAGGGTGGATTTGCCGGCGCCGGAAGCGCCCATGATGGACACGACCTCGTGCGCTTCGGCGCAGAAATCGATCCCCTTCAGGACCTCCAGGGTCCCGAAACGCTTGTGGATATCGCGGGCTTCGATGATCATGACTCAAAGGTAGTATTTTTTTGACGGACATTGACAGTGGCGGCGGGGGAAAATATGTATATTTGTGCTTAATCAATCATGTTAAGGAGATGAGATTGCTGGAAGGATTGGTGCTGCGCACGCTGTGCGGGGAGCACATCGTCACGGGCGAGGGCCTCGCCCGGGTGGACTTCAGCCGGGTGGTGTCGCTCAACGCGACGGCCGCCTACCTGTGGGAGCAGGTGGAGGGCAAGGTTTTCACGCCGGACGACCTGGTGGCGCTGCTGACCGCGCGCTACGACGTGGACGAAGCGCGGGCCCGGGAAGACGTGGATAAAATGCTGGTTTCCTGGCGGGAAGCCGGCCTGATCGAAGGATGACGGCGGAGGAGACATATCTGTCCTGGCTGCGGTATGCCCTGTGGGGGACCCCGGTGGCCGCTCATGACGGCCGGGGGGATGATGTGTTGGCGATCGCCAACCGGCAGAAGACCCGGGGGCTGGTCTTCGAGGCGATGCTGCGGGATCCGGCCGGAATGTCGGAAGACACGAAAGCACGGATGAAGCAGCTCCTGCTGCGCATCCTCTCCACCCATCAGATGCTGGACGCGGCGCTCGCGCGGGCGATGGCGGCCCTGCAGCAGGCGGGCATTCCCGCCGTGCTGCTGAAGGGCCAGGGCGCCGCGCGCAACTACCCCGATCCGCAACTGCGCGAATGCGGCGACATCGACATCTACATCGGCCCCGAGCGCCTCGAGGAGGCGGTCCGCGTGCTCACGCCCCTGGCCGACAAGGTGGACGACAAGCTGCTCGGCAAGCACTGGCAGCTCTGGATCGGCCAGGCCGAGATCGAATTGCACCAGCATACCATGCTTCCGGAAACCCGCCGCCTGACCCGCTATTTCCGGCAGATCGAGGAGGAGGGGCTCCGCCACAATCTCGTCCCGCTCGACTTCGGCGGCGTCCGGGTGGACACGCCGGAAGACACCTTCAACGCCTTCTATCTCTTCTACCACGCCTGGCACCATTTCGTCACCGGCGGCATCGGCTTCCGCCAGCTCTGCGACTGGGTCCTGCTGCTGCACAGGCGGCAGGAGAGAATCGACCGGGAGCGCCTGCGCGCCATGCTGGACGGCATGGACCTGCTGCGCCCCTGGCAGCTGTTCGGCTGCATCGCGGTATGCGACCTGGGCCTGCCGGAGGCGGAATTCCCCTTCTACGACGCTACCCGCTACCGCAAATCCCGGCGTGTCCTCGCCGTGATCCTGTCCGAGGGCAATTTCGGCCGCGGCGTCACGCCCCGCCGCGAGCGGCCGAAAGGCTACGTCGCCGGCAAGGCGTATTCGCTCGGGCTGCACTGCCGGCGCTTCTGCAAGATGTTCCCCATCGCCCCGGCAGACAGCTGCCGGACCTTCGGGAGCATCGTCGGCAACGGGTTCAACAAAGTATTCAAAGACACTTTCCATAAATGATTCCCCTCCGCCAAGTCCTCCGGGGCCTGCGCCCCATGGCCCGTCCCGTCCGGGGGCGGATCCTCGTCAGCGTGCTCATCGGCGTGGTCCGCATCGCCGCCTCGCTGGCCTTCGTGTGGATCTGCAAGCGCCTCGTGGACATCGCCACCGGCGAACTGGACGCCCCGCTCCCGCTGCACATCGGCATCCTGCTGGGCGTGATGCTGCTCCAGCTGATCTGCTCCGTGGCAGCCTCCGCCTGGGAGAGCTACAACACGGTGCGCACCGCCAACGGCATGCGTCAGGACACCTTCGCCCGCGTGCTGCAGAGCAGCTGGACCGGGATTGAATCCTATCGCAGCGGCGACGCCGTCAACCGGCTCGAAGAGGACGTGCGCGTGGTCACGGAGCTGCTCTGCGCCCGCGTGCCGTCGGTCCTCGTGACCGTCGTGCAGCTCCTTGCCGCGTCCGCTTATCTGATGCTGATGGCCCCGAACCTGCTATGGGTCCTCATTATCCTGATGGTCGCCGCCGTCGTGGGCTCGCGGATGTTTTTCCGCAAGCTGCGCTCGCTCACCGAGCGCATCCGCAAACAGGAGGCGGAGGTCCAGCAGCTGATGCAGGAGAATCTCCAGAAGCGCATCGTGGTGCTCACCCTGATCGGCGCGGAGCGCGTGATGACCCGGCTGGGCTGGCTGCAGAAGGACGTGCAGGACCAGACGGTCATGCGCATCAAATACAACGCCGTGGCCCGCGGTTTCATGATTTTCGGCTTCATGGGCGGCTATGCCGCCGCCTTCCTCTGGGGCGTGCTGGGCATCCGGAGCGGCGCCGTGACCTTCGGCATGATGACGGCCTTCCTGCAGCTCGTCGGGCAGGTGCAGCGGCCGATCGCGGAGCTCGCGCACCAGGTGCCCGCCTTCATCCACGCCTCCACTTCCGTGGAGCGGCTGATGGAGCTCCAGGCGCTGGAGCAGGAGCCCGCCGACCAGGCGCCCGTGCGGATCTCCGGTGCGCCGGGCATCCGCTGCGCGGACGTCGACTTCTCCTACCCCGAGCGGCCGGAGCCGGTGCTCACGGGCTTCAGCCACGATTTCGCCCCCGGGAGCATGACCGTGGTCATGGGCCCGACGGGCGTCGGCAAGAGCACCCTCAGCCGACTGGTGCTGGGCCTGCTGCAGCCCGCACAGGGCAGCGTCACGCTCTACGGAGCCGAAGGGGAATTCCCGGCCGGGCCGGGCCTGCGCGGCAATTTCCTGTATGTGCCGCAGGGCAATTCGCTGTTCAGCGGCAGCATCCGCGACAACCTGCTGCTCGCCCGCGCGGACGCCTCCGAGGAGGACCTGCGCGCGGCGCTCCACACGGCCGTCGCGGACTTCGTGTTCGAATTGCCCGAAGGGCTCGACACCCCTTGCGGGGAAACGGGAAGCGGCCTCAGCGAGGGGCAGTGCCAGCGCATCGCGATCGCCCGCGCCCTGCTGCGCGAGGGCGGCGTCCTCATCCTCGACGAGGCCACCTCCGCACTCGACGCCGGCACCGAGGCGCTCCTGCTTGACCGCCTCTACGCCCGCTACCATGGCACGCGCACCCTGCTCTTCATCTCCCACCGCGACGCCATCAGCGCCCGCGCGGACGAGATCCTGCGAATCGGGTGATGTCCCATTGCGCTGCCCAAATTAATTTGCTAACTTTGTACGATTTGTCGGAAACAACTAAAACCAAATAGATCATGAAGAATCCTGTCAATGTTCTCAACCACGCGGCGGACAACATTCGCATCCTCGCTGCCAGTGCAGTCGAGAAGGCCAAGAGCGGCCACCCGGGCGGCGCCATGGGCGGTGCCGATTTCATCAACGTGCTCTACAGCGAGTACCTCACCTACGACCCGGAGAATCCCACCTGGGCCGGCCGTGACCGTTTCTTCCTCGACCCCGGCCACATGGCCCCCATGCTCTACAGCCAGCTGTGCCTGACCGGCAAATACAGCCTCGACGAGCTGGCCAACCTGCGCCAGTGGGGCTCCCCGACCACGGGACACCCCGAGTTCGACATCGTCCGCGGCATTGAGAATACGTCCGGCCCGCTCGGCCAGGGCCACGCCTACGCGGTCGGCGCCGCCATCGCGGCGAAGTTCCTCGCAGCCCACACGGGCAACCCGACCTTCGCGAAGGAGACGGTCTACGCCTACATCTCCGACGGCGGCGTGCAGGAGGAGATCTCCCAGGGCGCAGCCCGCATCGCCGGGACGCTGGGCCTCGACAACCTCATCATGTTCTACGACTCCAACGACATCCAGCTCTCCACCGAGACCCGCGAGGTCATGAACGAGGACACGGCCGCCAAATACCGCGCCCTCGGCTGGGACGTCCAGGAGATTAACGGCAACGATGCCGCGCAGGTCCGCGCCGCCATCGAGAAGGCAAAGGCCGTCAGCGGCAAGCCCGCCCTCATCATCGGCAAGTGCATCATGGGCAAGGGCGCCCTCAAGGAGGACGGTTCCAGCTATGAGCGCAACTGCAAGACGCACGGCGCACCCCTCGGCGGCGACGCCTACAAGAATACGGTCAAGAACCTGGGCGGCGACCCGGAGAATCCTTTCGTCATCTTCGACGACGTCAAGGAGCTCTACGCCCGCCGCGCCGAGGAGCTGAAGGGCATCGTGGCTGCACGCTACGCCGAGGAGAAGGCGTGGGCGGCTGCCAATTCCGACAAGGCCGTGGAGCTGGCCGGCTGGTTCAGCGGCAAGGCCCCGGTGATTGACTGGACCAAGGTGGCCCAGAAGGACAACGACGCCACGCGCTCCGCTTCCGCAGCGTGCCTCGGGCAGCTCGCGGAGCAGGTCCCGAACATGATCTGCGCTTCCGCCGACCTGTCCAACTCCGACAAGACCGACGGCTTCCTCAAGAAGACCCACGCCTTCCAGGCCGGCGACTTCTCCGGTGCCTTCTTCCAGGCCGGCGTCGCCGAGCTCACGATGGCCTGCTGCTGCATCGGCATGGCCCTGCACGGCGGTGTCATCCCCGCCTGCGGCACCTTCTTCGTGTTCTCCGACTACATGAAGCCGGCCGTCCGCATGGCCGCGCTGATGGAGATCCCGGTCAAGTTCATCTGGACCCATGACGCATTCCGCGTCGGCGAAGACGGCCCGACCCACGAGCCCGTGGAGCAGGAAGCCCAGATCCGCCTGATGGAGAAGCTCAAGAACCACCACGGCCGCAACTCCGTGCTGGTGCTGCGTCCCGCGGACGCGAAGGAGACCACCGAGGCCTGGGCGCTGGCCATGGCCAACATGTCCACCCCGACAGCCCTCATCCTCTCCCGCCAGAACATCGCCAACCTGCCGGAAGGCAATGATTATAGCCAGGTTGCGAAGGGCGGCTACATCGTGGCCGGCTCCGACGCCAACCCCGATGTCATCCTCGTGGCCTCCGGCTCCGAAGTCTCCACCCTGGAGGCCGGTGCGAAGCTGCTGCGTGCCGACGGCAAGAAGGTGCGCGTGGTGAGCGTCCCGTCCGAGGGCCTCTTCCGCCAGCAGAGCAAGGAGTACCAGCAGAGCGTCCTGCCTGCCGGTGTGAAGAAGTTCGGCCTCACCGCCGGCCTGCCCGTCACGCTGCAGGGGCTCGTCCCTGAGGCGGAAGGCACCGTGTGGGGGCTCGAGTCCTTCGGTTTCTCCGCCCCTTACAAAGTTCTGGACGAGAAGCTCGGCTACACCGCGGAGAATGTCTACGCGCAGGTGAACAAACTCTTCTAATCCCCCCGCTGCATGCGTCACATCCGCAACTTTTGCATCATCGCCCACATCGACCACGGCAAGAGCACGCTGGCCGACCGTCTGCTGGAGCTCACGCAGACGCTGGGAGCGCGCGACATGGAGAACCAGGTCCTGGACGACATGGACCTGGAGAAGGAGAAGGGCATCACGATCAAGAGCCATGCGATCCAGATGACGCATCAGTACAAGGGAGAGACCTACAAACTCAACCTGATCGACACCCCGGGCCACGTAGACTTTTCCTACGAGGTGTCCCGGTCCATCGCCTCCTGCGAGGGCGCCCTGCTTGTCGTGGACGCCTCGCAGGGCGTCCAGGCACAGACGATCTCCAACCTCTACATGGCCATTGACCATGGATTGGAGATCATTCCCGTGCTCAACAAGATCGACATGGAGTCCGCGCAGGTGGAGGTCGTGACCGACGAGATCTGCGACCTGCTGGGCTGCGGGCCCGAAGAGGTGTTCAAGGTTTCCGCCCGGACGGGCGAGGGCGTGGCGCCGATCCTCGACGCCATCGTGGAGCGGATCCCGGCGCCGCAGGGCGACCCGCAGGGTCCGCTCCAGGCGCTCATCTTCGACTCCGTGTTCAACTCCTTCCGCGGCGTGATCGCCTATTTCAAGATCAAGAACGGCTCCATCCGCAAGGGTGACAAGGTCAAATTCTTCGCCACCGGCCAGGACTACGAGGTGGAGGAGGTGGGCATCCTGAAGATGAAGCTCGTCGCCACCGGGGAGATCGGCTGCGGCGACGTGGGCTACGTGATCACGGGCATCAAGAGCGCGGCCGAGGTCAAGGTGGGCGACACGATCACCCATGTGGTAAATCCCTGTTCCGAGGCCATCGCGGGTTTCGAGGAGGTCAAGCCCATGGTCTTTGCGGGCATGTACCCGGTCCAGGCCGACAAATTCGAGGAGCTGCGCGCCGTGCTGGAGAAGTTCCAGCTCAACGACGCCTCCTTCGTCTATGAGCCGGAGAGCTCGCTCGCCCTCGGAAGCGGCTTCCGGTGCGGTTTCCTGGGGCTGCTGCACCTCGAGATCGTGCAGGAGCGGCTCTTCCGCGAATTCGACATGGACGTGATCACCACGGTGCCCAACGTGTCCTACAAGGTCTACACGACGCAGGGCGAAGTGGTGGATGTCCACAACCCTTCCGGACTGCCGCCGCAGACGCTCATCGACCACATCGAGGAGCCGTACATCCGCGCGCAGATCATCTCCAAGGCCGATTTCTTCGGGCCCATCATGAAGCTCTGCCTGGACCGCCGCGGCACCCTCATCGGCCAGCACTACATCACCGCCGACCGCGTGGAGCTGACCTACGACATGCCTCTGTCGGAGATCGTCTTCGACTTCTACGACAAGCTCAAGACCATTTCCAAGGGCTATGCGTCCTTTGACTACCACGTGACCGGGTTCCGCCCGGCGAAGCTGGTGAAGCTGGATATCCTGCTCAACGGCGACCCGGCAGACGCCCTGTCCACGCTCATCCATGAGGACAACGCCTACACCTTCGGCCGCAAGATGTGCGAGAAGCTCAAGGACCTGATTCCGCGCCAGCAGTTCGACATCCCCATCCAGGCTGCCATCGGCGCCAAGATCATCGCCCGCGAGACGGTCCGCCAGGTCCGCAAGGACGTGACCGCCAAGTGCTACGGCGGCGACGTCACGCGCAAGCGCAAGCTCCTCGAGAAGCAGAAGGAGGGTAAGAAGCGCATGCGCCAGATCGGCACCGTCCAGGTCCCCCAGAGCGCCTTCATGGC
>CAJOHX010000028.1:46085-71214 GCA_905234475.1 uncultured Bacteroidales bacterium | reverse complement strand
AAGGGTATCAAGGAGCGCATGGTGGAGGGCCCGCTCACCGGTTCCTACGCCCGCGACATCCGCGTCTTCGTCTACGACGGCAAGATGCACCCGGTGGACTCCAAGGAAATCGCCTTCATCATCGCCGGCCGCAACGCCTTCCGTGAGGCTTTCCGCAACGCCGGTCCGAAGATCCTCGAGCCGATCTACAACGTCGAGGTCATGACCCCGTCCGAGTACCAGGGCGCCGTGATGTCCGACCTGCAGAACCGTCGCGGCGTGCTCGGCTCCATGGGTGCCGACAAGGGCTTCGCCATCCTGAAGGCCCGCGTGCCTCTCGCAGAGCTCTACCGCTACTCGACTTCCCTGAGCTCGCTCACCGCCGGCTCCGCGACCTTCACCATGGAGTTCGCCGACTACCAGCCGGTCCCGGGCGATGTCCAGACCAAGCTCCTCGCGGACTACGCTGCCGCGGAGAAGGACGAGGATTAAGAATTTCCTTGAATCTCAAAAAAGGCTCCACATTGCAGTGTGGAGCCTTTTTTATTTCTCGCAGACGAACTCGAAGAAGCGTTCGACATCCCTTCGCTCCTTGAAGCGGGCGATGTAGGCCATGTCGCAGAGGTCGTCGGACAGGGCGGCCGGGACGCGCTCGGCCATGCAGATGTCCGCACCGTAGCGGGCCATGAGCTCCTCGTGGCTGTGCCGGTACTGATAGCAGTCGCGTCGGCCGGCGTAGGCGCAGTAGTACTGCTCGCCTTCGCCCTTGCGCCGCTCGTTGAAAGCGACCATGTCCGCCCAGATCTGGTAGACGTCCGTGCTGTGGGCGAAGTTCATCATGTCGGGCGTGTAGCCGCCCGGCGGGCGCATGTTGACCTCCAGGCCCACGTAGTCGCCCTTTTTGCCGAGGCCCTCGCGGTCGCGGTCCAGCTGGAAGTACTCCAGATGGACGAAGCGGCCGGTGATGCCGAAGGCCTTGACCGTGCGGCGGCCGATGGCGGCGAGCTTTGCCGGGACGGTTTTGTTGGTCCAGTAGCAGGTCTCCAGGTTGGCGTGGACGATCTCCATGATGGGCGTCGGGAAGACGCTGTTGTTCTCGAAGAGGGGCTTCCCGTCGGCATCGAAGATGGCATCATAGCTGACCAGCAGGCCGGTAATGAATTCTTCCACAACGAAATAGCCATAGTTGTCGGCATGGTCCCGGAACCAGGCGTCCAGGTCCGCGTCGCTGCAGATCTTGAAGGTGCCGGAGGCGCCCATGCCGCTGTCAGGCTTGGCGATGACCGGGTAGCCGGTCTTCCTGACGAAGGCGCGCACCTTCGCCTCGCCCTCCGAGCCCTTGATCTGCCGGGCCGTCGGGATGCCGCCCGCGGCATAGTACTTCTTCATCTCGGATTTGTTGCGGATGGCGGCCACGCGGTCACTCTTGATGCCCGTCGTCACGTTGAAATCGGTACGCAGGCGCGCGTCCTGCTCCAGCCAGTATTCGTTGTTGGACTCGATCCAGTCGATCTTGCCGTACTTGTGGGCGAACCACGCCACGGCGCGGTACACTTCGCCGTAATCTTCCAGGTTGTTCACCTTGTAGTAATCGGTCAGGGCGCCGCGCAGCTCGTCCGTGAGCTCGTGGTACGGCGCGTCCGCAATGCCCAGCACATTCACGCCGTTGGCGCGGAGGCCCGAGCAGAAATGCCCGTAGGTCTGCGGGAAATGGGGGGAAATGAAAACAACATTCATAAAGGTATACACATGATTTTCGGCAGCGATCTGCCGCATTTGTCCGTTGGAAATCTCCCAGGCGGTGCCGTGCAGCGTCTGCCGCCCGTCCTTCTGCAGGATGTAGCCCCCGTCCGGGAACGTATAGAAAGCATGCCGCCAGCTCTCCGGGAAAATGACGTCCTCGAAGAGGCGCAGCCCGTCCAGCACCACGTCCCGCACCTGATGGTAATGCGGCACGATCTGGAGCTGCGTCAATCCGAGTCCTTCCAGCCAGCGCGGGTAGGCCGGGTCGACGGCCTCGCCGGGCAGTTCGGGATGGGAGAAGACGCGCTCCGCGCAATTCATGGAGCCCGCGCTGCAGCCCATCACCAGGCCGTCGAAGCCGCGCAGCAGCTCCTTCAGGCGGATCTCATGCAGGAAACGGTTCTGCGTGGGGACGTGGCCGCCGCAGAGCACGATCCAGTCCGCGTTGCGGACCAGATCCGGCGCCGCGGCGGCATTGCGCCGGTCCAGCATCGTCACGCGCTCGGGCCGGATGCCGGACCGCCTGATGCAGTCCGTCATCGACGTCAGGACGTAGTCCGTGAAAGCGCGGTCGTCCGGCGCGGCGCTGACCAGCAGCACGCGCGGGGATGCAGGGAGGGCTGCCTGCACGGCGGCAAGCAGCCCGTTGTCTTCGGTAAACCGGTCCTCCCCGAATCGGGTCGGACTCCCTGTGAGGATCAGCGTCATCGTGGCCGCAAAGATACGAAAAAGCGGCGGGACTTTTGTTTTTGCGTCTATTTCTTTCAAATATGGCCTACGCGCCGCCTGCGCGCAGGAAAGGGGCTTTTGCGGGCGGGGGATATTTCGTATCTTGGACAAATCAAAAAGCTATAACCCTTAATCCACTTTTATGAAAACCATTTTCAAAACCCTCACTGTCGCATTGGCTCTGGTGCTGCTTTCGGGTATTCCCGGCCGCGCCCAGGTCTATGCTGACTCCTCCACCCAGCTCGACAAGTACCTGGTGCCCGTGACCACGCCCACCGCGGCGCCCGACGCCCAGGGCTTCCTCGGCCGCTGGCTGCTGCTCGAGCCGATCAGTAAACCCAATCGTTCCAACACCGTCTTCACGGACAGCTACATCCGCGAGGCCTTTGCCCAGCAGTATTTCAAGGGCCAGCTTGGCGACGTCCTTCCCAAGGACGGCGACAAGATCAAGGTGACCGTCGAATACCAGCCGCCTGTGAACCTGCAGGGCGGACGCCCGATGGGCTTCGGCATGGA
Source organism: uncultured Bacteroidales bacterium (assembly GCA_905234475.1). Lineage (GTDB taxonomy): Bacteria > Bacteroidota > Bacteroidia > Bacteroidales > UBA932 > Cryptobacteroides. The sequence continues at coordinate 68,247 of CAJOHX010000028.1, read as the reverse complement.
AGCCCCCAAGTATGAGCAGAAGAAAGTCACGCTCAAGTGGCACGCGATGGACAGCCAGATGCCCAACGTGAAGCTCTTCCGCTTCGCCACCAACCTCACTGAGGACCGCTACGGCGTCATCTTCTGGGCCGTGACCGTCGTCAACTGCGAGGAAGACATCCCGAACGTGCGTCTCGCCGTCGGTTCCAACTCCGCCTCCATGTGGTGGGTGAACGGCGAAGAGGCCGTCATCCTGTCCGGCGACCGCCGCCGCGTCATGGACGACTGCGCTTCCCAGCGCCTGACCCTCAAGAAGGGCCGCAACATCATCTGGGGCGCCGTCATCAACGGCCCCGGCATGTCCGACTTCTGCTGCCGCTTCATCGACGAGGCCGGCAAGCCTGTCAAGAACATCACCCTCTCCACGAAATAAACGATGCGCCATATGAAAACCAGAAATATTCTTCTCGCGTGCGCTTTCGCCCTGTTTGGTCTGTCTGCAGCTGCCCAGGTGGGCGCGCCTTATATCCATGACCCGTCCACGATCGTCGAGTGCGACGGCAAGTACTATACCTTCGGCACCGGTGGCGGCGGCCTGATGTCCGCTGACGGCTGGGTGTGGGAGAGCGGTGCCGTGCGCCCCGGCGGCGGCGCTGCACCTGACGCCATCAAGATCGGTGACCGCTACCTCGTCGGCTACAGCGCCACGGGCGGCGGCCTGGGCGGCGGACACGCCGGCCGCATCCTGACGATGTGGAACAAGACCCTGGATCCCAATTCCCCGGATTTCGCCTACACCGACCCCATTGAGGTCGCCCATTCCGAGGTGGATGAGGACTGCGACGCCATCGACGTCGGCTTCCTGATGGATCCGAACGGCCGCCTGTTCTGCACCTTCGGCACCTATTTCGGCAACATCCGCATGGTCGAGCTCGATCCCGCGACGGGTGCCCGCAAGGAAGGCGCCAAGGACATGGACGTGGCCATCGACTGCGAGGCTTCCTCGATGATGTACCAGGACGGCTGGTACTACCTGCTCGGCACCCACGGCACCTGCTGCGACGGTGCCAACTCCACCTACAACATCATCGTAGGCCGCTCCCGCAGCCCGTACGGCCCGTTCCTTGACAACATGGGCCGCGACATGCTGCAGGGTGGCGGCAAGATGGTCGTCGCCGCTGAGGAGCGCCGTTTCGGCGCCGGTCACTTCGGCCGCTACATCGTGGAGCCGGGCGTCGAGAAGATGTCCTTCCACTGGGAAGCCGACCTTGACCTGAGCGGCCGCAGCACCCTCGCCATCCGTCCGATCATCTGGAAGAACGGTTGGCCGGAGGCCGGCGAGATCCTCGAGGACGGCAACTACAAGATCCTCTCCCGCCGTCGCGGCTATGCCCTTGAGCTCACCGTGGACTTCGTCCGCGCCGAGGGCGGCATGCGCGGTTTCGGCCGTCAGGCCAACGAGACCGTCGTCCGGGTTGAGAACCAGAAGCTCGCGGATGTCATCGGCGGCTGGCCTGCCGGTGAGATTCCCGTGCGTGCCAACGACTACATGGCCCGCCCGCACCAGCAGTGGACGATCGAGGCCGTGCCCGAGGCCGGCGGCTATCTCGGAGGTCCGTACTACAAGATCGTGATTCAGGGCACCAACCGCGCCCTGGCTGCCGCTGAGGGCCACGAGCTCATCACCGTGCCGGAGTTCACCGGCGCCGATGAGCAGCTCTGGAAGATCGAGCAGCTGACCGACGGCACCTGGCGCATCGCGCCGAAGGCCATCCCGGGCTGCCACCATCCGGAGAAGTTCTGCCTCTACTCTGTCGCTGACAGCACCCCCACCCTGGCGAAGTTCGACTTCAACAACGACAACGCCAAGTGGGACATCAAGAAGCGCTAATTGTCCTGCCCGACCCGATCGGGCAGCTCCTACAAAAAAGCTATCCTCGCGGGGGATAGCTTTTTTTGTTGAAAATACGCAGTATTTTTGAGGTGAGGCAGTTTTCATTTTGATATGGACGAGCGGGAACTGGCCATCCGCTGTGCGCGGGGCGATGACGCGGCGCGCCGGGAGCTGTACGAAACGTACGGCGCCCGGCTGCTCGCGCTTTGCCGCCGCTATGCCGCGGACAGCACCGAGGCGGAAGACCTGATGCAGGATGCCTTCGTCAAGATCTTCCGCGTGATCGGGCGTTTCCGCTGGACGCGGCCGGGCTCGCTCTATTCCTGGATGGCGCGCGTGGCGCTCAACCTGGCCTTTGATTCGGCCAAGAGGCGCCGCCGGCTGGCCCGGGAGATGGTGGACCTGGAGACGCTCCCCGAGGTGGCGAAGGAGGAGCCGGACTACGGCGAAGCTGCCTCCGTGCCGCTCGACGTGCTCCAGGGCATGATCGCGGCGTTGCCGGAGGGCTACCGCACCGTTTTTAACCTCTACTGCATCGACGAGCTGTCCCACAAGGAGATTGCCGCCCTGCTCGGCATCAAGGAGAAGAGCTCGTCGGGCAATCTCGCCCGCGCCCGCGCCTCGCTGGCCCGCTCCATCCGGGATTATTTGGGCGGTGGAAGCAGTAATTTGGGAAACAAAGAGTTTTAAACAAGGAAGGAGGAATACGATGAAACAAGACATGAATAAAGGTTGGACAGACGCGGTCCGGGAGAAGATCCTCTCGGACGGTGCGGCTCCTTCTCCGGTGAGTTGGGAGGCCGTCCGCGGGCGCGTGCGCCGTGCGGCGGCCCTTCGCCACGGCGCCCTGGCCGCCGCCGTCGCCGTGCCCCTCGCCGCCCTCCTTCTCTGGAGTCCCTTCGGCCGTCCTTCCGGGCTCGACCCTGCGGTTGCTGAGCTTGTCGAAGCACCGTCCTCCGCCGATCCCTCTTCCGTCAACCCCGACGCAACCTCTCCGTCATTCGCTGGCTCTTCTTCTTCGTCATTCGCCGGCCTGACCGGCGAATCTCCCGCCCCTGCGCAGGACGCCGCAGAACCGGTCGGACTACTTCCGCCGTCCGACCGGTCCCGCCTGGCTGACGGCTTGTCTGCGGAGCGGCAGCCTACCCCGCGCACCCGGCCCACGGCCCCCGACAAATCAATAAGGGGGCTAAGCCGCCCCCTATTACCCCTTGCGCCGCTCAAGTCCCTTTCCGACTTTGTCTTCGCCAAAGTCCCGGGACCGCGTCGGTCCGCTGATGCGGACTTCGCTTCGCTCAAACACCAACGGGCGCAGGCCGACGCACAGCCTCCGCACCAGCTGCCGCTGGAATCGGAGTCCTCCACAAAAACGGGCCAAAACGTGGATGAAAAGGCTCCTTCCGCCACCCTCCTGGCCTTCAGCGACCCGGCTCCCCAGCGGCGGCCGAAACTTTCCGTCGCGCTGGGCGGCAACATGCTGCCCGCCGGGCATCTGTCCAGTCAGCTCCAGAAGGAGTACAGCCTGTATACCCTGATGGTGATACAGGAGAATACCTATTACATGGATGGGATGTCCTTCGGCAAGTCCAATTCGTCGTACGCATACTTGTGGAATTTATCCCATCAGCACAGGATGGAAATCCTGGAACAAACCATCCCCAAACAGCTGATGCTTACCGACATGATATCGTGGCATCATGACCTTCCGCTGGGGATTGCGCTGACGGCCCGCCTGGACCTGACCTCCCGCCTGGCCGTGGAGACGGGACTGGAATACACCTATTTGCATTCGACCGAAGAGTTGTCCGAAGAGGCCCGGCTTTTTTTGGTCGAGGGAGTTCTCCCGGAAGATGGTGGCCGTCTTGAATATCTCGACCAGAAGCTCCACTTCATCGGGATCCCCGTGCGGCTGATCTGGCGGGCCTGGAGTCCCGGCCGCTGGGATGTGTATGCCGGGGTCGGGATCAAAGGGGACAAATGCATCAAGGCGCAGCTCGGCGTCGAGAAACTGGAAGAACGTCGCCTCCAGTGGTCCGCCGAGGCCTTCGGCGGCGTCCAGTACCGACTCTGGGACCGCACCCATCTCTATTTCCAGCCTGCGCTGACCTGGTATTTCACGCAGACCGACCTCGTCACCTACCGCACCGAGAACCCGCTGGGCCTGTCCCTCCACGCCGGCCTGCGCTTTGATTTGTAAACAATTAAGCATAACTTGCAAGCTGGAAGATACCAAACGGGATGAAACGGGTTTTTTTGATCGTTTTCTGTTCGCTCCTGGCGCAACTGGCCGGATGCGGCAAGCTCCAGCAAGGCGGGTATGTCGACCCGTATGCCGTCGATGATTTTACCATCGAGGGCCTGACGCTGGACAATTTCCCGTTCGTCGACTGCTCCACGAGCACCTCTCCCTTGCGGGACATGGTCATGTACAGCCTCCTCGGCATTCCGTATGAATGGGGGTTGAACGTGGTCACCGGCTCGCAGTATGCGGTTTGGTTCCATCTGCCGGAAGGGATGGTCCAGGGCAGCGACGAGCACAAGGCCTTTGCCGAGAAACTGAGCATGGAATTGCTGCGAAGCAGCGGCTCACACGGGGCTTATGTCAACCTCATCGACGGCTCGTCCGGTGTCATCATCGACTCGCGGGACATCTCCCGCAATGAAAAGACTTATGCCGGGGAGAAAGGCGTCACGGTGGAAACGAAGCCCCTGGCCTGGGACGCCCTGGTCTTCATCGTGCACCCCGGCAACAAGGTCAAGTCCCTGACGCAGGACCAGCTCCGCAAGATCTACACGGGGGAGATCACCAACTGGAAACAGGTGGGCGGCGCCGATCACGAGATCCACGCCTACACGCGGGATCCGGACTCCGGCAGCCAGGAGAAGATGGAAACGTTGGTGATGAAGGGCCAGAAGATGCTGGACCTGCCGGAAATGATGGGCGCCACGATGCTGTCTCCTTACATCTCCATCGAGACGGACGAGTGGGGAATCGCCTACACGCCCTATTACTTTTGCGAACGGATGGTCGGCGACCTTCGCAACGTGAAAGTCCTGGCCATTGACGGCGCCTCCCCGACCCCCAGGACCATCATGAACGCCGTCAACGGCCGAAATAAAGACGCCTACCCCTTCTACTCGCACATCTACGCCGCCATCCGCTCCGACGCCCCGCAGGATTCCTTCCAGCGGCAGATCTACAGGTGGCTCTCCACCCCGGCTGCCAAAGACATCATCGACGCCAGCGGATACATCTCCCTGCGATAGGAATTTCAGTTAGCAGAAAATTTGTTACATTTGTAGATTGGAATAAACCAGTCTCATTATATGTACAGAACCCACACTTGCGGCGAGCTGCGTCTCGCCGACAAAGGAAAGACAGTGACCCTCGCGGGATGGGTGCAGAAATCCCGCAAACTCGGCGGCATGACCTTCGTGGACCTGCGCGACCGCTACGGCATCACGCAGCTGGTCGTGGAGGCGGACGCCGACCCGGCGCTGGTCGAGACCGCGTCCTCCCTGGGCCGTGAATTCGTGATCCAGGCCACGGGCGAGGTGCTCGAGCGCCAGAGCAAGAACCCGAAAATGCCCACCGGCGACGTTGAGATCAAGCTCTCGGGCATCCGCATTCTCAACAAATCCGTCACGCCGCCCTTCACCATCGAGGAGAATTCCGACGGCGGCGAGGACCTCCGGGCGAAATACCGCTACCTGGACCTGCGCCGCGCGCCGCTCCAGCGCGCCCTCGCGCTGCGCCACCGCCTCGCGCAGGAAGTGCGCAGCTACCTGGACGGGCAGGGCTTCATGGAGATCGAGACCCCGTACCTGATCAAGTCCACCCCGGAAGGCGCCCGCGACTTCGTGGTGCCGTCCCGCATGAACCCGGGCACGTTCTACGCCCTCCCGCAGAGCCCCCAGACCTTCAAGCAGCTGCTGATGGTCGCGGGCTACGACCGCTACTTCCAGATCGTGCGCTGCTTCCGTGACGAAGACCTGCGCGCCGACCGCCAGCCGGAGTTCACGCAGATCGACTGCGAGATGTCCTTCGTGGAGCAGGAAGATGTCCTGAACACCTTCGAGGGCATGATGCGCCAGATGTTCAAGAATGCGCTGAACGTTGACATCCCCAACCCGATCCCCCGCATGAGCTGGTACGACGCGATGGACGACTACGGCTCCGACAAACCCGACATCCGCTTCGGCATGAAGCTCCGCGAAGTGACGAAGTTGGTCCAAGGCTGCGGCTTCGGCGTGTTCGACAGCGCGGCGTACGTGGGCGGCATTGCCGTCCCCGGCTGCGCGGAATACACCCGCAAGCAGCTCGACGAGCTGACCGAATGGGTTAAGCGCCCGCAGGTGGGCGCGAAGGGCCTGGTCTACATCCGCTACAATGCCGACGGCAGCCTCAAGTCCAGCGTGGACAAATTCTACACCCCGGAGCAGCTGAAGGCTGTCGCCGAGGCCTGCGAGGCCAAGGCGGGTGACCTGGTGCTCATCCTCTGCGGCGAGAAGCGCAAGACGCAGACGCAGCTGGGCGTGCTCCGCATCGAAATGGGCAACCGGCTGGGCCTTCGCCTGTGGATCGTGGACTTCCCGCTCCTGGAGTGGAGCGAGGAGGACCAGCGCTTCTACGCCATGCACCACCCCTTCACGGCCCCCAAGCCGGAGCACGAGAAATGGTTCTATTCTGATAAGAAAGAGGACCTGGAGCGCGTCTGCGCCAATGCCTACGACTTCGTGCTCAACGGCACGGAGCTCGGCGGCGGCTCCATCCGTATCCACGAAGCCGCCATGCAGGAGCGGATGTTCGAGGTGCTGGGCATCAGCAAGGAGGACGCCGAATACAAGTTCGGCTTCATCATCAATGCCTTTAAGTTCGGCGCCCCGCCCCACGGCGGCCTGGCGTTCGGATTCGACCGCGTCTGCGCCCTGTTCGGCGGACAGGAGACGATCCGCGACTACATCGCGTTCCCGAAGAACAACCAGGGCCGCGACGTGATGATCGACTCTCCTTCCCGGATCGACGACGTGCAGATGGAGGAGCTTTACCTTGCTTCCACCTACACCCCGCCGCAGCCGTGAGGATCCAGTTGAACTACGATTTGCTCGCGCAGAATACCTTCCGCATGAAGGTGTCCTGCGCGTGCTACGTCGAATACGAGAACGTCAAGGAGCTGGTCGGGCTCAACTTCGACCGTCTCCCGCAGCCCCTGCTGCACATCGGCGCGGGGAGCAACCTCCTCTTCACCGGGGATTTCCCGGGCACGGTCCTGCATTCCAACATCGAGTTCATCAAATACATCGACATGGGCCTCGAGGAGGTGCCGGTGATCGTGGGCGCGGGCGTGGTCTGGGACCATTTCGTGGCGGAAACCTGCCGCCACGGCCTGTGGGGCGCCGAGAACCTCTCGCTCATCCCGGGCGAGGTCGGCGCGGCCGCCGTACAGAACATCGGCGCCTATGGCGTGGAGGTGGGCGATATCGTTTCCGGCGTGGTCTGCTTCGACCTGCGGGAGCGCAAAAAGGTCAAGCTCACGCAGGAAGAGTGCCGCTACGGCTACCGCGATTCGCTGTTCAAGCAGCCGGAGAACAAGGGCCGTTACATCGTCACGAGCGTGCTTTTCCGCCTGACGCGAAAGCATTCCCCGAAGCTGGAATACAAAGGCGTGCGCGACGCGCTGGGCGGCGTGGAGCCGCAGACGCCGCAGGAAGTGCGCGAGGCGATCATCCGCATCCGCCGGGAGAAACTGCCCGATCCCGAGGAGATCGGCAGCGCCGGCAGCTTCTTCAAGAACCCGGTCGTGAGCCGGGAGCAGTTCGCGCGCATCTCCCCCGACGGGAGCGCGCCCCACTACGACCTGCCGGACGGCACGGTCAAAGTCCCCGCCGCCTGGCTGATCGACCGGTGCGGCTTCAAGGGGGCCGTCGAAGGCGGCGCGGCCGTCTATGAGCGGCAGCCCCTGGTCATCGTCAACGCGAGCGGGACGGCCTCCCCGCAGGAGGTCCTCGCGCTCGAGCAGCGGATCATCAACGGGGTGCAGGAGCGCTTCGGCGTCACCCTCCACCCGGAAGTAGAGCATATATGAGCAGTTTTGTCATCGAAGGCGGGCATCGCCTGAGCGGCGAGATCTACCCCCAGGGCGCGAAGAACGAGGCCCTGGAGGTCATCAGCGCCGTCCTCCTCACCGCAGAGCCGGTCACCATCTCCAACGTCCCGGAGATCCTGGACGTGAAGAACCTCATCGCCCTGCTGCAGGGTATGGGCGTGGGCGTGGAGCGCCGCGCCAAGGGGGTCTACACCTTCACGGCGAACCACGTCAACGAGTTCTACATCCGCAGCGCGGAATTCGTCCAGAAGTGCGCCCAGCTGCGCGGGTCGGTGCTCGTCGTGGGTCCGCTCCTCGCGCGTTTCGGCAGCGCCTTCTTCCCCAAGCCGGGCGGCGACAAGATCGGCCGGCGCAGGGTGGACACCCACATCGAGGGCTTCATGCGCCTGGGCGCGAAATGCGCCTACGACACAGCCAAGCGGGCCTACAACCTCTCCTCGGGCCGCTCCATGAAGGGCTGCTACATGCTGCTGGACGAGGCCTCCGTGACCGGTACGGCCAACATCGTGATGGCCGCCACCCTTGCCGAAGGCACCACTACCATCTACAACGCCGCCTGCGAACCCTACGTGCAGCAGCTCTGCAAGCTGCTCACCGCCATGGGCGCGCAGATCGAGGGCATTGGTTCCAACCTGCTCACCATCCATGGCGTGAAGAAGCTCCACGGGGCTGAGCACACCATCCTGCCGGACATGATCGAGGTCGGCTCCTTCATCGGCATGGCCGCGATCACACAGAGCGAGCTCACCATCAAGAATGTCTCTTGGGCCAACCTGGGCATTATCCCGGAGCACTTCCGCCGCCTGGGCGTCAAGCTCGAGCAGCGAGGCGACGACATCTACATCCCCGCCCAGAAGAGCTACGAGATCGAATCCTTCATCGACGGCTCCATCATGACCATCGCGGACGCCCCCTGGCCGGGCATGACCCCGGACCTGCTGAGCGTACTGCTGGTCGTGGCCACGCAGTGCAAGGGCAGCGTGCTGATCCACCAGAAGATGTTCGAGAGCCGCCTGTTCTTCGTCGACAAGCTGATCGACATGGGCGCGCAGATCATCCTCTGCGACCCGCACCGCGCCGTGGTCATCGGCCACGACCACAAGATCACCCTCCGGGGCGGGCGCATGACCTCGCCGGATATCCGTGCGGGTATTGCGATGCTCCTCGCAGCCATGTCCGCCAAGGGCACGTCCACCATCGACAACATCGAGCAGATCGACCGCGGCTACGAAGACATCGAGAGCCGTCTCAACGCCCTCGGCGCCCATATTGAACGCAAAGTCTAGCCCCCTATGCAGGTACTCAAGTTCGGAGGCAGTTCGGTGGCGGATGCCACCCGCATGTCGCAGGTGATCGACATCGTCCTGGCGGCGGTCGCGCGCGACCGGACCATCCTGGTCTGCAGCGCGGTCAGCGGCTGCACGGACGCGCTGATTGCCCTCGGGGCGGAAACGGATCCCGAGCGCAAGGCGGCGCAGATCGAGACCCTCCGCCGCAGGCACCATGCCATCGCGCAGCGCCTGTTCACCGGCGCCGAGCGCCGGGAAATGGTCACAGAGCTCGACGGCCTCTTCGAGGAACTGGCCGCTGCGCCCGTCGGGGACTGCGTGACCTTCGGCGAACTGTTCTCCACGCGCATCCTCTCGCGCAAATTCGCCTGCGAGGGCGTCTCCACGCAGTGGCTGGATTCGCGCAGGCTGGTGCGCACCCTCGGGGGGATCGTGGCGGAGAAGCAGACCTACGAGAATATTTTCGCGGCGGTCGGTGCCGCGCCGGACTGCCGCCTCTTCGTGGCGCCGGGTTTCATCGCCTCCGACGGCAGCGGGCGCGTGACGACGCTCGGCCGCGGCGGCTCCGACTACAGCGCGGCCCTGTTCGCCGCAGGCGCCAAGGCCTCCGTGCTGGAGATCTGGACCGACGTGCCCGGCATCATGACGGCCAACCCCAAGGTCGTGCCGGCCGCCGTGAGCATCCCCGACATTTCCTACAAGGCAGCCCTGACCCTCGCCGAGAATGGCGCCAAGGTGCTCTACGCACCGACGGTGAAGCCGGCGATGGAGGCGGGGATCGCCTTCAGCATCCGCAATACCTTTGACCCCCGGCATCCCGGTACGCTTGTTTCCGGCCGCCCGGCCGTGAAGGAGGGCGAATGGATGGGCGTGACGAGCCTGACGCATGCCGACCGGGGCGAATCCGTCGTGTGCCTCGTGGGCGAGGCCATTGCTGGCCGCGCGTCCGCGGCGGGCCGCATCCGCGCGGCACTTGCCGAAGCCGGCATCCAGCCGCTGGGAGATGTCACGGGCGAAGGCGACGCCTTCTTCATCCGGGTCCGTCCGACGGTGGAGCGGGCTGCAGTAGGGGTGATCCACCGCGAGTTTTTCGAGGCCCGGGCCGTGACCGTGATCCCGGTGTTCATCGCCGGTTATGGCGCGGTGGGCCACGAGCTGGTGCGCCTGGTCGGCCTGAGCGCGGAGCGCATCGCCGCCCGGCGCGGCCGCTCCATCCGCATCCTGGGCCTGTCCAACAGCCGGCGTTTCACCGTGGACCTGCGGGGTGTCGCCCCGGAGGAGGCGGAGCGGCGCCTGGAGGGCGGCGAGTCCGCCGCCGGCGGCGCCTTCATCGACGCCGTGCTCTCCTGCGCCCCGCGCGGCGCCGTGTTCGTGGACTGTACCAATGACGAGCAGCTGCACGACCGCTATGCGGAGCTCTTCCGCGGCGGGATCAGCATCGTGACCTCCAACCGCCGCTCCCTGGCCCTGCCGTACGTGCAGTACGCCGCCCTCAAGGCGGAGGCCCGCCAGAACGGCGCTTTCTTCCGCTACGACACCACGGTGGGCAATTCCCTCCCGATCCTGGAGTCCATCGCCAGCGACGCCAACTGCAGCGACGGCATCGAGGCCATCGAGGCGGTGGTGTCCTGCACCCTGAATTATATCATCACCGGCTACGACGGCGCCAGGCGCGACAGTTTCGCCAAGCTCCTGCGCCGGGCGCAGGACGAGGGCCTGACCGAGCGCGACCCCCGGACCGACCTCGGCGGCCAGGACGTGCTGCGCAAGCTGCTCATCCTCGCGCGGGAGGCGGGCGTGCCGCTGGAAGCGGAGGACGTGGAGATCGTCCCGATGCTTCCGCCGGAGTTCTTCGACTGCCCGCTGGAGGAGTTCTACCGCAAGCTCGCGGCGTACGAGCCGCAGTTCGTGGCCCGCGAAGCCGAGCTGGACGCCGCCGGGCAGCGCCAGCGCTTCGTGGCGTCCCTGCGGCGTGACCCCGCCGCGCGCCTGGGCTACCGGGCGGAGATCAAGATGCAGCGCGTCGGGCCCGAGAGCCCGTTCTACTGGATCAGCGGCACGGAGAACGTCACCGTCGTGCACAGCGAGTATTCCGCCCCGCTGGTGATCAAGGGCGCCGGCGAAGGCGTGCGCCTGGCCGCCACCGGCATCATTAAAGACATCCTGATGTAGTATGGAACTGTTTCGCCAGATTCTCTCCATCGACTCCACCTCCGGCAGCGAGCGGGAGCTGGGCGAGTGGCTTGCCGCTCACCTGGAAGCCCCGTTCGTCAACACCTTCGAGGTGGGCGATGGCACCCTCAATGTCCTGCTCCGCTGGAGCGAGGAGCCCCGCGTGGTGTTCTGCTCCCACATGGACACGGTCCCGCCGTACATCCCCCCGACCTTCGAGACGGACCGGGCCCTCGGGCGCGGCACCTGCGACGCCAAGGGGCAGTTCTACGCCATGTACCGCGCCTGCCAGCGGCTCGCCGACGCCGGACACGACGGCTTCGGCCTGCTGATCCTCGCCGGCGAGGAGACGGGCTCCTGGGGCGCCCGCGCCTTCGCGAAAACGCCCTTCCACGCCCCTCTGTTGGTGGTCGGCGAGCCCACGGACAACAAGATGGTCAGCGCCTCCAAGGGCACCAAATCGTTCGAGCTGACCTTCACCGGCCGCCCCTTCCACTCCGGCTATCCGGAGCGGGGCGAGAGCGCGGTGGACCTGTTTCTCGACTTCATGGAGCGGCTGCGCGCGGCGGGTTTCCCGGAGGATCCGGAGCTCGGCCCCACGACGTGGAACGTGGGCCTGCTGCACAGCGACAATCCCCAGAATATCCTCAGCCCCGCGCTTTCCTGCCGCCTGTATTTCCGCACCACCTTCGCCTCGGATGCGATGGTGACGGACTGGATGCGCGCGCAGGCCGGCGCCACGCTCAGGATCACGGAGCGCGGCGGCGACACCCCCGCGCATTATTTCACCCTGCCGGGCTTCCCGACGCAGACGGTCGCCTTCGGCAGCGACGCCCCGCACCTGACCAATTTCGACCGGAAGATCCTCTTCGGTCCCGGCTCCATCGCCGTCGCGCACCGCGACGACGAATGCCTGTCCCTGTCGGACTTCAACCAGGCCATCGACAATTACGTTCGGATCTATGAAAGTTATCATTAGCGGCTACGGCAAGATGGGCCACATGGTCGAGGCCGTCCTGCAGCGGCGCGGCATCGAGCTGGTGTGCGCCTCGGAAGACGTCTGCGCCATCCCGAAGGAGGTGGCCAGGGAGTGCGTCTGCATCGATTTCACGACCCCGGATGCCTTCCGGGCCAACTATAGGACCCTCGCGGCGAACTTCAAGGCCGTGGTGGTGGGCACCACCGGCTGGAACGACATCTGCGCCGAGGTCTTCGCGGCCTTCGACGCCGCCGGGACTCCGATGGTCTGGGCTTCCAATTTCTCCATTGGCGTCAATGCCTTCTTTGCCGCGGTGGAGCGCGCCTGTGAGGTCCTCAGGAACCAGGACTACACGCCGCGCGTGGAGGAGATTCACCATATCCACAAGCTGGACGCCCCCAGCGGCACGGCCAAAAGCATCGGCGCCATCATCGAGAACACCCTCGGCGTCAAACCGGAAATCGGCGCGCAGCGCATCGGCGAGGTGCCCGGCATCCACACCGCCGAGTTCGTGTCCGGGGTGGACAAGCTCACTTTTACCCATGAGGCTTTCTCCCGCCAGGGTTTTGCCGAGGGCGCAGTCGTTGCAGCCCTGCTGACCGAAGGCCTGCAGGGCTGTCACGAGTTCAAGGATTTAATCCTGTAATTATTCTTCGTTCGGGATGGCGAACGTCAGCTTCAGGGTCGGCACTTTCGCCGTGCCCTGCGGGCCGTTGAGCGCCGCGCAGTAGAAGCGGTCCTTGTCCAGCATGACGCTCTGGGTGGTCGAAGTCTGGACCTGGCGGGCCATCTGGGCGTACATGGCGTAGGTGTAGTAGTTGTTGTAGCCATAGCCGCCATAGCCGTAACCGCCGTAGCCACCATACCCTCCGTAGCCGTATCCGCCGTACATGCCGTCGTTGTAGTAGCTGTTGTAGGCGTAGTAGTCCAGCATCTGCTGGGTCTCCTCGCTGGTGGCGCTGACGTTGGTGACCTTCTCCTTGGCCATGACCAGCAGCCAGATGTCATAGTTGCCGGCCAGCATGTACTTGGTGCTGGTCTTGTCGGTCTCGCTCTCGTCGACCTTGAGGATCTCCTGCATGTGGAAGGTCACGTCCGGGGCATAGACCAGCAGCGAGCGGTCCACGTCGCCCTGGTTCTCGGAACTGGAGCCGGAGTCCGTCAGGCCCATGAAAGACGTAGCGTCGTCGGTGACGATGCGGCAGGTCGGGGAGAGGCGGTAGGGCCAGTAGATCATCTCCCTGTAGTCGTCCGGGAATTCGAAGGGGAAGACGAGCGAGGCCTTGTTGATGACAGCGTCGCGGGGATTGCCCCCGGCCGCCGCGATGACATCCTCCACCTGCTTCTTGAGGCTGCGGGCGGAGATGACGGGCTTGAGGCCGCCGCCGCCCTCGATCCAGATCTTGTCGGTGGCGTCGCCCTCACGGTCGCGGGTGTCCTGCCCGGTGACGTTGAGGGCGTACTGCGGGAAGGTACCCTTGTTGGAGTTGACGCCGTAGGCCGAGAGCAGGGAGTCCAGGTCGAAGAAGTCCGGGGCGCCGAAGTAGAAGTTCAGGGCCGTGTCCTTGCGCACCCCCTTGAACTCCGCGGAGTAGAACAGGGTGGCGATGTTGCCCGTGATCGTCTTGTTCTGCTTGTCGTAGCCCATCTGGAGGTCGAGCATGTTGATGCGGCCGCCCTCGCCGTCCGGGGCGTCGGTCTCCAGGTAGATGCCCGGGAACTTGGACAGGTAGGTCTTCATGTCCTTGATGTCTTCGGGCGTGATGCGCAGGTATTTCTCACCGAACTCCTTGGTGAAGTTGAACGACAGGGAGTCCGTCCCGCCGTACACGGGCGTGCCGCGGGAGATGCTCTTGTCGAGGTGGGCGATGGGCTTGTTGCAGTCGGCGTCCTTTTCCGGGTCCAGGGCCGCGGTGAGCTCGTACACGCGGACCTTCTGCAGGATGTTCTCCTGGTCCTCGCGCCGCACGGAAAGGGTGTCGCGCGCGACGGCGAAATGGAAGCTCTGGAAGACCGGGTTCTTGCCGAGCTCGAACTCGTCCAGGAACAGCGGCACCAGCGAGAAGGCGCTGGCGCGGGTGGTCAGGCCGTACTCCGGGTCGCGGATGGCGCCGATGGTGATGCGCGAGTCAGAATAGCCGGAGAGGTTGTCGGCCATCCGCATCGAGATGCCCTCGAGGGGGACCTCCGCCGTGTGGAACGTATAGGTCTCGGCGGCGGGCACCAGGTTGCCGCCGAGGGTGGTATTGGTCTCAATGCAGGAAATGCAGCAGAGAAGGGCTGCGCCCCATGCAAGGAATCTCTTCTTCATCTTAAAGTTCATCGTAAAAGCGGCAGTACGCATCCATGTAGCTCCCGTCTTCGAGGGCGGCCCGGTCGAAGGGGAGGACCGGCCTGCCAAGCGACTGGCAGTAGTCCGTCAGCTCCTTGTCGACCTGCTCTGCACCCAGGATGACGCCGTCTGCGTACTGGACGGCGATTTTAGCAAGATTTATGCCAGTGGGCTCCGACAGGACGGCCAGGTCGTCGCCGCCCAGGCCGCCGAAAGCAGCCTTTTTGGCGAAGTCCGGATGGAAGGGCGCCGCGGGCGTGTCGTCATACAAGGAGAGCACGACCTTGCTGGAAGAGAATATGGGATCGTCTTTGTAGGCTTTCTTGAGGTAGGCGGGCACCATGTGCGAGATCCAGCCCTGGCAGTGGATGATGTCCGGGGCCCAGCGGAGCTTCTTGACCGTCTCGAGCACGCCGCGGGCGAAGAAGATGGCCCGTTCGTCGTTGTCCTCGAAGAATTTGCCGTTCGCGTCGCTGAAGGTGTACTTGCGGCGGAAGTAGTCTTCGTTGTCGATGAAGTAGACCTGGATGCGCGCGGAGGAGATGGAGGCGACCTTGATGATCAGCGGACGGTCCACGTCGCCGATGATGATGTTCATGCCGGAGAGGCGGATCACCTCGTGGAGCTGGTTCTTGCGCTCGTTGATGCAGCCGTAGCGGGGCATGAACGAGCGGATCTCGCGCTTGCGCTCCTGGATCCCCTGCGGAAGGAAGCGTCCGATATGGGCGATATCCGACTCCGGGAGATAGGGAAAAATCTCGGAGTTGACGAAAAGGATTTTCTGCTTGATATCACTCATAACTACAAAGATAAGAATTTTTTTCCAATTCCTTGTCTTTTCACTATCTTTGAGGTCTAATTTGGTGGAATATGCCCCGACAGGAGAAGAAGCTGATGCGTCGCCGCATCATCAATGCATACCTTTCCAGCGTGATCAGTATCAGCCTGGTGCTGCTGCTTACCGGCATTGCCGCCCTGCTGGTGATCAACGCCGGCAGTGTGGCGCGCTATCTCAAGGAGAACATGCGGGTGTCGGTGCTGCTGGTGGACGAAGCCACGGAGACGCAGGCCGCCGAATATGCCGCCTCCCTGTCGGAGCGTCCTTACGTGCGCGCGGTGCGCGTGATTTCAAAAGAGGAAGGCGCACAGGAGCTGAAGGCGATGCTGGGTGAGGATTTCCTGGACGTGTTCGAGACCTCGCCGGTGCCCATTTCGCTGGAGCTTTCGCTGCACGCGGAATACGTCCAGCCGGACAGCCTGGCGCTGGTGACCAAGGCCCTGGAGGCCTCCCCGCTGGTGGAGGACGTCGGCTCCCAGCAGACGCTGGTCCAGGCCCTGACGACCAACCTGGCGCGGATCACCGTGATCCTCGGCGTGTTTATCCTCCTGCTGCTGTTCATCTCCTTCGTGCTGATCAACAACACCGTGCGCGTGAGCGTGTTCGCGCGCCGTTTCACGATCCACACGATGAAGCTGGTCGGCGCCACGCGCGGCTTTATCCGCCGGCCGTTCGTGCGGGCGGCCGTGCTGCAGGGCCTGGTCGCGTCGCTCCTCGCGGTCGGGATGCTGTGGGCCCTGATGGAGGGCCTGCGGCGCTCGTTCCCCGAGCTGGCCTCGCTGGTCGAGCTCCGGCAGCTGCTGATCGTGTGCGGGATCGTCGTGGGCTGCGGCATCCTGCTGTGCGTGATTTCCACCTGGTTCGTGGTGAACAAGCTGGTCGCCGCGTCCAAAGATGACTTATATTATTGATTGATAGAGCGTATGGATAAGATGCCCATTTCCCCGAAGGGGTTGAAACTCATGATTGCGGGCGTGCTCGTGATGATTGCCGGCTACATCCTGATGATGGGCGGCGGGAGCAAGGATCCGCAGGTGTTCAACTATGCCATGTTCGATTTTCGCCGGCTGGTCGCCGCACCCGTGGTGATCGTGGCCGGGATCGTCGTGGTGATCGTCGCGATCACGGGTTCCTTCAAGGGCAGAAAGAAAGCGGAATGATATGGAATGGTTTGAAGCGCTGATCCTGGGCCTGGTCCAGGGATTGACTGAATTTCTGCCCGTGAGCAGCAGCGGCCATCTTGCTATCGGCAAGGCCCTGCTGGGCGTGGAGCCGTCGGGCGACCTGGTTTTCGAAGTCACGGTCCATGCCGCCACGGTCCTCGCGACCATCGTGGTGTTCCGCAAGCAGATCTGGAAGCTGCTCTGCGGCCTGTTCAAGTTTAAATACAACGACGAGACGGACTACATCGCCAAGCTCTGCGTGTCGATGATTCCGGTCTTCGTGGTGGGGATGTTCTTCAAGGACAAGGTGGAGGCCGCCTTCAGTTCGATGCTGGTGGTGGGCATCTGCCTGCTCGTCACCGCGATATTGCTGACGCTCTCCGACTGGCTCTCCGGCCGCGTGCAGGCCGCCGTCAAGGAGAGCCGCAACGGCATCTCATTTTGGCAGGCGCTGGTTGTCGGCGTCGGCCAGGCCTGCGCGGTGCTGCCCGGCCTGTCCCGTTCCGGCACGACGATTTCGTCCGGCCTGCTGTGCGGGGTGAAGCGCGAGAACATGGCGCAGTTCTCCTTCCTGATGGTGCTGGTGCCCATCCTGGGCGAGACCTTCCTGGACCTGGTGGGCGGCGACATGATCGCCTCGTCGACCGGGGTGCTGCCGCTGATGATCGGCTTCGTGGCCGCGTTCTTCTCCGGGCTTTTCGCCTGCCGGGTGATGATCGCCCTGGTGCGCAAGGCGCAGCTCAAGTGGTTCGGCCTCTATTGCGCCCTCGTGGGCCTGGCCGTGTTGATCTTCCTCGCATAGTATCATGGAAGAGCGGAGCCTGGTCTATTTCGTTTCCGACGTGCACCTGGGCCTGAGTACGCCGGATCCCCGGGAGCGGGAGGAGCGTTTCCTCCGGTTCCTGAAAGGGATTCCCGCGGAGCGGACCCGGGCGCTGTACCTGCTCGGCGACATCTGGGATTTCTGGTATGAGTACCGCGACGTGGTGCCGCGCGAAGGCGCGCGCGTCGTGGCGGAGCTGATCCGCCTGATGGACCTGGGCGTGGAGGTCTGGTTCTGCCCGGGCAACCATGACGTCTGGTCCTATTCGTATTTCGAGCAGCTCGGGATGCACCGCTTCGAGCAGCCGCTCTTCGTGAACATCGGCGGCAAGGAGTTCTGCCTGGGCCACGGCGACCTGCTGGGCGGCGCCACGTTGGGTTACCGCCTGATGATCAAGCTGTTCCGCTGCCGCTTCACGCAGTGGCTGTTCAGCACGCTGCACCCCTGGCTGGCGTTCCGCATCGCTCAGGGCAGCTCGCGCCGCAACCGCCGCCGTCACGGCGGATACCGTTTCCGCGGCGCGGAGGAGCCGCTGTACCGCTTCGCGCAGCAGGCCTGTGCTGAGCGCCACGTGGATTATTTCGTGTTCGGCCATTTCCACGACGGGGTGGACCTCACGCTCCCCGGCGGGGCGCGCTTCTGTGTCCTGAAGGACTGGATGGACGGCGGGATGCCGTATGCGCTGTTTACGGGTTCTTCTTTCGAACTTCGGTCTCCAGGGTCTCCTGCTTGATGACGACGCGCGGGGGATGCTCGTAGAAAATCGAGTAGTAGAACGCGTCCCACTGGCCTGAATCCCACATTTTGCAGAGTTCTTCGATCTTGGCGTCCTCGCCTTTGGTGGGGTCGTAGCGCGTTTTGAGGTTCTGGGAGAAGATGCGCGCGACCAGCTGCCAGAAGTTGGCGGCCAGGCCGCTTTCGTATTCCTTGATGATGTTGAATGCGCTCATGCCGCATTCGCGGTCCACCAGGCGCATCAGCACGAGGCCCTGGTTGATGGTCATGTGGCGGATGTCCTGCTCGAACAGGCGGAAGAGCTCTTTTTCGACGTCGTTGATGTAGCGGGTGCGCTGGGAGCGCTTGCTCACGTCGGCGGCGATGGTGCTGTCCACCTGGGCCATCATTTTGCGGCCCACGAGGGCGTAGGGGTAGACTTTGTTGAAGTTGTACACGAGCTTGTAGTACTGCCGCCAGTCGCCGTCGCGCATCTTGCGGCCCTTCGGGAAGATCCACACCGGGTCGAGCGTCTCCATGAACACGGTGTCGCCGTGTTCGTCCAGCTCGAAGTACATCGGGGTGCCGCGCACGACGCGGCGGCTCTGGGCCTGGGCTTCGCGCAGGGCCCCCAGCGCCGTCTCCGACTGCGCATGCGTCCGCGGAGCCGCGGCCGCCCACGCCGCCGCCAGCACCAGCACCGCTATGATTCCCTTCGCGCGCATACTGCCGCAAAGATAGCAAAAATCTAGCCGCTCTGTAATCCTTGCCTGCAGGCAGCTGCCGCCATGTCATTTCGAGCGAAGTCGAGAAATCTCGTCAATTCCTTCCGCTTTCCCGTCATTCGCCGACTCCGATCGGCGAATCTCCCGGAGTGATTAGGATTGTTTGGCGGAAATACCTACATTTGCGGAGGTTAGCAAACACCGGATAGTTTACAGATTAAATAGTTGTGTTACCATGAAAAAACTCATTATCGCCGTTGCGCTGTTCTTTGCAGCCGCTTTCTGCGCCGACGCGCAGAATCTTTCCGTCCTGAGCAAGGCCGCCCGCCTCGCCTATGACTATCTTAAGAAGGAAGGTTACTCGCCCGAGCTCGATGAGGACGACGACGTCATCTTCGAGGCCGAGGGCTATACTTTCTATGTGGACAATACGAAGTCGGACGACACGTATCTGCAGATCGTTCTCCCGTTCCTCATGGAGGTTGACTTTGACGACGTGGCCCAGACCTTTGCCGCGCTGGCTGCCTGCAGCGACATCACGATGGAGAAGAAGCTCGTCCAGGCATATATCAGCGATGACGGCGATGTCATGTTCGCGACCGACACCTACATCGGCTCCAGCGGCAACATGAACGAATTCATCGACATGTCCATCGGCTTCATGATCCGCGCCATCTCCGCTTTCAATGAAGCGTACAACGGATACATGGAAGACTAACTTCCTGTCATCCCCCCACCTGATCGGGGATCTCCACCCAAAAGCCCTCGGCCTCGGCCGGGGGCTTTTTGTTGTGTTGTTTCTTCTTTTGTTGTTCGTCGGTCGAAAATGCGCGAAAAAAGTTTTCAACGGAGTCTGTAAGTCGCTGAGAAATGGCGGGTTGACATATCATATTCCGTGTCGAAAAAGTTTGAAATATTTTGCAAAACATGATGCTATTTCGAGTTTTTTTACTATCTTTGCAGTCCTAAAAATCGGCCTCTCGCCGCGTTAGAAGCTGATTTTCAAGGAGTTAGATGAATTTTATTTTAAAAGTAATACTGAGATGTTACAACCTAAGAGAACAAAATTTAGAAGGGAACAGAAGAACCGCATGAAGGGCAACGCCCAGCGTGGCAACCAGCTCGCTTTCGGTTCCTTCGGCATCAAGACCCTTGAGAATTGCTGGCTGACCGCCCAGCAGATCGAAGCCGCCCGTCAGGCGATTTCCCGCCGGATGAACCGTGAGGCTTCCCTGTGAAGCCGATCACCAAGAAGCCGCTCGATACCCGTATGGGTAAAGGTAAGGGCGATCCGTATGCGTTCGTCGCTCCGATCACCCCGGGCCGTATCATTTTCGAAGCCGAAGGCGTGTCCCTCGAGACCGCCAAGGAGGCCATGCGCCTCGGCGCCAACAAGCTCCCGATCGCGACCAAGTTCGTCGTCCGCCGGGATTATGTCGAATAATAACCAGGAGAAAGAGTAATGAAAGCAGCTGAAGCCCGCGAAATGTCTGTAGCAGACCTGCGCGACCGCATCCAGATCGAGAAGAACAATCTCGACAACATGAAGATCAATCACGCGATTTCTCCGCTGGAGGACACCTCCAAGATCAGTAAGACCAGAAGGGACATCGCTCTCATGATCACGATCCTTGCTGAGAAACAAAAACAGAACTAAAAAAGAGCAGTCTTATGGAAAGAAATCTTCGTAAGGAAAGAATCGGCGTAGTGGTCAGCAACAAGATGGACAAGACCATCATCGTTGCCGTCGAGAGAAAGGAGAAGCACCCCCTGTACGGCAAGTTCGTCAAGAAGACCACCAAGTTCGTCGCCCAGGACGACAAGAACGAGTGCGGTGAGGGCGATACCGTCCGCATCATGGAGACCCGTCCCCTGAGCAAGACCAAGAACTGGAGATTAGTTGAAATCATCGAAAAAGCAAAATAGTACACTATGATACAGCAGGAAACACGTTTATCGGTGGCCGACAACAGCGGAGCAAAGGAAGTTCTCTGCATCCGCGTGCTTGGCGGTACCCACCATCGTTATGCGACTGTCGGCGACACCATCGTCGTCGCCGTCAAGAGCGCCATCCCTGGCTCTGACGCCAAGAAAGGCACTGTTTCGAGGGCTGTCGTGGTCCGCACGAAGAAGGAGATCCGTCGCGCCGACGGTTCCTACATCCGCTTCGACGACAACGCCTGCGTCCTTCTGAACAACGCCGGCGAACTCCGCGGCACCCGTATTTTCGGTCCCGTGCATGAAGATCGTTTCACTGGCACCGGAGGTCCTTTAATTAATAAGCATTATGAAAAAGTTACATATTAAGAAAGGCGACACCGTGTATGTGAATGCCGGTAACGACAAGGGCAAGACCGGTAAGGTGCTGTCCGTCGACCCGAAGGCCGACCGTGCCGTGGTCGAGGGCATCAATATGGTGAGCAAGCACACCAAGCCGAACTCCAAGCAGCCGCAGGGCGGCATCATCAAGCAGGAGGCCCCCATCCACATTTCCAATCTCAACCTTATCGACCCCAAGTCCAACAAGCCGACCCGCGTCGGTTACAAGATGGACGGCGACAAGAAGGTCCGTTACGCTAAAAAATCTGGGGAGGAGATCAAGTAATTATGGCTAAGAAAAAAGAAACCGCCGCGGTTGCCGCAACGCCCGCAGGATATGTGCCTTCCCTGAAGAAGGTCTACAAGGAGGAAATTGTCGAGAAGCTGACGAAGCAGTTCTCCTACACCACCCCGATGCAGGTTCCCCGTCTGCTCAAGATCACCATCAACGAAGGTGTCGGGCAGGGCACCCAGGACAAGAAGATTGTCGAGGAAGCCGCCGAGGAACTCTCCATCATCACCGGCCAGAAGGCCGTCATCACTTCTTCCAAGAAGGACGTCTCCAACTTCAAGCTCCGTCGCGGCATGCCGATCGGCACCAAGGTGACCCTCCGCAATGTCAAGATGTACGAGTTCCTCGAGAAGCTCATCCGCGTCGCCCTCCCGCGTATCCGTGACTTCAACGGTGTCGCCGAGAACATGGACGGCCGTGGCAACTACACCCTCGGACTCAAGGAGCAGATCATCTTCCCGGAGATCGACATCGACAAGAACCCGCGCATCCACGGCCTGGAGATCACCTTCGTGACCACCGCCCGTACCGATGAG
>CAJOHX010000028.1:33658-46067 GCA_905234475.1 uncultured Bacteroidales bacterium | reverse complement strand
TTTCAAGAAACATAACAAATAAGATACTATGGCAAAAGAATCAATGAAAGCCCGCGAAGTCAAACGCGCGAAAATGGTTGCTAAGTATGCTGAGAAGAGGAAGGCGCTCAAGGAGGCCGGTGACTGGGCCGCCCTGGACAAGCTCCCCAAGAACTCTTCTTCCGTCCGCCTTCACAACCGCTGCTCCCTGACCGGCCGTCCGAAGGGCTACATGCGGGCGTTCGGCATCAGCCGTATCCAGTTCCGCGAGATGGCCAGCAATGGCCTGATCCCGGGTGTCAAGAAGGCAAGTTGGTAATATTAAAAGAATTAACGATATGACTGATCCGATCGCAGATTATCTCACCAGGGTCCGCAATGCCTATATGGCCGGCAAGAAGGTCGTGGAGATCCCGTCTTCCAAGATGAAGGTCGCCATCACCCAGATCCTGTGCGAGAAGGGCTACATCCTCAGCTACAAGGTGGTTGAGGGCACCCCTTACAATACCATCAAAATCGCCCTGAAGTACCATCCGCAGACCAAGATGGCCGCCATCAAGAAGATTGAGCGCGTGTCCACCCCGGGTCTCCGCCGGTACACCGGTGTCGATGACATGCCGCGCGTGCTCAACGGCCTCGGCATCGCCATCCTCTCCACCCCGAAGGGCATCATCACCGACAAGGAAGCCAAGGAGCTCGGCGTCGGCGGTGAGGTTATTTGCTACGTTTATTAATCTTTAATGAATAACGATAATGTCACGAATTGGTAAATTGCCTGTAAGCCTTCCGACCGGCGTGAGCGTTGAGCTTCTCGACGGCAACGTGCTGAAGGTTAAAGGACCTCACGGTGAGATGTGCCAGAAGATTGATCCGGACATCAAGCTCACTGTTGAGGACAATCAGATCAAGTTCGAGCGCCCGACCGACCAGCCGCGTCACCGCTCCATGCACGGTCTCTACCGCGCCCTGGTGCACAACATGGTCGTCGGTGTGTCCGAGCAGTTCACCACTACCCAGGAACTGGTGGGTGTCGGTTACCGTGTGGCTGTCAACGGACAGCTCCTGACCTTCTCCCTCGGTTACTCCCACGAAATCCAGATGCTGCTTCCGAAGGAAGTCACCGCTGCGGTGCCCGATGTCAAGAAGGGCGAGAACCCGAAGCTCGTGCTGAAGAGCTGCGACAAGCAGCTTCTCGGCCAGGTGGCAGCGCAAGCCTGAGCCGTACAAGGGCAAGGGTATCAAGTTCGTTGGCGAGACGCTTCGCCGCAAGGCCGGTAAGACCGCCGCAGCTAAATAATAGGAGGATAGAATTATGGCACTCAGTAGAATTGAAAGAAGAAGAAGGATCCACTACCGCATACGCAAGAAGGTCAACGGTACTGCCGAAAAGCCCCGCATGGTCGTTTTCCGCAGCAACAAGCAGATCTACGTGCAGGTGGTTGACGACGAGCAGGGCAAGACCCTTTGCGCTGCTGCTTCCAACGACAAGGAACTTGCCGCACAGTGCAAAGGCAAGTCCGGTATCGAAGCTGCTGCGCTGGTCGGCAAGGCCATCGCGGAGCGCTGTCAGGCAAAAGGCATCAACGCGATCTGCTTCGACCGCGGCGGTTACCTTTTCCACGGTAGAGTTAAAAGTTTGGCAGATGCTGCCCGTGAAGGCGGCCTCGTATTCTAAGAGTTAAGACTATGGCAAATACAAATGTTAAGAGAGTAAAGACGTCTGACCTTGAGCTTAAGGACAGACTGGTCGCCATCCAGCGCGTCACCAAGGTGACCAAGGGTGGTCGTCACTTCCGCTTTGCCGCCATCGTTGTCGTCGGCGACGAGAACGGTGTCGTGGGCTATGGTCTTGGCAAGGCAAATGAAGTCACTGCCGCAATCGCGAAGGGCGAAGAATCTCGTGAAGATTCCCGTCATCAACACGACCATCCCGCACGAGCAGGAGGCGAAATTCGGTGGCTCCCGCGTGTTCATGAAGCCCGCAGCGCCCGGTACCGGTGTCAAGGCCGGCGGCGCCATGCGTGCCGTGTTCGAGTCGGTCGGCGTGCAGAACGTTCTGGCGAAGTCCAAGGGTTCTTCCAACCCTCACAACCTCGTCAAGGCGACGGTTCTCGCACTCACCCAGATGCGTGACGCCTACACCGTGGCCGGTCTTCGCGGCGTTCCCATGAATAAGGTTTTCAACGGTTAATCGGAGGACACGACTATGGCAAAGTACAGAATCACCCAGATTATCAGCAGCAACGGCGAGACCAAGCGTCAGAAGGACAACCTTCGTTGCCTGGGCGTGCGCCGCATGCACAAGACCGTGGAGGTGGAGAAGAACCCCGTTACCGAGGGTCAGGTCGCCAAGATCGCTCATCTCTGCAAAGTTGAAGTAATTGACTAAGGAGGGCTAAGAGATGAAACTCAATAACATGAAACCCGCTGCGGGTTCCACCCATTCCACCAAGAGGATCGGTCGCGGAGAAGGCTCCGGCAAAGGCGGCACCGCTACCCGCGGTACCAAGGGTGCCCAGGCCCGCGCCGGCTACGAACACAAGATCGGTTTCGAAGGCGGCCAGATGCCGCTGCAGCGCCGCGCTCCGAAGTGGGGCTTCAAGAACCCCACCCGCGTGGAGTACAAGGCTATCAATGTCTCTGACATCGAGGCGCTTGCCGCTGCCGCCGGCCTGAAGGAGCTCGGCCTCGCCGAGATCGTGTCCGCCGGCCTCGCCAGCAAGAACGACCTCGTGAAGGTGCTTGGCAACGGAGATATCAAGGCTGCCGTCAACGTGACTGCGCACGCTTTCTCCAAGTCCGCAATCGAGAAAATCGAGGCTGCCGGTGGCAAGGCGGCCGTAATCGAGTAGTCCGATGAAGAAGTTTATCGAGACCATCAAGAATATCTTCAAGATTGAAGAACTCCGCAAGCGGATCGTCTACACGTTCCTGCTGATCCTGGTCTACCGGTTCGGCTGCTTCGTGGTGCTTCCGGGCATCGACGCGTCCATGCTGGCCAACCTCCAGAGCAACACGCAGGAGGGCCTCGTGGGCCTTTTGAACATGTTCTCCGGCGGTGCTTTCGCTTCGATCTTCGCGCTGGGTGTGATGCCGTACATCTCGGCATCCATCGTCATCCAGCTGCTGGGCGTCTTCGTCCCGTATTTCCGCAAACTCCAGATGGAGGGCGAGAGCGGACGCAAGAAGATGAACCAGATGACGCGGTGGCTGACCATCCTCATCATCTGCATCCAGGGCCCGGCCTACATGGCTGCCGTGCACAACCAGATCCCGTCCGCCGCTTTCGTGGCCGTGAACCAGCTTGGCTGGAGCAATTTCATGTTCAACATCGTCTCCACCATCATCCTGATGGCCGGCTCGATGTTCGTGATGTGGCTCGGCGAGCGCATCACCGACCGCGGTATCGGCAACGGTATCTCCCTGATCATTATGATCGGTATCGTGGCCCGTCTGCCTTACGCTCTCATCGCAGAGATCCAGGAGAAGCTCTCCACCAACAACGGCGGTCTGCTGCTCCTCATCGTGGAGCTCGTGCTCTGGTTCTTCGTGGTCGTGGCTGCGATCGCGCTGGTCCAGGCCGTGCGCCGCGTCCCCGTGCAGTACGCCAAGCGCGTGATCGGCAACCGGCAGTACGGCGGTGTCCGCCAGTACATCCCGCTCAAGATCAACGCCGCCGGCGTGATGCCTATCATCTTCGCCCAGGCCCTGATGCTCTTCCCGCTCATCTTCTCCCGCTGGGATGCTACCCGCGGACTGGCGGCTACGCTGGGCAACTACCGGGGCTTCTGGTATAACCTGATCTTCTTCATCCTGATCGTGGTCTTCACGTACTTCTACACGGCCGTCACCGTCAACCCGACGATGATGTCCGAGAGCATGAAGCGGGATGGAGGATTCATCCCTGGCGTCAAGCCGGGCAAGAAGACCGTGGAGTACCTGGACGGTATCATGTCCAAGGTGACCCTCCCGGGTTCCATCTTCCTCGGCATTATCGCCATTCTCCCTGCCATTGCGACGATCCTCGGTGTATCCAACGCCTTCGCAAGCTTCTACGGCGGCACGTCCCTGTTGATCCTTGTGGGTGTGGTTCTCGACACGCTCCAGCAGGTGGAAAGTTATTTGCTGATGCGCCACTACGACGGCCTCATGAAGACCGGCCGTCTGAGCGGGCGCTCGGGTATGTAGTTCTTTGAATAAATTGAACGGTTGTGATCAAGCCCAAGACTGAGGAAGAGATCGAGCTGCTTCGCGAGAATGCCATCATCGTCTCCAAGACGCTGGCAGAAGTCGGTAAGGCGGTCGCCCCTGGTGTGACAACGAAAATGTTGAATAAGGTGGCCGAGACTTTTATCCGCGACAACGGCGCAATTCCCAGTTTCCTCGGTTTCGAGGGCTTCCCTGCAGCCATCTGCGCTTCGGTCAACGATGTCGTGGTCCACGGTTTTCCGTCCGACTACGTCCTCAAGGAGGGAGACATCGTGAGCGCTGACATCGGCACGCTCTACAAGGGCTACAACGGCGACTCCTGCTACACCTTCCCGGTCGGGGAGGTGTCGGCGGAGACCCGCAAGCTCCTGGACGTGACGAAGGAATCGCTCTACCGGGGCATCGCAGCGGCTGTCGCGGGTGCGCGGATCGGAGATATCGGATACGCGGTGCAATCGTACGCTGAATCATTCGGGTTCTCCGTGGTCCGTGAATTGGAAGGCCACGGGATCGGGCGGGAAATGCACGAGAATCCGGGCGTGCCCAACTACGGGCGTCCGGGTCGCGGCACCCACCTGGTGGACGGGATGGTCCTGTGTATTGAGCCGATGATCAACGCCGGCGGCAAGGCGGTCTATCTGGACAGAAACGGATGGGCCGTGCACACCGCCGACCACAAATATTCGGCGCATTACGAGCTTACGGTTGTTGTCCGGAAAGGCCGGGCCGAGCAGCTCTCAACCTTCGATTTTATCGAGAAAGATGGCACGATTAAATTTTAAAGTGTAATTTTTAATGTCAAAACAAGTAGCAATAGAACAAGATGGAAAGGTGATTGAGACCCTTCCGAACGCGATGTTCAAAGTCGAGCTTGAGAACGGTCATGTCCTGCTCTGCAACATTTCGGGCAAGATGCGCATGAACTTTATCCATATTCTTCTCGGCGACAAAGTGAGAGTCGAAATTTCACCTTACGATTTAACCAAGGGCAGAATATCTTTCAGATACAAATAAAAACTCATCGATATGAAAGTCAAGACATCCATCAAGAAGCGCAGCGAGGATTGCAAGATCGTCAGACGCAAAGGCCGTCTGTACGTGATCTGCAAGAAGAACCCCAAGTTCAAGATGCGTCAAGGATAATAACCAGTAACAAATTAAGTAAAGTATAATTATGGCTAGAATCGCCGGTGTAGATTTACCGAACAACAAACAGGGAGAGATAGGGCTGACCTATATCTTCGGTATCGGCCGCTCTTCCGCGAAGAAGATTCTCGAGAAGTGCGGGATCGACCCTACCATCAAAGTGGGCGACTGGAACGACGACCAGATTGCCAAGATCCGTACTGAGATCAACGAAGAGTACAAGATCGAAGGCGAGCTCCGCTCCTCCGTCCAGATGGACATCAAGCGTCTCATGGATATCGGCTGCTATCGCGGAATCCGTCATCGTCTCGGACTCCCCGTCCGCGGCCAGAGCACCAAGAACAACGCCCGTACCCGCAAGGGCCGCAAGAAGACCGTTGCCAACAAGAAGAAGGCGACCAAGTAAAAACTGATGAATTATGGCAAAGAAAACTACAACATCCAAGAGGGTTGTCAAGGTTGAAGCTTATGGCGAGGCCCATATTTCATCGACCTTCAACAACGTCATCGTGTCTCTGACCAACGCTCAGGGTCAGGTGATCAGCTGGGGTTCCGCAGGCAAGTGCGGTTTCCGCGGCTCCAAGAAGAATACTCCGTACGCTGCCCAGATGGCCGCCGAGGATGCCGCCAAGACGGCATACGACGCCGGTCTCCGCCGCGTGAAGTGCTATGTCAAGGGTCCGGGCGCAGGCCGTGAGTCCGCCATCCGCACCATCAACAATGCCGGTATCACCGTGACCGAGATCGTCGACGTCACCCCGATGCCGCACAACGGGTGCCGTCCCAAAGGCCGCCGCAAAGTTTAATCCCTTTAAAGCAAGATTACTATGGCAAGATATACAGGTCCCAGCACCAAGATCGCCCGTAAGTTCGGCGAGCCCATTTTCGGCTCCGACAAGTATTTTGAGAAGCGCAACTATCCTCCGGGAATGCACGGCCTCGCCGCGAAGCGCAAGAAGTCCAAGGAATATGCGACCCAGCTGAAGGAGAAGCAGAAGGTCAAGTACATGTACGGTGTGCTCGAGCGCCAGTTCCACAACACCTACAACAAGGCCTCCCGCATGAGCGGCCAGAAGGGTGAGAACCTCGTTCTCCTCCTCGAGTCCCGTCTCGACAACATCGTGTACCGCATGGGCATCGCCCCGACGCGTGCCGCCGCCCGCCAGCTTGTGTCCCACCACCACATCACCCTCAACGGCAATGTGTGCAGCATCCCCTCCACCCAGGTGAAGGCCGGCGACACCGTGGCCGTGCGCGAGCGCTCCAAGAGCCTCGAGGTGATCCAGAACAGCGTGGCTTCCGTGACCAAGTACTCCTGGCTGGACTTCGACACCAAGACCCTCAGCGGCAAGTATCTCAACGTTCCGACCCGTGCGGAAATCCCCGAGAACATCAACGAGCAGCTCATCGTCGACCTCTACTCCAAATAATCATTAACACCACAAGAATATGGCAATCTTAGCATTTCAAAAACCCGACAAGGTGATCATGCTCGAAAGCACCGACACCGTCGGCCGTTTCGAGTTCCGGCCCCTCGAGCCGGGCTACGGCCAGACGATCGGAAATGCTCTTCGTCGCATCTTGCTGGCCTCTCTGGAGGGGTTTGCTATCAGTCAGATCAAGATCTCCGGCGTGGACCAGGAGTTCCAGACCATCCCCGGCGTACTCGAGGGGATGCAGGACATCATCCTGAACCTCAAGCAGGTGCGTTTCCGCCGCATGGTCGAGACCGTGGACACGGAATCGGCAAACATCGTCATCAGCGGCAAGCAGGAGTTTACGGCAGAAGATATCTCCAAAGGATTGTCTTCCTTCATGGTGTTGAATCCCGAACTTCACATCTGCTCGCTCGAGCCGTCCGTCAAGCTTGAAATCTCGCTCATCATCACGAAGGGCCGTGGTTTCGTGCCTGCCGAGGAGCTCCGCGACGAGAACACGCCGATCGGTACCATTCCGGTCGATGCCATCTACACCCCGATCCGCAAGGTCAACTGGAGCGTGGAGAACTGGCGTGTCGAGCAGAAGACGGATTACGAGAAGCTCAACCTCGAGATTGTGACGGACGGTTCCATTTCCCCGAACGCGGCCCTTCACGAGGCGGCCAACATCCTGATCTACCACTTCAAGCTTTTTACCGACGACAAGAAGATGTCCCTGGAGAGCACGGTGGAGTCCGACAGCAAAGAGCTGGACGAGGAGTCGCTGCACATGCGTCACCTTCTGCTGACCAAGCTGTCCGATGTGGGCCTTTCCGTGCGTGCCTTCAACTGCCTCAAGGCAGCTGACATCGACACGTTCGCCGACCTCGTGTCCTATTCCCGCCCCGAGCTGATGAAGTTCCGCAACTTCGGCCGCAAGTCGCTCAACGAGATCGACCTGCTGGTTGAGAAGATGAAGCTCTCCTTCGGGATGGACGTCACCAAGTATAATATCGAACCCAAGAAAAAGAGTATTTAAAGATGAGACACAATAAAGCTATCAATCATCTTGGTCGCCAGAGCGGTCATCGCAAAGCGCTCCTCGCCAACATGGCTTCTTCCCTGATCATGCACAAGCGGATCAACACCACCGTGGCGAAGGCCAAGGCCCTGAAGAGCTATGTCGAGCCGTTGATCACCAAGTCCAAGGAAGACACGACCCACAACCGCCGCGTTGTGTTCAGCTACCTTAAGGACAAGAACGCCGTCACCGAGCTGTTCCGCGTGATCGCCCCGAAGATCGCCGACCGTCCGGGCGGATACACCCGCGTGCTCCACACCGGTTTCCGTCAGGGTGACGCCGCCGAGATGGCGCTGATCGAGCTTGTGGACTTCAACGAGGCCGCCCTCGCCTCCGCGCAGAAGGCCGCGAAGAAGACCACCCGCCGCAGCCGCGCCAAGAAGGCCGAGGCCGCCCCGGAAGCCCCGAAGGCTGAAGCTCCGGCCGCCGAAGCGCCCGCAGAAGAACCGAAGGCAGAATAAGTACTAAAGCCTGAAGTCAGGGAAGGATTTCCCTACACAAGCCTCATCGTCGATGACGATGGGGCTTTCTGTTCCCAGGGAGGCCACTTTGAGCGCCATGACCATGCGGTGGTCGTGGCGCGAAGTGTATTCGCCGCCGCGCAGCAGGCGGCCGCTGAGCTGCCGTGCGCTGAGGCTTTCGCCGAAGACGACCAGGACATCTTCCTCAATGTGC
Source organism: uncultured Bacteroidales bacterium (assembly GCA_905234475.1). Classification (GTDB taxonomy): domain Bacteria; phylum Bacteroidota; class Bacteroidia; order Bacteroidales; family UBA932; genus Cryptobacteroides. The sequence goes on along the minus strand of CAJOHX010000028.1, from coordinate 37,559 downwards.
GCTTCCACACCCATCTGCTGCAGCATCTGCAGGATGGCTTCCGCGCGGTTGGACTCCTTGGTGACGAGCCGGCCTACGCCCGCGATGCGGCTTTCGCCCGCGCAGAAGGCGGCGAGCACGGCCACGATGGGGAACAGGTCCGGCGCGTTGCTGAGGTCCTGCCGGAAGGCTTCCAGCGGGGCTTTCCGCACGCACACGGTGCCTTCGTCGTCGAGCTGGGAGACCACGGCGCCCGCTTCGACGAGGATGTCGATAATGGTCAGGTCGGCCTGCAGGGACTTGGTGTCCAGGCCCGTGAGCTCGGCCGAGCCGAACACGGCACCGGCCACGAGGTAGTTGGCCGCGGCGCTCCAGTCGCCCTCGATGGCGAAATCGGCCGCGCGGTAGCGCTGGCGCCCCCGCACCTTGAAGCTGATGCCGGTGCAGCCGGACCAGTCGTCCGCCTCGAGCATCTCGGCGTCGCCTTCCATTTCGCTGCGCGTCTGGATCCCGAAGTGGCGCAGGACGTCCAAGGTGATGTACATATAAGGGATGCTCTTGGGCTCGCTGACGTGCAGTGTCGAATCCTTGTCGCACAGCGGCAGGGCCATCAGCAGGCCGGAGATCAGCTGCGAACCGCCCTTGCCGGACACGTCGGCCGTGCCGGGGATGAGCCGGCCCTTGACCTGGGCGGGAATGTGGACTTCCTTGCCCTCGCGCTCCACCGCGTTGGAGAGCAGCACGCCGAAGGAGGCCATGATGCCGGCGGCGCCGCTGAGCGGCCGGTCCGGCAGGGTGCCGTGGCCGGTCACGCTGAAGCTGCCGTCGCCGATGGCGGCCAGCACGGGGATTGCCAGGCGCGTCAGCAGGCCGGATTCGCCCGTGTCGACCTGGCTGGGCCGGAGCTGGCCGCAGGCGGCGCCGATGCCCGTGATGGCGAGGGTGTCGCCCTCCCGCTGCACGCGGGCGCCGAGGGCCTCGGCAAGCGCCAGGGCGGCTTCGGAGTCGCCGCAGGGGCTGTAGCCGGACAGGTGCGAGGTGCCTGTCGCGAGCGCCGCCGCGAAGATGGCGCGCTGCGCGAAACTCTTGGATGCGGGCATCGCGATCCCTTCCGCGCGGTAGGGCCTGCGGTCGCCGTACAGGGCGGGATACATTTCCGCGAGGGACCATTGGCCGGGGGCGCTGGCCTCTTCCGCCGACAGGGCGGCGTAGGTGAACGGGGCCCCGCGTCGCAGGCATTCCAGGCGGCTCTGCCGGCCGGCTTCACCCATGCCGAAGGCCACCAGGCGGCCCTGCAGGGAGTCCACGTCCTCCAGGACGAGGGAATAGAGCGCCTCGAGGCGGGCGGCGTCTTCCGGGCCATGACAGGTCGTCACGATCTTGGCGATGTCGGCGCCGTAGCGGAAGCACCGGGCCAGGGCCATCTGCAGGCCTTCGTCGTCCGGTGTTTCCTCGTAGTTATGATAGGAACGGATGATTTCCGTGCCGCGCTTGCGGCACAGGTGCTGGAAGCTCTTGCTGGTCTGGGCCGGGGCCTCGATCTCGAGGTCGGCGAAGCGCGCACCCGCCTCGATGGCGAGGCGCAGCCGGCGCTCCGCTTCCTCCACCGAAGGGGATTCGGCGATGCGGCAGGTCGCAATCAGCGGCGTGTCGGAGTCGGCGAAGAGCGCTTCGATCTGTTCATCCGAGAGGGGGCAGCGGTCCAGGCGGATCTCCGCCATCTCGACCGCAGGGTCTTCGAGGATGGCGAGGATCTGCTCGTAGGTCTTATTCTGTAGGCTTGTGCAAATCATCCAGGTCCTTGATTATCACCTTGCCGATCTTCTTGATCAGGACAAAGTGGAGGATGCCTTTTTCGGCTTTCTTGTCTTTCCAGAGGGCGTCTTCGAGCTCGTCTTCCGGGCAGGGGAGCTCCGTGGGGAGCCCGCAGGCCTGCAGGTCCTCGCGAAGGCGGTCCGCAAGCCCGGGCTTGCAGACGCCGAGGCGCTCGGACAGGAGCGCGGCCTGCACGAGGCCCACGGCGACGGCTTCGCCGTGCGTCATGGGGTCCTCGGTCGGATGCGTGTGCTGGTACCATTCGATGGCGTGGGCGTAGGTGTGGCCGAGGTTGAGGCAGCGCCGCAGGTTCTCCTCGTAGGGGTCCTGCTCCACAATTTTGCGCTTGACGGCCGCGGCCGCCTCGATCAGTGGCGCGAGTGCGCCGAAGTCCAGCGGGCTCTCGGAGAGGAGTTTCACGGCCTTCTCGTAGTTGCCGCCCTTGTTGTCGATGATGAAGGTTTTTAGCATCTCGGCGGCGCCGGAGCGCAGCTCCCGCTCCGGGAGGGTCTGGAGCACCTCCGGCAGGATGCGGGTGTAGATGGGGAATTTGGTGACCCCGATCATGTTCTTGTAGCTGTCGAGGTTGACCCCCGTCTTGCCGCCCACGCCCGCGTCTACCTGGCTGAGCAGGGTCGTGGGGTAGTTGGCGTATCGAACGCCCCTCTTGTAGATGCTGGCGGCAAATCCCACCAGGTCGGTGGTCACGCCGCCGCCCACGGCCCAGACGATGGCGTCGCGGTTCGCGCCCTGCGCGAGCAGCCAGCGGCAGATGTCCAGCACGGTGTCCATCGTCTTGTGTTCTTCGTCGGCGGTGATGGCCAGCGCTGGGCGCCCTTCGGCGAGTTTCAGCGCGAAGGCTTCGACGTTGCGGTCGTAGATGACGTAGATGCTTTTCTTCTCCATACGGAAAGCGAAGATACGCCAAAAATTTGGCAGTCCCTACCAGCCCTGATGGCGGAATTGGTAGACGCGCTGGACTCAAAATCCAGTGGCCTTTAAAGCCGTGCGGGTTCGATTCCCGCTTGGGGCACACAAAAAAGCATCGCTTTCCGGCGATGCTTTTCATTTTTTCAGTTGTCCGTTGTTATCGGACAACGCTACTGATTATCTATCTCTTTAGTAGTATCCGGACTGTATAATGCCTTAGCATTCTGATGGGAGACAACGCTTTGCCCAAGTTGCTTCTCAAGCTCCTTACGAGCGGTAGCCGCTACCTTGCCACCACGCTTGGCAACGGATTTCTGCTCTGTAAACCCCTTGGGATCCACCTTTTGGGAGAGTTCGGTGGCGGCTACTTCATCGAGGGTGTTCAAAGCGCTCTCCGTTCTAGTCATATGGTCTCGGAGATTCTCCTTCTTCAAGCCCTTATAGTTCTTATATTGACGAGTTGTCATACCCGACCATTCCCGGGTAATGATATCGATCAGTGTGGCATACTGCTGGCCGGAGACACCAGTCCTTTGCCATTCATCTGTGAGCGCCTTACGGGCATCCTTGCCCTTCATGCGCTCATTAATCCACGCTTCCGAATACCCGAGACGACGATAGTATTCGTACCCTCTGTCGATAGCCTTTTCAGGGTCTTGAATCTCATCAATCCGCTCGCTTGCCACTTGAGCCATCCACTGTTTAAAAGGCTCTGCCTTGGGAGATGGAATCGATTGAATGAGCCTAAATAACTGCTCTTGATTGACAACATCTGTTTGCCGCATTTTACCGTCAGCGGCTTTCATTTTGAAAGTACTACAAATTGTAGTAGGTTCAACTCCTTCGTTCCTAAGTCTGACCTTGAGAACGCTCCAATATCTCTTGGCATCCGCACTATCGGTCAAAACGGAAACTACATCAACAATAGAGAAGTACCACTTCTCTTCTTCCTCGCTCCAGGCGGTTCTTATTTTCCTGTCTCCAAAAAGCTGGAGAGCTTCTTTTTGACTCATACAACTCTCGTTTTCTGCGAAGTTACGAAACAGAATCTTCCGTTGCAAGAGGGGACACCCTGGAACTGATAAATAATCCTTCATCGATATCGTATAACGGGCTAAAAGCATCGATTTTTGACGTTTTTAGCCCACTATATGAAAGAGAATCGGCCCTGTAGGCC
>CAJOHX010000028.1:11910-33640 GCA_905234475.1 uncultured Bacteroidales bacterium | reverse complement strand
GCAGTCCCTACCAGCCCTGATGGCGGAATTGGTAGACGCGCTGGACTCAAAATCCAGTGGCCTTTAAAGCCGTGCGGGTTCGATTCCCGCTTGGGGCACGCGAGCCCGGCCAGTCGGCCGGGCTTTCGCGTGCCCCGGCGTCGCTACGCTCCGAAAGGATGTCATTTTATGGCATCCTTTTTCTGTTAATTGCTACTGTTTTTTGATTATCTTTGAGAAGAAATACCCAAGCGTTATGATAAGAACCCTCAAAATATCCCTGATGATCTGCCTTTCCGCACTTGCGGTGGCCTGCGCTCCCAAGGAGCCGGTCAAGTACCTTGCCCTGGCCTTTGACGACGGGCCCAATCTGACCACCGAGTCCAAGATGCTCGACGTCCTGGCCAAATACAAGGTGCCTGCCACCTTCTTCGTCATCGGCAAGAATATCACCGACGAGAGCGCCGAGAACATGAAGCGCGCCATCAAGCAGGGCTGCGAAATCGGCAACCACTCTTTCTCCCACCCGATGATGACCATGATGGACGAGGCTCAGGTCAAGGAAGAAATCGAGACCACCTCCGCCCTGATCGAGAAGATTACAGGGAAGCGTCCGGCGTTCTTCCGCCCGCCGTACATCAACGTCAAGCCGGAAATGTACGACTGGATTGACCTCACCTTCATCTGCGGCAAGGGTTGCCAGGACTGGGAAGCGTCGGTGGGCAAGGAGTTCCGCCGCGAGGGCATCATCTCCAACGCAGAGCCCGGAGCCATCTATCTCCTGCATGACTTTGAGGGCAACGAGGCCACCGTCGAGGCCCTCGACGAAGCCATCCCGGTGCTGAAAGAGCAGGGCTACGTCTTCGTGACCGTGTCGGAGCTCTTCAAAAAGCTAAAATGCACCCCGGACGCACACACCATGTACACCGTCGTTCCCGACGGAAGATAAAACCACCGCGATGCGGCAGCCGTTCCCACGCACCCGCCCCATAGCCCCCGCTGCGCGTCGTTGTATTGGCGTTTAGCTAGATTCGCCGGGGGCGGCAGGGAAGAATGTGATATTTTATAGTTTTTTGCGATCTTTGTTGTCTAATGGGTGCAGATTCGATTGAGAATGGACAACAAAGAACAAGCATTCACCCAACTGGTCCGGGAGCACAAGAGCACCATCTTCTCGGTGTGCTACATGTTCTCCAAGGACACGGATGAGATCGACGACCTCTTCCAGGAGATTCTGATCAGGCTCTGGAAGGGGTTCGACTCGTTCCGTTCGGAGGCCGATATCCGGACCTGGATCTACCGCGTGTCGCTGAACTGCTGCCTCAACGCCGACAAGAAAAAGCGGCGGGTGAGTGGCGGGCGGGTTCCGCTGAGCGTGGACATCGACCCGTTTGAGGACACGGACGACCGGGCACTGCAGACCCGGCGCCTGTATGCCCGGATCAACCGGCTCGGCCTGGTGGACCGCGCGATCATCCTCCTGTGGCTCGAAGGCCTGAGCTACGAGGAGATCGGCTCCATCGTGGGCATCTCGGTGAAGAATGTTTCCTTCCAGCTGCATCGGATCAAGGAAGAACTCAAAAAGTCCCACCTTTAATCACCCCATGCCATGAACAAGGAAGAATTCGATATCAATCAGGAGCTGGAGCAGATGCGGCAGGACTATGCCGATCTGAAGGAACGCTTCGACAAGCAGCAGATTGTCAACGACTATCTGATGCAGAAAGCCATGACCAGCGACGTGCGCAGGCTTTTCCTGTCGAAGAAGTCGGTTCCTGCCGGGATCGCTCTGACAATCGTTGCGGTCGTCCTGTGCTATGTCCAGGGATTTGACTGGTGGGTGCCGCTTGCCGTCATCATTTTCGGACTCATTTTCTTCCCCGGCGTACTGTGGGTCTATAAAGACATCCGGGAAGATGAGATCTACAATGGCGACATCCTGTCGACGACCGGGACGCTGCTGAAGTTCAAGAAGAGATATATCGCCCTGGTGACCGGGATCTGCATCTATTTCTTCGCTTTCGTCGTCGCCGCTACCGTTTATATGACTTCTCTGACCATCAGCCCTGAGCTGATGTGGAGAAGGGGGATCATCATTGCGCTGCTATGCGTCGGGACCCTGGCCCTGGAGTACATCTCTGCCAGGCGCCTGTTGAAATCGTGCGACGACATCATCCAGCGCCTGCAGATGAAAGAAGACGACCAGCAATAATAAGGAATTAAAAATGAAAAGGATACTTACGATCATTGCACTGCTGTCCGCCCTGGTGGCGAACGCCCAGACCGGCACCTGGACCGGGAAACTCGAGTTCCAGGGCCAGAAATTGACCATCGTCTTCCACCTCGACGGGGATGAACCCTGCATGGATTCACCGGACCAGGCGGCGCAGGGGATTCCCATCCAGGTCCAGCGGGGCATGGCGGGGCAGATTACGATCCGCGTCCCCTTGCTCGGTGCCAGCTACGAAGGACTGTGGCTGGCCAAGCAGATTGTCGGCACCTTCAAGCAGTCCGGACTCTCCTTGCCGCTGGTGCTGAACCCGGGTGAGGACCGGCTGAACCGGCCGCAGACTCCCGTGGGGCCGTTCCCGTATGCCACGGAGGAAGTGTCCTTCGACAACGGCGATGCGCACCTGGCGGGCACGCTGGTGCTCCCGGAGGGATATTCCCGCAAGACACCGGCCCTGATCTTTGTCACCGGCAGCGGCCAGGAAGACCGCGACGAGACCATCTTCGAGCATAAGCCCTTTGCGGTCATCGCCGATGCGCTCGGCCGTGCGGGCATCGCCACGCTGCGCTTCGACGACCGCGGGGTCGGCGGCTCCACCGGCGACCTTCTCGAAGCCACGACGGAGGACTTCCGGGACGACGCCCTCGCGGGCATCAGGCTGCTCCGGGAGCGTTTCGACAAGGTCGGCGTCATCGGCCATAGCGAAGGCGGCACCATTGCCCTGATGCTGGCGGCCGCGGGGCAGGCCGATTTCATCGTCAGCCTGGCGGGCATGGCGGTGTCCGGCCAGGAGGCGATCGTGGCGCAGAGCCGGGTCTCGCTCGAAGCGGCGGGATACACGGGGGATACCATTGACAAGTACTGCGATGCGGTGGGGAAAGCCGCCTATGTGCGGGTCCACGGCGGCAGGATGCCCTTCCCCGACGAGCTGGACCTCCCGGACGAACTGAAGCAGAATTACCAGACGGTGCTGCGGCAGATCCAGACCCCGTGGATGATCAAGCTCCTCTCGCTGGACATGCGCCCGCTGATGGGCAGCATCACCTGCCCCGTCCTCGCCATCAACGGCACCAAGGACATCCAAGTGGATCCGGAGAGCAACCTGGGCGCGCTGCGCAGCGGCCTGCCGGCCAACTCCAAGACCCGGGTGGAAGCCATTGAAGGCGTGAATCATCTGTTCCAGCACTGCGCCACCGGCGCCGTGTCCGAATACCGCCAGATCGAGGAGACCTTCGCCCCGGAGGCGCTGGACCTGATTGTCAACTGGCTCGCCGACTTCAAATAGACTGTTGCCCATGGAAGATTTTATCCTCAGAGAGATTGACCGCCTGGGCGAGATGCTGCTGATGATCGCCCGGAAGCTGGGATTGCTGGACGACGGCACCCCGGACTACACGATGACGGATGTGAAGGCCGAATTCGACAAGTCCAGCCTTCCCTTCGACCTGGACACCGTCCTGCAGCAAGAGAACCCCGTCTGGTACCTGGTGGAGACCGCGAAACTCTCCGACCACGGCCTGGAGACCTTCATCGACATCCTCTTCCATTCCGACCTGGACGAAGGCGTCAAGACCGCCCTGCTGGAAGACGCCATTGCCTATCTCGACGGCAAAGGCTCCTTCTCCTTCAAGCTGCATTCACTGATTTAGCTTCGCCTGCTGGACGGCTTCCTTGTACTTCCTCGACACCGGCAGCTCCCTGCCGGCTATGCCGACGGATTCGGACGACAGGACCGTCGCATCCGAGCGGTTGACCAGGAAGGCCCGGTGGATCCGGACAAAGCCGGGGCCGAGCACGTCCTCCCACTGGCCGATGCCGGTCCGGTTGCGATACTGCCGGCCGTCGCGCGCGAAGATCCAGACCTCGGCGTCGCGGGACTCGGGGCGCTCGCGGTCGGGTGGCTCTGGTCGCTCATCGGCTTCATGGAGATGGGCAATGCCATCATAGAATGTGCACCCGATGTGGATTTGTACATCATCTGGGGCGCCGTCCCTTCCGCCCTGCTCCCCGCCGCCTATGGCACCGTCGTCTACATCATCTCGCTGATCATCCGCGTCGTCCGGAAACCGAAAATGTAGGATAACGGGCTGCCGGGCACCGGAGGTTTTCTCCGTGCCCGGCAGTGCCGTGTTAAATCCTCGGTTTTTGGATAATCCGGATGACCAGGGAAATGAAATAGACTATGAGACCGTAGATAACGGGAATCATGGTCACTTTCAGTCCGCCGCACAGGACGGCCGGGCTGATGTCTCCGAACATCTGCATGGCATCACAGATCTGAAGAAGACCCAGCAGCGTCGCAAAAGCGCCGGCGACCAGGGCGCCGATACCGATTTCCTTCACCCAGCGCGGGGCCTTCCAGGCGGCGAGCAGCAGGGCAATCAGCAGCAGGGTAATCACGATCATGAATCCCATGCCGCCCTCGACGAACAGCGTGGCGATGGAGAAGCTCGGCCTCTCAATGGTCTCCGGGTGCGACACACCCAGGGAGTCCACAACATAAATGATTTCTTCTTTCATGACAGTAAAGATTTGGTTTGTTGCAAAGGTAAGGCAACCCGGGGCTATTTTCCAAGGTCGAAACCCACCGCAGGCCCGTCAAAACCCAGCACAAGGGCTCTTTGGCTTGCACACGCACGGGTTTTTGTCTATTTTTGCGCTGAGAGATGAGAACGCTTCTTCGCATTGCATACTGGCCGGTCGCCATCGCTGTCCTGGCGGTGATCCTCGTCAGCCTGGACTATTCCCTGGTCCAGGCGGTCCTCATCGGCCTTGTCTTCTCTCCCTGCGCCCTGGCGCTGGAGTACTGGATGCCCAAGGCGCAGAAGCCCATGGACAAGGTTTTTCTGTCCCTGGCTCTGCTGGTCGCCGTGATCCTGCTCATCGTGGTCCTGCACCAGTATGCCTGGACGACCATCACGGCCTACGGGGCTCACATACCGGAAAAGGCCGTGCCCCCCATGCTCATCAATCCGGCCTTCCTGGGCATCATCCTCACGGCGCTTTCCCTCGGTGACTATTTCTGGGCCCGGTGGCTGGGCAAACGCTTCAAGAAGAAAGACCGCACCATCACGTTCTTCTCCGAACGGAAAAGCGTCACCTTGCCCGTCGCGGACATCGCCTACGTGGAGTCCAACGACACGGAGGTGCGCCTCGTGACCCTGTCGGGGGAGACCTGGCGCAACCGGACCGGCATCTCCCAGTGGGAAAACCTGCTGGGGGACGATTTCATCCGGATCCACCGGTCCTATCTGGTCAATATCAGCGCCGCCGCCCTGACCGCACCGGATACGGTGTCGGTCGGCGGCACGGAACTGCCCGTCTCCCGCAAATACAAAGAGGCGGTACGCCTTGTGTGGTCCGCGGAACCGGAAACCCCCGGCCGGCTATAAGAGCAGCTTGACGCGGAAGCCGCGTGTGGTCGGCTCTTCCACCACCTCGCGGCACAGGGCCAGGAGCCTGCCGGTGTCGCCGAGGGGAGATTTCTCCAAGCCTTCCACCATGAAATCAAGGGATGCCTCGGAGGTGATTTCCTTGTAGTTGATCCGCACGGTCATGGGCCGCCAGCCGGCCATGACGTCGTTCAGCATGATCTCGCAGAGCTGCTCGACCTTCTCGCGCTGCTGGGCGATGTCGTTCTTGATGCAGAACCGCGCCATCGCGGAGTACATGCCCTGGACGTCGAAATCGTCCCCGTCGATCTGGAAGACCTCCCGGCGGATGCGCTGGGTGAACTCCCGGGTGGCGCTGCGCCTAGGCGCGTCGAAGATCTGCTGCGGCGTGCCGTCCTCGTGGATGTAGCCGCCGTACATGAAGAAGATGCGGGTGCTGATATCGCGCGCGAACTTCATCTCGTGCGTGACGATCAGCATCGTCATGCCGTCCCGGGCCAGCTGGCGCATGACGCTGAGCACCTCGCCGACCATCGTGGGGTCCAGGGCCGAGGTGGGCTCGTCGAAGAGGATCACCTCCGGCTTCATCGCCAGGCAGCGCGCGATGGCCACGCGCTGCTTCTGGCCGCCGGACAGCGAGTCGGGATAGACGTCCGCCTTGTCCGCCAGGCCCACTTTCCGCAGCAGCGAGACCGCCTCTTCTCGGGCGTCGGCCTTGCTCAGGCCCAGGATCTTCACCGGCGCATACATGATGTTCTCCGCCACCGTCATGTGGTCGAAGAGGTTGAAGCTCTGGAAGACCATGCCCATCTTCTGGCGCAGCTTGTGCACCGGATAGCCCTTGGCCAGGATGTTCTCCCCGTTGAAGAGGATCTCGCCGCCCGTGGGCGGGTCCATCAGGTTGAGCGCCCGCAGAAACGTGCTTTTGCCCGTCCCGGACGGGCCGATGATGCTTATCACCTCCCCGGGGCCAATCTCGCAGTTGATGTCCTTGAGGACGGTCAGGGAGCTCCCGTCGGGGTTCTGGTAGGTCTTGCTCAGGTGGTTGACGGTAATCATAGCACTTGTTTTTTGGGCATGGCGAGTTTCAGCAGGGCGATGATCAGCCAGGCAAGGAGGAAATAGATCACCGTGATCACCAGCAGCGGGATAAACGGATCAAAGGTGCGGCTGCGGATGAGGTCTCCGGCACGCGTCAGGTCCTGGATGGCGATGTATCCCACGATGGAAGTACCCTTCAGCAGGGAGATGCACTGCCCCTGGAAGAGGGGAAGCCCGCGCTTGAGGGCCTGCGGGAACACGATGTGGAAGAAGGTCTGGAGCCGGGTGAAGCCCAGGGCCAGGCCTGCCTCGGTCTGGCCGCGGGGGATGGCCCCCAGCGAGGTGGCGTAGATGTCTCCGGCACCGGCGGCAAAATCCAGGGCGAAGGCGACAATGGCCACCGCCGACGGGCTCAGGCCGCTGCCGGCGAACACCACATAGAACAGGATCATCAGCAGCACGAGGATGGGGATGCCCGCCATGAAGCTGTTGTACACGGCGGCGAAATTGCGCAGCCATTTGCGCTTGCTGCGGGTCATCGCGCAGAGGCCGACACCCAGCAGGGAGCCCAGCAGGATGGCGAAGAGGGAGATCTTGAGGGTCTCCAGCAGGCCGGAGGTAATGTACTTCCAGCGCTGCTCGTCAACAAGGTTGCGCCGGAGGCTCTTCGCCAGGCCCTTCCAGAAGCCTTCCGACGAAGCGCCGGCCGCCTCCCGGTCGATCACGTAGTACGCCGAATGGAAGGAATGGTAAGGCTCCGAGAAGGCGAACTGCTCCTGCCTCTCGGCGGTAACGAACAGGCTTCCCATCACCACATCCACCGTCCCGTTCTTCAGTGCCATCAGTCCGGAGATGTTATAGAGTTTGATCTCCAGGGGGCGGTGCAGATAGGTGGAGAGGGCCCTCAGCAGATCGATTTCCAGGCCGTACCATTCGCTGCCGACCATGAAGCTGATGGGCGCGAGATTGGTCAGGCACGCGACGCGGAGCGGCTCTCCCTCCGTCGCTGCCGGAATGTGCCGGAGGGTCTTGTCCTCCAGGTAGGCTTCCGTGAGCCAGAACTCCTTCAGGGTCTGCATCGTGCCGTCCTCCTGCAGGGTTTGCTGGACGGTGTTCATGGCCTGGACCAGCGCCTGGTCGTCCTTGCGGAACATCAGGGCGGTCGGGAACTGCTGTTCGCCCTTGCAGGCAATCTTGATCCCGTACTTCCGGCAGGTCTCGGAATCATACGTGGTCTCGTCCTGTACCAGGACATCGGCGTGGCCGCTCAGGAGGGCCTGGAGCATGTCCGCTTCGCTGTTGAACAGCAACAGGGTGAGGTCGTCCCGCCCGGACAGGTCCATTTCATAGCAGGATCCGGTCTGGGCCGCCACCCGGTGCCCGCTCAGGTCCGCCTCGCCGGACAGCTGCACGGTCGTGTCCCCCTCGGGGGAACAGGAGAGGACAGCGGCAAGCGCGGCAAAAAGGAGCAGCGTCTTTTTCATCCTCATTTACCGGAAGAGCATCGGGGCGAACATGTGCAGCGAGCGCCGCCAGGTGAGCCATTCGTGGCCCGTGCCCGGGGACTCGTAGTAGACATGGTTGACGCCCAGGCTGTCCAGGGCGACGTGCAGGTCATAGATGCCCTGGTACATCCCGGCGGGCTCGTCGGTGCCGATGCTGATGTACAGCAGGTGGTACTGGTCGTTGATGGAAGTGGGATACATTTCGCTGTCGCGGCGGTCGCCCGGGCCGCGGCCGGAGCCGCTGAAGCCGCCGATCCAGCCGAACAGTTCCGGATGGTCCAGGCCGATGGTATAGGACTGGAAACCGCCGAGCGACAGGCCGCAGATGGCGCGGTGCTCCCGGTCGGGAATCGTCCGGAACATCGCGTCGAAGGTCGGCACGGACTCCTCGACCATCACTTTCTCGAAGGCGTCGAAATTGAACAGGTTGAACCCGCCCGCGGGCTGAGCCCCGGCGAGCGTGGCCACGGCATGCTCGCAGACGATGATCATCGGCTCGCATTCGCCCGCGGCGATCAGGTTGTCCATGATGTCGCGCATATTGCCCTGGGTGGCCCAGCCGGTCTCATCCTCGCCGGCACCGTGCATCAGATAGAGCACCGGGAAGCGCCGGTCGGGCTCGGAGGCGTACTGGGGCGGCAGATAGGCGTAGTAGGGGCGGTCCGTGCCGGTCAGCGCGGACGGGTATGTGCCGATGCGGATCTCGCCGTGAGGGACCTTCTTCTCCAGGTAATAGTCCACACCGGCTTCGGGGATCTCGATGCCGCTGCCCCAGTAGCCCGAACCGAAATACTGGTGGGTGTTGGGGTCGGGCACGCGCTTGCCGTCCACCGTGAGCATGTAGTAGTGGAAGCCCGGCACGATGGGCTCCGTGGTGACCTCCCAGAGGCCGTCCTCGCCCTTGGTCATGTCGTAGTTCTTGCCGCCGACGCCCACGGAGACGGCCTGCGCATCCGGGAAGTCGACGCGGAACACGGCGCTCAGGTCGGGATTGACCAGCGGATATTCATGGCCGGGAAGGTTGGTGACGGAGGGGGTCGGCTTGGTCAGGACGCCCACCTGGTTCTGCCCCGCGCAGGAGGCGAGGACGGCGGCTGCAAGCAGCAGCGCGGTTGCGAAACGGATTTTCATATGGATCAATAGGTGGTTTTAATACGGGATGCGGTGAGGGTGATGTCGCGGGTGGAGGGCGCCGGGGCGGGATTGCCCTGGAAGCGGCGCTGCTCCGGCGCCACGACGGTGATGGTCAGTTCGTCGCGGTCGAGGCTGAAGCTGAAGCGGAAACGCTCCTGGCAGCCGTTGTTGAACAGCGACAGGTAGTAGGCGCCCAGCTCGTCGGGGGCCGTCCAGCTGCACCAGCCGGCCGTGGTCATGGGCGTGGTGTTCATCGTGTTGGCGTAGACCGTCCCGCCGAAGAGCAGGGTCCGGTCGGTGCTGCCCATACGCCAGTCGTCCAGCCCGAAGGGGATGTTGTGGATGGCTTCGCCCGTCTCCAGGGTCAGGGTCATGTTGCCTTCTGCATCGAAGCGGAAGGAGATGCCGGTCAGGCCGTAGCTGTTCTGGTGCATGCGGTAGCGCAGGGTCCGGGAGCGCTCGGAGGGCTCGCGAGAAGGTGCGGGGAAGGGATGCCTGAGCTCGTAGCCGGCGATGGCCGTCTCGAGGTCGAAGTCCTTATTGGGCTTGAGCTTCTTCGGGCTCATCTTGTCCAGCATGTTGTAAATCAGCTGGTTGAAACCGGCTTCATCGCCGATCTGGCCGTTGGAGGCCACGATCAGGTCGTAGTCCGGGATCACCATGATGAGCTGGTTCTGCCCGCCGATGGCGCGGTAGGAATTGCGCCGTCCCATCCAGACCTGGTAGCCGTAGCCTTTGCCGCTGTCGTCTTTCTCGTTCTCCTCGTCGCTGAGCTGCGGGCGCTGGAAGATATGCGGCGTGGTCATCGCCTTCACCCAGGCGGGGTCCAGCAGCTGCTGCCCGTTCCACTTGCCCCCGTTCTTCAGGAAGATGCCGAACTTGGCCAGGTCGGAGGTCTTGCTGTGCATGCCGCCGTTGCCCATGTTGCGCCCGTCCAGGTCCATCTCCCAGGTCACGTCACGGATGCCCAGCGGGTCCAGCAGGCGCGGCTTGAGGTACTCGTAGAGGGTGATCCCCGTCACGCGGGTGATGATCTGCGAGAGCATGTGGGAGCAGGTGATGTTGTATTCGAAGGAGGTGCCCGGCTCGTGGGCGTAGTCCATCGCCAGGAAGGAGCGGACCTGGTCCGTGCCGGAACCGGGATACTGCGTCCGGGCGTGGCCCGCGGACATGGTGAGCAGGTGCTCGACCGTCAGGCGCGACAGCTCCGGGGCCGGATGCTCCGGCATCAGGTCGGGGAAGAAGGACTGCACCTTGTCGCTGACCTTCAGCAGGCCTTCCTGCACGGCGAAGCCGATGGCGGCGCCGGTGAAGGACTTGGTGGCGGAATACATTGCATGGGGATACTGCGGCCCGTAGGGGCGCCACCAGTGCTCCGCCACTACCTTGTCGTGCCGGAGGATCATCAGGCCGTGGACTTCGTAGCCGCCTTCGTCCAGGGCGCGGAAGAAGTCCGCGATCACCTCGGACGGGATGCCCTCGGCTTCGGGGGTGCTGCGCGGCAGGCCGTCGTCATACACTTGTGCGGAAAGGGCCAGGCCGCACAGGGCGGCGAGGCAGCAGAGAAGGAATCGTCTGTACATAGGGTTAATAATCTCTATACTCTTTGTAAGGCTGGCGGGCAATGATGTCGGCCTCCGTGGAGGCTTCGATGGCGGCTTCGATGATCCCGTTGATGGAATAGATGCCGTCCATCAGCTTCTGGGAAGGCCAGGCGTTGGAGCCGCCGCAGGAGATGGAATTCTCCTGGAAACGGATGTAGGCGTGCCACATGTAGCCGTCCCGCACGTCGGCGCGCGGCGTGTATGTGCCCTTCAGCCGGTGGAGCCTGTACTTCGCGACGATGGCGTCGACTTGCCCGAAGAAATCCTTCGGCCCCGGGATGATGATGACATCCGGCCCCTTCCTGTCACGAGTGTCCCAGTCCTCCTCCAAATAAGCAATCCGCACGGCACCGGTCTCGTCCCGTTTCACATCATAGTAGGTGAGCGGGTACATCATCGTGCCGCTGTATTGATACTCATAGGAGCTGGCCGGACCGTCCGGCCTGGGGTTGGACCCCTTCGCCTTGGTGAAAAAGAAACCTCCGAACATGGGGATAAGGATTGAAAAGGCAAGCAGAGCTTTCATGACGATTTAGTGCTACATACAAAAGTAATCATTCTTCTTTGGTTTTTGGCGGAATCGTTGTACTTTTATGCATCCAAGTTCTATTGTATGAAAAGAATCCGCATCTTCACCGGGCTGCTCGCCGCGGCCTCCCTGTTCGCCTGCGCCTTTGCGGCCCTCGCCCAGAATCCCTACCTCCCGCTGTGGGAGCACCTCCCCGACGGGGAGCCGCGCGTGTTCGAGGATCCCGACAACCCCGGGAAATACCGCGCCTACATCATCGGTTCGCACGACATCACCTATACCGCCTACTGCGGCAACGACGTGCGCATGTGGTCCGCGCCGGTGGAGGACCTGTCGCAGTGGCGCGACGAGGGCCCGATCTTCACCTGGTACGTGGACGGGCAGTGGGACACGATGTACGCCCCCGACCTCGTGGAGGTGAAGGACAAGGCCACCGGAAAGAAAACCTATTATTTGTATCCGCATTCCCGCGGACGCGGGCGGATCGGCCTGGTGTGCAAGGGTGACCGCCCGGACGGCCCGTTCGTGCCGGTGAACGCCACCCCGAACGGCCGCGGCTGCCTGGACGGGTCGCTGATCGACTTCGACCCGTCGGTCTTCATCGAGCCCGTCACCAACAAGAAAGACCCTGACTTCGCCCGCGGCTACCGGGCCTATGTCTACTATGGCTTCCAGCATTCGACCGCCTGCGAGCTGGATCCGGACACGATGTATTCGATGCGTCCCGGCACGGAGCTGCACGACTACTTCATCCCCGCCAGCGCCCGCTACGGCGTGGTGCGCGATCCGGAAGGGACGGAATACCCTGCGCTCTACAAGGGCCAGAATCCCGGCGACTTCAATTTCTTCGAGGCTTCCAGCATCCGCCAGGTCGGCAACAAATACGTGATGGTCTTCTCCGGCTACAGCGGCCCGGACTACGGCCTGGAGTCCACCAATTCCGCCCTGCGCTATGCCTATGGCGACTCGCCCCTCGGGCCCTGGCGCTCCGGCGGCGTGCTCGTGGATTCCCGCGGCGTGGTGCCTGACGAGAACGGCGAGCACCTGATCACCACCAACGCCGGCCACAACACCCACGGTTCCCTGCAGGAAATAAACGGTCAGTGGTATGTCTTCTACCACCGTCCGCCGCGCGGCTTCGGCAACGCCCGCCAGGCCATGGTGGCGCCCGTCAAGATTGAGTGGGACAAGAAGAAGGTAGCCGACGGCGGCCAGGTCCGCATCACGGCCTACGACCCGTTTGCCCCGGATGAGAAATGGGTGGCCGCCGCCTCCGACGGCATGGTCTATACCGGCGCCGAGGTCACGAGCGAGGGCTTCCAGATCTACGGCCTTCCGCCCTACCGCTACTATTCCGCAGGCTACGCCTGCTTCATGACCGACCAGAACTGGCTGCAGGACAACCATGACGTGTGGCTCAACAGCATGGACCTTGCGGGCATCAGGAACGGCGGCATCATCGGCTTCAAGTACTTCGGCTTCGGTGGCCTGGCGAAGGACAGCAAGGGCGTGAAGGCGTTCGAGGGCATCCGCCCCGGCGACGGCGCCACGCTGAACCTCGACCTGACGATCACCGGTCCCGATCCCTTCGACATCCGCATCATGCTCGACGATCCCTGGCATGGCCGCCAGATCGGCTCCCTGCACGTGGATCCCATCGTGCCGCTGGACGGTCCGGGCAATATCTATGTCGAACTGCGCTCGACGTACCAGGTCCCCGTGCCTGATGTAGAAGGGTTGAGCGGCAAGCACGCCATCTACCTCGTGACCGAGGGACCGGACCTCCCGGAGCCGCAGCAGCCGCGCTTCCCGGGCTACCAGCCGCAGCAGCCGCAGCGTCCGCGCGGGCTGTACGACCTGCACGGCATCGGCTTCTCCAAACAGGGAGGGACCTGCGAGCGCCCGCTGGTGCCGAGCGTGTCCATCAGCTGCGACGGCAAGCTGCTCAACGTGCCCGCGACGCCGATCCGCTGCTCCAACGCCAACGGCCTGACCGACCAGATCCGCTACCAGGTCTACGGCCCGCTGCGCGAGGGCTCCGTCCTGACGGTCAAACCCTCCGACCCGTCGGTGAAGGTGGAGATCAGCCCCATCGTCGAGGGCCGCGCCACCATCACCTGCACCTGGAACGGCCTGAAGAAAATCTATCTGGTCAATTAGTTGTAATTCTGACAAGAATGTCCTAATTTTACTCCCCGCAACTTAAATCACTGATTCATATGGGACTTTTAGACCTTTTGGGAAAAGTCGGCAAGGCCGTTTCCCAGGTACAGGACGCCATCAAGGACGCGTCTGAACAGATAAACAGCCAGCTCGGCAACGTCCAGCCGCAGCAGCGCCCCGCCGCGCAGCCAGCCGCCCGGCAGACTTTCTCGGACGACGACGCGCCGGATTACGGCGGCCGGACCCCGCAGGCGTATTTCGCCGAGATCCTGGCCACGGCGTTCCCCGGCTACGGCATCGCCGAAAACGTTCCCGTGGCGGACGTGGTGGGCGACCTGTCCGCCGAGTTCAAGCTGTACAAATCCCGTCCCTACCAGGTGTACAAGGCGGAATGGGGCCAGCCCTACAGCTTCGTGTTCTACGCTGGCGGCCAGCCGAAGGGCGTCGTGATGCTGGGTAGCGGCCATCAGCCCTGCAGCAACGTGAAATTCCTGATTGCCCGGGAGTACGCCAAGAAGATGGGGATCGGGTATGTCCATTTCTACACCCAGATGCCCAACAAGCGGGACTATGTGATCTCCCGCGTCAAGCTGTATCTGGACATTTAACTGATTGGAAAAAGGGGATGCAGCCGCGAGGCTGCGCCTGCGAAGGATGCAGCACCTTCCTTTTCGTGCCTTGCAGGCGGCCGGAGGGTGTACCATCTCGTGAACCGCAATTTTGCGGATTCAAATTCCTTCCCCCTTTTCCTTTTTTCATTTATGGAGAGCATCATCGACGCGCTGTCGCAGCAAGCGGTCTGGGAGGAGTTCCTGGCCCACCGCCTGCTGCAGGGCCGTTTCACCTGGCACGAATTCGATGATGCCGACACGTTCGTCGCCACCGAAGCCTATCTGCAGACCGTGGAGCGGCTGCGGCGGGGCGAGGCGCCGGGCATTCCGCAGAAGAAGGTCGTCAACAAGATGGGCACGGGCAAGAAGCGGGTCGTCTACAGTTTTGCGCCCGAGGAGATGTCCGTCCTCAAGCTGATCGCCCACCTGCTCTATCGCTACGACGACCGCTTCGCCCCGGGCTGCTATGCCTTCCGCCGCGGCCTGCGGGCCAGCGACGCCGTCTACCGCCTTCGCAAGGCCCTGCGCGGCCGGCGGATGTGGGCGTACAAACTGGACATCCACGATTATTTCAACTCCATCTCCATCCCGCTGCTGCTGCCGATGCTGCGCGGGCTGCTTACCGACGATCCGCCGCTGTTCCGGTTTTTCGAGCGCCTGCTCTCCGACGACCGGGCGGTCAGCCGCGGGGAGACCGTGCGGGAGCCGCGCGGGGTGATGGCGGGCACGCCCACGGCACCCTTCCTCGCGGATGTCTATCTGTCGGAGGTGGACTGGCATTTCCACGAAGCGGGGGTGATCTATGCGCGCTACTCCGACGACATCATCCTCTTCGCCCCGGACCGGCAGACGCTGGAGGGCTACAAGGCGGAGCTGCTCGCCGCGCTGGAGCGGCTGGACCTGACGGTCAATCCTGACAAGGAACGGATATATACTCCCGACGAGCCCTTCGAGTTTCTGGGTTTCCGCTGCCACGGCAGCGAAATCGGGATTTCATCCGTGACCCTCGGGAAAATGAAGGGCAAGATCCGGCGGGCGTCGCGCGCCCTGATGCGCTGGCGTTCCCGCAAGGGCCTGGGTGCCGAGCAGGCGATGAAGGCGCTGATCCGGCAGTTCAACGACAAATACTTCGGGGGCGAGGATCCCACGGTGCTCACCTGGTCGCGCTGGTTCTTCCCGGTCATCAACCGGACCGACGGATTAAAGGAGCTGGACAGCTACCTCCAGCAGCAGTTGCGCTACCTGTCCACCGGCCGCCACGCCAAGGCAAACTGGCGCGTGCGCTACGCCGACCTGAAGGCCCTGGGCTACCGCAGCCTGGTGCACGAATATTATCTCTATCGAAAACATCGAGACAATGGATAAAATCGAACTTCTGCGCAGTTTGATGCGCGCCAAGGGCTGGGACGCGGTGGTCGTGACCGGCTCGGATCCCCACAGCAGCGAATACCCCGCCGAGCGCTGGAAACAGGTGGAGTGGCTGTCTGGCTTTACTGGCGAGGCGGGCGATGTCGTCGTCACCCTGGACCACGCCGGGCTGTGGACGGACACCCGCTATTTCATCCAGGCCGAGCAGCAACTCGCCGGCACGGGCATCGTCCTTCACAAGACCCGCGTGCCGGAGCAGGTCCTCATTCCCGAGTGGCTGGAAGGGCAGTTCGGGGGCGAGGGCATCATCGCCGTGGACGGCCTGTGTGTGGGAGCCGATTTCGCGCAGTCTCTGCCCGGGACGGTGCTCAGCGTGCCGGACCTGCTGAGCCGTTTCTGGGAAGACCGCCCGGGCGTGCCGCAGACCCCGGTGTTCACGGTCGATCCCGGCGAGAGCCGCCGGGAGAAGTTCGACTGGATCCGCGCCTTCCTGCGCGGAAAGGACTGCGACGCGATCCTGCTGACCGCACTGGACGAGATTGCCTGGATGCTCAACGTCCGGGCTTCCGATATTGAATATAACCCGCTGGTGATCAGCTACCTGCTGATCTCGAAGACCGGCGTCGACTGGTATGTGCTCAAGGACGAGGTCGAAGATCCGGAGTCCAAGGCCACGTTCAGCATCCTCGAGGCGGACGGGGTGCGGCTGCTCCCTTACGCGGACA
This sequence comes from uncultured Bacteroidales bacterium, assembly GCA_905234475.1. GTDB lineage: Bacteria > Bacteroidota > Bacteroidia > Bacteroidales > UBA932 > Cryptobacteroides. The sequence continues at coordinate 17,359 of CAJOHX010000028.1, read as the reverse complement.
TCGACTACCTGCCGACGGAGTTCACGGGCCGCCTGTTCGTAGACGCCGCCACCCTCAACTACCAGCTCTACAGCAGCCTTTCGGCCGCAGGCGTGGCCCTCGAGCAGGGCACAAGCCCCGTGGGCCTGCGCAAGGCCGTCAAGAATCCCCGGGAAATCGCCGGGATGCGCGAGGCGCACCTGCAGGACGCCCTCGCGATGGAGCGCTTCCTGTACTGGCTGGAGAAATCCGTCGAGGCCGGCCGGGAGATCAGCGAATGGGATGCTGCCGTCAAGCTCGGCCAGCTGCGCGCCGACCTGCCCGACTATCTCGGCGACAGTTTCGAGACCATCTCCGCCTACGGCCCCGGCGCTGCCCTGCCGCATTACATCACCCCGCACGTCCACGCGCCCAGTATCCGCGAGGACGGCCTGTACCTGTGCGACTCCGGCGGCCAGTACCGCTGCGGGACCACCGACATCACGCGCACCGTCCCGCTGGGGCGCTGCAGCGCGCTGGAGAGGGAAGACTACACGCTCGTGCTCAAGGGACACATCGACCTGGCGATGGCCGTGTTCCCGGAAGGGACGCCGGGCTGCCGGCTGGACGCCCTCGCCCGCGAGCCCCTCTGGCGCAGCAAGCGCAATTTCGGCCACGGCACCGGCCATGGCGTGGGCTGGTTCCTCGGGGTTCATGAGGGGCCGCACGACGTGCGGCAGAATCTCAATCCCGTGGCGCTCCAGCCGGGGATGATCCTCTCCGACGAGCCCGGCATCTACCGCGAGGGCAGGCATGGCGTACGCCACGAGAACCTGCTGCTGGTCGTCCCCGCCGGCGAGAGCGAATTCGGCCGCTGGCTCGCCTTCGAGCCGCTCACACTCTGCCATTTCGACACGGACGCCCTGGAGCTTTCGCTGCTGGACCGCAGCGAAATCGAATGGCTCAACGCCTACAACGAAAAGGTATATCAGACCCTTTCCCCACGGCTGCCGCAGGAGATTTCCGCCTGGCTCCGGGACAAGACCCGGCCGGTCTAAGGTCCCGGGTCTCCCGCTTTTTTATTATTTTTGTGCGATATGAAGATCGGACCGCTGGACCTGGGAGAGCGCCCGCTGCTGCTCGCGCCGATGGAGGACGTCACGGACGTCTCTTTCCGCGTGCTCTGCCGCGAACAGGGCGCCGACATGGTCTACACGGAGTTCGTCAATTCCGACGGGCTGATCCGGGACGTCCCCCGGACCATCGCCAAGATGAAAACCCTCGAGGAGGAGGCCCCGGTGGGCATCCAGATCTACGGGCAGCATCCGGATGCGATGGTGGAGGCGGCGCGGATGGCCGACCGGGCGGCAGAGCTCGCCGGCGGCCACGGCGCCGACCTGATCGACATCAATTTCGGCTGTCCCGTGAGCAAGATCGCCGCCCGCGGCGCCGGCTCCGGGATGATGAAGGAGCCTGACAAGATGGTAGCCATCACCAAGGCCGTCGTGGAGGCGGTGGGCAAACCCGTCACGGTCAAGACCCGCCTGGGCTGGGACGACAATTCCAAGATCATCGTCGAGCTCGCCGAGCGCCTGCAGGACGTCGGCATCAGCGCGCTGACCATCCACGGCCGCACGCGCTGCCAGCTCTATAAGGGCGAAGCCGACTGGACGCTGATCGGCGCTGTCAAGGCCAACCCCCGCATGCACATCCCCATCATCGGCAACGGCGACATCACCGACGGTCCTTCGGCACGGCAGGCCTTCGATCGCTACGGCGTGGACGGCATCATGATCGGCCGCGCGACCTACGGCCATCCCTGGATCTTCCGGGAGATCAAATATTTCCTGGAGAAGGGCGAAGCCATGCCGGAGCCCACCCTGCCGGAGAAGGTTGCCCTGGCCCGGCGCCACCTCGCCCTCTCGCTGCAGTACAAGGGCGAGCCGCGCGGCATCTACGAGATGCGCCGCCACCTGTCCTGCTATTTCAAGGGCCTGCCCGACTTCAAGCCCCTCCGCATGCGCATGGTCACGACCCTGGACGTGGCCGAGCTGCAAGACATCTTCGACACCATCCTGACCCAATATGCTTGACAAGATTCTCCTGTTTCCCTATTACCTGACGCTCAAGCTCCGGGACCGCCGCTACAGCCGGACGGGGGCAAAGCTCAAATATGCCGAGAAGCCGACCCTGGGCGTCGGCAACGTGACTGTGGGCGGCACGGGCAAGACCCCCCACGTGGAGATGATCCTCCGCCTTCTGCAGGAGAGCCCCGAGTGGGGTGACAGGCAGCTCGCGGTCCTTTCGCGCGGTTACAAGCGCGAGAGCACGGGCTTCCAGCAGGTGGTGGCAACCGGGGGTGCGGCAACTTTCGGCGACGAGCCGCTGCAGATCAAGAAGAAATTCCCCGGCGCCGTGGTAGCCGTGGACAAGAACCGCGTGGAGGGCTGCGACCTGCTGGCGCATCCGGAGAAGCTCAAGAGCCGCAAATGGGCGAAGAAATGCTGGAACCGCGAGTTCCCCGCTGCGGACTACATCGTGCTGGACGACGCTTTCCAGTACCGCAAGCTTAAGACGAACAAGACCGTCGTGCTGGTGAACTGGAACCGTCCCGTCTTCAAGGACATGCTCCTGCCGCTGGGCCGCCTGCGCGACCTCCCGGAGCGCATTTACGATGCCGACGCGGTTATCGTGACCAAGTGTCCTGCCAATCTGGAGCGCCCTGCCCAGGCGGAATTCCTGGAAAAACTGGGCCTGACCGAATATCTCCCTTCCACCTGCGAGGCGGTGAATCCGAAGGGACGCCGGCAGCTGGTCTTCTTCACCGGGGTCAACTACGGCCAGGCTACGGGCCTGTACTCCACCACGGAGCCGCGCTACCTCTACGCCAAGAAAATCGTGCTCGCCACGGGCATCGCCTCCGACGGCCCGCTGCGCGCCTACCTGAGCGACTTCTACAAAATCGTCAAGCGCTTCAGCTTCCCGGACCACCATAAATATGAATTCAAGGACATCAGCCGCATCCAGGACGTCATCGAGCGCAACCCCACGGCTGCGGTCGTGACGACGGAAAAGGACGCCCAGCGCCTGCTGGACTACAATGGCATGCCGGAGACCCTGATGCAGCGTCTCTTCTATGTCCCTATTACGGTGGACTTCCTCTCCGACGAGGAGAGGGAAGTATTCAAAGACTTTATCGTGACGGTCTAGACCGTCAGGATCTCTTTCTCCTTGGCGGCGACGATTTCGTCGACGCGCTTGACGTTCTTGTCCGTGATCTTCTGCACCTCGGCCTCGGCTTCCTTCTCGGTGTCCTCGGGCATGCTCTCGTTCTTCTGGGCCTTCTTCAGGAGCTCGATGCCGTCGCGGCGGGCGTTGCGCACCACGATCTTGGCGTTCTCGCCGGCGGTCTTGGCCTTCTTGATGAGGTCGCGGCGGCGCTCCTCGGTCAGGGCCGGGACGGTGCAGCGGATGATCTCGCCGTTGTTCTGCGGGGTGAGGCCGAGATTGGCGTCCATGATGGCCTTCTCGATCTTCGGGATAAGATTCTTCTCCCAGGGCTGGAGCGCCAGGGTCTTGACGTCCGGGGCCGAGATGGAGGCCACCTGGTGAAGCGGGGTGGGCGTGCCGTAGTAGTCCACGGTCACGTTGTTGAAAATGGCCGGATTGGCCTTGCCGACGCGGTAGGTCTTGAGGTCCTCCTCGAGGAAGGCCAGGGCCTCCTGCATCTTGTCGTCGGTCTGGGCGACGATCTCTTTTGCTCTGTCAGTCAACATATCTTTTCTGTTTTTGTCCTATTAAAAAAATTACGCGTGCACGACGGTGCCGATCTTCTCGCCATTCAACAGCCGTGCCAGATTGCCGTCCTCCTCGACGTTGAAGACGATGATGGGCACGGGCCCCTGCTCGCACAGGGCAAAGGCGGTCAGGTCCATGACCCGGAGCTTGTCGGAGATGGCCTTGCTGAAGGTGAGCTCCTCGTAGCGGGTGGCGGTGGGGTCCTTCTCCGGATCGGCGGTATAGACGCCGTCCACGCGGGTGCCTTTCAGCAACGCGTCCGCGCCAATCTCGAGGGCGCGCAGCGCGGCGCCCGAATCGGTGGTGAAGAAAGGATTGCCGGTGCCGCCGGCGATGATGGCCACGCCGCCGCGCTCCAGCACAGCCACGGCCTCCTCCCTGCGGTAGTACAGGGCCACGGGGCGCATCGGGGTGGCGGTGAAGACTTCCGCTTCGACACCCAGGCTGCGGATGGCTCCGGCAATCGCGAGGGCGTTCATGACGGTGGCGAGCATGCCCATCCGGTCACCCGTGATGCGGTCGAAGCCCTTGCCCACGCCCTGCAGGCCACGGAAGAAGTTGCCGCCGCCGTTGACCACGGCGACCTGGTGTCCGGCCTTCACGGCCTCGACAATCTCCCGGGCATAGCGGACGAGGTATTTCTCATCGATTCCTTTGCCCGAAGGGCCGCCCAGGCTCTCACCACTAAGTTTCAGGAGTACTCTCATCGTGTTATCATTTTGCGGAAAACAAAAATATTGGAAAATTATGAAACTTGCAAGAATCGGCCTATATTTGCAGTCTAGACCAAAGATAACCCAGACGCGATGTTCATATTCAACTCTTCCATTGGCAAGAAATTCATCCAGGCGGTGAGCGGCGCCTTCCTGATCGTCTTTATGCTGCTGCATTCCACGATCAATTTCTTCTCCGTGATCGATTCCTTTACCGGCAAGTTCGGCGCGGCCGCGCCGGACGAAGCCCTTTTCAGCAAGGGCGACGGCCTGTTCAAGCTCGGTTGCGACTTCATGTCCACGCCGGTCATCTCCATCATGGTCCCGATCCTCGCATTGGGCTTTGTGGTTCACATCCTGTACGGAGGCTGGCTGACCTGGCAGAACATCCGCGCCCGCGGTGGCTGGAAGCGCTACGAAGTGGCCAGCCGCGCGGCCACCGATTCCTGGTCGTCCAAGAACATGCTCGTGCTCGGCATCGTGATCCTGGGCATCATCGCCTTCCACCTCACGCATTTCTGGGCCAAGATGCAGCTCCCGGAGATGTTCGGCATCGGCAATTTCGAGAATGATCCCTACCTGCTGCTGACCGCGACTTTCGGCCGCTGGTGGGTCCTGGCCATCTACCTGGTCTGGTTCGCGGCCGTGTGGATGCACATGGTGCACGGCTTCTGGAGCATGTTCCAGACCGTGGGCTGGAACGGCAAGACCTGGTTCAAGCGCATCAAGGTCATCGGCGTGATCGTCGCCTCGCTCATCGTCCTGATGTTCATGGCCACGGGAGTCAACGCCTTTATCCAGGCGAACTTCGTGTAGCCGCCATTCCGGGCTTGACCTTTCGTCATTCCGGGCTTGACCCGGAATCTCCCGCCTGGCGGGTATATTTGTTTTTTCAGAATAAATGACTACCTTTGCGGTCCCTATTTTGTGTAGGGATCGCAATTTTTATTAACTAATTAAAGATCAAGACAGTGGACACA
>CAJOHX010000028.1:0-11905 GCA_905234475.1 uncultured Bacteroidales bacterium | reverse complement strand
GGTTGACAAGAAGTGGGTTGTCATTGACGCGACTGATCTCGCTCTTGGTCGTCTCGCTTCCCGCGTGGCGCTTGTCCTTCGTGGCAAGACCAAGCCGGGCTACACCCCGCACGTGGACTGCGGTGACAACGTCATCGTAATCAACGCAGAAAAGGTCGCCCTCAGCGGCAAGAAGATGACCGACCGGGTCTACACCCGCTACACCGGCTATCCCGGCGGACAGCGGTTCACGACCCCGAGGGAGATCCTCGAGAAGCGGCCCGCCGAACTCGTCCGGAGAGCAGTGAAGGGTATGCTCCCGAAGACACGTCTTGGTGCTGACCTCCTCGGCAACCTGTTCGTTTACGCAGGTCCGGAGCACCCGCACCAGGCACAGAACCCGAAAGAAATCAAGTTGGACGAAATTTAAACAGAGCAAATGGAACAGACACACGCCCTTGGAAGACGTAAAGCAGCTGTCGCTCGCGTTTATCTCGCTCCCGGTGCCGGCAACATCACGGTCAACGACCGCCCGCTCGAGACCTATTTCGCGCTCGAGTCCCTTCGTTACATCGTGAATCAGCCGTTCGAGGTTACCTCGACGCTCGGCCAGTTTGACGTGAAGGTTACCGTCGTCGGCGGTGGCATCAAAGGTCAGGCTGAAGCCATCCGTCTGGGTATCGCCCGCGCCCTCAGCGAGCTGGACCGGGAAGCTTACCGTTCTGCGCTCAAGGCCGCCGGTTTCCTCACCCGCGATGCACGCGAGGTCGAGCGCAAGAAGCCGGGCCAGCCTGGTGCACGCCGCCGCTTCCAGTTCAGCAAACGTTAGTTACTGCCCGTTTTACGGCACAGCCGTGGTTTGAAACTTCCGGTGCCTGCGAAGGCCGAGATTGGGGAGTTGCCACGCTGCGGAAAAGGTTGGAGACCGGACCAGGTCCGCTACTCCGCCTTGAAGAAAAGAGACCCCGACAGTGGGGACAGTTTTAAACAAGAAACAAAGAGACACAAACACAATGTCACGTACAAATTTCCAGGAATTGCTTGATGCAGGCGTTCACTTCGGCCACCTGGCCCGCAAGTGGAATCCTAAGATGGCTCCGTATATCTTCGATCAGAAGAACGGTATCCACATCATCGACCTGCACAAGACCATCGGCAAGATCGATGAGGCCGCCGAGGAGATGAAGCAGCTGGCCAAGTCCGGCCGCAAGATCCTCTTCGTTGCCACCAAGAAGCAGGCCAAGGACCTCGTCAAGGAGAAGGCCACCGCGGTCAACATGCCCTCCGTCACGGAGCGCTGGGCCGGCGGCATGCTGACCAATTTCCCGACGATCCGCAAGGCCGTCAAGAAAATGTCCACCATCGACAAGATGAAAGAGGACGGCACCTTCGACAAACTCGCCAAGCGCGAGCGTCTGCAGGTTGACCGCCAGAGAGCAAAACTCGAGAAGAACCTTGGCTCCATCCGCGACATGAGCCGCCTGCCTTCCGCCCTGTTCGTCATCGACGTCCAGAAGGAAGCCAACGCCGTCAAGGAAGCCAATCGCCTCAACATTCCGGTATTCGCAATGGTTGATACTTGTTGCGATCCCACCCCGATTGATTATGTGATACCGGCCAATGACGATGCGACCAAGTCCATCGAGTGTGTGATGAACATCCTCTGCGCAGCCATCCAGGAAGGCCTCGACGAGCGCAAGCTCGAGAAGGACAAGGAGGCCGTCGAGGAGCCCGAGGCCGAAGAGGCTGCCGCCAAGCCCGCCGCCGCCCGCAAGCTGCGCGCCCGCAAGAGCGCCGCTCCCGCTGAGGAGAAGGCCGAGGAGAAGGTCGAGCCGAAGGCCGAGGAGCCCGCTGAGGCTCCCGCCGAATAATTGTTCCATTGAATAAAAAGTAACGCATTATGGCTATTACTGCTGCAGATGTAATGAAACTCCGGAAGATGACTTCCGCGGGTATGATGGACTGCAAGAAGGCCCTTGAGGAAGCCGAAGGCGACTTCAACAAGGCCATCGGCATCATCCGTGAGAAGGGCAAGCTGGTCGCCGCCAAGCGCGCCGACCGCGAGACTTCCGAGGGTGCGGTGAAGGCCCGCGTGGCCGGCGGCAAGGCGATCCTCGTCTGCCTCGGCTGCGAGACCGACTTCGTGTCCCGCAACTCCGATTTCCAGGATCTCGCCAATGCAATTGCCGACGTGGCCATCGCCAACTGCCCCGCCGACCTTGAAGGCCTGAAGGCCTGCAAGATGAAGGACGGTTTCACCGTGGCCGAGGCCGTCGAGGCCCAGACCGGCAAGACCGGCGAGAAGCACGTCCTTGCTTACTATGCGCTCGTGGAGGCTCCCTTCGTGGTCGAGTACATCCACACGCTGAACGGCAAGCTCGGCGCCCTCGTGGGCTTCAACAAGGAGGTCCCCGCGGAGCTGGCCAAGGGTGTCGTGATGCAGGTCGCATCCATGAACCCGGTCGCCATCTCCCCGGCTGACTGCCCGGCCGAGGTGCTCGAGAACGAGAAGAAGGTCGCTATCGAGAAGACCAAGGAAGAGCAGGTCCAGAAGGCCGTTGACGCCGCTCTCAAGAAGGCCGGCATCAACCCGAACCTCGTGGACAGCGAAGACCACATCGAGTCCAACATCGCCAAGAAGTGGCTCACCGAAGAGGAGGCCGCCAAGGCCCGCGAGATCATCAAGACCGTCGGCGCCGAGAAGGCTGCGAACCTCCCCGCCCAGATGGTCGAGAACATCGCCAACGGCCGCGTCCAGAAGTTCCTCAAGGAGAACACCCTGATGGAGCAGGAGTACCAGATGGCCGACGACAAGAAGTCCGTCGCCCAGGCGATCGCCGCCGTGGACAAGGACGTCAAGGTCCTCGCCTTCAAGCGCTTCTCGCTGAACGACTAAGCGCGCCGCGCTCAAGCGTCTATTCGGTCAGCTTCTCCTGACTATTGCCAAAGCATCTTTGCTGCGTCGAGGCCGGCAAGATGCATAACGACGAAGTATGAATGCTGTCAATGTCCCCTCACAACGGACATTGACAGCATTTTTGCCCGTTTTTGCTTTCAATGTCCGTGTTTTCGGGACATTGACTCCCTTGGGGCCACGACGCGAAAGTCTCTTTGTTGTCATATGCGTGGATTATCGTATATGTTTCAGATGCATTTGACTTTTGGAATTCGTAGAGGACACGGGGGTTTTTCCCTTCAAAAAGAGTATATTTGTGAAAACACGAAGAAAAGTCATATGAGACGGTTCATTATCATCATTCTTTTCTGCCTGACGTGCATGCTGGCAACGGCGCAGGGTCGGCGTCCCTTTGTGGATAAGGGATACGCCGGAAACGTAGAGCTGGGCGTGCTTGTACACGCCACTCCTTATGGGACTGTTTCCACCATGCACGGGTATAGTTTCGGTCTCGGTTGGTTCATGGGTGTCGGCGGGATGCTCGAGACCCCGCTCAAGGCCCCTGCGGAGAAGGCGGCTCCGGAATTGCCGGAAGGTGCGACAGCCAGGCTGCAGTCAACATATCCTTACGAGGGGTTGAATGTCGTCAAGTTGTTTTTCGTCATGCGGAAGACATTCTCCTTGAGATGGAGCGACCTGTATATTGATGTCAGGGGCGGAGGGGGACGAGAGATAGGAGGAGAAGAGTATCCGACCCATTTTATCCGGCCTTCGGTCGGATGGGTACTGGGGCGCCGGTTCAGCCTGTCGGCAGGTGTCGACATGTACGGCGGTCCTTATTGCGACGGGACGGACGCCTACGTTGAAAGGAATATTGCGCTACCGTATTTCGGCCTGGCGCTAAGCTTCTGACAGACAAAATGGGGAAAATATTTTTTTTACCCGATTAGATGATCACGTCGAAAATGACAAACGCACGATAGCACGAGACGTTCATTTTTTATTAGCCGCCCTGATCCTGTTTTCAGGAGTGCGGCTGCAGGCGCAGGAGTCTTACCGCAATCCAGCCCAAAGGGGAGTCAGTCTGATTGTCGAGGGTTTCCCCGGTGCCGGTGCCAATGTCAAGATCGGCGGAGGCACGCAGGGCCGTTTCGTCCCTTTACGTCGCTTGCGCTGGGTGCGCGGATGCGCAATCGGGACGTGACGCGCCGCAGTTCCCTCTGGCTGGCGACCACCGTCGAGAGTTCCTGGCCTTCGGACCTGTTCTTCCTGGGCGCACGCATAGGCTACAGCTTCTAGCACACGGCACCAACTTCATTTCATAACGGCTCGCTGTCCGTGGCGAGCCGTTTTTTTTTGTATATTTGCTTTCTGTATGAATCTCAAGAGTCTCGCGAAAGATACGGCGCTGTACGGGCTGGTGAGCATCGTCGGCAGGTTCCTGAATTACCTGCTGGTGCCGGTGCATACCTATAAAATCGCCGCGGAGAGCGGCGGCTACGGCATCGTGTCCAACCTCTACGCCTACGCGGCGCTGCTTATGGCGCTGTTGACCTTCGGCATGGAGACGACCCTGTTCCGCTTCGCGAACAAGCCGGACACGGATGACAAGATGGTCTACAGCAACGCCCTGCGGATGGTGGGCGGCCTGGGGATCGCGTTCCTCGCGATCGTCTTCCTGCTGCTGCATCCGATTTCGGGGGCTATGGGCTATGAAGCGCACCCGGAGTACATCGGGATGTTTGCCCTGATCTCGGCGCAGGATGCCTTCCAGGCGGTCATGTTCAGCCGCCTGCGGCAGCAGCGCCGGCCGATCCGCTTCGTGGTGCTCAAGTTCGCTTTCATCATCCCGAGCATCCTGCTGAATCTGTTCATCTTCCTCGTGATGGACAAGATTCCTGCGCTGCAGGGCACCTTCCAGTATTTCAACTACGGCGTGGGCCTGATCTTCGTGGCGAACCTCCTCTGCACGACGGTAGTCTCGCTGCTCTTCATCCCGGAGATCAAAGGCATCGCCTACGGCTTCGACAAGGGCCTGGCGAAGGAGATGCTGCGCTATTCCTGGCCGCTGCTGCTCCTGGGCCTGGTGGGCGTGCTCAACCAGGTGTCCGACAAGATCCTGCTCCCGTACCTGATGCCGGGTGAGGAGGGGATGGTGCAGCTGGGTATCTACGGCGCCTGCGTCAAGATCGCGATGATCATGGCGCTGCTCACGCAGGCCTTCCGCTATGCCTACGAGCCGATTGTTTTTTCGGACAACAAGGACAAGAACAGCCCGTCGACGCTCGCCGACGGGACCAAATATTTCATCATTTTCACGCTGCTCGCCTTCCTGGCGGTGCTCTTCTACATGCCGCTGCTGCAGCATTTCGTCGGCGGGGGCTACCGGGAGGGCCTGGGTGTCATTCCCATCGTAATGATGGCGGAGATCTTCATGGGCGTGTATTTTAACCTCTCCTTCTGGTACAAACTCACCGACCAGAACTGGTGGGGTGCCATCATCAGCGCCATCGGCGTGGCGGTGATGGTCGCGATCAACGTCATCTTCGTGCCGAAGATCGGCTACTGGGCCTGTGCGTGGGGCGGTTTCGCCGGCTACGGCATCCCGATGCTGATTAGCTATTTCCTCGGGCAGAAGAAATATCCCATCCCGTATGACCTGGGGGGCATCGGCAAGTTCGTGCTGGTCGCAGGCGCGATGTTCGCGCTGTACTGGTTCTGGCTCCGCACGCAGCCGGCCTGGGTCTTGATGACCGTCGGCACCGTCCTGCTGGGACTCTACGCCCTGTTTGCCTGGAAAGAAATCAAATCAACCAAAGCCATATGAAACGTATTTTAACCATCACCCTCTGCTGCCTCGGCGCGGCTGCGATGCTCTGCAGCTGCGGCGGCAACGCCGCCAAAAAAACGGCGGAGAAGGCTGCGGCCGACTCCCTCGCGGCAGTGGAACAAAACCAACGCACCATGGACAAAATCGCCCAACTGCCGGCAGAGCCGGTCTTCGACATCATCACCAGCATGGGAGTTATCAAGATCAAACTCTATGCGGACACGCCCAAGCACCGCGAGAATTTCGCGAAACTCGCCCTGAACAAATACTACGACGGGATCCTTTTCCACCGCGTTATCAACGGCTTCATGATCCAGGCCGGCGATCCGCTGACCAAGGATGCCGCCAACAAGGCGAAATTCGGCACCGGCGGCCCGGACTACACCGTGCCCGCTGAGTTCGTGGCGGCCCACAGGCACAAGAAGGGTGCCCTCGCCGCCGCCCGCCGCGGCGATGCCGTCAATCCCTACAAGGAGTCCTCCGGGTCCCAGTTCTATCTGGTGCAGAACGAAGCCTCCTGCGCGCAGCTGGACGGCGACTATACGGTGTTCGGCGAGACCATCGAAGGCCTGGATGTGATCGACAAGATCGCGGCCGTCCAGACGGACAGTCGCAACTGCCCCCTGCAGGATGTAAAAATCATCACAATTAAGCTCGCGGAATAGCCGCGATGGCACAGTACTTGTTATTGAATTGAACCGAATAGTTTTTTCATAGGTTTAATTTTAGGTTAGAATTGCGTGGCGGCCTCGCTGGGACAGCGAGGCCGCCAAAGTTTTTATTATTTGATATTTCCTGCGAAAGTGGTACATTTGCAAGTTATAACACACAACAAGACACGCCGATATGGAAAAAGTGACCGTACTCCCTCCCGAGAAGATGATCAATGGTTGGATCGACCCCATTTATCTCCCTGAAGGCAAGGACAGATACTATCTGCGCAACCGCCAGGCCCACAAACCCAAGGGCGGGTGGCGCCATCTGACCAGCGACGAGATCGAGCGCCTGGTCAAGAACGACAACACGGCCTTCAGCTGGGACACCATCTGGGTCACGGACGAATTCGAGCCGCACCTGGTGAAGAACAATAAATTCTTCGGCACGGTCCGCATCGGCCGGGTCACGGACAACGGCCTCCGCTTCCACGACCTGCGCCTGCCCATCGGCATTTCCAATTCCTCGATTCACTCCTGCGACATCGGCGACGACTGCGCCATCCACAACGTCCACTACCTCTCGCACTATATCATCGGCAACCGCTGCATCCTCTTCAACATCGAGGAGATGTGCACCACGGACCACTCCAAGTTCGGCAACGGCGTCATCAAGGACGGCGAGCCGGAGAGCGTGCGCGTGCAGATCGAGGTGATGAACGAGACGGGCTGCCGCGCGGTGTGGCCCTTCGACGGGATGATCACGGCGGATGCCTACATGTGGGCGAAATACATCGACGACGAGCCGCTGCAGGAGAAGCTGCGCGAGATCACCCAGGCTTCGGTGGATTCCCACCGCGGCTACTACGGCACCGTCGGCGAGGGCTGCGTGATCAAGAATTCCTCCATCATCAAGGACGCCAAGATCGGTGCCGCCTGCTACATCAAGGGCGCCAGCAAGCTCAAGAACATCACCATCAATTCCTCCGAGAAGGAGCCGTCGCAGATCGGCGAGAACGTGATCATGGTCAACGGCATCATGGGCTACGGCAGCCGCGTGTTCTACTCCTGCACGGCCATCCGTTTCGTGATCGGCAACAACAGCGCCCTCAAGTTCGGCGCCCGCCTGATCAATTCCGTGCTCGGCGACAATTCCACGATTTCCTGCTGCGAAGTGCTCCATAACCTCATCTTCCCGGCCCACGAGCAGCACCACAACAATTCCTTCCTGATTGCCGCCTGCGTGATGGGTCAGAGCAACATGGCCGCCGGCGCGACCATCGGCTCCAACCACAACAGCCGCACCAACGACAACGAAGTCGTGGCGGGACGCGGCTTCTGGCCGGGCCTGTGCACCAGCATCAAGCATTCCTGCAAATTCGCCAGCTACACCCTGCTCGCCAAGGCGGACTACCCGGCGGAGCTCAATATCCCGCTCCCGTTCGCCCTGCTGAGCAACAACGCCAAGGAGGACCGCCTGGAGGTCGCCCCGGCCTACTGGTGGAGCCACAACATGTACGCGCTCGCGCGCAACAACTGGAAATACAAGACCCGCGACAAGCGGATCACCAAGACACAGAACATAGAATTCGATACCTTCGCCCCCGACAGCATGGAGGAGGTCATCCAGGCCCGCGCCCTGCTGGAGCTCTGGACGGCCAAGGCGTGGTATCGCAAAGAGAATAAACCCTTCGACTCCCTCAAGGAAGAGCAGCTGCGGGCTAAGGGCCGCGAATTGCTCGACGGAGACTCCACGACTGTAGACGCGCTCGAGGTACTCGGCGAAAACATGGAGAAAAGCAAGAGGAGCGTCCTTATCCGCAAGCCCTGGCGTGCCTACCACGCATACGGCGACATGCTCGTGCATTACGCCGTGATGAATGCGCTGGACTACATCGAGGCCAATCCGGCAGAGACGCTCACCTCCATGTCTGCGTTCCTCAAGAGCCGTCGCCAGCGTGAGTGGGTCAACCTGGGAGGCCAGCTGATGATGACGACCGAATTCGACCGTCTGCGCGCCGATATCCGGAGCGGCAAGCTGGCATCCTGGAAAGACATCCACAAGCGCTACAACGACATCTGGAGACGTTATCCCGTCGACAAATTGCGTCATGCCTATCTCTCGCTCTGCGACCTGCTGGGTGTCGACAAAATGGACGCAGCCGCATGGCAGCATGCGATTGACGAAGAGGCGCGCATCCAGCGCTACATCTGCGAAGCCGTCTACGAGTCCCGCAAGAAGGACCACGAGAACCCGTTCCGCAAGGCCACCTACCGCAACGCCGAGGAGATGACCGCCGCGATCGGCCTCCTGGAGGACAACAGCTTCGTCAAGCAGATCCGGTCCGAGACCGAGACCAACCTGCGGCGCCTCGAAGAGCTGCGTCTGCGTATCTAAAACCCAATTAACGTATGAATCTGAAAGACAATAAGTACGCCAAGTATTACCTGGTGCAGGAGATGATGGGGACCGTCCCCACCGTCGCCAAATTCGACCCCGATTGTTCCAAATTTGTCGCCGACTCCGTCCGCAAGACCGGCCGTATCTTCTTCACCGGCGAGGGCTCTTCCCGCCTGTTCCCGGCCAAGAACTGCCGCCGCGTCGCCCTGACCTGGGGCCTGGCCACCGAGGTCCAGAACGACGGCTCCCACCAGGCAGCCGACTATGACCTGAGCAAATTTACCGTATTGATTGACTCCAACTCCGGCCGTACCAAGGAGGCCCTGCTGCTCGCCAAGAAGCTGCAGGCCGAGGGCCACAAGGCCACCTTCGCGCTGAGCGCCAACCCCGACACCCCGATCCGCCAGGCTTGCGTGGACGGCCACGTGCTGGGCTGCGGCTGGGAGGAGGCCGTCGCCGCCACCAAGAGCGTGGCCGAGCAGGCGCTCTTCTGCGAGTCCATCTTCTGGCATCTGGCCGGCAAGGACATGAAGGCCGCCCTGAAGGGCCTTCCCGAGAAGCTCGAGCAGGCGATGACCCTGCCCGTCCCCCCGGAGATCGTGGAGTGGGTCAAAGGCGCCCACACGATCTATTTCGGCGGCTACAACGACGGCGTGGCCGAAGAGCTGACGCTCAAGACCAACGAGATCACCCGCCGCAAGAGCGATTACCTGGAGGGCACCTATGCCGTCCACGGCATCGAGGAGGTGATGCAGGAAGGCGACATCGTGTTCCTGGTGGATCCGATCGAGAGCGAGTACGACAAGTTCCTGACCGTCTTCAAGGGCGCCGGGGTGCACGTGGTGGCCATTTCCACGAAGCAGACCCCGTTCGAGCGGACCATCGTGGTCCCGGAAGCCGGCGCGCTGCAGCCGTACGTGTATCTCTGCGCGGGATGGAACATCCTCGTGGAGGTCGGCATCAGCGACGGCATCAACCTCGACAAGCCCGAGCGCGCCCGCAAGGTCGGCAACGAGATGTAGTCCGGCGATGCGCTTCCTGACCAACGCATCGACCGATCCCTGGTATAATCTGTCGTTCGACGAGTACTGCCTCGAGCAGTACCCCTCGGACGACAGGTTCTTTTATCTGTGGCGCAACCGTCCCTCGGTCATCGTGGGGCTCAACCAGAACGTCTACGCGGAGGTCAACCTGACGTATCTGGATGCGCACGGCATCTGCCTGGCGCGGCGCTCCACCGGCGGCGGAGCCGTCTACCACGACCTCCAGAACCTCAATTACACCCTCATCGGGCGGGATGTCTCGCCGGCGCCGGTGGTGGAAGCCCTGCGGCAGCTGGGCGTGCGCGCGGAGCTGTCCGGGCGCAACGACATTTTCGTCGGCGGGCGCAAGGTCTCCGGCTATGCCCGCCGCGTCTGGCACGACCGGCAGATCGTCCACGGCACGCTGATGTATGACGTGGACCTGGACACGCTCACCCGCGTGCTGGACGTGCCCGGCTCCAAGCTGGCGGCCAAAGGGGTTGCGTCTGTACGGAGCCGCGTGGCCAATCTGAAAGTATACCTGCCTGGCTTCGCTTCGCTCGACGAACTGCAGGCAGCGCTGCAGGAAATCCTGGCCGCGGGCGATGCCGAACTGCCCTTCGGGCCGGAGCGGGAAGCGGCCGTGCAGAAGCTGCGGGAAGAGAAATACGCCACCTGGGCGTGGAATTACGGCCAGTCCCGGACGGCTTCTCTGGTGCGCCGCGCCACGCTGCCCTGCGGCACGGTCGAGGCGTATCTGGAAGTGGACCGCGGGGTGCTCACCTCCGTGCGCTTCGACGGCGACTTCCTCGGCGACTGGCCGGTCGAAGAGATGGAGGAACAGCTGACGGGTGTCCGTTTCGAGCGCGGTGCCTTGCTCGAAACGCTGGAGGTCGCCTACGTCGACCATTACTTCGACGATACGACCGCCGAAGACCTCCTGGGCCTTCTCCTCGGCGCCTAGGCTCCGACGGCGGCGAGGCTGTCGAGGAGCTGCGCGACGGAGCGCGCGCCCACGATCACGGAAGTGACCTCGGGGCGGCGCAGGATCCAGCGCAGCGCGTACTGCGCCAGGGTGAGGCCCTCGGCGCGCGCTTCCTCATTCCACGCGCGAAGCTGCGTGAGGAGTTCCGGCGTCAGCGCGCTCTCCGTCAGGAAGGGGCTGGTGCGCATGCGGGAGTCCGCCGGGATGCCGTCCAGGTAGCGGTCGGTCAGCAGGCCCTGCGCCAGCGGCGAGAAAGCCACATAGCCCACGCCTTCCGCGGCCGCCTGCGGCAGGATCTCTGCCTCGGCCTCCCGGTCCAGCATGTTGTAGCGCCCCTGGTAGACCAGGCACGGGACATGCGCTTCGCGCAAATAGGCATACGCGTGGGCCGCCATTTCCGGCGGATAATTGGAAATGCCGGCATACAGCGCCTTGCCGCTGCGGACGATGTCCACCAGGGCCTGCATCGTCTCCTCGAGCGGCGTCAGCGGATCCGGCCGGTGGGAATAGAAAATGTCCACATAGTCCAGGCGCAGGCGCTTCAGGCTCTGGTCCAGCGAGGCCATCAGGTACTTGCGGGAGCCCCATTCGCCGTAAGGCCCCGGCCACATGTCGTAGCCGGCCTTGGTCGTGACGATGATCTCGTCGCGGTGGGGCCGGAGCGACTGCTCGAAGATGCGGCCGAACATGGCCTCGGCGCTGCCGTAGGGCGGGCCGTAGTTGTTGGCGAGGTCGAAATGGGTGACGCCGCGGTCAAAGGCGGTCTCCACGATCTCCCGGCAGCAGGCCGGGTCGGCGGCTTCGCCGAAATTGTGCCAGAATCCCAGGGAAACGGCAGGCAGCAACAGGCCGCTGCGGCCGCAGCGGCGGTAGGTCATCGCTTCGTAGCGGGGGGCGGT
Organism: uncultured Bacteroidales bacterium; assembly: GCA_905234475.1. Classification (GTDB taxonomy): domain Bacteria; phylum Bacteroidota; class Bacteroidia; order Bacteroidales; family UBA932; genus Cryptobacteroides. The sequence continues at coordinate 240 of CAJOHX010000028.1, read as the reverse complement.
CAGACGGTAATTCTCCATGGTGAAGCAAAGATAAAAAGATCCGCCAGAATTTTTTCAAAATAAATTTGGCAATTTCAAAAAAGTCTTTTACCTTTGCAGTCCCTTTCCGAGAGGAGTGGGACAGATCATTGAAAATACTGGAAGATAAGTACAAGCAAGTACCGAGAACTAAGAATCGAGAGCGTTGATTTCTTTGGAAATTGATAGTGAGTGTCGGGAGAGAACTTAGAGTATTAAAAA
>CAJOHX010000027.1 GCA_905234475.1 uncultured Bacteroidales bacterium | reverse complement strand
GGCGGCTTTGCCGGCATAGACACCGAAGGAAAGCGGGGCATTCTCCTCGGTGGTGGTCCGGAAGGTGTCGACCTTGGCGCAAGAGGCAAGGGCGAGGGCTGCGGTGGCAGCAAGGATCAAATACTTTTTCATAATACTTTGATTTTTAATTATTTGTTATTTTCTCTTTTTTCTTCATTTGCTCCTGAGATTCCGGATCAAGTCCGGAATGACGGGAAGGTTTGGTACCCGGGCGGGCGGTCAGGTCCGTCCGGATAAAAAGTTAAATTAGCTGTTAAGAGGAAGATCAACTTCTCCGGTGCTGCCGTTATCCCAGTTCTCGACGGAGGCCTCGAACTTGACTTCAGAGATACCAAGAGTCATCTTGATGGTGTTCTTGGTGCCTGCAGCGAATCCACTTGCGAAAACGACATCCTTGCTGATAACGTTCTCTACACGGCTATAAGTTGTTTTGAGGTCACTGTCAGGAGTGGTAACATAGTATGTAATTTTAACATTGACGGTAGTAGAAGTGGCCTTAGGGATTAAGGTGTAATACTTACCATCAGTAATTACATTTTGGAAAGAACCGGAAACACCATCAGGCTGGCTAGCAGGGACCACATCACCGGCATCAAGAAGATCGGAATTGATGTTTGAACCACTGACTGTAAGAGCCATAGTTGCGGAACCGTCTACATCTTCCCAAAAGGGAGTGTTGGCAGTAGAGTTGTTAAGATTGAGGACTGCGGTCTGAGGCATGCCAGGTACGCTGAGTTCAACCTGCTTGATGGTAATCTTAACACCATCCTGGACGGTACCGCCAGCAGCTGCCTGATTGTAAGCAGCAGCTGCCTGGAGAGTAAGCTGCGCAAGGGCGTGCCTGAAATAGAAATGAATCTTGGTGTTAAGAGCGGGCTTTTGAAGACCAAGATAAGGCTTACCTGCTGTGAGAGTAAAGCTGGTTCCAGCAACAGTTGTCCAAGTCTGATTGGCTGCGGGATTAACTACGCCCCAAAGGAGGTCTACCTGCTTGTCAAGGTCTGCAGAAACTTTATAGGTAACCTTAGGGTCGCCTGGAGTTTTATTGTCGGTGAGGGCAGTAATGCCTTCGGTTGTGCCGCCGGTCACTGCACCGGTGGAGGCGGTAGCTGCTACGTGAGGAGCATAGGCGAAGAAGGAAACCTTATCGGTAGCATAAGCGGTAGCGGGCTGGCTGTCGGTGTTACCTGACTGAATCTGGTTGGGCCAGTACTTGATGGGGCTGTAGGTCCAAGAAGAAGTGCTCACCTTGGTGTTGTACATGAAGTTAGGGATGCCAAGGGCTGCATCACCGGTTGTCTGGTATGCGAACACGCCAAAACCGTTGGTCTGGAGAGTAGAGGTGGTTTCTTCACCGTAGGCACCTGCCTTAGTAACGGCATTGCCGGAGTAGGCACCGAAGGCGATGGGCTCATCGACCTCGGGGGTCTGGACGGTCTCGATCTTGGCGCAAGCGCTCAGGACGAGGGCTGCAATGGCAGCGAAGGTAACGATCTTTTTCATAATGCTTTGATTTTTAATTTGTTTCTATTTTTTATTTCAATTTTTACATCGGAATTTCAACGGTTTCGCCATCTTCCCAGTCGTCGACCGTGGCGTCCATACCACTGGATGTGCCGCCGGCCGGAGGGACATCGGGAAGATCCATGGCCGGATTCTCGGCGTCGCCGAAAATGAGGCGGTAGAGGTTGCGGTAGCCCGGGTTGGGCTTCAGCTTCTGGATCTTGTCGCCGACGTCAAAGACGTATTCGGCGACCGTGGAATTGTCTATCAACAGGGCACTTACGTTAAGTGCGGAGTCGCGCTGGGCCGAAGGCATCTCGCCGTTCGGCAGACCGAAGGTCGTGATGATGCCGTCCACGTGGCCGATGCGCTTGGCGGTGTCGTCCATCGTCAGCTTCCAGCCGTTGATGACCTGGATGGCCGGTTCGGCATCGGTCGTGTTCTGCGTAAGCTCGAAGGTACGGGCCATGCCGGAGGTGCTGGAGCGGACGGACTTGAGGACGTCGGCGTTGCCGGCGTAGATCGTGACCCACAGCTGGGACACGATGTTGGATGCGTGGATGGGGATGCGGATGGTGTAGTACTCGACGCGCTCCTCATAATAGAGCTCTTCGTCGGACTTGGTGCCGCCCTTGGTATCGCCCTTGGTGGTGCTTGTGGTGCCGTATTTGGTGCGGAGCTTGGTCAGATTGGTGTAGTAGTACTGGTAGTCCTCCGTCATCTTAGCCGTGATCTCGAACTCGTCGGACACGCCGGCGAAGAGGATCTCGGGATTCTCGACCACGACCTCATCGTCGTCGCTCTTGCGGCTCGCCCAGCTGGCGCTGGCGTTCTCGCGGAGACGCGTGGCGGCCTTTTCGAAGGTGGTCATGTCCTCGAACTCCATGCGCCAGAACTCTTCAGGGCTCTGGCTGATCATGTACATCCTGTAGCTACCCTCCTCGAGCTGCACCTCCACGGAGTCGACGTTGGCGGTCGTGATGGAGTTGTAGAACTTGCCTTCGCGGAAGATGTACAGCGTCACGCCCGTAGGCTTCTGGATGTCGGTGTCCACCTCGACATGGGTGTCGACCTCGATGTCCCAGATGCACTTCACAATCACGCGGACCGTGGAGCGGTACATGGTCTCGAGCGGACGGCGCTGGCAGCCGAAGGCGGCGGTCAGCAGCACCAGCAGGGCAAGCAGCCAGGTCTTATTCATCCCCTTCCTCATCGTGCGGCCCTCCTGACTTTGCGGTTAAAAATGTACTTGATGCTGATGCCGGCCTTGACGGGACCGAACCAGTTCAACTTGCCATGGTGCTGGTAGATGAGGTGGACGTCGTCGGACGTGCCCTCGTAGTAGCGGTAGTGCGTGCCCATCCAGCCGGCGCCGACGCAGAGGTCGAGGCGCCACGCGGGAGCGAGACGGAAGGCGTAGCCATACTCCAGGCCAACCATCTGGAACTCACCCTGGTAGCCCTTGTGCTGAGGCTCGATGTCGTAGTAGCCAGCGCCGAAGTCGATTCCGAGGAAGTGGCCGCGGAGGACGTCCATCGGATCGGAGGCATTGTGGCGGGAGAACCACCAGCGGGCACCGATGTCCCACTTCAGAATCTCCCAGGCGCGGTCGTTCTCCGGGGTGAGCCACCACGGGAAGTCATACTCGGCGTAGGCGCTCCACTGCTGTCCGATCGGGACCTCCACGGAAATGTTCGGCGTCCAGGACATCGGGCGGATCAGGCCGCCGAAGTCGTACACCAGGTTGGTGGAGACGGCGAAGAGGGGCTCGCGGCTGGGAAGCTCGGGGATGACGATCGGGCGCTCCACGAGGCCGATCTGGTCGTAGACAAACTCGTCTTCGGCAATCTCGATCACCACCTCGTCAGGGACCGGGACCTCGAAGGCCAGGCGGTCGAACATCACGACGATGGCGGAGAAGCGGAGAGCCGGGTAGTAGTTGTCGAAAATATACTTGTACTCGGGGAGTCTGCGGAGGGCGGCCTTCTTGGCGTCGGAGGACTGGTCGCCATCAATTATAGCGAGCGCGCGCTCACGCGCCCGTGAGGAAAGCGTCGGGTCGTCCACCAGCATCTGGCGGAGCTCATCCCATGCCTCGTGGCGGGGGCTCATGCGGACGCGGTCGGCAAGCTCAGGGTGAGTCTGCTCGACATAAGCGCGGATGGCTTCGGCACGGCCCTCGGCCAGCGCCTTGTTGCCGCGCTCGGAACCCTCGGGGGAAGCCTTGGAGACGACGATGACGGAATCGACGAAAACTTCACCGGTCACGGCGAGCAGGCTGTCCAGGCGGATGAAGGCCCGCTCGTTGAAACGGTAGCTGCGGTCGAGCTTGGCGCTGTTGGACGGGAACGTGATCTTGAACTCCTTCGCGACGGAGGGGAAACCGGCCGCGTGCGACGCGATCACATCCTGAGCGCCCGCGCGTAAAGAAAAAAGAACGCAGAGCAACAACGCAATCACCAGGGCAAGCATCTGGGCCTTCCCTGCGAATTGTGTGGTTATGATCAAACGTCCGGTCATCGTTTATTATCTGGCTGCAAAGGTAAGAACTATTATTTTATCTTGCAACATTTTTTTTCTGATTTAATAAAAATAATTTTGAAATCGTAAGAACTATTTTCGATTTTAGAATACGTGTTTAAAATATCGTTCACCCTAATATAATTATATAGGTATAGGATTCATTAACAATTTCGCCTCATTTCTGTTCATTTCTTCGTCCTACCCTAAATAGAGCATAACAAGAGGCGTGCCAGAGCGCGTTTTTCATGAATCGAAAAATTATTTGATATTTTCAAAAAAATTCTTGGAATTTAAATATCTTCTTACTATCTTTGCATCAGAGACCAAATAGAAGGCCTTGGAAGGCATATTTAAAAGGTTTCAAACAAAGTTCGAAGCAAAATGAAGACGACCATGCATACTTTTTTCAAGCTCTTTGGCGCCGCCGTTGCGGTGCTCGGCATCGCCGCCTCCTGCGTCACCATGGATGACGACCTCTCCCTCCCCGGCGGACCTTCCCAGCAGAAGATCAATTTCGACGTGCTCGTCACGCGCGATGGCAAGGTCGTGACCAAGTCCGGCCAGGGCATGACCAAGACCAAGTCCGGTGGCGGCGGGTACGACGAAGGTGACCAGCAGGCCACGCTGGATCCCGACATCCCCTTCGGCCTGATCGCCGTGGATCCGGAGCATCATGAGCTCGTCATCGACAACGCCCGGGTGTACCAGGACGCTGCCGGCAACTTCAGCGGCAACTTCGACAATTACCTGTGGGCCTCCGCCCAGAAGATCAACCTCAGCGCATACTACCCGCATGTGGGCAAGGTCACCTACGGGGACGACCTGTCCAACTACTCCATCCCCTACTCCGTCGTGGAGACCGAGGCCGGTCCGCTCGTGTCCAAGACCGTGCAGCGCGCGATCGACCAGCTCAACATGGTCCCGCTCGTGTTCCAGCACATCACCAACGACATCGGCTACAAGATCTGCGACGTCACGCCAGACAAGCAGCTCCAGGGCCTGATCCATCTGCGCAAGCTGACCGCCACCAACGTCGCGTCCGCGGGCGTGTTCATTAACGAGATGGAAGGTGGGGGCGGCACCTGGCAGCGCCAGGGCTATTACCGCAAGGTCATCGTGTTCGAGGGTGACGCCAAGGTGGGCGTGGGCAGCGAGAACGAGAAGTTCGTCGGCTACGACGAGCTGGTGGACCGGATGATGCAGAGCCACCGCTACTACAGCATCCCCGACGAGATCGAGATCGGCAAGCAGTGCGTCGAGGTGATCTACGACGTCGAAGGCTTCGAGATCGGCGGCTTCCGCTACGAGCCGCTTTATAACCAGGTCGCCAAGTACATGCTCTACGGCCTGCTGCCCAACAACGAGTTTGTCTACGGCAAGCAATACACCTTCCACCTGGGCCTGGACCTGAGCACGGTCTACCAGGAGATCACCTTCGCTGCCTCCGTCGGCGACTGGGAGACCCATATTTATGAAAACAACGATGATTTCTAACAACACGCGATGCTATTAGATGTCCTGATATTCCTACCGTTTTTCGCTTGCTTGTTCTGGATCCTCACCACTTGCTGGGTGGCACCCAGAACAAGCACGTTCCACCCCATCCTGGTCTTGCTGATCGTGATGGCGGTGTATGTTTTTACGGACTGCTGCTATGCGTCAGCGAACATCTCGCCGAAGGTGCTGGTCTACACCACGATTCTCGCCGACTTCAGCGCACCGACCCTGATCCCGCTGATCTGGATGTATCATCTGCGCCTGCGCGGGCAGGAGCATTTCCGCGCTTCGCAGATGCTTTGGGTCGTGGTCCCCACCATGCTGGGCTTCACGACGCTGATGCTCACCATGCTGGCCGGCATCCAGAACATCCAGGAGCTCCAGGAGATGATCTACGCCGGCGGCTACAGCCTCGACCTCCCCGCGGACGAGCTCGTCATGATCGCGTATTTCCTCGTGACAACGTGGCTGTTCCGGGGGCTGCTCGTATTTGAAGCGGCGGTTTACATTTATCTGTCTATCCGCCTGATGCGCCGGGAGAACCTCCGCCTGCGGCACCTCCACAGGCTGTTCGAGGGCAAGCGCGTACGCGTACTCGAGCTGCAGGTGTTCACGATTCTGCTGGTCTTCGTCTCCTTCCTCCCGAAGATGTTCATGACGCACACCGTCCTGATGGCGCATCCCTGGATCTCGGCCATTCTCGCCGTGTGGACCACCGCCGGCATCTGCATCTACTGCTACTTCTCGCTCTTCGGCGCGCAGGAGTCCATTTCGCTGCGCGAGATGGACAACGTGATGCGCTACAACTACCGCCGGGAGAACAAGGCGGAGATCATCGAGGAGATGATCGGCGACCTCGTCGAGGACGCCGAGGAGGAAGCGCTGCGCCGCATCCAGGACAAGATCGGCCGCAACCTCCAGATCGACGAGTGGCAGCACGCCGCCTCCCCTGCCGATGTCCCCAAGTCGCTGACCGCCAATATTTTCTCCGCCGTCGCGAAATCCTGGGACGACGACAGCCTGCTGTCGCGCTTCGAGCAGCTGATGCTGCACGGACAGGCCTTCCTGGAGCCGGGCTTGACGCTCGGCGACGTGGCCGAGCGGCTGCATTCCAACAAGACCTATGTGTCCCGTCTCGTGAACAACACCTACAACCTCGCGTTCCCGGACCTGATCAACACCCTGCGCGTGGACTACGCCGAGCAGTACATCGTCCTGCACCGCGACGCGCGGCAGAACGAGATTGCGACCGCCTGCGGCTTCACGAGCGCCTCTTCGTTCAACAACATTTTCAAGAAAGTGACCGGCATGACGCCCAAGATCTGGCTGGCCACCTTCGACCACCAGGGCCACGCCTACACCCCCGGCCCCGAGCATATCACCCCCATGACCGAACCCGCTGTATCAGAATAAGCAACCATGACTCCGTTATACGCCCAGAACCTGGATTTTTCCCGCTACAATGTGCTGGCGGTGGACGACGTCCCCATCAACCTGGTGCTGATCCAGAAGATGCTCGCCAAGTTCAATTTCTCGCTCCGCACGGCTGCCAACGGCCAGCTGGCGATGACCGCGGTCGCCGCGCAGAAACCCGACCTCATCCTGCTGGACCTCATGATGCCCGTGATGGACGGCTTCGAGGTGATCCGCCAGCTGCGCGCGAATCCCGACACCGCCGGCATCCGCATCGTGATCCTGTCGGCCCTCAACTCCAACGACGACATCGTCCGCGGCTACCAGCTCGGCGCCAACGATTTCATCACGAAGCCGATCATCATGGAGAAACTGCTAAACTCCGTTGCCACGCAGTTACAGTTGGTTAACTTGTAGTTTGTTTTTCCAGAAATATTTTCTATCTTTGCAGCCCCTTTTTGTGAGGGGCTTTGTATTTACTTAATAATTAACAAAATGATCAAACAGTACGAAACCGTTTTCATTGCAACTCCCGTTTTGCCAGATGAAGGAAGCGGTTGCCAAGTACACCCAGCTCATCCGCGACAACGGAGGAGAGATCGTGTACGAAGAGGACTGGGGTCTCAAGCAGCTTGCGTACCCCATCCAGCACAAGACGTCAGGATTCTACTACCTGATTGAGTTCAAGGCCGACCCTGCATTCGTGGCCACCCTCGAGACCCAGTACCACCGCGACGAGCGCATCCTGCGCTACATCACCGTGACCCTGGACCAGCACGCCATCGCTTACGCAGAGCATCGCCGCCAGACCCGCGCCGCCAAGGCCGCTGCCGCCCCGAAGGTTGAGGAGGCTCCCAAGGCTGAGGTCGAGGCCGAAGAGATTGAAACCGAAGAATAATCAGGAGGACTCACATTATGGCAAACAACAACGAAATCCGTTATCTGAACCCTCCTACCGTAGAGGTTCGCAAGAAGAAATACTGCCGCTTCGGTATCAAGTATGTCGATTACAAGGACCCTGAGTTCCTCAAGAAGTTCCTCAACGAGCAGGGCAAGATCCTTCCCCGCCGCATCACCGGTACTTCCCTCAAGTTCCAACGCAAGGTAGCGCAGGCCGTCAAGCGCGCCCGCTCCATCGCTCTCCTTCCTTATGTCACCGACCTCCTCAAATAATTGAAGCGTTATGAAGATCATTCTTAAGAAAGAAGTTGCCAATCTCGGCGAGGCCGGAGATGTGGTAGAAGTCAAGACCGGTTACGCGCTCAATTATCTTGTGCCCCAGGGTTTTGCGACTGTCGGCACCCCGTCCGCGCTCAAGCAGCACGCCGAGACCCTCCGCCAGCGCGCCCACAAGGAGGCCAAGCTGGTCGCCGATGCACAGGCCCTCGCCGCCAAGATCGAGGCCAACGAGGTCAAGCTGACCGCCAAGGTCGGTGAGAACGGCCGTCTCTACGGCGCCGTCACCGCCGCCCAGGTCGCCGAGGCGCTCGCCGCCGCCGGCATCGAGGTCGACAAGAAGAACGTCACCGTCCCCGAGATCAAGGAGACCGGCGAGTTCGAAGGCAAGGTCAAGTGCTACAAGGGCGTCTTCGCCGCCGTCAAGGTCCTCGTCGAGGCCGAGTCCGCCGCAGAGTAATCCCCTGACATATCCCTTTACAGGCCGATCCCCCGGGACCGGCCTGTTTTTTTTGATTTTTTACTATCTTTGTGGATACGACTAAACCAAACAAACCCATAACACATGTTTAAAGGTCAACCCAAAGGTCTCTACGCCTTAGCTCTCGCCAACACCGGCGAACGCTTCGGCTACTACACCATGCTCGCCATCTTCCTCCTGTTCCTGCAGGCGAAGTTTGGCTTTACGGCCGCTGCGGCCGGTCAGTTCTATGCCATTTTCCTGGCGGCCGTCTACTTCATGCCGGTCCTCGGCGGCTGGCTCGCCGACAAGATCGGCTTCGGCAAGTGCGTCATCACGGGCGTCTGCGTCATGTTCATCGGCTACCTGTGCCTGGCCATTCCGACCAACGTCTTCACCAGCAAGGGCCTCGCCCTGACGCTGATGATCGGTGCGCTGCTGCTGATCGCCGTCGGCACGGGCCTGTTCAAGGGCAACCTCCAGGTCCTGGTCGGCAACCTCTACGATGATCCGAAGTATGCCGCCAAGCGCGATTCCGCGTTCAGTCTCTTCTACATGGCCATCAATATCGGCGCCATGTTCGCCCCCACCGCCGCCACCGCACTGACCAACGGCCACCTGCGCAGCGCCGGCCTCATCTACAAGGCGGACATCCCTGCCCTGGCCCACCAGTACCTCGCCGGCACCCTCGCCGACACGAGCCTGCTCGAGTCGCTCCAGGCCGCCATGCCGAGCGCCAATGTCGCCAGCATGGACCTGACCATGTTCAGCAAGTTCTACATCAGCAACCTGGCCTTCGCATACAACCTCGGCTTCGCCGTGGCGTGCGTTTCCCTGATCTTCTCCATTATCATTTACCTGAGCTGCCGCAAGTGGTTCAAGCACGCCGACGTCAATGCCAAGCAGGCCGCTGCCACCAACGAGAATGTCGTGGAGCTCACGCCCAAGCAGACCAAGGACCGCATCACCGCCCTGGTCTTCGTGTTCGCGGTCGTCATCTTCTTCTGGATGGCCTTCCACCAGAACGGATCGTCGCTGACCTATTTCGCGCGCGACTACACCCAGAGCACCGTGAGCGGCCCGCTGCGCATCGGATTCAATATCTGGCCGCTGTTCTTGATTGCGGTGTCAGTGTATACCCTGTTCGGTATCTTCCAGTCTGAGACCGCCAAGGCCAAGGCCATCTGCGGCGTCGTGACGCTCCTGCTGTGGGGCGGCGCCATTGCCATTTATTCCGGCATGCCCGATGTGCTGAACATCCTGCCGCAGCAGTTCCAGCAGTTCAACCCGTTCTTCGTGGTCGCCCTGACGCCGGTTTCCATGGCGCTGTTCGGCGCCCTCGCCAAGAAGGGCAAGGAGCCTTCCGCGCCGAAGAAAATCGGCCTGGGCATGTTCGTGGCCGCCCTCGGCTACCTCATCATGCTCGCCGCCTCCAAGGGCCAGCCGGCTCCGTCGGAGCTGACGGCTGTCGGCGGCGTGTCTCCCGACCCGGTGGTCCCGACCTACCTCATCAGCACCTATCTGGTCCTCACTTTTGCGGAGCTGCTCCTCAGCCCGATGGGTATCTCCTTCGTGTCGAAGGTCGCCCCGCCGAAGTACAAGGGCCTCATGATGGGTCTCTGGTTCGCCGCCACCGCCATCGGCAACTACCTCAGCTCCATCCCTTCGATGCTTTGGGACAACGTCCCCCTGTGGGTCAACTGGACCGTCCTCATGGCGCTCTGCGTCATCTCCGGCCTGGTGATGTTCTCCTTCCTGAAGCGCCTCGAAGCCGCCACGGCGGAATAACCTTACCGTCATGGCCAACCTATCGGCCATCCCGTCAAAACAAAAACGGCTCGCATGCAGCGAGCCGTTTTTTATCCCATTTTCCAGCCTGATCTGGCAAAATGTCCGGTTTTTGGACCTTTTTGCAAATTGGCTGGCATGCCAAAACGGCCTGGAGTGGAGCCAGAGGCGGATTGCCCTGCGCGATGAGGGCCTCAGACCGCCGGGGCGCAGGGCAACATGGCACCCAATGGCGCCGGCGGCACATTACCATGCTTGCCAATTTGCAAAAAGGACTCCGGCGGCCGATGGGGAGGTTTTGCGGGGGCCTGCGATCGTTGGCGCGTGCTGTCGGGGGCTGGGGGTGGGGTGCGTAGGGCAGGTCGCCGGCAATGCATGAAGCCGTAGCCAGGCGAGGATGCCTGGCAAGCGGGAAGCGACCGGGCGCACCGCCTGGCTGGCGTACAAGAAAACAGCCAACCCCGGTACTATTGGCGAAGTCGCGAGAATTCGTTATATTTGCATAATATGCATAAACTGGGGACATGGCTGCTGAAGGGGGTGCTGCGACTGCTGTCGAAGCTCCCGCTGCGCGTGCATTACGCGCTGGGGGGCTGCGTCGCCTGGCTCGCGCGCGACGTGGCGCGCTATCGCCGGAAGGTGGTAGACCGCAACCTGGCACTGTGCTTCCCGGACAAGTCCGACCAGGAGCGCAAGGCTATCCGCCGGGGCTTCTACCGCCATTTCGGCGAGCTGGTCGCCGAGACGGTGTGGTTCGGCGGATGCCGCAAACCCGAGCGCCTGCGCCGCCAGCGCCTGGTGGAGATCGACAACCCCGAGGTCGTGTCGGCGCTGTTCGACGCCGCGCCAAGCGTCATCGTCCTGGGCTCACACTCCGGCAACTGGGAGCTCACCGGGGGCTATTTCTCCTACAACTACACCGACAGGCCACTGTCCTTTGTCCTGGAGAATTACTGCGTGGTATACCGGCGGCAGAGCAGCCGGAAATGGAACGTCATCCTGCGGGAGAACCGCCTCGCACCCTTGCAGGATCCCGACCACTACGAGGGCTACATCGAGACGGAGGACATTCTACGCTACGCCCTGCGGCATCGCGAAGAGAAAAAGATCTACAACTTCATCACCGATCAGCGCCCGTACATCGTGTCCCACGGCATCGCCAAGGTGGACTTCCTGGGCCAGCACACCTACACGATGACCGGGGCCGCGGCCCTGGCGCGCAAGCTCGGCCTGGCGGTGGCGTATCTGTCGATGCGCCCCGACCGCCGCGGCCACTACCTCATGCACTACACCCCCATCTGCCAGGACGCCTCGCAGATGGACGTGCAGCAGATTATGCAGCAATACTACACCCTCCTCGGGGAGGACATCCGCCGGCAGCCGGAGAACTACCTCTGGACCCACCGGCGCTTTGATTTGCCCAAAAACCTTCAAACACAATAAGCTTATGACCATCAAAGATTTGCAACCAGCTGTTGTCTGGAAAAATTTCTACGGACTCACCCGTTGTCCGCGTCCGTCCAAGCATGAGGAGATCGTACGCCAGTACCTGCTCGACTGGGCCAAGGAACACAAAGTCGAGGCCTTCGCCGACGAGACCGGCAACGTCATCATGCGCGTGCCCGCCACCCCGGGCTTCGAGAACCGCAAGGGCGTGGTCCTGCAGGGCCACATGGACATGGTCCCGCAGAAGACCTCCGAGACCGTCCACGATTTCCTCAAGGACCCGATCGAGACCGTCATCGACGGTGAATGGGTCACCGCCAAGGGCACCACGCTCGGCGCCGACAACGGCCTGGGCGTCGCTCTCGCCATGGCTGTCGCCGAGGACAAGACCGTTAAGCACGGCCCCATCGAGGTTCTCGTGACCTACGACGAGGAGACGGGCATGACCGGCGCCGAGGCCCTCAAACCGGGCCTCCTCAAGGGCGACATCCTCCTCAACCTCGACTCCGAGGACGAGAACGAGCTCTGCATCGGCTGCGCCGGCGGCCTGGACGCCGAGGCGGACTTCAAGTACAAGACCTTCCCCACCCCGCGCGGCTACGTGGGCTACAAGATCGACATCAAGGGCCTGTCCGGCGGCCATTCCGGCATGGACATTTCCCTGTATCGCGCCAATGCCAACAAGATCATGGTGCGCGCCCTCATCCCGCTGATCGAGAAGTATGGCGGCAAGGTCGCCGATTTCACCGGCGGCAGCCTGCGCAACGCCATCCCGTTCGAGGCCGAGGCCACCGTCGCCCTGCCCGCCGAGAAGGCCACCGCGGCCCTGCGCTATATCAATGAGATCTTCAAGATCTGCAAGGAGCGTTACCGCCAGAGCGACCCGGCCATGCAGTGCAATGTCTTCAAGACCACCAAGCCCGCCCGCTACATCGAGGACGCCGTGATGCTGAACGCCTGCAAGGCCATCGCCGTGTGCCCGTCCAACGTCATCCGCATGAGCCAGACCATGGCCGGCCTCACCGAGACCTCCATCAACCTGGCCGTCGTGCGCTGCAAGGGCGGCCACCTGAAGGTCAATTCCCTGCTTCGCAGCGCCATGAACACCGCCAAGGCCGACCTGGCCCTGCGCGTGCGCTACATCTTCGAGTTCGCCGGCGCCAAGATCAAGTTCTTCGGCGGCTATCCGGGCTGGACGCCCAAGCCGGACACGCCGATCAACAAGCTCATCAACGACATGCACGTCAAGCTCTACGGCACGCCGATGAACGTCCTCGCGACCCACGGCGGCCTGGAGTGTGCGCTGCTCGGAGCCAAGTATCCCAACTGGGAGATGGTCTCCATCGGCCCCACCGTCATGTATCCGCACTCCCCGGATGAGCGCTGCCACATCCCGTCCGTCCAGCGGACCTGGGATCTGCTGAAGGCCGTCCTGGAGAATATCCCTGAGAAGTAATCGGTTTGCCCAGGCTATACATCATATCAGGCTGCAACGGCTCCGGCAAGACGACGGCGTCCTACACCCTCCTGCCGGATCTGCTGGACTGCCGGGAGTTTGTGAATTCGGACGAGTTCGCCAAGAGCCTCTCGCCCTTCGACCCGGCAGCCGCCTCCGTCACCGCCAGCAGGTACATGTTGATGAAAATCAACTACCTGTTGGAGCGGCGGGCGGATTTCTGCGTGGAGACCACGCTCGCCACGCGCTCGCTGATGAAGATCATCGAGCAGGCGCAGAATCTGGACTATGAGGTCACGGTCCTGTATTTCTGGCTGAATTCGCCGGAGCTCGCGATCCAGCGGGTCCACGACCGCGTGGCCGCCGGGGGGCACAGCATTCCCGACCATGTGGTGCGGCGCCGCTATGTGATGGGCCTGCAGTATTTCTTCGACACCTACATCCCGGTGATCGACCGCTGGGTGCTCGCGGACAATTCCCGTTCGCCCTTTACGGTCGTGGCGGAGGGGTCGAAGCAGGTTATGTATATCAAGGACAACGAGAAGTTTCATCTGATCTGGAGCATTGCACATCCCAATGAGGAGTATTGACCGTTTCGGCGTGACCGAGGAGCAGCTGCGCGCGCTCGTGGCCGAGGGGCTGCGGGACGGCGGCGACTGGTGCGACCTGTATTTCGAGGACACCGCCTACCACGACCTGTTGCTGCGCGACGGGGTCGTCGGCTCCGGCGGCTACCACGTCGATTACGGCTGCGGGATCCGCGTCCTCAAGGGCGAGAAGACCGGCTACGCCTACGCCGAGACGACGGATTTCGCTTCTCTGAAATCCGCTGCCCGCGCCGCCGGAAGCATCGCCGCAACCGCCACTTCATTGCGCGGCAGCGCCTTGCAGTCTGCAACGCAGCCCCGCGGGGAGTCACAAGATCTGTATCCGGAGCTGGTGGCGTGGGAAGGGGCTGATTGCAAGGGGTTTGTGGAGTTCCTGCAGCGGATTGAGGCGGGGATTCGGGCGCGGGACAGCCGGGTGCTGAAGGTCGTGGCGATCCTGTCGTACTCGGTCAGCGACGTGATGATGTTCAATTCGCTCGGCGAGCTGACAAGCGACCACCGCCCGCTCGGGAGCCTGTCCGTGCAGGTCATTTTCCGGCAGGGCGACCGGACGGAGAACAACACCGTCTCGCGCAGCCTCCGGATGGGAGCCGAATTCATCAGCGAGGATGTCCTCGAGGATCTCGTGAGCCGCGCGGTCGCGGGCATGGATGCCCGCTTCGAGGCGCGGCGCCCCAAGGGCGGGCAAATGAGCGTCGTGATGGGCGCCGGAGCCTCCGGCATCCTGCTCCACGAGGCCATGGGCCACGCCTTCGAGGCGGATTTCAACCGCAAGGGGCAGTCCATTTTCACGGACAAAATGGGGCAGCGCATCTGCCGCCCGGGGATCAACATCCTCGACGACGGCACGCTCCCCCGCAGCCGCGGCGCGTGCAACTTCGACGACGAAGGCGTGCCGGGGCAGAAGACATATATGGTCACGGACGGCGTCCTGACCTCCTACCTCCACGACCGCATCAGCGCCGGCTACTACGGCGTGGCCCCGACGGGCAACGGCCGGCGGGAGTCGTTCCGCTACAATCCCATTCCGCGGATGCGGGCCACCTATATGGAGAGCGGCCCGGACGGGACGAAGGAAGACCTCATCGCCTCCGTGCGCAAGGGCATCTATGTGGACCAGTTCGCCAACGGACAGGTCAAGATCGGCGAGGGGGATTTCACCTTCTTCGTCAAGAGCGGCTTCCTGATCGAGCGGGGCCGGCTCACGATGCCCGTCAAGGACATCAACATTATCGGCAACGGGCCGCAGGCGCTGGCCGATATCGAGGCGGTCGCCGGCGACCTGAAGGTCGACGAGGGCACCTGGACCTGCGGCAAGGAGCAGAGTGTCGCCGTGTCGTGCGGCATTCCTTCCGTGCTGATTCGGAATTTAACGGTCGGAGGAGAGTAAGATGATCACTGACAAGGAGTTGGCTTTTGTCCGGGAGGCGCTTCAGATGGCGCAGGCGGCGGGTGCGCAGCATGCGCGCGCAACGCTGTCCGTCAGCGAGGAGGACCTCGTGGCCACGCTCGACGGCGAGGTGGACCGCGTGACGCATTGCGCCGACCGCTCGCTGTCGCTTGCGCTCTTCGTGGACGGCCGTTACGGCAGTTATTCGACCAACAAGCTCGACCGCGAGTCGCTGTCCGGCTTTATCCGGCAGGCTGTCGACGCCACCCGCATGGTGGCGGAGGACCCCTGCCGCACGCTCCCCGACCCCGCCCGCTGCTGCACCGACGCCCTCACGGGCGACGAGCTCGGCCTCGTCGACCCCGCCCGCCTTTCTCTCACCCCCGCCGACCGGCAGAATATAGCTTTATCTGCTTCTGTATTTTCCTCAGATAAAAGGATTATTTCCGAGGAGGGCGAGTATAGCGACAGCGTGTATGATTCGGTGGTGATGGATACGAACGGGGTGTGCTGCAGGCACAGCGAGTGCTCGTTCGATTACGGGGTGGAGATCACGATTGAGAGCGGGGGACAGAAGTACAGCGGCTACTGGTGGGACGCTTCGTCGCGGCTCGCGGAGCTGGACGCGGCGGCGTGCGGGCGCAAGGCGCTCGAGCGGGCCGTCGGGCAGATCGGCTCGAAGCCCGCGCGGAGCGGCCGCTACACGGCGGTGATCGATGCGGAGATGGCCTCCAAGATGGTCTCGCCGCTGCTGCGCGCCCTGAGCGGCTATTCCATCCAGCAGCATAATTCCTTCCTGATGGACAGCCTCGGCAAGCAGCTGTTTCCCGAAGGGCTGACCCTGCTCGACGTGCCGCGTATCCCGGGGCAGACCTGCTCCAAGTACTTTGATTCCGAGGGCGTTGCGACGCGCGAGGCACCCGTCATCGAGCGCGGCGTGGTGCGGGAGTATTTCATCAACACCTACATGGCGAACAAGATGCAGATGGCCCCGACCGTCGAGGACGCCACGCGCGCGAAAGTCCTCCCCTGGCCCGAGCCCGGGCTGGACCGCGCGGAGATCCTTCGCCGCTGCGGCCGCGGCATCCTCGTCACCGATTTCAACGGCGGCAACAGCAACCCCGTGACCGGGGATTTCTCCTATGGGATCGAGGGCTATCTGTTTGAGAATGGCCGCATTGTGCGCCCCGTCAGCGAGATGCTGATGACGGGCAATTTCCTCGCGCTGTGGGCGCGCCTTATCGCCGCCGGCGACGACGCCCGTCCCTGCCAGAGCAAACTCGTGCCCACCCTGGCGTTTGCCGAGGTGGATTTCAGTGGATAAACCAAAGAAAAAAGATATGAAAGTTGACAACAACAAAGTCGTGGCCGTGAGCTACGCACTCGAGGTCGAAGGCAAGATTGCCGACCAGTCCGCGCCCGGCGCCCCCCTGGAATACATCCACGGCACCGGCATGCTCCTCCCGAAATTCGAAGGGGCCCTGCACGCCAAGGAGCCGGGCGACACCTTCGATTTCGTCCTGAGCCCGGAAGACGGCTACGGCGTGTACAATCCCGCCTACAAGATTGACCTGCCGAAGACGGCCTTCGCCATCGACGGCAAGATCCATGACGAGCTGCTCGTCGTGGGCCGCACCATCCCGATGCTCAACCAGGCCGGGCAGGTGGTCCAGGGCGTGGTGGCCGCCGTCACCGAGAACGCCGTCACGATGGACTTCAACCACCCCATGGCAGGCAAGACCCTGCATTTCACCGGACGGGTGGAGAGCGTGCGCAGCGCCACCGACAAGGAGCTGACCGAGGGCCTGCACGGCGAATACCTCCCGCCCGAGGAGGGCTGCGGCGGCTGCAAGGGCGGCGGCTGCCACAAGGAGGACGGCGAGTGCTGCGGCAAGGGCGAAGGCGATTGCCATAAAGACGGCGATTGCGGCTGCCAGGAAGGCGGCGCGTGCGACTGCCCCGGCGACGCCAAGGACTGCGGCTGCCAGAAGAACTAACGTAACCGACACGTACAGGCTGCCCCCGCTATCCGATATTCCCCCGCGATGCGACCGATCCTCTACACGCTGACTTCCTCCCTCCACGGAGAAATGGCCTCCGACCCGCGTCAGGAGCCGTTTATCCGTGACATCGAGGCCGCCCTCGGCACCCCCTTCGACTGCCGGGGCGCCGACTTCAGCACCTTCGGCCGCGCCTCGTCATTCGCCGGTTCCCCCTCGTCATTCGCTGGCTTGACCGGCGAATCCCCCGCCCCCGCGCTCATCTACATCCGTACAGGCGGCACAGAGGGCCTTTTCCTGGAAAAGGTCGCCCCGCTCCTGACCGGTAGCGAGACTAGCGCAGCGTCCCAACCCATCCGGCTGCTGGCCAGCGGGCAGAGCAACTCGCTCGCGGCGTCGATGGAGATCCTCTCCTGGCTCCGGCAGCGCGGCATCCCCGGGGAGATCCTCCACGGCAGCCCCGCCGCCATCGCCGCCCGCATCCGCTCCTTCAGCACCGACCCCACCGTCCCGGGTGCAAAATGGCCCGAATCGCACCCCATCCCCAATGGGAACGCTATCCCGGGAGCAAATAGCCCCGGTTTTGCTCCCAGCAGCGAAAAAAATAGCGTCCCGGGAGCGGAGGAGGCCTGTTTTGCTCCCGGCAAGCAAGGAGATTCGCCGGTCAAGCCGGCGAATGACGAAAGGAGGGCAGCGAATGACGCAAGGCTGACGGAGGCGGTGGGGCCGGAGATCCTTCGGCAGGCTCAGGATGACAGAACGCAGGCTCAGGATGACAGCAAACGGATTCTGGAGGGAAAGCGGTTCGGGGTGATTGGGCGGCCGTCGGACTGGCTGATTTCCAGCGGAGTGGGCTATGCCGTCGCGCGGGAGAACCTCGGAGCGGAGCTGATCGACATCCCCATCGAAGAGCTGGTCGCCGAAGCCCAAGCCAACGATACCCCGGGATCGAAAAAGGCCGATTTCGGTGCAACCCCTGCCTGCGCAGCCGGGGGTTGGATCGAAAAAGGCCCAAATCGGTACCAACCTGGCGGCACGGGATTCCGGGTCGAAGCCCGGAATGACGTTTGTGGGCTGAAGCCGCTGAACGCGCCCAAGTATGGGCAGAAGATTGATGCGGCGGACTGGAATGGCGCGATGGCCATCTACGAGGCCCTGAAGGCCCTGGTGGCGCACTACCGGCTGGACGGACTGACGCTGCGCTGCTTCGACCTGCTGACCGCCCTGCACAACACCGGCTGCCTCGCCCTGGCGAGGCTCAACGCCGAAGGCATCACGGCCACCTGCGAGGGCGACATCCCCGCGATGCTGTCCATGGCTGTGGCCCGGGCGCTCACCGGACGGTCCTCCTTCCAGGTCAACCTGTCCCGGATCGAGGGTGACCGCCTGCTCTTCGCCCATTGCACCGTCCCCCTGGACATCGTCGAAGACTACTGCTACGACACCCACTTTGAGTCCGGCATCGGCGTGGCCATCCACGGCATCCTGCCGGAGGGGCCGGTGACGCTGTTCAAGCTCTCCCCCGATTGCAAGCGGATGTTCCGCCGGGAGGCGAAGCTCGTCGCGAACCCATACGGCGATAACCTATGCCGCACGCAGGTGGTCATCGAGGCGCCCGGCGCCGCGGCGTATTTCTTGCAGGAACCCATTGGCAACCATCATATTATCGTCCCGGGAAAGCTATAATCTATGCGCACCGCCGTCGTCATTCTCAACTGGAACACCCGGGATTACCTGGGGCGCTTCCTCCCGCCGCTGCTGGAGAGCCTGCAGGGGCTGGACGCCGGCGTAGTGGTGGCGGACAACGCCAGCACGGACGGTTCGCGGGAGCTGCTCGCGGAGCGTTTCCCGCAGGTGCGCACGATCCTCCTGCAGGAGAATTTCGGCTTCACCGGCGGCTATAACCGCGCCTTTGAAGCATTGCTTGGTTCGGGAGATTCGCCGGTCAAGCCGGCGAATGACGAAAAGGTATTGGCGGCTGACGAAAAGGGGACGGCGGCTGATGGCATTATAGCCAGCGTTCCCGAATACCTCGTGCTGCTGAACTCGGACATCGAGGTGCAGCCGGGCTGGCTGGAGCCGCTGGTCGGATGGATGGACGCGCACCCGGACTATGCCGCCTGCGGCCCCCGGCTGCATGCGCTGGTCCCGGAGGGCGACGGCTACCGCCGCACAGACCGATTTGAATACGCCGGGGCCGCAGGCGGTCTGCTCGACCGCTACGGCTACCCCTTCTGCCGCGGGCGCGTGCTGAAACGCACCGAGCCGGACACCGGGCAGTACAACCGGCCGGCGGATGTGCTCTGGGTGTCCGGCGCCTGCCTGCTCGTCCGCACCCGCGCCTGGCGGGAGCTCGGCGGGCTGGACGCGCGTTTCTTCGCACACATGGAGGAGATCGACTGGTGCTGGCGGGCGCAGCTCGCCGGATGGCGCGTCGGCGTGGTGCCGGACAGCTGCGTGTGGCACCTCGGCGGCGGCACCCTCGCCCCCGCTTCCCCTTTCAAGCTGAAACTCAACTACCGCAACGGCCTGCTCCTGCTGGAGAACAACCTGCCCGCCACGCTGGGCCCGCGCAAGGCCCGCCGACGCATCCGGATGAGGAAGATTTTGGATTGTGCCGCAGCAATCGTATATTTGCTGACGGGAAAGGGCGCCTGCGCCTGCGCCGTGCGGGACGCGCACCGCGAATACCGCCGGCTGCGCGCCGTCCCGGGCACAGAAACCACCCTCAGCGTGCCCGGGGAGGCAAAAAAGCACGTCCCGGGCACGGAAACGGCCTCCAGCGTGCCCGGCGGCACCAAGCCAGGCATGGTAAAAGGCCTCTGGGACGTGCGCATCCTGCTGCAGGCGGCCCTGCGGGGAGAGAAGATATTTAACTATTTGAGACGCTATGAAGATAGTCATTGAAGGAGCCGGTGAGGTCGGTTCCCACCTTGCGAAGATGCTTCGCGCCGAGGCGAACGAAGTCACGGTGATCGATGACGACGCCAAGCGCGTCGACATGCTGTCGGCCACCACCGACGTTGAGACGGTCCTGGGCAACCCTTCTTCCATCCAGGTCCAGCGGGACGCCGGCGTGGGCAAGGCCGACCTGTTCATCGCCGTCTACCCCTATGCCACGCAGGAGGTCAACATCGTGGGCGCGCTGCTCGCCAAGCAGCTCGGCGCCGCCAAGGTGATCGCCCGCATCAACGACGAAGACTATCTGAATGCAGAGAACCGCTTGCTGTTCAAGGAGTTGGGCATCGAGCTGATGTTCTATCCCGAGAAGAGCGCCGCCGACGAAATTGTCGCTTTTCTCAAGCACAACTCCACCGCCGAGACCATGGACTTCGCCCGCGGGCGCCTGCAGATCGCGGTGTTCAAGCTCACGGAGGACTCCCCCATCCTGGACCTCAAGCTGCTCGAATTCATCAAGGACACCACCGAAGAGGAGCTCAAGCAGTTCCGCGTGATCGCCATTTCCCGCGAGGAGAAGACCATTATCCCCAAGCTGGACACGAAGTTCCTCTACGGCGACCTCGTCTTCACCATCTGCACCCGCGAGGGCGTGGAGCCGCTCTACCGCCATTTCGGCAAGACCAACATCTCCATCGGCAGCGCCTTCATCCTGGGCGGCGGCCCCATCGCCGAGATGCTCGCGAAGACGCTCGACCGCGGCGGGCTCAAGGTCAAGCTCGTGGAGAGCGACAAGAACCGCTGCATCGAGCTGTCGGAGAAGCTCCCCGATACCGTCCGCATCGTCAACGGGGACGGGCGCAACTCCGATTTCCTCTTCGACGAGGGCATTCAGGAATACGACGCCTTCATCGCCTTGACGGGCAATGACGAAAGCAACGTCCTGTCCTGCGTGGTCGCCAAAAAGTTCGGCGTGTCGCGCACCATCGCCGAGGTCGAAAACATCGAGTACATCCACATTGCCGAGGAGATGGGCGTGGACAACGTCATCAACAAGAAGCTCATCACCGCCGGGCGCATCTTCAAGTTCACCCTGTCGGGCAAGGCGCGCTTCGTGCGCTACATGACCGGCACCGACGCCGAGGTCATCGAATACACGGTGGCGCCGGGCGCCGCGATCACCGATGGCCCGATCAAGGACATCGACTTCCCGCGCAACGCCATCATCGGCGGCGTGATCCGCGGCAGCGAGGCCTTCATCGCCGTCGGCGAGACGGTGATCCAGCCCTACGACCGCGTGGCGATCTTCGCCCTCCCGGAGACGATCCGGGAGATCGACAAATTCTTTAAATGAGATTCGCCGGTCTGGGCCGGCGAATGACGAAAAGCCAACGTCATTCCGGGCTTGACCCGGAATCTAGAAATACTGACTTTCTTTTTCGAATAACGCCTTGTCCTCCCGGTTGGGATCCGGGCGGACGGCGCTGCTGTCCCGCAGCTTCTCCACCGCCTCCCGCTCGCTGCGTCCCAGCTTGCGCGGGATCCAGACGAGGATCTTGACGTAGAGGTCGCCACGGCTGCTGAGGCCGTAGCCGTTGACGGCCGGCAGACCCTTGCCGCGCAGCCGCTGGACCGTCCCGGACTGCGTCCCGGGGTCCAGCCTGAGACGCTGCGCGCCGTCCAGGGCCGGAACCTGGATCTCGCAGCCGAGCATGGCGTCCGCCACGCTGATGACGCGCGTGTAGAACAGGTTCTGCCCGTCGCGCTTGAGCTGGGCGTGCGGCTGCTCCTCCACGATGACGAGCAGGTCGCCGTTGACCCCGCCCTGCGGGGCGGAATGTCCCTCGCCGCGGAGCGTGAGCTGCATGCCGTTCTCCACGCCCGCCGGGATGCGGACCTTGACGGTCTCCTTCTGGCGCACCAGGCCCGTGCCCTTGCAGCGGCCGCAGGGATTCGAGACGACCTTGCCGGTGCCGTTGCAGTGGGGGCAGGTGGAGGTGTTGATGGCGCGGCCGAACAGGGTGTTGGCCACGGTCTGGATGGTGCCCGTGCCCTTGCAGGTCGGACAGGTCTTGACGTCGGAGGCATTCTTGGTCCCCCGGCCGTCGCAGTCCGGGCAGGGACGGTTGCGCTCGATGGTGACTTCCTTCTCGCAGCCGTTCGCGATCTCCTCGAGGGTGACCTTGACGCGGGTGCGGATGTCGCGGCCGCGCTGTACGCGCTGGCCCTGCGAAGAGCCACCGAAGCCGAACCCCTCGAAGCCGCTAAAGCCGCCAAAGCCCCCGAACGCGCCTCCGAAGAGGTTGTTGAGGATATCATTGAGGTTGCCGAAGCCTTGGCTCCAGTCCTGCGCGCCGGCGCCGTCCACGCCGGCGAAGCCGAACTGGTCGTACTTCGCCCGCTTGTCCGGGTCGCTCAGCACGGAATACGCCTCGGAGGCCTCTTTGAACTTCTCCTCGGCGGTCTTCTTCTCCGCGTCCGTCCCGCTGACCCAGCGGTCCGGATGCCACTTGAGGGCGGCCTTGCGGTAGGCGCCCTTTATGTCGTCGGCCGAGGCTCCCTTCTGGAGCCCCAGGACCTCATAGTAATCTCTTTTCTCTGCCATAGGCTATGCTCCCACCACGACTTTGGCGTAACGGAGGACCTTGCCGCCCAGGGTGTAGCCGGTCTGGACCACGTCGATGACCTTGCCCTTCAGGTCCTCGCTCGGCGCGGGGAACTGCGTCACGGCCTCGTGGAAATCCGTATTGAAGACCTCTCCCTTCGCCTCGATGCGGGCGAGTCCCTGGGTCTTGAGGTAATCCATCAGTTTATTGTATATCAGAGCAGTGCCTTCCTTGGCGGCTTCGTCGGACGAGTTCGCCAGCATGGCGATCGCCCGCTCGCAGTCGTCCAGCACCGGGAGGAGCCCCTCGATGGTCTTGGCGGACGCCGTGGCGATCAGGTTGAGGCGGTCCTCCGCGCTGCGGCGGCGGAACGTCTCGAACTCCGCCATCAGGCGCAGGTAGCTGTCCTTCTCCTTCGCGCACTCCGCTTCCTTCTTCGCCAATTTGTCAGAGAGCTCGGCGACCTGCTTCTTCAGGCCGTCGTCCTTCTTCTGTTTCTTCTTGCTCTCGTCCGCCCGGGGAGCCTGCTTCACAGGCGCTTCGGCCTGCGGTTCCTGCTTCTTTTCTGTATTGTCAGCCATAATAATCCTGTATTTGCCCTGATTCAGAGCAAATCACTTGCCATTGACAGAATGTCACCGTTTATTTGCGGTACTCGCTGAGACCCTTCTCCGCCATGAAGGCCAGGACCGTGTCGTAGCTGGCGAAGCGGGCCGTGCCCTCGAGGTAGACCTTGACCGTGAAGCCGATCTGCTCGCTGATGGCGTAGAGGTTCTTGAGCGACTCCAGCACGCAGTATTCGGCCGCGATGCCGCAGATCACCACCTCGTCGCCGGGCTGGAAGAGGTCCTGATGCTTCGGGTCGAAGCCCACGAAGGCGCCGTACTCCTCGGGGCCCTGGACGCAGCCCTTCAGGATAAAGCGCGTCTTCTCCTCCGGGATGCCCGCCAGCACGTCCGGGTCCAGTGCCGCGCCCGCGGTGTGGTGCACGCAGTGCACGGGCCACGGGCCGCCCTGCTCCCGGAAGGAGCAATGGTTGACCGGATGCCAGTCGAGGGTGAAATACACGAGGTCGAAACGGTCCTTGACCTCATTGATGGCGGGGAGCACCTGGGTGGCCCCGGGGACGGTCAGGGAGCCGTAGATGAAATCTTTCTGCAGATCGATGACGAGGAGGATGTTGCGCATAAGCTTGAGGATTATCAGGACAAAGATAAGGAAATAATTCGTATCTTGCGGTCCGTTTACAGCAAGAACGACATGAAAGCTTTCTTCCTCACAGCCCTCTGCGCCCTCACCCTCGTCGCGTGCGGAGGCAACCAGAACAACAAGACCAGGGAACCGGCCGCCGAGCCCGCCACGGAGCAGGACGTCCAGGCGGCCCCCGTCGAGCGGAACAGCGAGGGCATCGCCTTTGAGGCCTACAAGGCCATCTGTGCCCTGGACGGGGTCACCGTCGAGGCGGAAACCCCCGAGGACTGCACCGTCTCCTATCTCGTCTACACGGACGACATCGAAGGATACTACGAGGAGACCTCTTACGAATGCTTCCCGCTGACCGGCGACGGCTGGCTGGTGATCGAGACCTGGTGCGGCGCCGCTGAAGGCGAAGCCACCGGCTATATCAGCACGGCCTACGGTTTCATAAACGGAGAACTGGAGGAGCTGGAAGGCTGTCTGCCCATCCCCGCTTTCGACGAAGTCTTTGACGAAGACGCCGTGGATCCCGGCAACCTGGAGCTCATTCCCAGGATCAAGGCCATCTACCGGGAGCGCCCGGAGGACTTTCTCGCCTACCACGCCAACGCGGAGGACGGGACGCTGACAGTCGAACTCCGCCCCCGGGACCCATACGCCGAAGAGAGCACGGGCGACTGGCTGGAATGCTACTGGGAGTATCGCCACGATGAAGAGGAAATGCCGCTGTACCACTGGGACGGCAAGGCATTCGTAAAATAACCGCACCATGAGAAAGATTTTCCTCACCACGGCGCTCTGCGCCCTGTCGCTGGCCGCCTGGAGCCAGCCGATGTTCGAGAACAAGGGCAAATCCCTTGCGGATGTATGCAACGCCCCCGAAGACAAGACGGTCGTCTCCGTCGAAGGCGATGTCAACAAAGACGGCATCAAGGACCTGGTGATCGCCATCCCCGGGGTCTACGACAACCATAATTTCGCCTTCTACCTCGGCCGGAAAGACGGCACCCTGGAGTGCTTCCGCAGCTATCCGATGCCGCTGCCCTGGGACGACAGCATCAAGCTTTCCATCACCGACGCGGGCGTGGTGCGCATCCAGATTGACCGGGAGGGCGGTTTCGACGTCTTCCTGTACCGCTATGAGAAGGGCGACTTCCGCCTCATCGGCGGCAAGAAGGACCGCCACGGATCCGACCATTACGACGAGTCCTACAACTACCTCACCGGCAAGATGAACCGCACCGACGGCGAGGGCAAGAACCGCAAGGTCTCCAACGCCGACCTGCTCAAGCTGCCCGTCATCAATTTCGGCTGGGTGCCGCTCAACTACGACATGCTGGGCTATCTGCAGGAGGATCCGATAGACGGCCCGCTGGACGCCGACGGCATCCTCGTGATGGGCATCTTCCGCATGATGCAGGCCACGGATATGCTCTTCTGGCATTTCTGCGACTGGGAGAATCCTTACCTCTATCCCCGGCCCGACGAAGAAGGGACCTGGTACATCGAGGACGCCTATGAGAGCCCCGGCAGCTACAACTGCTATTCCGCCCTGTCGATCAAAAAGATTGAAGACGGCTACTTCTCCATCGAATCCAGCTCCACTTCCTACAGCCGCGAGTGGGAGTCGATGATCAACGAGGACGGCTCCAACATCGACGAACTGCTGGAAGAATACGACACCGAAGAAGAGACCATCGAGGAGGAGTGGATCTTCAGCGACGGCAACTTCGCGGTCGGTTAGCAGTGGGCATACTTTTTTTGAAAAAAAGTTTGCAGGGTCCCGAAAAGTTTCTATCTTTGCAGTCCCAAAAGGCAGCAGCCTCTCTTCATACGGTTTGATGACGCTGCGACTTAGTAATGTATTATTGACATATGGATTTGATTAACTTAGTAGAGCAGTCGTTCTCCGAGAACAAAACTGCCTCCTACCCGAAGTTCAAGGCCGGCGACACCGTGACGGTGACGTACCGGATCAAGGAAGGCGAGAAGTACAGGCTCCAGAGCTTCCGCGGCGTGGTGATCCAGATTTGCGGATCCACCCCGTACACGAAGACCTTCACCATCCGCAAGGTTTCCAACGGTATCGGTGTCGAGAGGATTTTCCCGTACGAATCCCCTGCGATCGACAGCATTGAACTCAACAAAGTCGGTAAAGTCCGTCGCGCACGCATCTTCTACCTCCGCAACCTGTCCGGCAAGAAGGCCCGCATCAAGGAAGCGAAGCGCGTGGTGAAAGAGACCCCGGCCGAGTAGCGATAGACCGGCGCATGCGCCGGCAAGCATGGCTCCATAGCTCAATTGAATAGAGCATTTGACTACGGATCAAAAGGTTACAGGTTTGAGTCCTGTTGGAGTCACGAAAACCCCGCCTGACACACGTCAGACGGGGTTTTTCGTAATTCTATTCCCAGGCGTCAGCCTTTGGCTTCCGACCCGGGCGAGGCGGTTTCCGCCGGCCGTTCGACCTCGGTGAAGCGACCGTCCTTGAAGATCCAGCGGCATGAGCTGGTCTCTTCTTCGGTCTCGTACTCCTCCATGATCTCATCGATATTGGACATGTCTTCGTTGAACAGTGCCTCGTAGCTGCGGTCGTACATGGACTCGTCCATATCCAGCTGGAAACTGCCGTCCGGCAGTTTGGTGATATCCAGGGTGGCCCAGTAGTTATAACTGCCGGGGGCCATGTGGTCGTCGTAGGCATACCAGCCCTCATCGGAGCCGACCGGGTCGCGGTAGGGATTCTCCCAGTCGCAGAAATGCCAGAAAAGCATGCCATTGGCCTGCATCACACGGAAAATGCCCATCACGAGCACGCTGTCCGGACTCAGGTCTTCGCCTTCACTGCCCCCATCGACGAGATACGCCAGCATGTCGTAGTTGAGCGGGATCCACCCGAAGTGGATCTTGGGCAGCTTGGGGAGGTCCAGGGTTTCGCTCTTGCGGCCGCTGCCGTGGCCGTCGGTACGGATCATCTTGTCGGTCAGGTAGTTGTAGGAGATGTCGTAGTCGTCCGAGCTCTTGTGGCGGTCCTCCTTGCCACCGATGAGGCGGAAGTCACCGCCTTCGTAGCGGAACAGGAAGATGTCGGCGCCGTCGTCGCGGTTGGCCTGGATCCGCGCCACGCCCTGGGCCGTGACGGAGAGCTCGACGTCCTCCCGCAGCCCCACTTCATAGTCGCGGAAGAGGGTGTATCCGCCCTGCTTGTTGCCGAAATAAAAGGCGAAGTTGGTGCCCGAGAGGTATCCCTGGGCCATCACGACCAGGTCCTTAACGCCGTCTTTGTTCATGTCGCCCTCGGCCGTGACCAGGGTATTCTCCAGGGTGAAAATCTCGCCGGCGGAATTGGCGGTGCGGTTGAAATTCTGGGCCTGCAGGCTGCCTGCGGCAAGGGTCAGCGCGCACAGCGCGGGAAGGATGAAAGCGTTCATATCGTGTCTATTTGGCAATACAAAGGTGCAAGATACGGTTTTTTTTCCCCGGTTCCTTTCAAGAAAATCACTACATTTGTGGTCTATGCGGAAAGCGATTCTCCGGTCAGCGGTCCTGATGGCGCTTCTGTCGGCCAGTACGGCGGCGGGGGCGCAGGAAGTGTACGTCAGCGTGGCAGAGAATGTCTTCACCAAGACCAAACGGATGGAACGGCTGGTGCAGGGGCCCATGCAGTTTCAGGCCTTTGACATAGGCGTGTACTGGAAGACTTCAGACACCGAGGCGGCCGGGCTCTACGGCTTCCCGCGCATCGGGCTCGGCTTTTCCTACGCCAACCTGGGCTCGCTCGAATGCATCCCCGGCAGCCGCCTGGGCGATTCCTTCACCCTCTATGCCCGCCTCGACCGGGAGCTCCTCCAATGGGGGATCTTCTCCGCCGGCTACGATATCGAATTCGGCGGCGCCTTCATGACCCGCTGGTACAACCGCCTCACCAATCCCGACAACCGGCTCTACGGCGGCCCCTACGCCAACCATGCGAAGTTCGGCGCCTTCACCCGCCTGCAGATATCCCGGACCCTGGCCCTCCGGGCCGAGGTGAACTTCCGGCACAATTCCACCGGCCGCCTGTTCGTCCCCAACGGCGGGCTGAATTCCGTCAGCTACAGCCTGGGTGCATATTATGCCGTCGGGGACAAGACGATCAAACCGGGCGCCCGCAGGCCCGAAGAAGACGACCCGCTGGACCGTCGTTTCCGCGTGGCCGTTTACGCCGGAGGCGGCATCCACTGCTGCATGGCGGAATTCGACGCCGACCTCCTGCTCCCCGCGGAGCAGCGCCAGGAGGCCTACACGCCCTGGTTCAAGGGCGGCATCGGCGCCGAGATCGACTGGCGCTACTCCCGGCGCACGTCGACGGGAGCGCAGATCGAACTGCAGTATCTCAGCAACATGGACGCCCTCCGACGCAGCGACACGGCCCTCTACGGTCCGGGAGACCGCAAATACTCCCCTGTCGCCGCCGGCATCGGACTCATCCAGGACCTCTACTTCGGGTCCTTCACCGTGGGCGTGGGATGCGGCGCCTATCTGTACAAGAAAGTCGGCATCCACGAGGACAACGGTCCCCTGTTCCAGAAAGTGGACATCCGCTATTACCCGCCGGCATTCAAGCGCATCTTCGCCGGCATGGCGATCCGTGCCCACAAATTCGGCAAGGCGGATTACGTGGAATTCTCCCTGGGGACGATCCTCTAGATATCCCGCTCCTCCGTCTCGGCCTGGATCCCCAGGGCCCGCAGCTGCTGCAGGAAGGCATCCTCGAAGCCGTGCTCCGCAATCTTGCGGGACATGTTGAGGAAGAGCATGTCGCCGTAGCCCGTGCAGGCAGAGGCGCCGGAGTTGCCGCGCTGGCGGCCCAGGATGAAGTCGATGTCGCGCACGTAGGGGCGCAGGGACGCGGGCAGCTCGATGCGGCCGATGTTCGACAGGGTGTGCGTGCAGTAGCGGTCGCCCTTGAGCTTGTTGATGATGTCGATGATGGGCTTCTTGATGAAGCGCGGGATGGCCGCGATGGCGCGGTTGTCCTCCAGCTCGACGTTCTTGGCAATCTTGGATTCCAGCTCGCTGGGCATCGAGAAGAGGCGCTTCTGCGCGGAGACCACCTGCAGGATCTGGTCGAAGTCGTATTCGCCGTTGCGCACGTCCACGCCCAGCATCACGTAGGAGGAGAAATTGCGCAGCGTGCAGCCGCCGAAGATCCTCCGCAGGTCCACCGGGACGTTGACCTTAAGCACCGAACGGCCCTTGCGGCGGTCGCCGCGGCGGGTCTGCTGCAGGGCGTACACCATGGCGGCGGCGAGCAGCTCCGTGACGGTGGCGCCGCGCTGCTTCGCGATCTCGTGCACCTGGCCCATCGGCATCTTCACGCGCAGGTCACGCAGGGTGCGCAGCCCAAGCGGGCGGCCATGGAGGTGGTACGCGGGATCATTCTGCTCCAGCGCACCCCGCTTGCCGCTGAAATCGTCGAAGGCGTCAGCCAGCTCCGATGCGTGCGCCGCCTCGCGAGGGTCCAGGATGCGGCCGCCATAGACCGGCTGGGCACCATAGCGCAGGCGCAGGTACTCCGCCGTCAGGGTCAGCAGGAAAGTCATGCCGCCGTTGCCGTCCGTCAGGACGTGGAAGATGTCCTGCACGATGCGGTTGCCATCCGCCGCGATGCGGAAAAGGAAGCCGCCGTTGTCGGCGATATTGAAATGGTGCAGCGGCTGGTACGGCATCACGCGGGGCTTGACGCCCAGCTCGCGCAGGTGCCACCAGAAGGCGCCGCCCGACAGGGTGTAGCCGAAGGTGGGGATGCGCGCGACCGTCGCTTCCAGCGCCTGCTGGAGCACGGCCACGTCGACCGGTTCGGAAAGGGTGACGGCCATCCGGTAGAGCGAAGTGTACTTCTTCGACTGGCTGGCGGGATATATGAACGAGGCGTTGTCGAGCCTGAGTATTTTCTGAGTTGCCATGGTTGTTTCCTCCATTTGTCACCGCAAAATTACCGCATGCGCAGGCGGCCACCAAAGGGTCGGCATCGAAACATGCCATTTTGTGACGAACAGCCGTTTTGGCGGGAAAAACAGGCATATTCAGGGACGAATTTCGGCGGCCTGGTCATTCGTCCCATAATAAACAGGGACAAATTGACAAAGTGAAATCCGCTTTTCGAAGCCGGTTTTGAGGGCGTTTTTCGATTGTTGATAACTTTATTTGCGAAAGCGGGACAAGTATCAAGATAATTTATATCTTTGCGCGAAATTTAACACATGATACTATGTATTGGACACTCGAACTAGCCAGCAGCCTGGACGATGCTCCGTGGCCGGCAACCAAAGAAGAACTGATTGACTACGCCAATCGCTCCGGTGCCCCGGAAGAAGTGATAGAGAATCTGGAAGAACTCGAAGAAGAAGGAGAGATCTACGAGACCATCGAAGACATCTGGCCGGACTACCCCACCAAGGACGATTTCTTCTTTAACGAGGAAGAATATTAGGGGCTTAACTACCTGAAAATAAGCAACTTACGCCGATTGGGTACGATTTTCACGGATCGTGCCCGATGGCATTTTAAGGCATTCTAGGGCATACTGAGGAACAATAAGTGAACGCATAACCGGACGCAATAACAGACGCATTTTTGCAAGAGGAATTATGTGAGACTTGAAAATAGTCCAGCTTTTCATATTTAATTATCATTTGTCAATATTTTAGTTTATATTTGCG
>CAJOHX010000026.1 GCA_905234475.1 uncultured Bacteroidales bacterium | reverse complement strand
GAAGAGGTCGCCGGCGAAGATCGCCGCCTCGTCGCCGCCGGTGCCGCCGCGGATCTCGACCATGGCGTTCTTGCCGTCGTCCGGGTCGGCCGGGATGAGGAGGAGCTTGATCTGCTGCTCCATCTCGGGGATCTTCGGCTCCAGCTCCGCGATCTCCATGCGGGCCATTTCGCGAAGCTCCTCGTCCTTCTCGTTGACGAGGATGTCCTTGGCAGCGGCGAGGTCCTCCACCATCTTCTCATACGCCTTGCCGGTCTTGATGATCGGCTCCAGCTCCTTGTAGTCCTTGTTGAGCTGGACGTACTTCTTCATGTCCGCCATCGCCTCGGGGCTGGCGAGCTGCTCCTGGAGCGATGCGAATTTCCCTTCGAGGGAAAGGACCTTGTCGAGTATGCTGTTGTTGTCTGCCATGGGATCAGATCTTCTTAAGGTAGCAGCGGCGGCGCATGAACGGCTCGTGCTCGTAGCTGTTCCAGATGTTAACCGCGCTGTTGGATTCTATCTGCGGATTGGAGATGGCCCAGCGGTTGCCGATCTTGATGGCCTTGTCGGCCATCGCCTCGTAGTAGACCGAGGACACGCCCTTGTTCTGCCACTCGGGCGCGGCGCCGTTGACCATCAGGTCCGTGGTCTCATAGTTGTGCAGGGCGCGCCAGAGATGCCACCACCCGAAGGGGAACAGGCGGCCTTTCGCCTTCTGCAGGGCCTCGGAGATGGTCGGGAAAGAGATGCCGAAGGCCACGATCTCGTCGTGCTCGTCGAGCAGGATGCAGCTGGCCTTGTCGGAGATGTACGGCATCACGGAGGCGGCCTCCTCGTCGATTTCCTTTTCCGTCAGGGGGATATAATTCAGAACGCTCTCGGAGAAACTGTCGTTGTAGACCCGGAAGAACTTGCGTACCAGGTCCTTGTCCTTCTTGAGCTTGTCGAGGCTGCCGAAATGGAGGTTGTAGCGCTCCTGGACCAGCTTCGAGACGCGGCGGGCCTTGTCGGGCACGCCGTGGTTCGCGACCATCTTGTACTGGAGCCAGTCGCACTCCTTTTCGAAGCCCAACTCCGTCATGAAATCGTTGTAGTACGGGAAGTTGTACAGGCAGTTGAAGGGCGGGATGTTCTCGTAGCCCTCCACCAGCATGCCTTGTTTGCCGAAGGTATTATAGTAGAGCGGGCCGTGGATCTCGTCCATCCCCTGCTCTCGGGCCCAGGCCTCGGCCGTGTCGATCAGCAGGCGGGCCACTTCGATGTCCTTGATGCAGTCGAACCAGCCGAAACGGGCGCGCTTGCGGCCGTAGCGTTCGTTGTAGCGGGGGTTGACCATGCCGCTGATGCGGCCGACCACCCGCTCGCCGTCCAGCACCATCCACAGCTTGTGGGAGCAGTAATCCAGCGGCGCCGCCTTGGTCAGCGACCGGACCTGGTCGCTGTGCAGGGCGGGAACATACTGGGGACAATCCTTGTACAGCTCATCCGGGAACTGGATGAACTGCATCAGCTCCTTGTGGGTCTGGACTTCTTTTATCTTGTAGTCAGGCATCTCGGCATTATTAGTACAGATTGCAAAGATAGGAATTTCCGCGGCAAATCAAAAATCAAAGCTCACCGTGTCGAACAGGTCCAGCAGGGTCGTCACCGTCTCTTCGTCATCCGCCTCGGCCTGCATGAGGGCGCGGCCCTTCGCATAGCCCTTGGCGGCGAAGGCGCCCTCGACGTAACGCCCTTCCGCCACGCGGTTGCCCATGTAGCGGATAAACGTCCCGAAGTCGCTGTCCAGATTGTACCAGGGCGAGAAACGGCCGTCCAGCTCGAAATTCCTGTCGCTCTCCAGCGCGTCCATCAGGGGGTCGAGCGCGTCCTGGAGCGTCTCCTCCCAGGCGTCGCTGTCGGCCTCGAGGTTGCGGTCCGCCAGCACGAAGCGGATCAGCGCGGACGCGTCCCCGGCTTCCGCCCAGTTCGTCTTCAGGCGGAAGGCCAGCTCATCCTCCGACTTGTCGAGGATTTCACAGGTATAGTCCGTCGTGTCGTACATCAGGGAGATCCGGTCCTTAAGGTCCACGGCGGCCCAGGTGTAGTCGTCATAGAAACCGTCATCTCCGTAAAGGACGGTCTCGTCGTCCGGGTCCGCGGCGGGATCCTTCGTGCCGCCATGGTTCCGGGTAAAGGTACAGCCGCAGAGCAGCGCGGCCGTCGCTACGGACAGCCAAATTAATTTCTTCATTATCAAGTAATTATTATATGCTGAAATTGTGGTAGTGCGGGCCGAAGCGCTCGAAGGCCTGGCGGTCCAGCATTTCCCGGTCGTCCGGGTGCGCAATGCTGATCATCAGCTTGGCGCGCTCCTGCAGGCTCTTGCCGTAGAGGTCCACGGCGCCGTATTCGGTCACGATCCAGTGCGCGTCTGCGCGCGGCGTGACCACTCCGGCGCCGGGGTTCAGCTCCGCGACGATCTTGTTCTTCCCCTTCAGCGTGCGGGAAGCGAAGGCGGTGATGCTCTTGCCGCCCTCCGACATCGTGGCGCCCCGCACGAACTCGACCTGGCCGCCGGTGCCGCTGAAGATGCGCGTGCCGATGGAATCGGCGCTGATCTGCCCCGTGAAGTCCACTTCCGTGGCGGAGTTGATGGCCTTCATCCCGGGATTCTGGCGGATCACATACGGGTCGTTGACATATTTGATGTCGCGCATCAGCACGTCGGGGTTGTGGTCGATGAAGGAATAGACCTCCTGCGAACCGAGCAGGAAGGAGGCGACGACCTTGCCGGTGTCGATCCGCTTGTTGGTGCCGTCGATCACGCCCGCCTTGATCAGGCGGAGCAGCCCGTCGGCGAACATCTCCGTGTGCAGGCCCAGGTGCTTGTGGCCGCCCAGCTGCGCCGCAAGGGCGTTCGGCAGGGCGCCGATGCCCATCTGGATGCAGTCGCCGTCCTCCACGAGGGCCGCGCAGTTCTTGCCGATGAGCACCTCCGTCGGGGTGGGCTCGGCAAAGGCGGCCGTCACGAGCGGCTCGTCGTCCTGCACGAGGTAGTCGAACTGGTCCAGCGACACGAGGTCGCCATAGGCGAAGGGGACGTTGGGATTCACCACGCCGATCACCACCTTCGCGCTCTCGATCGCCGCCACGGAGCAGTCCACCGAGGTGCCGAGGCTCACGCGGCCCTGCTCGTCGGGCAGGGACACGTTGACCAGCGCGGCGCCCAGGGGGATGAATCCCTCGCGGTAGAGCTTCTGGCTCTCGCCCAGGTGCACGGGGAGATAGTCGGCATAGCCGGCGTTGACGTTCGCGCGGACATTCGGCCCCACGAAGAAGCCCTGCTCGAAGAAAATGCCTTCGTAGCGCGGCTCGCTGTAGGGGGCGGGCCCTTCCGTATGGAAATGGTGGAAATGCAGGTCGCACACGTCTCCGGCGTCCGCCCGGCGGCACAGGGCCCGGATCAGGCAGTGGGGCACGCTGGCCACGCTGCTGAGGTGGACGTGGCAATGGGAGGGGATGTGGCTGACCGCCTCATCGGCGGAAACGAACTGGATCGGCTTCATGTCGACAATTATTGTTATTTTTGCAGGGCAAATTTAGCAATTATTTCCATGCATACCAAAGAAGAGAAATTGGCCGCCTTCGGCCGGCTGCTCGACACGATGGACGAGCTGCGCGAGAAGTGCCCCTGGAACGCCGCCCAGACCATGGAGACCATCCGTCCCATGACGGAGGAGGAGGTCTACGAGCTCAGCGACGCCATCCTGAAAGGCGACCGCCCCGGCACGGCCAAGGAGATCGGCGACCTGCTGTACCACCTCGTCTTCTATGCGCGCATCGCGCAGGAGGAGGGCTCCTTCGACATCGCCGACAGCCTGGACAAGGTCGTGGACAAGATGGTCTTCCGGCACCCGCACGTGTTCGGGCCGCTGGCCGGCACCCCCACCTCCGCCAAGGAGATTGCCGACACCTGGGAGCTGGTGAAGGCCAAGGAGAAAGACGGCAACAAGACCGTCCTCTCCGGCATCCCGGACGCGATGCCGGCCATCCTCAAGGCCCTCTCGATGCAGGAAAAGGCCCGCGGCTGCGGCTTCGACTGGGAGCAGC
Source organism: uncultured Bacteroidales bacterium (assembly GCA_905234475.1). GTDB lineage: Bacteria > Bacteroidota > Bacteroidia > Bacteroidales > UBA932 > Cryptobacteroides. The sequence continues at coordinate 62,253 of CAJOHX010000026.1, read as the reverse complement.
GGGAGGACGTCTGGGACAAGGTAAGCGAGGAATTGGGCGAGACGCGCGAGGCCTGCGGCGAGGCGGACCCGCGCCACATGGAGGAAGAATTCGGCGACCTGCTCTTCGCGGTCATCAACGCCGCGCGGCTCTACGGGGTGGACCCGGAAGCGGCCCTGAGCGGCAGCTGCTCGAAGTTCCGCCGCCGCTTCAATTACCTGGAGGAGCAGACCCTCAAGAAGGGCCGCAAGCTCACCGACATGACCCTCGCGGAGATGGATGCCATCTGGGACGAGTGCAAGGCCCTGGAGCACTGCCGTCACTACAATCCGGAGCAGCCCGAGGAAGAACAGGACCTGATGGCTTCCTACGAGAAGAAATGGATTGAATTCCAGTCATCCGACCCGGACTACCTTTCCGGGCTGGTCGAGCGGTATGTCCAGGCAGGCCTGGAGGACTTCAACGCCGACGACGGCGTCCCCGTCAGCCTCAAGGCGCTCCTGTACGGCCGCTATACCTACTGGCAGCAGCCCTATCCTACGGCGGAGGGCTTCAAAAAATGGTATCTGGAAACCTATTTGTAAAAAAGTGAAGAAACGGCACCGGGCGGGTCAAATCAGCCCGCAGCGGCGGCCGAATTCGATGACGAGGTCTGCGCAGCCGTCCAGACCGAGCAGGGACGAGTCGAGGCAAAGGTCGTAGTTGGAGGCGACGCCCCAGTCGCCGAAGGTGAAGAAATTGTAGTAGTCGCGGCGCGCCTTTTCCTTTTTCAGGATATATTTTTCCGCTTCTTCCGGGCTCATGCCCGTGCGCTCCACGACGCGGCCGACGCGGGCCTCGAGCGGGGCGCAGATAAACACGTCCAGGCACTCCATGTCCCGCAGCACGTAGTCTGACGCCCGCCCCAGGAAGATGGCGCTCCCCTGCTGGGCGATGTCGCGGATGGCCTGGCTCTGGTACTTGAAAAGCTCCGTCTCGTCGATGCCCGAGGGCGCATACGAGCTGGCGCGGTTGAGGCCGAACAGGCTGCCGAAGCGCCACACGCGGCGGCGCTCGTCGTTCTTCCGGAAGATGGCGGGGCTGACCCCGCTCTCCGCCGCCGCTTTCTGCAGCAGCTCATTGTCGTAGACGGGGATGCCCAGGCGTTCGCCCAGGATCTCGGCGACACCCTTGCCGCCGGCCCCGTACTGGCGTCCGATGTTGATGAGGACCTTCTTCTCCATAAAGCGCTATGATTGGATGGTACTGCCGAGGATGTCGGGATTCTCCCCGTCCTTGAGCCGGTCGAACTTGCGGAAGAGCCGGATGATCAGGATGGCGGAGATGATGATGTTGAGCGTGTCGGAGATCGGGAAACTGATCCAGACGCCCGTCTCCTGCAGCCACAGCGGCAGGGTGTAGATCAGCGGCAGCAGGAAGAGGAGCTGCCGGGTCAGGGACAGGAAGATGGACTTGCGCACCATGCCCAGGCACTGGAAGAAGTTGCCGGCCGCCATGCCGAAGCCCACCAGCGCGAAGCCCGAGTTCATGATCCGGAGGCCGCGCGCCGCCAGGTCCACCAGCTGCGGGTCGTTGGTAAACAGGCTCACGGCCGTGCGCGGGATCAGCTCCGCCATCAGGAAGCAGAGCGTCGTGACCAGCACTTCCCACTTGGCCGCCAGGATGAAGACTTCCTTGACGCGCTTGTACTGCCGCGCGCCGTAATTATAGCCCGCAATGGGCTGCAGGCCCTGGTTGAAGCCCATGCAGACCATCACGAAGAGCATCGACAGCCGGTTCACGATGCCGTAGGCACCGATGGCCAGGTCGCCGCCGTACTTGCCCAGCTGCTGGTTGATGAACAGCGCCACCAGGCAGGCCGCCACGTTCATCAGGAACGGGCCCACGCCGATGGCCAGCGACTGCTTCGCCACGCGCCAGTCCAGCTGGAAGAGCGGACGGGTGAAATGCAGCAGGCGCTTCTTGTCCGAGAAGAAACGCCAGGTGTAGCCGAGCGCAACCAGCTGGCAGAGGATGGTCGCGAGCGCGGCGCCGCGGATGCCAAGGCCGAGCGCGAAAATGAAAATCGGGTCCAGAATGGCATTGGAGATCACGGTGAACAGCGTCAGGCCCATCGCCGTCCGGGGATGGCCGGACGCGCGGATCAGGCCGTTGAAGCCGTGGTACAGGTGTGTGAAGACATTGCCCGCCAGGATGATGAACATGTAGTCGCGGGCAAACGGGAGCGTCACGTCGCTGGCGCCGAAGAAGCGAAGGATGGGATCCAGGAAAGCCAGGGTCACACCCGAGAAGACGATACCGATGATCACATTAAGCGTCAGCACGTTGGCAAGCACCTTCTGGGCCGCTCCGTAGTTCTTCTGTCCCAGCAGAACGGAGATGAGCGTCATCGCGCCCACACCCACGAGCGTGCCCATCGCGATGGACAGGTTCATCAGGGGGAAGGTCACGGCGAGGCCGCTGATGGCGGAAGAACCAACGCCCGGGATATGGCCGATGTAGATGCTGTCGACCATGTTGTACAGCGAGGCCGCCGTCTGGGCGATGATGCCCGGGACGGCGTACTGCCGCAGGAGGGGACCGATCTTCTTGGTCCCAAGCTCAATGGGAGCTGCACCCGACGCTGCCATCAGCGTCAGGGTTTATCGACGATTTCGAAGTCGAAGCGCAGCGGCGAATAGGACGGGATAGTGGAGCCGGACCCCGAATACTTGTAGCCCAGTCCGGAATAGAACACCGTCGTGCCCTTCTCATGCGGGTGCATCTTGGAAAGCGCAAGCTGGAAGCCCTCGATCGCGCCGGAAGAACTGCCGAACTTGATGTCCTTGTAGGTGCCGTCCTTGCTGAACCATTTGATTGAAGTGGGGCCGTATTCCCTCGACGAGGAATAGATGTCGTAGAATGCGGCGGTGTCGCGGACGTTGGTGTCCACGACCTTGCCGTTCAGCAGGCGCAGGATGTAGTTGACATAGATGGTCGTGTCCGTCTTGAACTCCGCGGTGCTCGACGGCTCGCCCGTCCGGAAATAGTAGAACCCGTATTGGAGGGAATCCCGCACCGTCTTACCGGGGAAAACGCGGGCGACATAGCGGCCGACGGAGTCCGTTTCCCATTTCTGGATATCCGGAATGACGTCGCAGAGCCTGAGTTCGTAGATGCCCGAGGTGCCGCTGATATTGTCGCGGTACTCCTTCTCCGTCTTGTAGTATTTCGTCGTGCTCAGCAGCCAGCCCGGGATGAGCAGGGTGCGGCTGCCGCCTTCGCGCATGCTCTCCAGGGCGTCGTCCAGGCCGGGCGCAAGGAGATTCTTGCCCCGCTGCCAGATGACCGGGCCATAGTAAGTCGTATGGTCGTAGGTGCCCAGCTGCTTGGCCCATTGCTCCGTGCAGGCGCTCTGGACGGAGCCCTCCATGGTGCGGACCGTGTATTCCAGGCGCACGAAGCCGTTGTCGTCAGCCGCGCCGGCGAGCGTGCCCGTGCCGGGAACGTCTTCGAGAATATAGGAGCCGAGGGCGGTCTGCGCGGCACCCGGGTGATTCACCTGGATCCACGCGTCGAGATAGCGCTTGTTCGCGTCATTGAGCCCCGTCTTGGCGACCTTGGCGCATCCGCAGCACAATAGCGCCGCCAATACTAAATATAGTGTCGTTTTCTTCATTTTCATTTACTTTTTCCGCATAAATCGTGCCGCCACGGCCTGAATGTATTCCCCGGCCAGGTCCGGGGTCGCGATGTCCTGCGGGTAGAATACCTTGCCGCCGGCGGCGCACTCGTGGCCGCCTCCGTGGAAGGCTTCCGTGGCCAGGCGGTTCGCCGACACGCCCTCCTTGGAGCGGATCGACACCCGGAAATGCCCCTCGTCCTCGCGCAGGAAGATGCTCATCCGCACGCGCCCGATGCCGAGCGGCAGATTCACGAACCCTTCCGTCTCCCCGTCCTGCAGGCCGAAGCGCTCCAGGAACGCCCGGTCGAGCACGGTGCAGGCCACCCCCTCCGGGGTAATCACCATGCGCTCGTGCAGCATGGCGCCCATCGCACGCAGGCGGTTCTCCCGGTAGCAATGGTAGAGCTTATCAAGTAACGCATCGCGGTCCACCCCCGCGGCAAGCAGCTCGGAAGCCATCTGCAGGGTGGTCGGATACACGGAGTTGGCGAAATTGTTGGTGTCCGTGGTCATCCCGGCCATCAGCGGCGTGAGCACCTCCAGGGGCAGTTTGTCGGCGCTGCCGACGTCCGGCAGGGCCAGCAGGACCCGGTAGAGCAGCTCGCTGGCGGAGGAGATCTCCGTCTCGCTGAACACGAGGTCGAAGGCCTCCCGCTCCGGACGCAGATGGTGGTCGACCAGCACCTTGGGGGCGCGGCAGGCGCACAGCGGCGCCTCGAGCGCCTCCGCCCGGCTGAAGCCGTTCATGTCCAGGGTGCACAGCAGGTCGCACTGGGCGAGCCAGGCTTCGGCCGCCGTCCGGTCGCGGGCGGCGTCGATCACCCCTTCCGCGGGAAGCAGGAACGCCAGGTTGTCCGGGGGCGTGTCCGGCAGCAGCAGGCGGGCGTCGGCCCCGCGGCAGCTGCGCAGGTAAGAGAGCAGCGCCGCGCCGCTCCCGAGCGCATCCCCGTCGGGGTGCGTGTGGACGACCACGGCAACGCGCCTCGCTGCCGCGAGAAACGCCTCCAGGCGCAAAATGTCTGCCGGTGCGGGTGCTTGCATCTCCTCAAAAAATCTTCCGCAAATTTAATAAGAATATTGCATTTGATAAATCATTTTCATAACTTTGTGGGACTTTGGATAGATATATCAAATAAAACTAACCAATACAATGAACAAAGTAATTAAGATCATCGCTGAAGTTATCCTGCTCGCCGCCATCGTCGGCCTGGTGTATCTGCTTTACAGCAACATCATGAAACCGGTCAACTTCAACAAGGAGATGGAGAGCCGCAAGGCTGTCGCCGTGCAGCGCCTCAAGGACATCCGCACCCTGCAGGTCGCGTACAAGTCCGTCACGGGCAAGTTCAATTCCTCCGTCGACTCCCTGAAGCAGTTCTATGAGAACGGCCAGATGGAGATCGTGATGCAGGTCGGCTCCATGGACGACTCCCTCGCCGTCATCAACACCGAGGCCATCAAGAAAGCGAACCGCAAGCTCAAGGCTGACCAGCTGACCGCCAAACTGCAGGAAGCCTATGCCGCCGGACAGAAGGTGGTGTTCTCCACCGTGACCAAGATTCCGGTCCGCGACACCCTGTTCCTCAACCGCCCGGATTTCTGCATCGACTCCCTCAAGTACATCCCGTTCTCCGGCAAGGAGCCCATCCAGATGGAATCCGTCACCAAGAAGGTCTCCGGCGTGGACGTCCCGCTCTTCGAGGCCCGCATCCCCTGGAAGTCCCTCCTCAAGGGAATGGACAACCAGCTCCGCATCAACCTCGACGCCGAGATGCGTGACCTCAACCGCTACGAAGGTCTGCAGGTCGGTTCCATCACCGCCCCGAACAACAACGCAGGCAACTGGGAGTAGTGTTCACCCTCGTCCCCTCCCAGTTCTTCAACCCTGCGGCAGCGCGTGAAGCGCTCGCTGAGGTTGGGACTTTGAAGGAGGGTGCGACCGTCGAATACCTCGACATACCGCAATACGATGCTGTCCTCGTCTATGACAAAGACGGGGACAGTGTCGTTGATGACACCCCGCCCATCTACGCCATCCTGTCCCGGCTGCCCGACTGTCCGGAGTACAACAAGATCCTCTGCGGCCTGCTGGACGACCGGCTCTACCTGGCCGTGGCCCAGGGCAAGAGCCTGCTGCTCGCCAACAGCTTCCCCGCCCGCGACTTCACTACGGCGGAGTACTACATCTTCCTGTCGCTGAATTCCCTCCAGCTCAATCCGGAGATCTCCACCATCTGCTGGCTGTCCCAACTGGATGCGGAGGACGAGATGGCCCTGTACCGGTATTTCAAGGCCGTCGAGTACCTATGAGAATCATCGGCGGCCGCCTCAAAGGCAAACCCATCCTGCCCCCCATGGGGTACGGCGCCCGGCCCACCACGGATTTCGCGCGGGAGGGCCTTTTCAATATCCTGAACAATGAATACGAATTCGAAGACCTGCAGGTGCTCGACCTTTTCGGCGGCACCGGCGCCGTCTCCTATGAATTCGCGTCGCGCGGGGCCGCACGCGTGTATTGCGTGGAGATGAACCGCGACCACGCCGCCTTCATCCGGCGCGAGGCCGCCCGGCTCGGCCTGGACAACGTCACGGCCGTCCACGCCAATGTCTTCGATTTCCTGCCCATCTGCCGGGAGAAGTTCGACATCATCTTCGCTGATCCGCCCTACGCCCTGGAGGGGCTGGACACCCTCCCGGACAAGGTCCTGTCGCGCGACCTGCTCCATCCCGGCTGCTATTTCATCCTGGAGCACGGCGACGAATACAGCTTCGCGGACCATCCCCTCTTCAAGAAGGAAAAGACTTACGGACGCGTCCATTTCAGTTTTTTTGAAAAATAATCACCCGGAGATTGCAACAATCCGGGTGTTTCTGCGTTATAAAGGCAGAGTGAGTAAGAAATGACACGACAGGAGATCACCGAATTCTACAGGACACACCACCGGCGGCTGTACAACATCAGCCTTCGTATCCTCCGGGATTCGGACGAGGCGGAAGAGGTGATGCAGGACACAATCATGAAGTACATCACTTCCCCCGGCTCCTTCTCCTCCTCCGCCCAGGTCTCCGCCTGGCTGGCCCGCACCTGCATCCGCGCCTCCATCGACCGGCTGCGCCGCCGCCACACCCGGGATGCCTTCCTGGAGGACTACGCCCGGGAGCAGGGGCTGGGTCCTGAGCCTGCCGAAGGACCGTCATTCGCCGGCGAACCTCCCGGCATCGAGCAGATCCGCTCCGCGATGGACGCGCTGCAGGAGCCCTACCGGCTGGTACTGAACCTCGTGCTCATCGAAGGCCTGGACTACGGCGAGATCGCCGCCCTGACCGGCCGCAAGGAGACCACCCTCCGGTCGCTGTACGCCCGGGGCCGGCAAAAACTGATTGACTTATTGAAGAAGAATATATGAACGATCTGGAGACATACATCCGCGAACATGCGGCCCAATTCGACACGGCGGAGCCCGCCTCCGGCCACGAGGAGCGTTTCCTCGCCCGGGTGGACGCTACTCCACAGGCCTTTCATCCTGAGCCTGCCGAAGGATCCGTCATTCCGGGCTTGACCCGGAATCCCCGGCCCCGGTTTTTCCGCCCCCTCGCCTGGGCTTTTGCCCTGGCGGCCCTGGCCGTCGCGCTGGTGGTCTTCCGCCCGGGGACGTCGCACCATTTCCTGGGCGTGCCCAACAACCCCGAACGGGTGTACCGCTCCTATCTCGCGCAGGTCGAAAAGGCCTATCTCACTTTCCCCTGGGAAGACGGCTACGACTGGGAGAGTGCCCTGGACGAGCTGACCGAAGAGTCCGTCAGCCTGTACGAGCAGCTCCCCGACGGGCTCTCCCCGCGCCGCCAGGCCCGCATCCTCAAGGCCTACTACGGCGACCTTCTTGATGGCGTACAACAATTAAAAAACAGATAACGACATGAAAAAACTGATTACCCTTCTTGCAGCGGCCGTCATGGCCCTCCTCCCCATCCCGGCGTCCCGCGCCGCAGAGCCGGAGAGCATGGACACCCGGGAGACCCGGGAATACAAACTCCGCAATTTCGACGGGCTGGACATCTCCTGGATCTACAAAGTGGAGCTCACCCGCGCCAGCCACTATTCCGTGAGCATCGACGCGCCGGATTTCATCCTTCCCTACCTGAGGATCGAAGTCAGGGGCGGGATCCTCTGCCTGGAGGTTCGCGACCTGCCGCGCGACGTCAGGCGGAAGGTCGAGAACGGTCGCAACGAGGTCCGGGCCGCCGTGTCGATGCCCGAGCTGCTTACCCTCAAGATGTCCGGTGCGGCGAGCCTCACGGCCAAGGATGAATTCCAGCACAAGAACAACAAGTTCACCCTGCGGCTCAGCGGAGCCACGTCGGCCCGCGGCCTGTCTGTCCGGGCGACCGACGCCGACATCGATTGCAGCGGCGCCGCCAAGTTCGACCTGAAGGGCGATTTCGACCGTGTGGACTGTGCGCTTTCCGGCGCGGCCAACGGCAAGCTGGAGGCCTCCCCGAAGGCCGCCGAGCTGCTCATGTCCGGCAGCGCCAAGCTTGACTGGGACGGCAAGGCCGGCAAAGTCGGCGTCAACGCCTCCGGCGCCGCCAGCCTCGATTTCGAAGGCTCCGCCACGGAGCTGCGCATCGGCGGCTCCGGCGCCGCCAAGATCGACGCCGCCATGGCACCCTCGCGCGACGTCAGCATCCAGCTCTCCGGCGCCGCCAAGTGCGACGCGCCAACCTCTCCGGCGCCGCCTCCTGCCGCTACCACGCCACCGACGCCGTCCGCGTCTCCACGCACTCCGTCTCCCGCGGCGCCTCGCTCACGCGCTACTAACGTGTTGCCGGGAGCAAAACGGGCTTTCAGCGCTCCCGGGAGCCAAAAAAACAGTCCGCCAGGAGCAAATAGACCCTCCAGCGCTCCCGGAAAGACAAAAATCGCCGGCTTCGGTCGGCGATTTTTTTGTTACATTCGCGGTATCCGCGTGTTATTAGGGTAGAAGCATGCTTAATGGATTGCAGTGGCCATGGCTAAAGACTATCTGATAGAGGCGTTCGTCCGGCTTCGGCAGAAGCTGAAGGGAATATCCATGCGGGTGCTGTCCGATGCGGACGGCGCCGAGGATATCCTGCAGGACAGCTTTGTGCGCCTTTGGCGACGGCAGTACCCGCTGCACTCGGAACAGGAAGCCGAAGCCCTGCTGGCCAGGACGGTCCGGAACGCCAGCCTCAACGAACGCCGCCGAAAGCGGGCGGTACCGCTGGAAACGGATATCGCGGATGACCCGCCCGACGCTGCCGACAGGGAAAACGCCTACGCTGAAATGCACCGGAAGATTGAATCCGAACTGACACGGACACAACGGTATATCCTGGAAGAAAAGGAATACGGCGGGAGGACCCTGGAGGACATAGCCAAAGAACTGGGCATGGAGCCCGCAGCGGTGAGGATGCAACTCTCCCGCGCCCGGAAAACACTTAAAAACGCACTGAACGATGACAGATAAAGAGAAATATACCGCCCTGATGCAGCGCTACTGGGAGGCCGAGACCACGCCGGCGGAAGAGCGGGCCCTGGCCCGGTATGCCGCGAGGACGGACGATCCGGACTTCGAGGAGCTCCGGGGCGTGCTGGGCTACCTGTCCCTGGGCCGGGCCCGTCGTGCCGGCCAGGCCAGGACCGTCCGCATCTGGTCCCTGGCTGCCGTAGCCGCCTGCATCGCCATTGTGCTGGTCATCGGGCTTTCCGCTCCCCGGGGCAAAGGCGAACGGTACATACGCTACACCTACGGCCAGCCGACCACGGACAAGGAGCTGATCATGGAAAGCGTGGAGAATTCCCTCAAAGAAATGTTCCAGCGATGAGAAAGATTCTTTTATGCCTGACGGCGCTGATCCTTTTCGCGGGGAGCGCCTTCGCCCAGCGGGGGCTGAGCACCAAATCGGTGCTCAATGGGAAAATCATTCCCAAGAAATGGATGGAGGTAACGGAAGTGCGCGGCGGGGAAATCACCAACTACAAACTGGAATACTACAAGAGTGTCCGGTTCCAGACCGGTGTCGCCATGGTCCGCGAAGTGGCCGCACTGGTGGAGGCCGACGCCGATGCCGCCGTGTCGGCCGAACGGGAAAAGGTCGGGGATCTGCTGACCTACGCCCTGATCCAGCCCCGGTCCGTCAGGAAGGCCAACCGTTATCTCTGCTACCAGGCGCGCCAGGTCCTGGACGACGTCTGGGTCGTCACCATCCTCTACCTGGAGGGCATGGCTACGATGGAAGATTTACGCTCGATGTTTGAACCGCAAAACGAAACGGAAGAATGAAACGCTTGATAATCATTGCTCTGGCCATACTGGCCGCCCTGCCGGCCGCTGCACAGCAGGTCGCCGACACGACCTCCACCGTCGTGGGGGAGAAACTGGATTTCGACACGCCCAACTTCCTCGCCCGGGACTATTTTGAGGCGGTCAAGGCGCACCTGTCCGCTGAGGGTCGGAAGAACTGGAAAGCGGAATTCAGCATCAGGGCCAACATGATGATATACCATGGATCCTACGATCTGACCCTCGGCATCCGGACCAGTCCCAACAAAGTATTCGGCCTGGGGGCCGGCCGGGGCTCAACTTTTGTCGATGCGAATCCCGCCCATGTTTATGACATGGAATTCTTCCTCTATCACCGTCATTATTTCCCGTTGGACAGGAGCCGCCGTTTTTCTTTCTACAGCGACCTGCTGGGCGGCGGGCAATACAGTTACAAAGTCACCGGTGATATACGTGACGGCTATCCCAGAACTGGCGTATGGGGTTGGTGGATTATCTGGCAACCCGGCTTCTCGATCCGTCTCTGGGGCAAGTCCAACATCTTCTTCGGCCCCAGTCTCTGCCTGCCTTTAACTCTCTCCTCCTACAACATCGGGGTTCACGCGGGCATAGCACTCTGACAGGGTTTCGGAGCTTCGCGACGCAGGGGGTCCGGGGGGAACGCCCCCCGGTCATAGAGGAAGCCCCGGCACGACATCGTGCCGGGGCTTCTCACAGGCAATGGACGCGAGTTTACTTCGCGTCCATGGCGATCATCTTGTAGACGTCGTCCACGGAGCAGCCGCGGCTGAGGTCGTTGACCGGCCGGGCGATGCCCTGGAGGATGGGGCCGATGGCGTCGGCCTCGCCGAGGCGCTGGATGAGCTTGTAGGCGATGTTGCCGACCTCGAGGTTCGGGAAGACCAGGACATTGGCATTGCCGGCGATCTCGGAGCCGGGGGCTTTCTTCTTGCCCACGGAAGGCACCAGGGCGGCGTCGGCCTGGAGCTCGCCGTCGATCTTGAGGGCGGGATCCAGCTCCTTTGCGAGGGCCGTGGCCTCAACCACCTTGTCCACGACTTCGTGCTTCGCGGAACCCTTGGTGGAGAAGGAAAGCATCGCCACGCGCGGATCGTCAAAGCACGCCACGCTGCGGGCGGTCTGCGCCGTGCAGACGGCAATCTGGGCCAGCTGCTGGGCGTCGGGGGCCGGGGTCACGGCCACGTCGCCGATCACCAGCACGCCGTTCTCACCGTACTGCGGGGTCTTGGTGATCATCAGCATGGCGCCGCTCACGCAGGTGATGCCGGGGGCGCACTTGATGATCTGCAGGGCCGGACGGAGCGTCTCGCCGGTGGTGGAGAGGGCGCCGCTGATCTGGCCGTCGGCATCGCCGCTCTTGATAATGAGGCAACCGAAATACAGCGGATCGAGCACCGTCTTCTGGGCGAGCTCGAGGGTCATGCCCTTCTTCTGGCGCAGCTCGAACAGGAGCTGGGCGTAGGCAGCGGTCTTCTCGCTGGTCACAGGGTCGATGATGGTGGCCTTGTCGATATGCTTCAGGCCCAGGGAGGCCGCATAGGCAAGCACCTTCTCACGATTGCCGATCAGGATGATGTCGGCGAGGCCGTCGGCAAGGGCGCGGTCGGCCGCCGTGATGGTACGCTCCTCGAAGGACTCCGGGAGCACGATGCGCTGCCGGTTGGACTTGGCACGCGCGATAATCTGGTCGATAAGGGACATATGGTTACGTTTTAGTTGTCAAGTTCGGAGATGATGTGCATCGTGTCGCGGGCGATGACCAGCTCTTCGTTGGTCGGGATGAGGGCCACCTTGACGGCGGAATCCGGCGCCGAGATGATGGTCTCGGAGCTGCGGGCGCGCTCGTTGACCTCCACGTCGATCTTGACGCCCATGAAGGCGAGGTGGCGGCGCAGGCGCGGGTTGTTCTCGCCGATGCCGGCCGTGAAGACGATGAGGTCCACGCCGTTCATCTCGGCGATGTAGGCGCCGACGTTCTTGATGGTGTCGTAGGTGAGCTTCTTGAGGGCGATCTTGGAACGGACGTCGCCTTCGCGGGCGGCCGCGTCGAGGTCGCGCATGTCGGAGCTGCGGCCGGACAGGCCGAGGAAGCCGCTCTTCTTGTTCATGATGGTCGTCATCTCATCCGGCGTCAGGTTCTCCTTCTTCATGATGTAAGGGAGGATGTTGGCGTCTATGTTGCCGCAGCGGGTGCCCATGATCATGCCCTCGAGCGGGGTGAAGCCCATCGAGGTGTCCACCACCTTGCCGTCCTTGATGGCGGTCACGGAGCTGCCGTTGCCGAGGTGGCAGGTGATGATCTTTGAGTTGCCCAGGTCCAGGCCGGCGAGCTTGGCGCCGCGCTGGGACACGTACTGGTGCGAGGTGCCGTGGGCGCCGTAGCGGCGCACGCGGTATTTCTCGTAGTATTCATACGGCAGGGCGTACATGTAGGCGTACGGCTCCATGGTCTGGTGGAAGGCGGTGTCGAAGGTGACGACCTGCGGGACCTCCGGCAGCACGTGGGACATGGCCTCGATGCCGAGGAGGTGGGCCGGGTTGTGCAGCGGGGCGAAGTCGCAGCAGATGCGGATCTTGGCGAGCACGTCCTCGTCCACGAGGGTGCTCCCGGAGAAGAAGTCCGCACCCTGCACGATGCGGTGGCCGACGGCTTCGATGTCGTCGAAGCTGGAGAGCACGCCGTGCTCCGGGTCCACGAGGGCGTCCAGGACGAGCTTCATGCCGACCTTGTGGTCGGGAATCGGAAGCGTCATGGAGAAGGGATCTTTGCCGGTGGGCTTGTGGGTGAGGCAGCCGTCGGGGAGGCCGATCTTTTCGACCAGGCCCTTGGCCATCAGGTCATAGACTTCGTCGTTCTTCATGTCAAGCAGCTGGTACTTGATGGAAGAACTGCCGCAGTTGATTACAAGGATGATCATATTGGTAGGGTTTCGTTGTTCAAAAACACGCGAATTTAAGAAAAATTGCGTATTTTGGCAACAAATTCGATTGAAATGGTCGTGGAGAAAGACATCGTGGCGGTTTCAATCCCATTTTTAGCAGGAGTGATTTTGGCGGCCCTCTGGCCGCCGGGGAGCGATACGCTTTGGGCGGTCGCCGCGGGCAGCGGTCTCGCGGCGGCATGGCTGCTGTGCAGCCTGTCCGGCCGCGGGGACCGCACCGCGGCGATGCTCCTGCTGTACCTGCTCCTCGGGGTGATGTGCGGCTGCGCCGGCGGGCTGTTCCCGGCCGTGCAACGCGGCTGGCCGCCTGCGGAGCGGGCCCTCGCCGCGCTGCAGCGCCGCATCGAAGACGCCGGCTTCGCCCACCCCTCCACGGCCGCGCTGCTCGAGGCCCTGCTCGCCGGGCAGCGGGACGGGATGGACCGCGCGACCGTGGAGGCGTTCCGCGCCGCAGGCGCCTCCCACCTGCTCGCCCTGTCCGGGCTGCACCTGGGCATCCTTTATGGCATCCTCCAGCGCGCCCTGGCCGTGCTGGGACGCAGCCGGGCAGCCCTGGTGGCGCGCAGCAGCGTGGCCGTCGGCGCGTCCGCCTTCTACCTGCTCATGACCGGTGCGTCCCCCTCGCTCGTGCGCGCCTTCCTGTTCATCCTGATCCATGAGCTGTCCCGGCACATGCCCGGACGCCGGATGAAGCCGCAGAACGTGTTCTGCGCCGCACTGACCCTGCAGCTTGCCGTCAGCCCCGCCGTCGTGCGGAGCCTGGGTTTCCAGCTGTCGTACCTGGCCATGCTCGGCATCATCACCGTCTTCCCCCGGCTCGAAGCCTGGTACCCCAAAGGCCCCCGCCTCGATCCGGTTCGCCGCATCTGGACCGCCACGGCGCTCACCCTTTCCTGCCAGGTCTTCACCGCGCCGCTCGTGTGGATCCGTTTCCACACCTTCCCGAAATACTTCCTGCTGACCAACCTTGCAGCGCTGCCGCTCACCGAGGGCTTCCTGTTCAGCGCCCTCCCCGCCCTCGCCGGGATCTTCCCGGCAGGCACAAAAAAACTGGCCGATCTGCTCGGCCAGTCCTTGCTTTCCCTGCTGGGGGCAATCGCTGCTACTCCTTGACGCAGCGCACCGTGGCGGCGAATTCGTCCTTGATCATCAGGGTCTGGAACACGATGTCCTTGTCCTGATAGATGTAGCGCACCAGGGCTTCATCGCCCGCCTCGTCGGCCGTCCAGAGCACGGCGTACTCCGACACCCCCGTGAAGCTGCCCTTGCCCTCTCCCACCACGGCATAGCCGGTGGGCATCACGGAGAGCTTGAGGGCATCGGTGATGGTCACCTCGCGCCAGTAAGGCCACAGCTTGGTGCCGTTGAAATAGAAATTGCCCATCATCCTGCCGGCCAGTCCGGCGATGTCCGTGCCCGGAGCAGCTCCGTCGGCAAGCGCCGCGAAATCGGCGTCCGTGGGCAGGCGCCAGCCCTCGGGGCAGGCCGTCACCGCCTCATCCCAGGTATAGTAATAGCCGAAGACGTCGGCCATGGCGTCACAGTCGTAATAAGGGCGCCCGGCGCCTTTCCAGGCAAGGTTTTCCCGCATCCAGGTATGGCCGCCGGCCTCGACCGCATAGTATTCGCGGCCGTCACGCGCGTCGGTGAACTTCGTGCCGGTCTGCATGTCGAATCCGGTGATGGAGCCGTTGCCGTCCAGGCCGCCCCGCACGACCACGATGGAGGCTCCCGTGTAAGAACTGTAGTAGCCGGCATCCGACGGGGCGAAGGCATACAGCCACAGGGTCAGGTTGCCGGGCATACTCGGCGCCGTGTACGTATAGTAATGGTTCTTGATCCGGCCGTCCGCCGTGACCAGCGTGTCGCGGGTCCCAGTGTCCTGGTTATAGAAATAATAGCCCACCGTGCCGCCGTCCGGACGGGTGATGGTCATCATGGTGTCGATCATGAAGGTCTTGGAGAAGCCCGGCTCCACGAAGGGCGGAACCTTCAGCCGGAGCACGCCGTCCATGTAATCCTGCGTCGTATCTTTCTTCTTGCAGCCCTCCGGCAGCAGGCAGACTGCCGCCAGCAGGACTGGGAGGATGTATCTCGAAAACTTCATACTTTTCTCGGTTACAATTTGCAAAGATGCGCAAAAATGCGCGAAAAACCGCTAACTTTGTGCAAATACTTTGCCGAAATGAAGTTTTCCCAGCTATATCTGTCCATCCTCCTCGCCGCGTGCCTGCTGGCCGGCTGCAAACGCGACGGATACGCCGTTTTCACCGGCTACGCCCAGGGAGGGACGTATTCCGTCAAGGCTGACCTGACGGGGGTGGACGTGTCGCGCGAGGAGATCGCCGCGCACATCGACGCCATCCTCGATTCGATCGACTTCAGCCTGTCCGGCTACAACAAGCGTTCGCTGCTGACCCGCTTCAACGCGGGCGAGGAGATCGTCCCCGACCGCTTCTTCAGCGAGGTCCGCGCCCTGTCGGAAAAGTACCGCGCGCAGACCGGCGGCGCCTTCGACTGCGCCTCCGCCCCGCTCTTTGACATCTGGGGCTTCGGCTTCACTTCCGACAGCCTGCCCGACCCCGCCCGCGTCCAGGCGGCCCTGGCGGCCTGCAAGGAGGAGAAAGTCTTGAATTTCAACGCGATAGCACAAGGATACACCTGCGACGTAGTCGCGGACTATCTGCATTCCCTCGGGGTGCACAACATGCTCGTGGACATCGGCGAAATCTTCTGCGAGGGGCTGAATCCCTCCGGCCGCGGCTGGACCATCGGGGTGGACAATCCGGTGGACGGCAACGACACGCCCGGCGAGGACATCCGGGGCGTCTGGCAGTCGGACGGCGGCGCCTGCGGCATCGTGACCTCCGGCAACTACCGCAAGTTCTACATCAAGGACGGGAAGAAATACGCCCACACGATCGACCCCCGCACCGGCTATCCGGTGGAGCACGGGCTGCTCAGCGCCACCGTCGTGGCGCCCACCGCCGCCGAAGCGGACGCGCTGGCGACCGCCTGCATGGTCCTCGGCCCCGAAGCGGCGAAGGAGCTGCTCCTCTCGCGTCCCGAGCTCGAGGGGTACCTGATCACCGACACGGGGACCTGGACTTCCGACGGCTTCAATCTCCGCCTCCCTTAACGGGAGTTTCGCGGAAAATCACTATCTTTGTTTTTTAATCGACAAATTATGGAAGAAAACGAAATAAACCGCCCCCTGGACTACAATACTTCGCGAGAGCGCCTCGCGATGCCCGAATACGGACGCAATGTCCTCAAGATGGTCGAGCAGCTCAAGGCCATCCCCGACAGGGACAAGCGCACCGAGCAGGCGCGCGCCGTCGTCAAGGTCATGGAGCTCCTCAACCCGCAGGTGCGCACCCTGGACAATTTCGAGCACAAGCTCTGGGACCACCTCTACATGATTGCAGACTACGACCTCGACGTCGACTCCCCGTATCCCTGCCCGGAGGCCGAGGAGTTCAACACCGACCCCGTCCCCATCCCGATGAAGGGCTCCAAGATCAAGGCCTTCCACTACGGCCGCAACATCGAGGGTGTCATCAACCTCCTCTGCGAGCAGCCCGAGGGCGAGGTCAAGACCGAGCTCATCCGGTCCCTGGCCATCTACATGCGCACCCAATACCTGATCTGGAACAAGGACAGCGTGGCCGACGAGACCATTTTCGCCGACATCGAAAAGCTCTCCGACTACCGCCTCAAGGTCCCCGAGGGGATCAGCCTCAGCAAGATCGCGGGCGACGCCAGTTTCGCCCGTCCCGGCATGGGGGTCAACGTCGGCCAGCCCGGCGGACAGCGCAACCGCAAACAGAAGAACTATAAGCGAGCGTACAAGAAGAAATGAGATTCTGGAAATCCTGGGACGAAGAGGAGCGGGCCGCCGCCGTGCGCATCGTCGGACTTTGCGTCGCGGCGCTGACCCTGTTTATCTTCATCGCGACCTTCTCCTACCTCTTCCACTGGCAGGAGGACATGAGCCTGCTGGGCGACCCTGACGCCATGCAGGCGGACCAGGCGGTGGGCAACGCCGCCGGCAAGCTCGGTTTCCGGACCGGGCACCTGCTGGTGTGCGAGCTCTTCGGCCTGGGGAGTTTCGCGCTGCTGATCATCCTCACCGCCGTGTCGGTGCGCCTGCTGGCCCACCGCTGGCCGTATTCCCTGCTGAAGACCACCCTCGTGGCGCTGTTCGGCGCCTTCATCGCCTCGCTCGTGCTGGCCTTCATCGGCCAGATCGCCGGCCTGCAGCACCTGTTCGGCGGCGGCCTGGGCGGACACTGCGGCGCCGCCGCGGTGAACTGGGCGCAGAATCTTCTCGGCCCCATCGTGACGGGGCTCTTCCTCGTCATCCTGGTGGCCGCCTTCCTGTTCTTCGCCTCCAAGAGCTTCAACCGCTGGTTCGCGAACATTGGCGTCAAGAAGGAGAAGAAGGTCAAGGAACCGAAGGTTGTCCCGGCCACCGATCCCGAGGTGCCGGACACGCCGGAAGAGCCGGTCGTCACGACAGAGGAAGAGCCGGAAACCCCCGAGATCCCCGACGGCATCCCTGACGGCGTGCTTGCCGCGACGGACGCGCCGGCGAATGACGGGAAAGACCCTGTCATCCCGAGCGCCAAAGATGTCATCCCGGGCTCTGACCCGGGATCCTCCGAAGGCTCCTTCGAGATCGTCACCGACGACAGCCTGGAGGCCGAGGACATCAAGGACCTGCCCCCGATTGACAACCGCCTGGACCCGCCGGACGGCCTGCCGAAATACAAGTTCCCGTCGCTCGACCTGCTGGAGAGTTATGCCAGCGGGCGCCGCGAGGTATCCACCGAGGAGCTCACGCGCAACAACAACAAGATCCGCGCGGCCCTCGCCAACTACAAGATCCAGGTCACCGACGTCAAGGCCATCGTGGGCCCGACCGTCACGCTGTACAAGGTCTATCCCGCCCCGGGCGTGAAGATCGCGGACATCAAGAAGCTCCAGGAAGACATCGCCCTGTCGCTCAACGCCAAGGGCGTGCGCGTGGTGACCCTGTCCGACTCCGTCGGCATCGAGGTCGCCAACGACTTCTCCTCCATCGTCCCGCTCAAGGCGCTGCTGAACGACGACGCTTTCCGCAACAGCAAGGCCGACCTGCCCGTCGCCATCGGCTACACGATCACCCAGAAGGTGCGCGTGTTCGACCTCGCCGACGCCCCGCACCTGCTCGTCGCGGGTGCGACCAAACAGGGCAAGTCCGTGGGTCTCAACGTCATCGTGTCCTCGCTGCTCTACAGCAAGCACCCGTCGGAGCTGAAGTTCGTCTTCATCGACCCGAAGATGGTCGAGTTCTCCGCGTACACGTCGCTCCTGAAGCACTACCTCGCCGTGCTGCCCGACGCCGCGGACGAGGAGGACGAGCGCGCCAACGCCATCGTCAAGAAGCCCAAGGACGCCGAGAAGATCCTCCGTTCGCTGTGCACGGAGATGGACGACCGCTACGAGCTCCTGAGCAAGGCAGGCGTCAACAAGATCACCCTCTACAACGAGAAATTCAAGGAGCGCAAGCTGCGGCCCGACCGCGGCCACAGGTTCCTGCCGTACATCGTGGTCGTGGTGGACGAGTACGCCGACCTCACGATGACCACCGGCGCCGCTCCCGAGGCCCGCGCCGCCAGCCGGAGCATCACCAACTCGATCATCCGTCTGGCCCAGAAGGGCCGCGCCGCCGGCCTGCACGTGATTCTCGCGACGCAGCGCCCGTCAGTGGACGTCATCTCGGGCATCATCAAGAGCAACTTCCCGATGCGCATCGCCTTCCGCGTGGCCTCCCGCGTGGACTCCATGACCATCCTCGACGCCCCCGGCGCCGAGAAGCTCATCGGCCGCGGCGACATGCTGTTCTCCGCCGGCATCGACTCCGAGCGCATCCAGTGCGGTTTCATCAGCGGCGACGAGATCGACACCGTCACGGACTTCATCGGCGACCAGACCGGCTACGGCCGCTGCTACAACACGCCCTACTACCTCCCGTCTCCCGAAGAGCCGGGCGCCGAGGGCGGCGAAGGCGGCGGCATGGTGGACATGTCCAAGGTGGACGACCGCTTCGAGGAGGCCGCCCGTATGGTGGTCACCACCCAGCGCGGCTCCACCTCCGACCTCCAGCGCAAGCTGGGCATGGGCTACGCCAAGGCGGGCCGCGTGATGGACCAGCTCGAGGCCGCCGGCATCGTGGGCCCGCAGGAGGGGAGCAAGCCCCGCCAGGTCCTCGTGGCCGACTTCAACGCCCTCCAGCCCATCCTCGACGCCTTCCTGCACCGGTAATAACTGATAACCACGATAACAAACACCGCATCATGAACAGACCGACCACGCTTATCCTGTCCTTGTTTGTTTTTCCGTTTGCCGTCCTGGCAGCCGGAAAGACTGAATATATCAGTGAAGTAAAGCTCATCGGCGGCACTTCCAGCGAGGTTTCTTCCCTGAAATCCACCGCTCAGCGCCAGGGCTGGACCGTCATTGAAAGCAACCTCAACGCCGGCAACCGCGGCGATGTCATCTACCTCTGCTACAAGACCACCTCCGGCAGCGACTGCATCACCGACCTGTACGTGAGCTCCGGCAGCAACCCCGTCCCCGCCTCCATCACCGTGGGCAGCCGCAAATACACCTTGTGCCCCTACGAAGGCGGCAGCCACTTCATCGGCATCAAAGGCGATCTCAACAGCAGCGCCGGCGGCGATGACATCCACCTCTACTACACAAAGGACAGCTTTGGCGACAACCGCGCCGTCACCAGAATCTGGTTCAACGCCACCGCCAGCGGCGCTGTCGGCAAGGACAGCAGCGGCACCGCCTACGACCTCAACAAGGGCGCCGGCGGCGACGATATCTTCCTGCATTTCAGCACGGGAACCGCCTCATCGGCCTCGACCGCCAAGCCGGGGATGGGTGAAGCCATCAGTGCGGTGAAACTCATCGGAGGCAGCTCCAGTGAGGTTTCTTCCCTGAAATCCGCTGCCCAGCGCCAGGGCTGGACTGTGATTGAAAGCAACCTCAACGCAGGCACGCAAGGAGATGTCATCTACCTTTGCTACAAGACGGCCACAGACGGCGACTTTATCACCGACTTCTACCTCAGCTCCAGACACAACCCCGTCGGCGGGTCCACCATCGTGAACGGACGCAACTATACCCTTTGCTCCAAAGAAGGCGGTATCCACTTCGAGCACATCGACGGTGACCTCAACAGCAACGCCGGCGGGGAGGACATCCACCTCTACTACACGAAGGACAGTTTCGGCGACGGCCGCGCCGTTACCGAAATCTGGTTCAACGACTCCCCCGGCGGCGCCGTCGGCAAGAATGACACCAATGAAGCCTACGACCTCAACAAAGGCGCCGGCGGAGACTACATCTACATGCATTTCAGCACGGGAACCGCCTCATCGGCCTCGACCGCCAAGCCGGGCAAGGGCAAAGCCATCAGTGAGGTGAAACTCATCGGCGACAGTTCCGGCGAGATCTCCTCCCTGAAGTCTGCGGCCGAGCGGCAGGGCTGGACCGTCATTGAAAGCAACCTCAACGCCGGCACCCGCGGCGACGTCATCTACCTCTGCTACAAGACCACCTCCGGCAGCGACTACATCACCGGCCTGTACCTGAGCTCCAGCTACAACCCCGTCTCCGCTTCCATCACCGTCGACGGCCGCACCTACGAGCTCTGCCCCAACGAGGGTGGCAGCCACTTCACCAGCATCAAGGGAGACCTCAACAGCTATGCCGGCGGCGATGACATCCACCTCTACTACACGAAAGACAGCTTCGGCGACGGCCGCGCCGTCACCGAAATCTGGTTCAACGGTTCCTCCCGCGACGCCGTTGGCAAGAATGGCACCGCTGAAGCCTACGACCTCAACAAGGGCGCCGGCGGCGACGATATTTTCATGCATTTCCGCACAAAATAATGATGAGACGACTGCTATTTGCCATGGGTACCCTGGCACTGTTGGCGATCCCGGTGACCGCCTGCGCCCAGGTGGCGAACTATGTTCCCGAGGATATTCATTTCCAGGCGCCGGAGGTGCCCCAGTTCATCGAATTCGCCGGCCAGACCTACCGCTTCGACCGGCCGGACCTCTATGAGCGCATGGACCGCGAACTGATCGCCTTCACCTACGGCCACACCAATTCCGTGCTGATGCTCAAGCGGGCGGAGCGCATGTTCTCCCTGGTCGTGCCGATCCTGAAGAAGAACGGCGTGCCGGAGGACCTGAAGTACCTGATGGCCATCGAGTGCAACCTCGACCCCAAATCCGTCTCCACGGCGGGCGCGGCGGGCCCCTGGCAGTTCATGAAGGCCACGGGCCGCTCCTACGGCCTGGAGGTGGGCGACGAGGTGGACGAGCGCTACCACATTGCGAAGTCCACCGAGGCGGCCTGCAAGTACCTCAAGGAGGCCTATGCCAAGTACGGCGACTGGATGACGGTGGCAGCCAGCTACAACGCCGGCCAGGGCGGCATCTCCCAGCGCATCACCAACCAGCGGCAGAAGAAGGCGATGGACCTGTTCCTGCCTGCGGAGACCTCCCGCTACATGTTCCGCATCCTCACGGCGAAGTATTTCTTTGAGAATCCGGAAGCGTTCGGCTTCCATGTCGAAGATTCCTACACCTACCCGGCCGTGAAGGAGACCGTCAAGGTCAGCGAGGCCATCCCGGACCTGACGGACTTCGCCGAAGAGCACGGCACCACCTATTTCTTCCTGAAAGAAGCCAATCTCTGGCTGCGCAGCGACAAACTCACCAACAAGTCCGCCAAGACCTACGAGATCGTCATTCCGAAGGCGGAGTAACGAGATGACTCCGTTTCTTGAGCAGGTAGCGCGGCATTATTATGCCCGGGAGGGGATCGAAGACCTGTGCTTCGTGTTCCCGAACCGGCGTGCGCTGGTCTTTTTCCGCAAGTACCTGGGCGAATGCGTCGCCCGGGAGGGCCGGGTGATGCGCGTGCCGGAGCTGGTCACGGTCGACGACTTCTTCCAGCGCCTGAGCGGGCTGAAGAAGACCGACCCGGTGCACCTGCTGCTGGAGCTGTACGATTGCTACAAGCCGCTATACGAGGCGCAGGGCGGCCGGGCCGAGGAGCTGGACGAGTTCATTTTCTGGGGCGATGTGCTGCTGGCCGATTTCGGCGACGTGGACAAGTTCCTCGTGGACCCGGACCGGCTGTTCTCCAACATCGCCGACCTGCGCGCCATGCAGGACGATTTCAGCTACCTCTCCCCGGAGCAGCAGGCCGCCCTCAAGGCGTTCCTGTCGCATTTCCGCACGGGCGGTGAATACAAGGAGGCCTTCCGGCGCATCTGGGACATCCTTCTGCCGCTGTACCGGGATTTCGGCGCGCGGCTGCGCGAAAAGGGCATGGCCTACGACGGCCAGGCCTACCGCGCCGTGGCGGAGCGGCTGCAGCAGACGCCCGCGGCGGACCTGCTCACGGAGCATTACCCCGACACGGGGAAATTCATCTTCGTCGGGCTGAACGCCCTCAACGAATGCGAACGGCGCCTGCTGCGGCGCCTGCGCGACGCACGCCTGGCGGAGTTCTGCTGGGACTACGGCCCCGGCTGGATCAGCGATCCGCACAACAAATCCTCGCAGTTCCTCACGGACAACACCGCCGAATTCCCGCAGGCCTTCACGCCGGACCCGGAGGGCCTCGGCGAGCCGCAGATCAGCGTCCTGAGCGTCCCGTCGGGGGTCGGCCAGGCCAAGCAACTGCCCGCCATCCTGGAGAAAGTGGGCGCGCGCGGCATCGAGACGGCCGTCGTGCTGCCCGACCAGAGCCTGCTCCTCCCGGTGCTGAACTCCCTGCCGGAGCAGATAAAGGACATCAACGTGACCATGGGCTATCCCATGTCGGGCAGCGCCTTGAGCGCCTTGATGGACGATGTGGCCGCCTTGCAGATGCACCTGCGCGAGAAGGACGGGCAGTGGTATTTCTACCACCGGCAGGTCTGGAGCATCTTCTCCAACAGCATCTTCAAGACGCTCGCCGGAGAGGAAGGGCTCGCGAAGGCCGCCGGGGTCCGGAAGCAGAAGCGCTACTACATTCCCCAGAACGAGCTGTCCGGGCATCCGCTCTTCGACCGCATCTTCCAGCCGGTGGTCCGCGCCCCCGGCGAACGCGACGCCGCGGCGATCCGCGCCCTGCAGCTCTACCAGCTCGAGCTGCTGTCCGAGCTCGGCCTCGGCCTGAAAGACAAGCCGCAGATGGCCCTGGAGCTGGATTTCGCCCGCGAATACTACCTGGCCGTGGGGCGGCTGCGCGACTGCACGCTGCCCATCCTCCCGGCCAGCTATTTCCGCCTGCTGGACAAGGTGCTTGCCGCGGCGGCGGTGCCCTTCAAGGGCGAGCCGCTGCGCGGCCTGCAGGTCATGGGCCCGCTGGAGACGCGTGCCCTGGATTTCGACAACGTGGTCCTGCTGAGCTGCAACGAAGGGGTCTTCCCTGCCCGCAGCGCGAAGCCCTCGTTCGTGCCGATGGAGCTCCGCAAGGCCTTCGGCCTGCCCACCTGGGAGTACCAGGATGCCGTGTGGGCCTATTATTTCTACCGAATGATCCGGCGTGCCAGCCGCGTGTGGCTGCTCTTCGATTCCCGCACCGAAGGGCTTCGGGGCGGGGAGGAAAGCCGCTACATCAAGCAGCTGGAGCTGCATTTCAAGGCGCCGCTGGCCCGTTTCGCGTTGCGCGCGGAGATCGGCCGGGAGGACAGCGAGGGCCCGATCCCGAAGACGGAGGAGCATGTGCGCCTCCTGCGGGAGAAATACCTGTCCGCCTCGGCCCTGCAGGCCTATCTCGCCTGCCCGGCACAGTTCTATTACCACAGCGTCTGCGGCCTGAAGGAGCAGGACGAGGTATCGGAGTCGCTGGAAGCCAACGACATCGGCAATGTCTTCCACGAGTCGATGAAGGCGCTGTACGACAGGCCGGACAAGACCGTCACGAAGGCGTACCTGCAGTCCCTGCTGGAGGGGACGCGCATCAAGGACACGGTCCGGCCGCAGGTCCTCAAGGCGCTCAGCAGCTTCGAGGTGAGCGGACGCAACATCATCTTCGAAGACCTCGTCTGCCGCTATGTGCGCAAGGCCGTCGAGCGCGACATCGCGTTGCTGGAAGGGAGCGGGAGCGACTGTTACCATATTCTCGGCGTGGAGTCCAAGCGCTTCTGGGAGCTGGACGGGTTCCACTTTATCGGCTACATCGACCGGCTGGACAGCTACCGTCCCGGGGAGGTCCGCGTGGTGGACTACAAGACGGGCAAGGTCACGGACGAGGACTTCCTGATCACGGACGCCAATGCCGCCGAGGTGGTGGACAAGCTCTTCGGCGAGGACAATGCCAAGCGTCCCAAGATCGCCCTGCAGCTGTATCTGTACGACCGTATGGTGGAGAACCTTCCGGAATGCCGGGGCAGCCGGATCGTCAATTCGATTTACCAGACCTCCCGCCTGTTCGTGCGCGACGTGGAAAGCGTCGCGGTGGGCGGGACGTTCCAGACCCTGATGGAGGAGCAGCTTCACCGGCTGCTCGCCCAGATTGCCGACACCTCCGTGCCCTTCTCCAGGACGGAGGATCCGAAGACCTGCGAATGGTGTGACTTCAAAAACATCTGCGGACGATGAAGATCCTGAAAGCCAGCGCCGGTTCGGGCAAGACCTACCGCCTCTCCAAGACCTATATCGACCTGCTGCTGGACAGCCGGGAGCCCTATCCGTACCGCCACATCCTGGCGGTCACCTTCACCAACAAGGCCACCGCCGAGATGAAGGCCCGGATCCTGCGGGACCTGGCCAGGAAGGCCGAAACCAACCCGCGCGCGGAGCGCTTGCTGGTCGACCTGCTGCACGACTACGGCGCCTTCAGCGTGAGCACCATCGACCGATTCTTCCAGCAGGCCCTCAAGGCCTTCTCCCGGGAGATCGGCCAGTTTGCCGACTATCAGATCGAGCTGGACAAGGAGTCGCTGATCGCCGAGACCATGGACCGCATCCTGGATTCGCTCACCGAGGACAGCGGGGAGCTGCTGGACTGGATCCAGGCGGCGCTTGCGGACGCCCTGGCCCAGGGCAGGCGCTTCCGGGTGGACGAGGGGCTGCTGGAGACGGGCAAGCTCCTGAAGAACGACGAGTTCCGGGAGCTCTCGGAGCGCCTCGGAATCTCCGGCGCGGATGCCTTCGGCAAGGACCGTCTCAGGCGGATCCGGCAGGAGTGCCGCGACCGGGTCAGGGATTTCGAGGGCCGCGCCGCGGCGCTGGGCATCGAGGCCGCCCCGGGCGAGCTGATCAGGAGGCCCGGCAAGCGCGCACTCGCCGCCTCGGAGGAGCTCGCGGCGCTGTTCGACGAGCCCTACCGCCACTACTGCACGGCCTTCCTGCTGGACGGCCTGCTCTACCAGCTGGGCCTCGCGGGTGAGTTCTACAAGGAGTTCGACGCCCTTTCAGCGGAGAAGAACGTCCTCTGCCTGGACGAATCCAACTCCTTGCTGCGCAAGATTATCGGCGGCTCGGACGCCCCCTTCGTGTACGAGAAGCTGGGCGTGCGCTACGAGCATTTCCTGCTGGACGAATTCCAGGACACGTCCCACATCCAGTGGGACAATTTCCTGCCCCTGCTGCAGGAGAGCGAGTCCAAGACGGGCGGCAACCTCATCGTGGGCGACGTGAAGCAGAGCATCTACCGCTGGCGCGATTCCGACTGGGAGCTGCTGGGCAGCGAGGTCCTGCGCGCCTTCCCCGGGGCCGAGGTGGAGACGATGCAGGGCAACTGGCGCAGCACCCGGACGGTGATCGGCTTCAACAACCGTTTCTTCCCCTGGGCGGCGGAGCGGCTGGGCCTGCAGGACATCTACGCCGATGTGGAGCAGACGCCGAAGAAGGCGGATCCGCAAGATGGCCAGGTGCGCGTCAGCTTCTGCAGCGATCAGCTGGAGGCCATCCTCGCTTCCGTGCAGGACGCGCGGCGCGGCAGCGCCCGGTGGGGCGACATCGCCGTGCTCGTGCGCGGCAAGAAGGAGGGCGCCGCGATTGCCGCTTACCTGATTGCGAACGGTGTCCCGGTCATCTCCGACGATTCGCTGCTGCTGAAATCCTCCCCGGTGGTGCGGCGTCTGGTCTCGCTGCTGAGCTGCTTCGAGAACCCCGACGACGGGATCGGCCGCTTCCTCGCCGACGCGATGGACCTGAACTTCCCCACGGAATACCACTCGCTGGTGGACTTCTGCGAGGAGCTGCTGCGCGCCATGCGCGAATGGGACCCGGCCTCCTTCGAGGGGCAGGTCCTCTACATCCAGGCTTTCATGGACGACCTGCAGGCCTGGGTGCAGGCCAACGGCAACAAGCTGCGCTACTACCTCAAGCACTGGGAGGAGAAGGACATCTATATCGGCTCACCCGAGAATGCCGCCTCCGTGCGCATCCTGACCATCCACAAGGCCAAGGGGCTGCAGTTCCCGCACGTCATCTTCCCCTTCGCCGACAAGGTGGACCTGTACCGCCACGAAGTGCACTGGAGCGCGCTGCAGACCGACCGGACGCCCTTCAGCCCCGATCTGCAGGGCATCTACCCCGTGGACCTCGGTTCGCTGGCGGAAGCGAGCCTGTTCGAAGGGGCCGTCCGGCGGGAGCGCCGCTTCCAGCTGGTGGACAACATCAACCTGTTCTATGTGGCGCTGACCCGCGCCGAGAAGAGCCTGCACGTCATCGCGAAGCTCCCGTCGAAGAAGTGCCGGGAGGCCGTCGCGAAAGGCCGGGAGGAATACGGCAATTTCTCGGAGCTCCTGTACTGCTTCCTCGGCGGGCAGGAGGAATATTTTGCCGGGACGCCCTATGATTTCGCGCAGATGGAGCGCGAGACCCAGGAGCGCAAGGAGCTGGATTTCAAGGGAGAATATCCCTCCTTCGCCCTCGGCGACCGGCTCGCGCCCTCGCAGGAGGCAGACGATTTCTTCGGCGACGAGGGCCTTGCCGGCGTGGACGCTTCCCCGCGCCTGCGCGGCATCGTCCTGCACGACATCCTTTCGGAAGTCCGGACGCCGGAGGAGCTGGAAGCCGCCGTGGCCGCCGCCGTGCGCGACGGACGGCTGGACGCGGCGGGCGGGCAGAAGGCGCTCGCGCTGCTGCAGGCCCGCCTCGCCGCGCACCCCGACTGGTTCCCGGAGACGCTGGACGGCGTGGAGATCTGCAACGAGGTAGACCTTTTCGACGCCGACGGCAGCGAGCACCGCCCGGACCGCGTGATCCTCCGGGGCCGCCAGGCCGTCATCGTGGACTATAAATTCGGTCAGGAGAAAGCCGCCTACTGCCAGCAGCTTCGCCGCTATGCGAAGCTCTGGCATGAACTTGGCTATGATGTCGTTGGAGCATACGTCTGGTATGTGGAAGACGACAAGAAAGTGACAGTGATATGAAAAAGTGGATCCTCATCCTCATCGCCCTGCTGCCGCTGACGGCGGCGGCCCAGCAATACACCCTGGACGCGGTCGCCGCGCACCTGCGCACCGACCGCATCAGCCTGAACTACGCTTTCACGATTGCGGAGCCGGCTCCCGTCCAGCTGTCCGGCACGCTCCTCGCCCAGGGCGAATGCTACCGGGCCATCGGCAACGGGATGGAGATCTACTGCGACGGAAAGACCCGCTGGACGGTCGATCCCGAGTCGAAGGAAGTCTACATCGAGACGGCTGAGGGCATCGAGGAGCTCGCCCTCTGGCAGGACAACATGAAGGAACTGTCCCTGACGGACGTCCGCTACCTGCCGCTCTCCGACGACCTGTCCCCGTTCACCTTCGACACCGCCGCCCTCGACGCCTCCTGGGTGGTCACGGATTTGCGCTAACCCTTCCTGTCAACATCATTCCTCCACTCACTCGGGGTCTGGCCAGTCTGCGCCTTGAAGCAACGCCGGAAGGTCGTCATCGAGGAGAAGCCGCACTGATCAGCCACGTCCATAAGCGGCATGTCCGGGTGCTCCCGCATCAGCACCAGGGCATCGCGGATGCGGTATCCGTTGATAAGGTCGGAGAAAGTCAAGCCGGTGATCTTGTTGATCATCGCGCTGACATAGGTCTTGTTGGTGGCCAGTTCCATGGCCACGTCGCTGACACGCAGGTCTTTCCGCTTGTAGAGCTGCTCCTCTTCGATCAGGCGCATGATCTGTTCGGACAACTGCGAAGGACGCTCGTTTTCCCGGACCTCCGGTCCCGGATCCGGTACTGCCGGCTTCCGTCGCAGGAGCGCCGCGAGCGCCGCACCGCCCAGCATCAGCAGTCCGGCCAGCCAGGCCCACCAGGGAATGCCCTTCTGCCGCGGCAGCAGCTCTGAGTGGAAGATGAACCCTTCGCGGGACGTGATGTAATTGTACGCCAGGACCCGGTCGTCCACCGGGGGATCCGGCTGCTTTCCGCCGACCAGCGCGACCCGTCCGCCCGGGAGCAGGACCGGCACATCGACGGGAAAAGGCACCCCGTCGGGATGCTCCGCATAGAACAGGGCCATGGACGCCGGGCCGCCCTCAAACGTCGCATCGTAGCCGATCCGTGCGAAATAGATGCGTCCGCCGGCTTCATCACCATTGATCCAGGCCTGCCTCCGGGTGCGGTCGACCTGCAGCCTGCCCCACCAGTGGATCTCATGGCCGTCAACGCCCAGGCGCGGCAGCGGGCGCTCCAGCGCCAGGATGGAAATGTCGCCGCCGGACACCTTCAACACACCCGGCTCTCCGTCGCTCCTGCGCGTTGCGGCAAGCAGGTAGGTATACGCTCCGATCTTGCCGTCCACATCGGCATACCGCTGCTCATGCACAGGGTACCATTCTTCCAGGACCGGATCCCGGAAAGCCTCCCCACAGAGGCGGTCCACCAGGGCTACCGCCGGATCGCCGTAAGGATCCCTTCCCCCCAGGATGACAGCCTCATCCGGGCCCGCAGCCAGGATCAGGGGGCATGTCCGCGCCTGACTCACCGGCTTGAGGAAGGTGAAACCCTGCGCCGGATCCCATATCTCAATGTCATCGTCGGCATACCAGTTGCCGGACACGACCACCCGGCCATCCGGCAGGGGCAGGGCGGAAGCGTAGGCGCGTTTGCGGCTCATGATGCCGAGCGGGCGGCTGCTGTGGGAAGCGGGGTCATACACCTCCACACCCAGAGTCTGTCCAATCCCGAAAGCCTCTGCACTGCCGCCGCCCACCATCACCGTCCTGTCCGGGAGCGGCGCCGTGAAGCCGCCGTCATGCGGATAATACATGGGCACTTCGTGCCAGGATCCGTCCCGCAGGTATTCCGCCGTCTCGATCAGTTTGAAGCCGTCGGTATGTCCGCCGATAATCGTCAGTTCATCTCCGAGCAGAAGGGTATGATGGGCGCTCCGGGGCGCATTCAGCTCCGGCAGACGCTCGACCGTCATCTGCCGGAACACGGTTCCGTCCGGTCCTGCCGTCTCCCGCCCCGGCTGGATGCCGGGGCTGCAGGCGGCGTTTATGGACAAGGCCAGCAGGCAGAACGGGCGCAGGCGGGACTTCATGTCCACGAAGATAGTCAATTTATTTCTTGATGTGATAGCCCTGTTGCGGCTCACCGGGGTAATAGAAACCATAGCCGCAGTCATGGTAGTAGTGGTATTCGGCCCAATGTCCGTGATCAACTTTCCGATAAAAGTGCCAGGTCCCGCCCAAATCATAATAGGTTGCCCCTTTATCTTCGGAGAACCATGTATACCCATAGCGAATATCATATTCAGGATCGCCGCCACGGGCACGGATCTCATCAAATACGGCAGGGACCTGCTCCTTGAGTTTCTTGTGTCCGAAGATCCGCAACTTCTTCATTTTCGGTGTTCCTGAGATGCTGAAAGACTGCAAGTCCCCTTTTTCATCCACGGCGCTGGCATATAGTTCTTCCAAGTTCGGACAATCTGCAATAGAGAGACTTGTCACTCCTTTCTCGACAGTCAGTTTGCGCAGATCCTTCGCACCGGATGCCGTCACGGCGCCACCATGCTGAATCGATGCCGTTGTCCATCCGTTCCCGATGGTCACGGATCCCGTCCCGGGGCAATCCAGAAATAGTGCCTTATCCCCCTGGGATGAACTTTGTCCCGAGATCGTCTCCGGCGTGAAACGGATGGCACCTTCAAGCGTCAACTCCATTAGACCCGGACAATTCCTGGCTGAAAACTGTTCCAGCGATTTGCCCTCCGGGTACACGAGATTGACTTCATAAAGGTTCGGACAGTTATCGGCCAGTATGATAGAGGGGTAATCACCCTGACCCCACATCCCATTTCCCCCCCGAAAAATAGAGAGCCCTGTAATTCCGGATCCGCTGACGTCAAACGATTCCGTGGTCATTGGAGCAAAGCGGCACTTGGGACTTCGGCAAACGTATTTTTTGGTCGGAATGTTTGTCCAGGACCAATCAATATTCTCAAAAGACTCATCCTCGATGGTAATCGTATCAAAATCAATTTTTCTGTCAGCATCCCGGCTCCCCAGTTCCCAATACAGATCATCAATTCCCGCCGAATGATTCTTTACCGTCAGATTGCTGCCCAGTTTCCAGTTTTCCTTTAAAACAATATGCATGCGCACGGATTTATCGGCATTTTCATTGGAGCCGGTAATTCCAACGCCCTCCAAGCGGGAAAGGGGCGTGTCGTCATCCCAGTTGCACCCTTCCCATTCGCCTGCACCGCAAGAACGGATGTCTGACAAAATACCGCGAATGGCTTTTACATGCGCAGCGTCCAGGACCAGCAGGTTTTTCAGATCGACAAGCGGGATATAACTGTCACCAAACCGCCAGGCGATATAAGCAGCATGTAACCCGGGCATCAGACCGGAGGCCGTGGCCTCGATGGTCTGCGGGGTATCTGGATCTTCCCACAGGGCCTTTGCCTTCTGATCGTCCATATCAAAGGGGAATACCTGCGTGGTCGCCAAAGCGTTGTTTCCCTCCACCATGCAAAGCACCAGATCTCCTGCGTCATCTCCCTGGCTCCCGGGGAAAATGGACGGGGCCGTCACCTGGGCCTTTAACGTAAAGTTTCCGGTTCCATCCTGCGTTAGTTCATATTCTTTGGCAATGGGCGGGAACATCTTATAGGTTTCTCCCGGCAACGTGATGTCCGGGGTCGACTCATCCTCCGTCATGCCGAAGGCCCGAAGATGCAAGGCTGCATTCATCAGCCAGGATACGGAATACTCCGCGTTGGTAAAGGACGCGGTGATCCAGGTTCCCGGTCCTGCGGCCAATTCGGAAAAGTTAATGCTGGTGCTGATCGCTTCACGCCGCTTCACATTGAGGGTAACGCCGGTCTGGATGATGTCCGTATAGATGCCTAGGGCGGGGCCGATGCCAAGGCCGTAATAGAAGCCCGCTTCAACCTTCGGCGATGCGGAATATTTGGTCTCCCCGGGCTCAGGATCCTCCGCCTTGATCTCTCCGCTGACCCCGTTGATCTCGTCGTAGTGGAGCGAGGCGGAGGTGCGAAGGACCGTGCTGGCGGAAGCGGACAGGCCGATCTTGCCGTCCACACCCACCACGCCATAAATGTCCACGGAAGGCGTGATGACGACCGGGCCCAGCGGGATGGCGGCGAAGTAGACGGACAGGAGTTTGAAATATTTTTCGGCGTTGGCTTCTACCATCAATTCCAGGTCCGCTCCGATTTCAGCTTTTGTGTCCACCTTGACATTCAGCGTCGAAATCTTGTAATCGCCGACGATCATCTGCAGCTTTAGCGTGAGATCCAGGGTCATTTTAGGCGTCAGGGAGAAACCAGCCGGCAGATCCCAGCCCGCCTGAGGAAGCACGATATGGAAAGTCTTCTGCGTCGCTGCCTTGGTCTTGGTAAACGGCACCTCATTGCCTTCAGCATCTTCGATTTCCTCCACATACTCAGCAAGATCGATCTCATCCGTGTCCAGGTTTAACTCTTTGAAAACGCTTGCGAAGTTGACATTGTTGTAATAGAACACATAGCCGTCCGCACCTTCCTCCATCTGCCAGATGGAGCAAAGCAATCCGCCAGGGAGCACGTCCGTAGGGGTATTGACGATGAAATTGCACGGCACCGGCGGGAGCAGGTCTTTGGGCGCGTTTTTACTGACGGTAAAAGTTCGGAGGCCTTTGTCGATGGCGGTAATATAAGGCGCGAGAGCCTTGGGCGCAATCACCGTGCCTTCTGCAAGTGAGTATGTCAAGGACATGTTTTCTCCTCCGGGAGGGAGGCCCGCTGCGGCTTCCTGTTTGACCGGGACGTCTATCTTTTTGCCTCCGGCGGAGATGGTAACCGTCCCGCTACGCTCCTTCCCGGAGGTATTCTCCCGGACGGCAATCGTCACGGTCGTCCCGCTGACCGTAACCGTAATCCACTCCGCAGCCCCGTCTGAGACCGTGACGGTCCAGTCGGCCTGGTTGGTCGTGACCTTGGCCTGCTGGCTGCCGCCAAAGGAAGAGAATACCAGTTGTTCGACGGAGAAGGCCAGCTCGACCTTCGGGTCCACAGGCCCGGGATCCGGTCCGGGAACAGGTCCGACAGGTTGCGGCTTCTCGCAGGAAAAGAGAAGCCCGAGGCCCAGCAGCACCGCTGCCAGGGCAAGAAGCTTTTGCAGGGATGTTTTCATGATTCCAATGTACGTATTAAGCTTCTTAATCACGGTCTCAGAACAAATAAACCGATGCGCCATATTAGCAAAAGATTTGACATGCCCCTTCTGAAGCAGCGCCATTTCTATAATTGCCCTTTGCATGCCGCGCAAAAGAATGAACGAAGGCCCCTCGCGCGCCAACCTGCGCAGCGCGAAGGCAATATTAGAAGATAATTGCTATCTTTGCAGATTGTATGTCCAAAGGGGAAAACGATTTTTCGCGCCTGGAGCTGCGCCTGCCGGCATGCAGGAGCAACTACCGCTATTTCCGCGGCCTGCTGAAGCCCGCCACGAAGCTGCTCGTGCTCGTGAAGGCCAACGCCTACGGCCACGGAGCGGTGGAGTTTGCCTCCATGATGCAGCGCGAAGGCGCTGACTATCTGGCCGTTGCCCTGCCCGTCGAGGGCATGGAGCTGCGCCGGAGCGGTATTTCTCTCCCGATCCTCGTGCTCACCGCCGGGACGGACTTCTTCCCCGAGATCATCGAGAGCCGCCTGGAGCCGGGCATCCCCAACCTCTACACCCTGGAGGCCCTGTGCGAAGAGCTGCGCCGGCGCGGCCTGAAGCAGTTCCCCATCCACATCAAGCTGGACACCGGCATGCACCGCCTGGGCTTCATGACGGGCGAACTGCCGGCCCTGATGGACTTCCTGAAGGCGCACGACGAGGTGCGCGTGGTCTCGGTGTATTCCCACCTCGCCGCCGCGGAAGACCCCGCCGAGGACGCCTTCACCCTGGGGCAGATCCGGATGTTCGAGACCAACGCACAGGCGCTCACGGACGCCCTTGGCTACAAGCCCATGTGGCACATCCTCAACTCCGCCGGCATCGAACGCTTCCCGCAGTACCAGCACGACATGGTGCGCCTGGGCATCGGCATCTACGGCATCAGCGCCCTGCCCGGCGTGCAGCTCCCCGCCGTGGCTTCGCTGAAAGTCAAGGTCCTGCAGGTCAAGACCCTCAGCCCGGAGGACGGCACCATCGGCTACGGCCGCCACGGCCATGTAGCCCCGGAAGGCACCACGATTGCCACCATCCCGGTGGGCTACGCCGACGGCCTGGACCGCCACTTCGGCTGCGGGGCCGTGTCCTTCAACATCAACGGCCACCGCGCCCCCACCATCGGCAACATCTGCATGGACATGTGCATGATCGACGTCACGGGCATCCCCTGCAGCGTCGGCGACACCGTGACCATCTTCGGCGAGGACCCGACGGTCGGCGAACTGGCCGGCATCCTCGGCACCATTCCCTATGAGATCCTGACCTCGGTGCCCCGCCGCATCGAGCGCATCATCCTACGCAAATAATTAATAATCAATATGAAAAAGACTCTCACCCTGCTCGTATTGGCACTTCTCTGCCTCGGCGCCGCCGCCCAGCCCAAGGGCAGCATCACCCCGGACATGCTCGCGCAGATCCGCCAGGGCTACGAAGGCACTTCCGCCGACAAGGCCATCCGCAACGCCCTCAACACCACCTCCATCACCGTCCTCTCGGCCAACGCCGAGAACGCCGCGATGATCGACACGGAGTTCACCGACCGCGTCAAGACCTGGGGCATCACCGACCAGCAGTCCTCCGGCCGCTGCTGGCTGTTCACGGGCCTGAATGTCCTGCGCGCCGCCGCCGCGGACAAGCACGACCTGGGCGACTTCCGCTTCTCGCAGAACTACAACTTCTTCTACGACCAGCTCGAGAAGGCCAACCTCTTCCTGCAGGCTGTCATCGACACCCGCGACAAGAGCTTCGACGACCGCGAGGTGGACTGGCTGTTCAGCAACCCCATCAGCGACGGCGGCACCTTCACCGGCGTGGCCAACCTCGTGATGAAATACGGCGTGGTGCCCGCAAACGTGATGCCCGAGAGCCTCTCGGCCAACAACACCTCCGCCATGGCCACCCAGCTCAAGACTCTCCTGCGCCGCGACGGCCTCAAGCTTCGCGAGACGCCCGCCGGCGTGAAAGCCAAGGACCTGCCGGCATACCTGGAGCAGCAGAAGACCGCGATGCTCAAAGACGTCTACCACGTTCTCGCCCTATGCCTTGGCGTCCCGCCGACGGAGTTCGAGTGGAAGGGCAGGACCTACACCCCGCAGGCCTTCTACAAAGAGCTGCTGGGCTATGACCTCGAGAACAACTACGTGATGCTGATGAATGATCCCTGCCGCGAGTACGGCAAGGTCTATGAGATCCAGTACGACCGCCACCTCTACGACGGACAGAACTGGCTCTACGTCAATCTCCCCATCGAGCGCATCAAGGAGATGGCCATCGCCTCGATCAAGGCAAACAAGGCCATGTATTTCTCCTGCGACGTCAACAAGTTCCTCGACCGCAGCAAGGGGGTCGCCGACCTGCGCAACTTCGACTACGAGTCGCTGCTGGGCGTGGACCTGTCGATGGACAAGCGCGAGCGCGTGATGACGCACGCCAGCGGCTCCTCCCACGCGATGACCCTCATCGCCGTGGACCTTAGGGACGGCAAGCCGCAGAAGTGGATGGTGGAGAACAGCTGGGGCGCCTCCAGCGGCTACAAGGGCAACATCATCATGACCGACGAGTGGTTCGACGAATACATGTTCCGCCTCGTCGTGGAGAAGCAGTTCGTCCCGGCCGACGTGATGCGCATGCTCGACCAGAAGCCCGTCATGCTCCCGGCCTGGGATCCGATGTTCCTCGGAGAAGAATGATCCCCGCTCCCGCGAAATACGAACCCATGATTGCGCTCTACCGCGAATGGAACGGGCGCATCAACGTCGTGTCCCGCAAAGACATCGACGCGCTCTACGAGCACCACATCCTCCACTCGCTCGCCATCGAGGAATACGTGCGCCGCTACTATCCGGACGGCTTCGACGGAGCCTCGGTCCTGGATCTGGGCACCGGCGGCGGCTTCCCGGGGATTCCCCTCGCGACGGAGTTCCCGACGGCGCAGTTCACGCTCTGCGACTCCATCGGCAAGAAAGTTAAGGTGGCGCAGGCCGTCGCCGACGGGCTCGGCCTGCAGAATGTCCGCTGCGTGAACGCCCGGGCCGAGACCCTTGCGGAGACCTTTGACTGGGTAGTCTCCCGCGCCGTCACCTCGCTGGATAACTTCTACCCCTGGGTGAAGGGGAAATTCCGCCGCAGCATCCTCTATCTGAAGGGCGGCGATATCAATGCCGAAATCTCCGAACTGGTCCGGAAATGCCGGGTGGAGCCGGGCCGGATCCGCACCTGGCGGAGATGAATATTTTGCAGAAAAATTTGTAATTGAAATCGGAAAAGATTACCTTTGCCCTCCCAAAATCTGAAAACTAAAAAATAGAAGATATGAAAAGGACGTTTCAACCCTCCAACCGCAAGCGTGCCAACAAGCATGGCTTCCGCGAGCGCATGAGCACGCCGAACGGCCGCCGGGTCCTCGCTTCCCGTCGCGCCCACGGCCGCAAGAAGCTCACCGTTTCTTCCGAGGACCGATGGTAATCGGTTCCGCAGAAACAAAAACGCCGACCCCGAAGGGCCGGCGTTTTTGTTGTATAGTATAGTTATTGTCCGATATAGGAGCGGAGAGCTTCGACGTAGGCCGCGAAGGCGTTGCGGCCAGTGTCGGTGGCGCGGCAGGTCGTGCGGGGTTTCTTGCCCTGGAAGCCCTTTTCGACCGTGATGTAGCCGGCGGCGGCGAGCTTGTCCAGCTGGACGCTCAAGTTGCCTGCCGTGGCGCCGGTCTGCTGCCGGAGGTAGACGAAATCCGCTTCGTCGGTGCCCACGAGCACGGACATGACCGCCAGGCGGAGCTCCGAATGGAGCAGCGGATCGAGTTTGTCAAACATAGGGCTACTTGCGGACCTGGATGGCGACACCGGTCAGGGCAAGGACCAGGGCGGCGCCGGTGAAAAGAAGGATCTGCTCGGCGCCCGGGGCCAGCGCCACCGCAGCGCACGCACCGCCGATGCCGACGATGGCGCCCGCGATGATGATGGGCCAGTTCTTCAGGGCGATGCCCGAGACCGTCTCGGCGAAGCCGAAGAGCAGGATGATGACCAGCGAGATGTTCATCGGGAAGGCGATGATGGCCAGGGCGGCCGTCACGGGAGAGAAGATGCCGAAGGCGGCCCAGACCTTGCCGATCAAGGTAGAAACGTAGTTCTGCGGCCCCCGCTCGCCCTTCCCGACGATCCGGGACACAAGCATGCCCACCGGCCACATCGCAAACCAGAGGAGGTTCCACACCGGGCTGCCGGTCAGGTGCCAGAGGCCCCAGACGGCCAGGGAGAAGACGAGGAGCAGGCAGCCCCACATGATCAGGAATTTGCCACTGCCGGCGATGATCGCCTTGCGGTTGGCTTCGAGGGTTTCGTTGATGAGCTCCAGGCTACGCTGGGGAGTCATTTCGTTGTTGGTTTCCATAATAAACTAAAAATCAATACATTATTAAATCCTTGACCCCTCCCTGCTGCGCATACAGATCAGAATCACGATGCAAATATAAACAAGTTTACAATATAAACCAAATAAAAATGTAAAATTTAGCTGAAAAAATGATCAGCATCCGGAAAACGGCTATTCGGACGGGTGGACGTGGACGTCCAGCTGCGGGAACGGGAAGCGGATGCCCGCCTGCGGGAGCTCGGTGTAGATGCGTTCGTTGAGGTCGAACTGGGCGGGCCAGTAGTCGCTGCCCTTCACCCACGCGCGTACGATAAAATTAACGGAGCTCTCGGACAGCTTCTGCAGGGCCACGAAAGGATCCTTCGCACCCGGGGTCTGCTCATCCAGGATCCGGGGATCCTCCCGGATGATCTCCAGGAGCTTCTCGCGGCAGAGGGCGGCGTCGGTGCCGTACTCCACGCTCACGGGGAGGTCGATGCGGCGCAGCGGGAAGCTGCTGTAGTTGACAATATTGCCGTTGGACAGGGCCCCGTTGGGCAGGACCACCTTGCGGTTGTCGATGGTGGTCAGGTGCGTGCCCACGATGGTCACTTCCGTGACGACGCCGGCATAGCCCTGCGCCTCGATGTAGTCCCCGGCCTTGAAGGGCTTGAAGATCATAATCATCAGCCCGCCGGCGAAATTCTGCACCGTCCCGCTCAGCGCCATGCCCAGCGCCATGCCGCCCGCGGCGAGCAGCGCGGCCAGCGAGGTGGTGTTGATCCCGAGCGTGCTCACGAGCACGATGATCAGCAGCACGGTGAGGCCGATCGACACGAAGCTGCACAGGAAGGAAGCCATCGCCCGGTCGGTGCCCCGCCGGGTGAAATGGCGCTCCATGGCGCGGCGGATGCGCTTGATCAGCCAGGCCCCGATGAAATACAGGACCAGGACCAGCAGGACCTTGAGGCCGAACTGGAGGGCCTCCCGGCCGAACTGCTGGAGCGCCGTGCCGGGATTGGCGAGCAGCATCTCCTTGAACTGGCTCAGGGAAGCCTTGGCGGAATCCGCCTTCTCGACGATTTCCTCCTGGGAGATGGGATTGGACTGTAGGATCAAATGCAACATAGATACAAATATACGAAATTTCTTAACTTTGCACTAATGGAAAGACTCCTACGACTCTATCGCGACTGGTCCGGCTCGGAGCCGGCATCGTCCGCGCTCCTGCCCCTGTCGGGCAGTGCCCGAAAATATTACAGGATCTCCGGCGACGGCGGCACCGTGATCGGCTGCATCGGCACGAACCCGGCGGAAAACCGGGCTTTCCTGGCCCTGGACGCCCAGTTCTGTGACCATGGCCTGCATGCCCCGGCGGTGTACGGCGTTTCCCCCGACGGGATGGCCTACCTGCAGGAGGACCTGGGCGACGGGCAGCTCTTCGAGCTCCTCAAGCCCGCCCTACCGGACGGGAATTTCAGCCGGGAGCAGCTGGACTGGCTGCACGACACGATGGCGCTGCTGCCCGCCGTGCAGTTCAAGGTGGGCGAAGGCTTCGACTGGAGCATGTGCTTCCCCGACCGGGAGTTCAACGCCCGGATGGTGGACTTTGACCTCAATTATTTCAAATACGACTTTCTCAAGCTCACGGGGCTCGAGTTTGACGAGATCCGCCTGCAGGACGACTTCGACCGCCTGCGCGCAGACGCCGTCGACTTTGAGGGCGACACCTTCATGTACCGCGATTTCCAGGCGCGCAACGTCCTGATCAAGGACGGCGAGCCCTGTTTCGTGGACTTCCAGGGCGGGCGCCGCGGACCGGTGCAGTACGACCTGGCCTCCTTCCTCTGGAACGCAGGGACGCATTTCAGCGCCGCCCTGCGGCGCGAACTGGAGGGGGTGTACCTGCGCGCGCTGGACGCTTTCCGCCCCGTGGACGAGCGGGATTTCTACCGCCGCTACCGCCTGCTGACCCTGCTGCGGCTGCTCCAGGAGACGGGCGCCTACGGCTTCCGGGGCCTGGTGGAGCGCAAGCAGCTCTTCCTCGACTGCATCCCCACGGTGCTCGGCTGCTTCCGCGAGCTGACGGCCGAACCTTTCCCGCGCTACCCCTACCTGACGGAGCTGCTGCAGCGGCTCGCCGGCGAATGGGACGGACGTACGATCCTGCCCGGAATGGAGGTGACCCTATGAAAGCGATGATTTTCGCCGCAGGGCTCGGCACGCGCCTGCGCCCCCTGACGGACACGATGCCCAAGGCACTCGTGCCGGTGGCGGGCGTGCCGATGCTGCAGCGGGTGCTGTGCAAACTGCGCGACGCAGGGATCGACGCCTTCGTCGTCAACGTCCACCATTTCGCGGAGCAGATCGAGGCGTTCCTGACGGAAAATGATTTCGGCGTGCCCGTGGCCATTTCCCGCGAAGCGGGGACGCCACTGGAGACAGGAGGCGGCATCCGCCATGCCGCGCCACTGCTCGCTTCGCCCGAAGGGCGCTTCCTCGTGCACAACGTGGACATCCTCAGCGACCTGGATATCAACTGGTTCCTGCGCCAGGACGCGCCCGAAAACCTGGCCACGCTCCTGCTGACCGACGCCCCCGCCGACCGCTACCTGCTCTTCGACGACGACATGCGGCTCGCGGGCTGGACCAACGACCGCACGGGCGAAGTCAAGAGCCCGTACCTGCCGGATTTCGATCCCGCAAACTACCGCCGCTACTCCTTCTGCGGCATCCACATCGTCTCCGAGGCCGTTTTCGGGAAGATGGCCGCCTGGCCGGAGTGCTTCTCCATTATCGACTTCTACCTGTCGGAATGCGCCGCCGGGACCATCCGGGGCGTCGTGGCGCCGGACCTGCGGCTGAT
Organism: uncultured Bacteroidales bacterium; assembly: GCA_905234475.1. Classification (GTDB taxonomy): domain Bacteria; phylum Bacteroidota; class Bacteroidia; order Bacteroidales; family UBA932; genus Cryptobacteroides. The sequence goes on along the minus strand of CAJOHX010000026.1, from coordinate 22,431 downwards.
TGACATCGGCAGCCCGGAGAAGTTGGCGGAGGCGCAGCAGTGCCCGTTTTTATAACGCGTTTTTTCCGTATCTTTGTAGGTTGTGAATCTTTTCGCGCGCATAGGCTTCCCGGTGGCCGTGACGGTATTTGCCGCCGCGGGGGTCGTCAGTCCCGGAAATCGGGGGCCAGTGCAGGAGTACCGCGTGGAGATCCTTCGACAGGCTCAGGATGACATCTCTCCGACACAGGATACCGTAGTCTACCCCGTGGCGGGATACAAGCTTCGCAGGACGCTGGAGCTGGAGGAGATCACCGTGCGCGACACCAGCTCCGAGGCCGAATATGCCGACACACTCGCGGTGGAGCCCGTCGTGGACACGCTCCCGCCCCGTCTGGACCCGCGCGACTCGCTCCGGGCCCTGCTCGACTCCACGATGTGGGACAAGATCGACTCGATCGTCGTCGCCGACTCCCTGGCCCGGGCCAAGGCGGAATTCGAGGCCTGGTACGCCGGGCTGTCCAAACAGGAGCGCAAGAAATACGACCTGGACCAGAAGGTCCTGCGGAAGATCGCCCAGACCGATTCGCTCAACAAGATCAAGGAGGAGCGCCAGAACATCCGCGACAGCATCCTCGAGACGACTCCCCGCATCCTCGACACCTACGCCCTGCCGGATTCGCTCCTGTACAAGCGCCTCATCTCCTGGACCCAGGACCCCGATTTCGGCAAGCTCACGGCCGGGGTCCCGGACACGACCTACAACTACCGTTTCCACGACTACCCCTTCCTGCGCAAGGACGTCAACGCCACCTGGCTGGGCGTCGCCGGATCCCCGCTCCAGAGCTACAACTGGTTCCAGCGCCGCAGCGACGAGGGGGTGGAGTTCTATGACGCCCTGGAGTCCTGGAGCTACTCGCACCGCACGCTCCCGCACTGGAACACCAAGGTCCCCTACACGGAGCTCGGGTACTTCGGCACCCTGTTCGCCGGCGACGAGAAGGAGTCCGACAACCTCCACATCTTCACCACCCAGAACATTACGCCCGCGCTGAACTTCAGCCTGCTGTTCGACCGCTACGGCGGAGGCGGCATCCTGCCGGACGAGACGACCATCAACAAGACCAGCGTGGTCCAGGCCAACTACCTGGGCAAGCGCTACACCATGCACGCGGGCTACATCTACAACATGGTCTCGCGCCATGAGAACGGCGGCATCGCCGACATCAGCTGGATCCGGGACACCACGGTGAACGGCCGCGACATCAAGACGGTCATGACCGGCGCCCGGTCCAAACTCAAGAAGAATACCGTCTTCCTGGACCAGCAGCTGCGCATCCCGTTCAACTTCATCAACGAGTGGCGGGCGCGCAAGGACAGCACCTACACCTTCGACGCCGAGGACGAGAACATCACCACCGCCTTCATCGGTCACAGCAGCGAGTTCTCCACCTACGTGCGCAACTACACCGACGCCATCAGCGACGCCACCGGATCCGCCTTCTACAACGACGTCTTCCGCTACGGCAGGGCCAGCGCCGACTCAATGCGCGTGATGCGCCTGGACAACAAGTTCTACCTCCGGCTGCAGCCCTGGTCCAGCGAGGGCGTCGTGTCCAAGCTCGACATCGGCATCGGAGACTATCTGAAGCAGTATTTCGACAGCACCACCGTCCGGCCGGTCAACCACGTGGAGAACTCCATGTACCTGTATGCCGGCGCGGAAGGGCAGCTGCGCGGCAACGCCTTCTGGAACGCCAAGGCGCAGTACGTCCTGCTCGGCCACGACTTCGGCGACTTCAGCGTCGAGGCGAACGCGGAATTCCGCTTCTACCCCTTCCGGCGGGCGCGCAAGAGCCCCGTCAGCCTGACGGCCCACTTCGACACGGAGCTCCGCGAGCCGACCTACTACCAGCAGCACGTCAACGCCAACCATTTCAGCTGGGACAACGAATTCGGCAAGATCTCCACGACCCGCATCCAGGGCCGCGTGGACATCCCCTACTGGAAATTCTCCGCCGACGTGGGCTACGCCCTGCTGGGCAACAACCTCTACTACGACGAAAAGGGCATCATCCGCCAGAACCCCACGCCGATGAGCGTGCTGTCCGCTTCGCTCCGCAAGGAATTCGTGCTGGGTCCCGTCCACCTCGACCACCGGGCCCTGCTGCAGGTTTCCTCCAACCCCGAGGTGCTGCCGCTGCCCACCGCCGCATTCAATCTCCGCTACTACCTGCAGTTCGTCGTGCAGCGGGACGAGCAGCGGCGCAACGTCATGGTCATGCAGGTCGGCGCGGACGCCTATGCCAACACCCCCTGGTACTCCCCGGCGTGGAATCCCAACCTGGGCGTCTTCTACAACCAGACCGAACGGGAATACACCAACGGCCCGTACTTCGACGTCTTCGTCAACGTGCAGTGGAAACGCGCCTGCGTCTTCGTCAAATACCAGAACGCCGGAGGCGGCTGGCCCCTGCGTCGCCGGGATTACTTCAGCGCCGACCGCTACATCGTCACCAAGAGCGGCATGGAAGGCCTGAAGTTCGGCGTCTACTGGCCCTTCTACACCCAGCCGACCGGACGGCCGCGCTAGCCCCCCGCCATGCGTAAAGCCAGCATCGCTCTCCTGATCCTCACCGCCCTTCTGATCGCCGGGACCGGCCTCGCGTCGCTGACGGTCCGCCAGCCGGAGCCCGAGCTGCGGGTCAAGCCCGACTTTATCCGCGGCGTGCTGGAGATCTCCCCCGTCACGGACACGTCCAAGGCCCTGATCACCGGCTACCATTACCACCTTCTGAAACGCTTTGCCGCGGACAACGGCCAGACCGTCGAGATCCGCATCGCCCCCCGTGGCGAGAGCTGCCTGGATTCGCTCCGCGCCGGCGCCATCGACATCCTGGTGGTCCCCTACGAGGACAGCCTCGCCGTGGACAGCGTGCTCGTGTCCCTGCCCGTGGACAGCCTCAGCCGCTGGCTCATGCGGGAGGATGACCCGGAGGGGATGCGCGAACTCAACGACTGGATCCAGGCCTGGCACGCCTCGGACGAATATGCCCGCGTGCGGGACAGCTTCCTGAACCGCTTCAACGCTTTCCGGAGCGGCCCCCGGGAGAGCATCAGCCCCTATGACAGCCTGATCCGCGTGCATGCCGACTCGCTCGGCTGGGACTGGCACCTGCTGGCCGCCGTGATGTACCAGGAGTCGCGCTTCCACATCGAATCCCGCTCCAAGCGCGGCGCCGTCGGCCTGATGCAGATGATGCCGCGCACCGCCGCGAAATACGGGGTGACCGATCCGCTGGACCCGGAGATGAACATCGCTGCCGGCGCGCAGCTGCTCGGCAACCTCATCAAGCGCTACTATAGTGTGGGGGACAACATGACCGAGCGCTACAAATACGCCCTGGCGGCCTACAACGCCGGCATCGGCCGCATCGACGACTGCATCAGCCTCGCCCGCTACCTGGGCGTGGACCCGTCCTACTGGGACAATGTCGTCGCGCGCGTGCTGCCGCTGATGGGCGACGAATCCGTCACGCTGCCGGACGTGGTCAAGCTCGGCCCCTTTAAGGGGACCGAAACTTCCTTCTACGTGGGAAATACGATCAGCGTGTACGAGCAGCTCTGCCGGATCTGCCCCTGAGCCGCTCCACCACCGGGTCGGTCAGGCGCATGAGGGCGCCGGGCAGGAAAGCCAGCAGGAGCGTCCCCAGTCCGATTACGATTCCCGGGACCCGGGCCAGCAGGACATCGGCCGCGCCGGTGACGTGACCGGCGCCGAAGGGATTGGCGAAGAAGATCCAGGCGAGCGCGGCGGACAGGACCACGATCAGCGTGTCCATCACGATCTTGACCGGGCCGAAAGGCTTGCGCAGCACCTTCGCGAAAGCGTTTACCGTCATCTCCGCGGACAGCATCCAGGCGTCGGCGGCCACCTCCACGCTCACGCCGAAGGCCGTGACCAGCGCCGCCAGCAGCGTCAGGCCGAGCCGCGCGGCGAAGGTCTCCGGGTGCAGCCAGGACAGCGCCCACAGGCAGCCATCGATCATGTAGCCGAACACGGCGGAAGCCACGACCTGCATCAGGTACTTGGCCTTGAAGTCCCTGCGCAGCAGGGCCAGCTGGATAAAAAGATATGAGGTGTTCACCAGCAGGGTGAAGGTCCCCACGGACAGGGCCGTGAAACGGAGGTTCAGCACATAGGCCGGGCAGGAGAGCGGGGCCGTGCCGAGGTTGGAGATGATGGACAGGGCCACGCCGAGCGCCACGAACACCAGTCCGATGGTCGCAACGCCGTATCTGCGGCAAATATCCTTCGCCTTCGCATTCATTCCGCTGCAAATATCGTTATTTTTTTAAAATGAGTATCTTTGTGGTTCTGTTTGAAAAGACACAAATTAACATTGTACTATATGAAAAAGTTATTTCTTGTGATGATTCCCCTGATGATGCTGGCGGCCTGCCAGCCCAAGGATGCGAAAGTCCCGGCGCTCGACCCGGGCGACATGGACCTCTCCGTCAAACCCGGCGACAACTTCTTCCTCTACGCCAACGGCGGCTGGATGCAGAAGAACCCCCTGAAGGCCGAATACGCCCGTTTCGGCTCCTTCGACGTGCTGCGTGAAAAGAACGTCGAGGACCTCAACGCCCTGTTTGCCGAGATGACGACGATGAACCCGGAACCCGGCAGCGTCGACCAGAAGATCGTGGACCTGTACAAGCTGGGCCTCGACTCCACCCGCCTCAACGCGGAGGGTGCCGCCCCGGTCAAAAAATATCTTGACGAGCTGTATGCCGTCGCTGACAAGAAGGCGCTCGCCGCGCACCTCGGCAAGCTGAACCTCGTGGGCGAGGGCGGCTTCTTCGGGGGCGGCGTGGACGCCGACCTGATGGACAGCAAGACGCAGGTCTTCTACCTGGGCCAGGGCGGCCTGGGCATGGGCGACCGCGATTACTACGTGGACCCGGCCAACGCCGAACTGCGCAAGGGCTATGAGGCGATGCTCGCCAAGCTCTTCGCCCTCGCCGGCATGGACAAGCCCGAGCAGCGCGCCGCCAATGCCGCCGGCATCGAGGACAAGCTCGCACAGTTCTCCTGGACCAGCGTACAGAACCGCGACGTAGAGAAGCTCTACAACCCGATGAGCACCAAGCAGATCGACAAGGCCTACGCAGGCTTCGACTTCAAGGCTTTCCGCGAGGCGATGGGCATCCCCGAGATGGGCAAGGTCATCGTGGAGCAGCCGTCCTTCTTCGAGGGCTTCAGCAAGCTCTTCAAGAACAGCAAGCTGGACGATCTCAAGGACTACGTCGCCGGCCAGCTGCTCAGCAGCGCCGCCGGGTCCCTGTCCGACGACTTCTATGCCGCCAGCTTCGACTTCTTCAGCACCCAGATGAGCGGCGTGACCGAGCAGAAGCCGCGCTGGAAACGCGCCATGAGCGTGCCCAACAGCATCCTCGGCGAGGCCGTCGGCAAGATGTACGTGGCCAAGTTCTTCCCCGAGTCCTCCAAACAGAAGATGCTCGACCTCGTGCGGAACCTGCAGATCTCCCTGGGCCAGCATATCGACGAGTTGGACTGGATGTCCGACGCGACCAAGGCCAAGGCCCGCGAGAAACTGGAAGCCTTCACCGTCAAAATCGGCTACCCCGACAAGTGGAAGGACTACAGCACCCTCACCGTGGACCCGCAGCAGAGCTACTACGACAACCTCCGCGCCGCCAACGCCTGGTACGTCGCGGACAACCTGTCCAAGCTCGGCAAGCCCACGGATCCGACCGAGTGGGGCATGACCCCGCAGACGGTCAACGCCTACTACAACCCCACCACCAACGAGATCTGCTTCCCGGCCGGTATCCTCCAGCCGCCGTTCTTCAATCCTGACGCGGACGACGCCGTCAACTACGGCGCCATCGGCGTGGTGATCGGCCACGAGATGACCCACGGCTTTGACGACCAGGGCAGCCTGTTCGACAAGGACGGCAACATGAACAACTGGTGGACCGCCGAGGACCGCGCCGCCTTCGAGGAGAAGACGCACGTGCTCGTGGACCAGTTCAACGAAGTGGAGATCCTGCCCGGCGTGAAGGCCAACGGCGAGCTGACCCTCGGCGAGAACATCGCCGACCACGGCGGCGTGAGCGTGGCCTGGACGGCCCTGCACAATGCCCTCGGCGGCGTGGATCCCAAGCCCATCGACGGCTTCACCACCGCCCAGCGCTTCTTCCTCGGCTACGCCCGCGTCTGGGCGCAGAACATCACCGACGAGGAGAAGGCCCGCCTGACCAAGCTCGACGTCCACTCGCTCGGCAACAACCGCGTCAACGTGACCCTGCGCAACTTCGACCAGTTCTTCGAGGCCTTCGGCATCCAGGAGGGCGAGCCGATGTGGCGTCCGGAGAGCGAGCGCGTCCATATCTGGTAAGCATCCATGAAGGCGGAGGGCTTCATTGCAAGACGCCTGCGTGTCAAGGAAAAGATGGCTGTCGTCGCGATAGCCATCTCTTTCCTTGTCATGATCGTGGCCGTCGCCATTTCCGCGGGTTTCCGCCGGGAAATCCGGGGCGGCGTGGCCTCGGTCACGGGCGACGTCCTGCTGACGAACACCGCCGCCGACCTGACGGGGGGCGCCGATCCCGTGGACGCCTCCCCTTCTTATTTATCTGAATTACAGAGCGCTCCCGGCGTGGAGCGCATCGAGCCGGTCATCTATTGCGCCGGCATCCTCCAGCTCGGCGACGACATCCACGGCGTGCTCTTCAAGGGCACGGCCGCGGATACCGTCTCGCTGGGCGTGCGCATCCCCACCACCCTCGCGGAGCGCTTCGGCCTCGCCGCCGGCGACGACCTGACGGCCTGGTTCATCGGCGACAAGGTCAAGATCCGCAAGTGGCACGTCACCGGCATCTACAAGAGCGCCATGTCCACGGAAGAGGGCGAGATGCTGTATGTGCCCATCGGCGACCTCCGCCGCCTCCGGGAATGGGACAGCGGCCAGGCATCCCTGCTGGAGGTCACCCTCGCCGACCGGCTCCGGACCCGCCAGGGCATCGCCCGGGCCACCCAGGAACTGGGCTGGCGCGCCAATCTCGGCGCCCGGGACGACGAGGATCCGCTGCGCGCCGTCGCGGCCACGGAGCGCTTCGCCCAGCTGTTCGACTGGCTGGACCTGATCGACTACAATGTCTATGCAATCCTGCTGCTGATGACCATCGTGGCGGGGTTCAACATGATCTCCGGCCTGCTGATCCTGCTCTTCCGGCATGTCAGCACCATCGGCACGCTGAAGACCCTCGGCATGGGCAACCATTCCGTGGCCGGTGTCTTCCTGCGGGTGGGCGCCCGCACCGCCGCCATCGGCATGGCCGCGGGCAACGCGCTCGCGCTGCTCTTCTGCCTGATCCAGGACACGACGCACCTGATCCGGCTCAATCCGGAGAATTATTTCGTCTCGTTCGTGCCTGTGCAGGTGAACCTGCCCGGGATCCTGCTCGCGGACGCCGCGGCCTTCGCCGGGATCCTCCTGCTGCTCCTCATCCCCACGCTCTTCATCTCCCGCGTCGATCCCGCGCAGACCGTCAAGGCGGAGTGATTATTCCCGCCAGACCAGGATCGATTCGATCTTCGCGCTGTCCTTGAACTTCGGGTTGGCGATCACCTGACGCCCGTCCATGGACGGCTTGGGTGCGCCGACGAGCGACTCGCGGGACGTGCGGAAGGCGAGGCGGCTGTTCCACGTCGGGCACTCGATCTGCACGGTGCCGTCCATCAGCATCGCCACTTCCGTCCCCTCCACATCGAGATTGATGCAGTCGTTGATCCGGCAGCCCACGTAGGGCTGCACCTTGCCGGCGCCGGGATCATAGGCATAGGAAGCCACGCAGTATTCCGGGAGCCAGACCTCGACGGAATAGACTTCGCCCCCGTCCAGCTGGACCTGCAGGCCGTCCTTGCCGTCGCGGCTGATGATCCAGAGATCGCCGCCGTCCGAGTACTCGGCCGTGTAGCCCTTCGGGTCATAGTCGAAGTTGAAGTCCGGGGCCCGTTCGCCGATCTTGATGCTGGCGAAGCCGTCCGGGTGGATGCAGGCGTAGCGGTAGTCCCTGTTGCGCACGAGCATGGACCCGTTCCACAGGTAGTCCACGACCAGGTCGCCATGGTAGACCTGCTCGTCGAAGTCCATCGGGTCGTTGAGGCGGACCCGCAGGCCGTCCGCACGGAAGTCATAGTCCAGCAGGCCGGCCTGCATGGCGCCGCGCAGGGTCTGGACATCCGAACCGGCCAGGCGGACCATATCCTCGAAATCATCCCGCTCCGGCTCCCTGTCAAAGGGGCTCTGGATCTCGTGGGCGCTGCCCTGTGCGGGGTCGTATTCATAGTAACGGATATACTTGACCGAGGACACGTCGCAGCCGCCGTCCTCCAGCAGGACCACGAGCACGTGGTCGTCCGCTTTGTAGCGGTAGCAGGCCATGCGGAAGCCGTCGTAGCAGTCGCCGTCGAAGAGGTCGCAGGAGAGCCAGTTGCAGGGGCCGACGAACTCGGTGTAGCCGTTGTAGGAGCTCCGGAGCTCGTCCTTGATGCCGTCCTTGGCGCGCTGGGAGGCGAACTTGTCGGACAGGATGTTGCTGCCGAAGCAGGAGAAGATCTTGAAGAGTTCGTCGAAGGTGAAGCCCTCGGCGACGGCGGCTTTCGTATCGGCAGCGGTTTCGGTCGTTTCAGCGGATGCGGCGGTCTCGGAACCCTTGCCCCGGGTGCCGCCCTTGCAGCCTGCCATCACCATCGTGCAGGCCGCCAGGATGAGAAGGAGTTTTTTCATTATAACAGGTGTTTATACTTTCGCTTCGCGGAATACCTCCTGGATGGAGGGGTAGGTGTTCTTGAGATACGGGGGCAGGCTGGAACGGGCCACCCAGGCGGCGCGGGTGATGTCTTCTTCGCGCTGCGGGGTGAGGTTGACCGGGTCGGTGTAGAGCATGTCGTACCACCAGGTGTGCTTGAGGTGCCAGATGCCGTCGCGCAGGTAGCAGTGGTCCGTAACGCAGATGAGCCCGCGCAGCTCCAGCTGGTCCACGCCGGTCTCTTCCCGAACTTCGCGCAGGGCCGTGACGGCAATGTCCTCGCCCGCTTCCCGGTGGCCCTTGGGCAGGTCCCAGAGGCCGCTTCGCTGGATCAGCAGGTAGTCGCCGCGGCGGTTGGACACCAGGCCGCCCGCGGCATCCACTTCGCGGAATTCCGCGCAGACGCGGCGGTACATCCAGCCGGTGTTGTCCGTCGGGATGTAGATGCGCGACAGGGACTCGGAGGCTTCGAACATGGCCACGAGGGTGTGGATGTTGATGCTCTCGCCGAAGTGGAATTCGACGGCGTTGGGGTCCGAGAGTGCCTGTTCGTCCGGACTGCAGATGATGATGCAGCGCTTTTCGAAGTATATCTTATGCATCGGATTTTTGCTATCTTTGCGGACACAAATGTAATCATTTTCCTTGACTATGACAGCACATTATACCAGCAAGCACGGCCAGGTGGCCAAGCGCCCCGAGGAGTTGTACATGGCTTTCACGGACCTGCGCAATTTCGCCCAGATGGTCCCCGCCGACCAGGTGAAGGCCGAGTTCGAGGCGGACTACGACCATCTGACGGTCACGGTCCAGGGCTTCCGCATCGGGGTCCGCGTGGACGACCGCCAGCCCTACCGGCTCATCCGCCTGGGCAGCAGCGAGTCGCCGGTGGAGTTTGTGGGCGTGCTGCATTTCGAGCCGTCGCTGATCCCGGGGCGCACCGATTTCTGGGTGGAGCTGGACGCCAATCTCAATTTCATGATGAAGACCATGCTGGGCAATAAGCTGCAGCAGGCCATCGACAAGATGGTGGACGGTCTCGTGGATGCGTCCGAGGGCCGCATGCCGCAGATGCCGGAGGATTTGCGCAGGTGATGGAGGAGGCGTCGGTCGCGATCCGTCTGAATCCGTTCAAGGGTCTGGTCGGCCCCGAGGGGACGCCTGTCCCCTGGTCGCCCTATGGCCGCATCCTCTCCGAGCGTCCCGTCTTCACGCTCGATCCCCTCTTCCACGCCGGCTGCTACTATGTCCAGGACTCTTCCGCCATGTACGTCGGTCACCTCTTCCGCAAAATCCTTTCCGCGGCCGAGCCCGACGACCCCGAAGCGGAGGCGGCGACTGCCTCAGAAAACCGTGCCACCCTCGGCATCGTAAGAGGGAGGGGCCCATCGTCAGATGGGAGGGGTCCGGCGCAGCCGGACGTTTTCAGAGGCAGGTCGCCGCGCAGCGAGGGGCCGTCGGTTGTCCGGGTCTTGGATCTGTGCGCGGCACCGGGAGGGAAGACGACGGATCTGGCGGCGACGCTGCGGGAGGCGTGCGGGGACGGGTTCGTGCTGGTGGCGAACGAGGTGATGAAGGCGCGCGTGGGGGTGCTGGACGACAATGTGGCGCGCTGGGGCGACCCGAATGTGGTCGTGACGAGCGTGGATCCGGCGGCCTTTGCCCGCATGGCGGGCTGGTTCGACGTGATCGTGGCGGACGTGCCGTGCAGCGGCGAGGGGATGTTCCGCAAGGACCCTCGCGCCCGCGAGGAATGGAGCCCCGCCGTAGTGGAGCTCTGCGCGGCCCGGCAGCGCCGCATCCTGGCGGATGTGTGGCCGGCGCTGCGCGAAGGCGGCTTCCTGCTCTACAGCACCTGCACCTACGAGGCCGCCGAGAACGACGACAACCTCGCGTGGGCCGCGGCCGAACTGGGCGGGGAGATCCTGCCGCCGGCGGCGGAATTCGAGGACGCCGGCGTGCGCCGCACGCCCCACGGGCACCTGCTGGAAGCAGGCGTCGTGCCGGGCGAGGGGCAGTGGGCCGGCGTGCTCCGCAAAACCGCCCCGCAAGCCGTCGCGAAAAAGGCCGGCCTGGAGGCGCTGCACCCGCTGCGCAGCGGCCTGCGCGAAGGCACGCAGGTTGGAAAGGACTTCGTCCCCGACGCGGACTACGCGTTGAGCATAAAATTTGATAGGAATGCGTACCGGTGTGTGGATGTGGACCGGCAGACGGCCCTGCGCTTCCTCCACCGGGATGCGCTCGTGCTGCCGCAGGCCGCGCCCGGCTACAATGTGGTCACCTACCTCGGCCACCCGTTGGGATTCGTCAAGAACATCGGTTCCCGATGCAACAACCTCCTCCCGAAGGGCCGCCGGATATTGATGAACGTATGAGAAAATGGATCCTTGCGATCGCCGCGATCGCCCTTTGCAGCGCCGCTGCGGCGCAGAACAGCCCTGAAGAGTTCCAGGCCCGGTACGAGCGCCTGGTGCGTAGCGTCGGCGCCTCCGGCGTCGGCGTGGAGACCCTGATCGACCGTTGGGAAGAGGCCTTCCCGGACGACCCGGCCGCGGCCGTGGCGCGTTTCAGCTACTATTTCCAGCGCTCGCAGAGCACGGAAATGGTGTCCAAGGGCACGCAGCGCCGCTACCTGGGCAATGCCCCCACGTTTACCCTCAAGGACGCCGACGGGCAGGACGTCAACTTCTTCCAGGAGGACTTCTACGACGAGGACGACTTCGCCGAGGCGATGCGGGTCCTCGACCGGCAGATCTCCCTCCATCCCAATGAGTTGCGCTTCATCTTCCTGCGGATCTCGGCGCTGACCGCCTACGAGAAGGAATACCCGGACATGGCCGCCGCCGCGCTCATCGAGCTCGTCAAGCGCCATGCCGCCTCCCGCAAGGACTGGACGATCGACGGGGAACCCGCGGACGACGAGATCTTCCAGCAGGGCGTCGGCGAGCTCTGCGCCGAATTCTTCCGCATCGGCAGCCCCGCCAGCTACGAGTATTTCCGCGAGGTGTCCGACCGGATGAGCAAGCATTTCCCGAAGAATCCCGCCTTCATCGACAACCTCGGATCCTACCAGCAGGCGGTCAAGCACAACGACCAGCAGGCCGCCAAGTACTACCGGAAGGCGCTCAAGCTCGACCCTGACGACTACGCCGCCAGGACCAATCTCCAGACCATCGAGCGCAAGAAGGCCCAGGCGAAGAAAAAATAAGTTTCGCGGGTGAAACTTTTTGCCCTTATGTTCCGTATAAGAAATACTTTGTCACTACGGAACGCATGAAACTTTCCCAATTCGATTTCGAACTCCCCCAGGAGAAAATCGCCACGGAACTGATGCCCGAAGTTAACGGGCACGTGCAGTGGCGCGACGAGTGCAAACTGATGGTCCTCCACAAGGACACGGGCGAGATTGAGCACCGTCAGTTCAAGGACATCATCGACTATTTCGGCAAGGGCGACCGGTTCGTGCTCAACGACACCAAGGTCTTCCCGGCCAAGCTCTACGGCAAGAAGGAGAAGACCGGCGCCGACATCATGGTTTTCCTGCTGCGCGAGCTCAACAAGGAGCAGCGCCTGTGGGACGTCATCGTGGACCCGGCCCGCAAGATCCGCATCGGCAACAAGCTCTATTTCGGCGAAGACGAGAGCATGGTGGCGGAGGTGATCGACAACACCACTTCCCGCGGCCGCACCCTTCGCTTCCTGTACGACGGACCGTACGACGAGTTCAAGGCGGCCCTGTTCGCCCTCGGGCAGACGCCCGTGCCGGAGTGGGTCAAGCAGACCCCGACCGAGCGCGACGCCGAGGAGTTTCAGACCATCTTCGCCACGCACGAAGGCGCCGTGTCCGCCCCGGCAGCCGGCCTGCATTTCAGCCGCGAGCTTCTCAACCGCATGATTCTCAAGGATATCGAGAAGACGTTCATCACCGTCCACATGGGCATCGGGCATTTCCGCACCGTCGACGTGGAGGACCTCTCCAAGCACCGGATGGACGGCGAGCGCATCATCATCAGCCCGCAGGCGGCCGAGGAGATCAACGGCACCAAGCGCTCCGGCCACAAGATCTGCGCCGTCGGCGTGACCGTGATCCGGGCCCTGGAGACCTACGTGACCACGGACCACGAGGTCCGCGCCAACGACACCTGGACCAACAAGTTCATCTTCCCGCCCTACGAGTTCTCCGTCCCCGACGCCATCGTGTCCAACTTCCATCTTCCGGAGTCCACGATGCTAATGTCCGTGGCGGCCTTCGGCGGCTACGAGAAGGTCATGAACGCCTACCAGAGCGCGCTGGACAACGGCTACCGCTTCGGCCCCTACGGCGACGCGATGCTGATCGTCTAAGCCAAAACTGTTATACAAAAGTGTTATACAATCCGGCTGGGTATTTCAGCCGGATTGTTTTATTTTTGTCCCGGACCTGAAATTATGGAAAATGGACAAAGACACTGCACCCCTGATCAGCGCCATCGCGCTCAACGCCATCTTCGGCAACGACCCCAAATTCTCCCACCATCTCCTTGACGCGCTCGGCTCGGCCGAGGCCGTGTTCTCCCTGTCCGAACGCGAACGCCTGGAGCTGTTCGGACCCTACAACCACGCCGCCGCGCAGATCGGACCGGCGGCGCTCGACGCCGCGCAGGCCGAGTTCGAGCGGCTTTCCGCGCGCGGGTTCCAGTTTCTCGACATCTTCCATCCCGCCTATCCGGAGGCCCTGCGGGAGTGTCCCGACGCACCGCTGCTCCTGTATGTGCGCAGCAGCACCCCGGCGGCGGAGCTGTTCGGGCAGCGTCCCGCCGTGGCCGTGGTCGGCACGCGCGACCAGAGCTACTACGGCCGCGAATGCTGCCAGCGCATCGTCCGCGCTATGGCCGAAGCGCCCGCCCGGCCGCTCGTGGTCAGCGGCCTCGCGCTCGGGGTGGACATCACCGCCCATACCGCTGCGCTGGAAGGCGGCCTGCCCACCGTCGGCGTGAGCCCGGTGGGGGTGGAGGACGTATATCCCCGGCGGCATGCCCCCTTCGTGGAGCGGATGTGCGCCACAGCGGGCTGCGCCCTGGTCACGGACTACCCGCCCGGCACGGTCCCGGCGGCCTTCAATTTCCTGCGGCGCAACCGCATCATCGCCGGCCTGGCCGGGGCTACCGTCCTCGTGGAGTCCCGCATCAAGGGCGGCGGGATGATCACCGCCCGGCTGGCCGCCGGCTACGGGCGGGACGTCTTCGCCGTGCCGGGACGTATCGACGACGTGCGCTCGCAGGGCTGCAACCAACTCCTCAGGGAGCAGGTCGCCGCCCCTGTGGCCTCGCCGGAGGCCCTGCCCGTCGCGCTGGGCCTGGGACGCCTACGGCGAAACCGGACGGCCGACCTGGCCGAAGCCGTGCGCCGCCGCTTCGCCCCCGCCCTGCCGGCGGCGGACGTGGACCGGCTCGCGGACCTTGCCCTGCGCATCCGCGCCTGCCGCGGCATCAGCTACGACGAACTGTGCGGCGCGACCGGCCTGGACTACGCCACCGTGGCCAGCGACGCCGGCCTGCTGGAAGAGGAGGGATTCATCTGCGTGGATCTGCTCCAAAGGTGCACCATAAATATAAAAAATGCTTAAATTTGTGTGTTTGTGATGGAGTTTGTCGACACACATACCCACACCTACGACGAAGCCTTCGCCGGATGCGAGGACGAGATCATCGCCCGCGCGCTGGACGCGGGTGTGTCCATCCAGCTGCAGGCCGACGTGGATTCGCGCGAACGCGCCCGCATGTTTGCGCTCGTGGAGCGCCATCCCGGCGTGCTGCGCCCCATGCTCGGGCTCTATCCCGGGTCCGTGCGGGAGGGCTGGCGGGCCGAAATCGACGAGCTGGAGCGCTGGCGCGGCCGCGGCATCGTGGCCGTCGGCGAGATCGGCCTGGACTACCACTACGGGGCGGAATGGAAAGAGGAGCAGAAGGAGGCGTTCCGCGTCCAGCTGGAGCTCGCCGCCGCCTGGGACCTGCCGGTCAACATCCACCTCCGGGAGGCCACAGAGGACTTCTTCGCCATCCTGTCGGACTGCCGCCACCTCCACCTGCGCGGCAACCTGCACGCCTTCAGCGGCAGCGCGGAGACCTTTGCGCGCCTGCGCCCGCTGGGCGACTGGTATGTCGGCATCGGCGGCGTGGTCACGTTCAAGAAGGCCGGCATCGCCGAGGCCGTCAAGTCCATCCCCCTGGAGCGCATCCTGCTGGAGACCGACGCTCCCTACCTGACCCCGGTCCCGCACCGGGGCGAGCGCAACGAGAGCGCCTATATTCCCCTCATCGCCGACTTCCTCGCCCGCCAGAAAGGTATTGACGTCGAGGAAGTTGCGGCCGTTACCACCCAAAACGCCAAAAGACTGTTCGCCCTATGAAATTCAACTTTTTCTCGGAAAAAGGCAGCTGCAACGCCGTGCTCCTGATCTACACCGGAGGCACGATCGGCATGAAGGAGGACCCGGAAGACGGGACCCTCAAGCCCTTCGACTTCAACGGCATCCTCGAGGAGGTGCCGGAGCTGCGCAAGTTCGCCCTGAAGATCGACTCCTTCGCCTTCAACCCGCTCATCGACTCCTCCGACGTGGAGCCCACCCTGTGGCAGGCCCTCGCCAAGCTGATCCGGGAGCGCTACGACGACTACGACGGCTTCGTGATCCTGCACGGCACGGACACCATGGCCTACAGCGCCTCCGCGCTGAGTTTCATGCTGGAGAACCTCGGCAAGCCCGTCATTTTCACCGGCAGCCAGCTGCCGATCGGCAGCCCCCGCACGGACGGCAAGGAGAACCTCATTTCCGCCGTGGAGATCGCCACGGCGAAGGATTCCCACGGGCACCCGATGGTGCCGGAGGTGTGCATCTGCTTCAACTCCCAGCTGCTGCGCGGCAACCGCAGCGTCAAGGTCAACGCCACCGGCTTCGACGCCTTCAAGTCGCCGAACTACCCCCCGCTCGCGACCGCGGGAATCAGCATCAAATACAACAACAGCTTCATCCACTACGGCTACGACCGCCGCAAGGAGTTCACGATCCACACCATGCTGGACACCCGCGTGTCCGTGCTCAAGCTGCATCCCGGCATCACGGAGCAGGCCGTGCGGGACATCCTGCTGGGCGGCGGCTCCCGCGCCGTCATCCTCGAGACCTACGGCTCGGGCAACGCCCCCTGCCGCCCGTGGTTCCTCGCCATCGTGCGCGACGCCTGCCGGAGCAAGATCCTGCTCAACGTCACGCAGTGCCAGAGCGGCGACGTGGACATGGACATCTACGCCACCGGGCGCGCCCTCAAGGACGCGGGCGTCATCTGCGGCCACGACATCACGACGGAGGCCGCCCTCGGCAAACTCTTCTACCTGATGGGCCGGCATGAAGACAATGCGCAGGTAAAAACCCTCCTGGAAAAGAATCTGAAAGGAGAAATCTCAAAATAAATATTGATAAATGGATTTTTTTTGCTAAATTGCGCTGCTTTTAGATTGATTGAAACGCATAGATATATCACAACTAATACATTATTAAATTCGTTATGAAAAAAGTTTTCATGTTTTTGGCAGGTGTCGGCACTATGGCCTTCTCTGCAGTCTCCGCATTCGCCCAGGACGAGATGAGCGCGGCTGACCTCCTCAGCGGCAGCGGCGAAGTTCCTCTCAACCAGGCTCTCAAGACCAAGTTCATCGAAGGTGGTCCGGCGTTCATGTCCCTGATCATCATCTGCTTGATCATCGGTCTTGCCCTCGCCATCGAGCGCATCCTCTATCTCTCCTTCTCCAAGATCAACACCAAGAAGCTGGTCGCGAAGGTTGAGGACGCCCTCAAGGAAGGCGGCATCGAGAAAGCGAAGGAGGTTTGCCGCAATACCCGCGGCCCGGTCGCCAGCATCTTCTACCAGGGTCTGCTTCGCTACGACCAGGGTCTGGATGTGGTCGAGAAGACGATCGTCTCCTACGGCAGCGTGCAGCAGAGCCAGCTGGAGAGCGGCTTGATCCCTGTTCATCGCCATCGCCCCGTCCCTCGGATTCCTCGGTACGGTTATCGGTATGATCAACGCCTTCGATGCCATCCAGGCTGCCGGTGATATCTCCCCGAACGTCGTTGCAGGTGGTATGAAGGTCGCCCTTATCACTACGGTCGGCGGTCTTATCGTCGCTATGATCCTCCAGGTGTTCTACAACTACATCCTTGCGAAGATCGAGTCCATCACCATCGACATGGAGGATTCTTCCATCAGCCTGATCGACGTGCTGACCAAATACGGCGAGAAGAAATAAGTCCAAATCCGTATAAACGACTGAATAATAATGAAACTCAACAAAATATTCAAATGGGGTCTTGTGGTGCTGATCCTCGTCAGCGTCGCACTCCTGGTCTGGGGCTTCGCAGTAGGCTTCGAGTCCAACGGTGCGAAGCCTGTTGACGTGCTGCTCAGCTGGGCAGGCATCATGCTCGCACTCGCCCTCGTCGCCTGGATAGTTGTGGGGCTCATCATCAGCATCAAGAACGACCCGAAGTCCATCATCCGGATGGCCATCGTGCTGGTCGGCGTGGCTGTGGTCTGCTTCATCGCCTATCTCCTCGCGAAGGGTGACCCCGCCGTCGGTTATACGGGCAAGCCCGTATCTGACGGAATGCTCAAACTGACTGATACCATTCTGAACCTCACCCTTATTGCCGGTGTCGGCGCTATCCTCGCCATCATCATCGGTGAGATCAAACTGGCCATCACTAATAGGAAATAATCATGGCAAAGAAAACACCAGCAATTAATTCGAGTTCTACGGCCGATATCGCCTTCCTGTTGTTGTGCTACTTCCTCATGACCACGACAATGGGTTCGCACTTCGGACTTTCCCGTCGTCTCCCCCCGATGCCTGATCCCAATCAGAAGGCCCAGGACCAGAAGGTCAACCGCCGCAACATCATCGTGGTGAAGATCAACTCCGCCGATAGGATTCTTGCCGGTACCGACGCCATTGATGTCTCTCAGCTCAAAGACAAGATCAAAGACTTCCTTAGCAACCCGACCAACGATCCGAACCTCCCCGAGAAGGAAGTTCAGACGATCGAAGGATACAGCAAGGGCACCTACCCTGTCTCCAAGGGTGTCATCTCCCTGCAGAACGACCGTGGTACGAGTTACCAGGCGTACATAGCCGTGCAGAACGAGCTCGTCAAGGCCGTCAACGAACTTCGTGACGACTTCTCGATGCGCGAATTCGGCCGGAAGTACAACGCCCTCAACGAGGACCAGCAGAAGGTCGTCCGTGACTGTATCCCGCAGAACATCTCCGAGGCAGAGCCTAAGGACGTCGGCAAGAGAAGATAAAACAGGAGGATACAACTATGTCAAGATTTAAGAAAGGCGGTAAGAAAGAAATGCCCGGGATCACCTCGAGCTCGCTGTCCGATATCGTGTTCATGCTCCTGTTCTTCTTCATGGTCACCACGCAGATGCGCGAGACCGAGAACAAGGTCAAAGTCACCACGCCTGAGGCTTCCGAAGTCGTCAAGCTGGAGCGCAAGGACCTCAACTCCTACATCAACATCGGTTCCCCGACCCTGCCGGTACCGATGCCCGTATCCAGTTGAACGATTCCTTCCGCACCACGGACGACATCCGCGACTTCATCGCCGCGGAGCGTGACGCCTTGAGCGAGGCCGACCGCCAGCTCATGACCGTGTCTATCCGGGCTGACCAGGATGTCAGAATGGGTATCGTTACTGATGTGAAGCAGGAGCTGCGCCGCTGCTCCGCGCTGAAGATCATGTACTCAGCAAGAAAACCTGCTAAGTAAACTGAAGCAGTATTGATTACGAGCAGCCCCCTTGTCCAAGAGGGCTGCTTTTTAAAATGAGACAGAATCCAATGAAGGAAATCATCCGTACAAAGGTGAAGGACCTGCTCGCCATGCCGGCAGGTCAGGAAGTGCTGGCCAAAGGTTGGGTCAGGACGAAGAGAGGGAACAAAGAGATCGCATTCATCGCGCTGAACGACGGATCGACCATCAAGAACATTCAGATAGTCGTGGACAAGAATGCAGAGACGGAGCCGGTCCTCGCACAGATCGGCACCGGCGCCTGCATCGCCGTGCGCGGCCAGCTGGTCGAGTCGGTCGGCAGCGGACAGGCGGTCGAGATCAAGGCCGGTGAGATCAAGGTGTACGGCACCTGCGATCCGATGCGCTATCCGCTGCAGAAGAAGGACACCTCCTTCGAGTATCTGCGCACCGTGGCGCACATGCGCCCCAGGACCAATACGTTCGGGGCCATCTATCGCCTGCGCAGCCAGATGGCCTTCGCCATCCACGAGTATTTCCACAGCAAGGGATTCGTCTATCTCCACACCCCGATCATCACGGAATCGGACTGTGAAGGCGCAGGGCAGATGTTCCAGGTCACCACGCTTGACCTGGAGCAGATCCCGCGCGACAAGAAGGGCCGGATCGACTATGCCCGGGATTTCTTCGGCAAGCAGACCAGCCTGACCGTGAGCGGCCACGAGATCTACACCTTCGGGCCGACCTTCCGCGCCGAGAACTCCAACACCCCGCGCCACCTCGCGGAGTTCTGGATGATCGAGCCGGAGATGGCGTTCTACGACATCAAGGACAACATGGACCTGGCCGAGGACTTCATCAAGCACCTCGTCAGCTACGCCCTTGAGAACTGCATGGACGACATCCAGTTCCTCAACGACCGCTACGATCCCGAGCTGATCGAGCGCCTGCGCGGCGTCATCGGCACGGAGTTCGTACGGCTCGAGTACACGGACGGCATCCGCATCCTCGAAGAGGCCGTCAAGAACGGCGTGCAGTTCGAGTACCCGGTCAGCTGGGGCATCGACCTGCAGAGCGAGCACGAGCGCTACCTCGTGGAGAAGCACTTCGGCCGCCCGGTGATCCTCACCGGCTACCCGAAGGACATCAAGGCCTTCTACATGAAGCAGGACGACAACGGCAAGACGGTTCGCGCCATGGACGTGCTCTTCCCGAAGATCGGCGAGATCATCGGCGGTTCCGAGCGCGAGGCCGACCTCGGCAAGCTCGAGGCCCGCATCGACGAGCTCGGCATGAGCCGCAAAAACCTTGAGTGGTACATCGACACCCGCCGCTTCGGCAGCTGCCCGCACAGCGGCTTCGGCCTCGGCTTCGAGCGCCTGCTGCTCTTCATCACCGGCATGCAGAACATCCGGGACGTCATTCCTTTCCCCAGAACCCCTAAAAACGCAGAATTCTAATGTTAGTCATCGGCATCGCCGGCGGTTCCGGCTCAGGAAAAACCACGGTCGTCAAAGCCATCACCGAGAACCTCAAAGGCAAGAGCGTGGTGGTCATCCCCCAGGACGCCTACTACAAAGACTGCAGCGACCTCTCCGACGAAGAGAAGCGCGCCAACAACTTCGACCACCCGGACGCCATCGACTGGGACCTGCTCTGCCAGCAGCTCAGCGAGCTGAAGAGCGGCAAGACCATCCAGCAGCCGGTCTATTCCTACATCTCCTGCTCCCGTTCCAAGACGGAGACGGTGACCGTGGAGCCGGCCGAGGTCATCATCATCGAGGGCATCCTGATCTTCACCTGCAAGCCCCTCCGCGAGCAGATGGATGTCAAGATCTTCGTGGACGCTGACGACGACGACCGCCTCATGCGCGTCATGGCGCGCGACATCAGCGAGCGCGGCAAGGACGTGCACTGGGTGATCGAGCGCTACTCGCGCACCGTCAAGCCGATGTACCTCCAGTTCATCGAGCCGAGCAAGCGCTACGCCGACATCATCATCCCGCAGGGCGGACACAACAAGGTGGCCATCGACGTCATCACCGCCACGGTCGAGAAAGCACTGGGCGAAAAGAACTGATCCCGTGCGCCGGCTCTCCCAGGAAGACAAGGCAGGCATCTACACCACCGTGATCGTACACCTCGCGGTGGTGATTGTCTTGTTGCTGGCCGGGCTGGACTATTCCATCCGCAAGGAAAACAGCTTCGTGCTGGACTTCTCCAAGCTTGAGGAAAAGGAGCGCCTCGAGCAGGAAGTCGAACGCCTCCGCCAGGAAGCGGAGTTCAAGGAGAGCATTGCCCAGAAGCTCCAGCAGCAGATCAACGCTGCCCCCGTGGTCCGCAACGTGGTCGTGGACCGTGCCGCCCTCAAGGACGACCGCGGCACCGACGCCGAGCAGCTCTACCGCGACGCCGAGCGCCTTGCCCAGGAGCTCGCCCGGGGCTATGAGGTCAAGCAGGAGGACTACGCCGATCCCGACATCCACACCGAGCAGAACACGCAGCCGGAGACCACAAAAGAGGAGGCCCCGGTCTATTCCGGGCCCTCCATTGTCTCTTATTGGCTCGAAGGCCGCAAGGCCAGCAAACTGCCCATTCCGGCCTACCGCTGCATGGGCGCCGGGCAGGTCACGGTGCTGATCACCGTGGACCCCGCCGGGACCGTCACCGCCGCCAAGGTGGACGAGGCCGTCTCCTCCAAGGACGGGTGCCTGCGCTCCTTCGCCATCCGCGCCGCCCGCCTCTCCAAATTCTCCGCCAAGGCCGACGCCCCGCCCAAGCAGGGAGGCAATATCGTCTACGAATTCATCGCGCAGTAGCCCCTGCTTAAAATTCTTTCCCATTCGGGTAAAACGCATTAAAACAACAATTACCCCGTACGTTTTTTTCAGGTCTTTGGACATCCGCCGGATTGTCTCCATCTTGCGTCCAGTCATTTTAAACTGTTCAACCATGGAAACACTCCAATCCCTCACCGACCGGATGTCCCCGGAACAGCTCAATCTCTACTACGCCATTCTGGACGAGACCGAGCGCTACCGCACCCTCTCCAAAGATGAGAAACTGGCCCTGATCAAAGACATCATGGACCGGCCTTACCTCGACCTGCTCTGCGACTGGGCCTTCAAGCACGTCTTTGGCAACAACCTCAACCTGCTGGAGATCCTCCTCCGGGACATCCTCCAGATGGACCTGAAGATCCAGGAGCCGCTCCCCAACGAGATCGACAAGTTCCGGCCCGACGACAGGAACATCATCATGGACGTCATCTGCCGCCTCAGCGACGGCCGCCGCATCATCGTCGAGATGCAGCAGGAGAAGAAGGCCTCCTTCAAGGACCGCATCGCCTACTACGGCGCAGCCAACTTCGTCAAGCAGCTCAAGCGCGGCAAGAGCTACAACGAGGTGCACGCCGTCTACGTCATCTGCCTGGTTAACTTCAAGATGCAGCACACGGACTGCCCTCCGGGCAAGGTAGTCTTCGCCTACGAGCTCCGGGAGCAGGAGACGGGCGAACTCTACGGCGACTACATCTCCCTGTACTTCTGCGAACTGCCTCGCGTCGTCGGGAAGAGCTTCGAGAACCTGCCGGTCCGGGAGCAATGGTTTCTTTTCTTGAGAAAAATGCGTACTTTTGCGCTGAACCCCAAGGGCATACCGGAGCGGATGCGCACGGTACTGGAGGCCTCGCGCACCAACGACCTGCCCGACGCGGAGAAACTCAAATACTTCAGAGCCATGGTATCAGAAACCGAAAGAGAAGACATCGCCGCCGCCAACTACGAAGACGGCTTCAATGATGGCATGGAGAAGGGCATGGAGAAG